>JAHHGR010000040.1 GCA_019359725.1 Aphanocapsa lilacina HA4352-LM1 | reverse complement strand
TTGCAATGTTGTATGTGTCAGGAAGTCAGTTATGTGCATTGGCTGGGAAAATTGCTGGGCAGCTGGAGGCGCAGGGTCTGGCCCCTCGAACTGTGTGCAAGCGTTCACTGATTCAACACTTCTGATTTTGATCGTAGTCGGCTGGCAGCTCATCCACAAAGTCTAAGCGCCTAATTGGCCGGACCGAGGCCGGTATCCGCACGGTAGATGGCCGTGGCCTGGCTTTGGGACTCGATGTAATCCAAAAAGTACACAAACGGTCCCAGTTCGGTGATGTAGACTTCGGGATCTTTGCGCACCCGTTCGGTGGTGTCGCTAATCCGGCGATAGAAAGGAGACGTCGAGTCGATGCCGGCAAGCCAGATGTCGGTGGGGATCGTTTTGCTTTTTTGATCCCGGCTGGTGGAGGTGACCATAAAAATATAGGATTTGCCGTTGTGAACAAATACCTCCGGTGACCAGAGGTACTCGCCTCTAGACGGAGGATCGACGGTATAGATCTTCTTCCAGGTACCGTTGGTCTTGCGGTAGATCCCGATGTTGGTCTCATTAATGAGCACAAAAAACAGATATTCGTTGTTGTACTCGGGGGCTCTCCACATGATGATCGTTTTTTTGATGCCCGCATCGAAAGTGAGTTGCTCCAGAATCTGGGTATCGACGTTGTAAAGGAATCCCTGCCGGCCGGTGCCCACTTTTTGGGTAAGCACGAGCGAGCGCATTCCTTCTACCCAGCGTCCACCGGGCGGCTCTGAACCGGGCACTTCTGCTTCGCTGTCCGGGTTGTCCAGGTGGCGCCAAAACGTCACCAGTTTGCGCTCTTCGTTGCGTCCGACATAACCAATCCTGGGCTGCTCGTCGCCCTCGTCGAGGCTGCCTACAGGAGCATAACGGCCACTGCCGGCCTCCAGCAGACCGGTGGTCCATTTGCCGTTATCGAAGCGGGCGCGGGCGAGGGCCAGACGGCCCCCTTTGTATCTGGTGTAGACAATCTGGGCACCGAAGCTGGTGTAAATCCACTCCGGACCATTGCCGACCCGTTCGGTCGGTGCGGCTCCCGTGTCGATCAGAACACTCTGGCCGGAAGGTGGGGTAAAGTTGCCGGTCTTGGGATCGACTTTGCCGATCCAGACTTTTCCCTGATTGTCGACCCAGGTAAAGCGATCAAAAGCCTGGTCGAACTCGGGATCAATCAAATCGACGTCGAGATCAGAGACCAGAACATCCCCTACGGCAGGCTGCGCAACGGCCGGCACCAAACGATGCCACAGCAGTGCACCAACTACAACAACACCAACAACAGCAGCAATGAACACGCGCTTAATGAGCATCGGAACCTCTCGCGGGGGGAGTTGCTTGGGCTGACCAGGCAGAAAAGCGATTTTATATTTGTCGTGTCGGCTGCCGAATGAAGTTGACTATAAAGAAAAATACCACCCATTTAAGCAACAAAAAACCAGAGTAGAACTTACGAATTATCAATGGTTTTGAGCAAAAAATGAATAAACTTTCACCTGAGTGAGTATTTCCGAACAAGTATCTGCTGAGCAGGTGTACCTGCAATGGTGGCTGCAGACGCAGGCACAGTTACCGTATGCTAAGGACATCTGTCCAGGGGAGAGCCAATGCTGGCGTACGAAGCGACCTTACGCCCGGCCCAGCGGGAGGTGCTGCACTACAGCGGGGGGCGGCTGGGCATCTCGGCAGTGCCGGGTAGCGGCAAGACTTTCACCCTCGAAGCGCTGATCGCCGAACTGGTGATTCGGCGGGGGGTGCCCCCCGAGCGCATCGGCGTATTCACCTTCATGCGCTCCTCTCGGGCCAATTTGACCGGCCGCATCAACCGACAACTATGGGAAGGAGGGGTGGCCGGGTGGTTGGAGGCCTTTACCCTGCACTCGCTGGCGCTCAAAGTGCTGCAGCACTTTCAGGGGCAACTGGGCCTGGCGGCGATCGATGTGCTCGAAGGCTATGAGCAGGAGCGCTTCATCAGCCGTCTTACCCAGGCCTGGTTGCGCAACCACACCGAAATCTGGGAACCGCTCCTGCCGCCGACCGCCGAGGCGGAGCGCGCCGCGCGCAACCGCGCGGCCTTTGGCCGCAGCTTCAAGGCGATGTGCCGCGAGGTGATCCGCACCGCCAAGAACTACCGCCTCCCCCCGCAGACGATCGAACCTGCGCAGGAAGGCTTTCTCACTTGGGCTTTGGGCATCTACCGCAGCTACCAGACCGAACTGCTGCGCACGGGCAAGCTCGACTACGACGATCTGGCCTGGCGGGCGGTGGATCTGATCGAGCGCGACGCCGGGGTGCGCGGCGAGGTCGAAGGGTGGTACGACTACCTGTTCGAGGACGAGTCACAGGACAGCTCGCCATTGCAGGAGCGTCTATTGGATTTGTTGAGTGCCCGCAGCGGCAATCTGGTGCGGGTGGGCGATCCTAACCAGAGCATCATGAGCACCTTCACCACCGCCGAGCCGCGCTTTTTTCGGCGCTTCTGCCGCCTCAGCCGGCCCGTCGTCCTCGAAGAATCCAGCCGCTCCGCTCCGATGATCATTGCGCTGGCCAACGCCCTGGTCGATTGGGCAGCATCCGACCATCCCAACCCCAGCCTGCGCGGCGCCCTGGTTTGCCAGCATATCCGCACCGCGAGCAGCGGTCCTGCCAATCCCGGCGACAACGAAGCCGCCATCCACTTCGACGTGGTATCCGGTCCGCCTGAAGAGGAGATTGCGGCGGTGGCCCGCCGCGCGGCCGAAGCGCTGGCGGCACGTCCGGAGCACAGTTTTGCGGTGCTGGTGGGCACCAACGAACTGGGTGCGCAGGTGCTGCGCCAACTGCAGCGCTTTGTCGGTGTGCGTACCCTCGATCTATTGCGCAGCAACCCGACTCAGCGCGAACTCATCGACCGCCTGCGGGTGATGGCCGAGTTTTTTGCCCAACCCTCCTCGCCGGTGCGCCTGGCGGCGGCTACAGAAGCGCTGGCGGACTGGGCGGGGCTGGGGCGTCGGCAAATCGCCGGCGCTCAACCGCGGCTGCTGCGCATTGCCCCGGAGAAGCTGTTGTTTCCGGTTTTCGGCTCGGAGATATCCCTGCCGGTGGCCGCCGAGGAGCGGGCCGCCTGGCAAAAGATTTGCTCCACCCTGGCCGGGTGGCTGCTGGCCAGCCGCAGCCCCTGGGCGGACAGTCTGCGGCTGGTGGTGCAGACCCTCTACCGCAGCAGTGCGGAAATCTACCTGGGGCACTATGTGGTCGATCAGCTCGAACGCAGCCTCGGGGAGCGGCCGGCCACCGATTGGCAGGAAGTCGCCGACGAGATCCAGGCCATCCTCGACGGTTCACTCAACAACTTGCCCTCCGAGGCGTTTCACTTTACCCCCGAACCCGGAGCGATCACCGTCGCCACCGCCCATCGGGCCAAGGGGCTCGAATGGGACGAAGTGTTTCTCACCGGGATTTCGGCTTACGAGTATCCGGTGCTGCGCGAGGATAGACCGGTGGGGCTCTATTTTCTCGACGGCCTCGACATGCGCGCCGAGGCCCTCTCCGAACTGCGCGCCAGTGCCCGTCTGCGCCGCAGGCACACCTCGGCGACCGAGCAAGCCTTTTTGGACCTGGCGGCTGAGAAGCTGCGGCTGTTGTACGTCGGGATCACCCGCGCTCGCCGTCGGTTGGTGTTGAGTGTCGCCACGCGCGACCTATTTGGCCGCGAGCAGAAGCCCTCGCGCCTTTTCCAGGTGCTCCAGTGCTTCGACAGCCGCCGATGAACGCACCGGTCCTGTTGTCGGCCCCGGCCCTCGACGCGGCCGAGCGCTGTGCAAGGCTGTTTCGTTATCTGTATCTCGACCACCTCGGCGGTTCCGGCGAGGGCTTCGAGGCGTCCGAACGGCAAGGGCAGGCGCACCGCAGATTTTGCCGGCTGGTGGAACTGGCGGCTCAGAACCGGCGAATCGAACCGCTGCTCGCCGCCGCTGGAGCTCAGGTGCAAATCTGGTGGGAACGTTTTACCGAAAGTCCCCACTCCCATCCCCAGGGACAGCCGTTCTTTGAGTACCCTTTATGGGTGCGGCTCGGCTCCTGGCGAATCGGCACCCACCTCAACCGGCTGAGCCTCCACGAAAAGCAGCTGACCGCCTTTATCTGGAATACCGATCTCGAACGCCCCGAGGATGGCGACTTGCTGGAGGATTGGCAGCTGCGGCTGGCCAGGACCATTCTCTGCCTGGCGGGCGAACGCCTGGTGGGGGGCAGGCCCGTGGATCCCGCAGACCTGCGGCTGGTGGTCTGGTTTGCAAACGCACCGGCCCGGCCCTACACACTGAACTACAGCCCACCGGCCTTTGAGGCGGATCGCCAGGTACTGACCCTGGCGCTGCAACGGCTGGAGCGTTTTGCCGCAACCGGCTACCCGATGAGCGCGGATCTGCAGGTTTGCTCCGGTTGCCTGTTTCGGACCCGCTGCTATGGCCTGCGCCCCGAGGGTCCGATGCCGTTTCGGAGCTGGGAGCCGCAGGATTTTGCACCGCTCGAACCACAAATCGACGGCCCTGCCTGAAAATCAGGCTGCTGTGGGAGTCGGGGCGGCCAGTTTCGCCTCGTAGAAGCGGCAGGCGGCCAGACCCAGCGAATAAAAAGTCGCCGCATTGGTACCGGCGCCGACCACCTGGCCCACGATCGGCAATTTGGTAAGCGGTCCGAGGCCCAGGCGCAGCACCCGGCTGCCGCCAAAATCGAGGGCAAAGATCATCACCACCTCGCCCTTGCGCTCGGAAGCCTGCAGATCCAGACCGTACACCGCCGCAATCTGATAGATCATCTGGGCCTGCAGCAGCAACGTGGCCGCAAGATCAATGGCCAGCAGTCCTGCCAAAAATCCCGGCACCACACTGCTTGCAAGGCCCAGACCGCCCGCGAAGAGCGCTTTTTCGCTCACGATGCGCCGGGCCAGCTCCGCCGGGCTCTCGCCGGGGTACTTGTTGCGGAAGCGGTCCGCCTCCGCCTCCACCTCATCGACGTTGACCCGCTCGACCGCCCGCAGGATATTGCCCAAGCCGACGGCGCCACCCACCGTCCGCACGAAAGGGTTCTCGACAATCGTCTCCACGGTCCGCCCCGCCTGCTGCGTGGCCTGCTCGATCCAACGGAGCGTATCGTTCATGGTTTCTGCCTTTGCACACCGATAATGCTGTTGCTCTCAGTACAGCACAGTTCGTCGCCGTTGCTCCCCCTCCGCGGACAGAAGGCTTCCTCCATCCACCGGTTTGTTGCATGTTTTTTCGGGCCGGGTCTGTGGTCAGAGCTAACCGCTAAGATTCGAAATTGCTCAGCTTCCCATCTATTGCAAACCGATGATTCAGCCAATCGATCTCAAAAACACCGGATTGGGCTTCTGCCTGCTGGTGCTTGCCGCCGCCGTCCCCGCCCCGGCCGAACCGCCCGCCAGGGCCACGGTAGCCAAAAGCTCGCCCTCCGCGCCGCTGCTGGTGCGCTACAAGCTCAGTGGCGGCCGTTGCCAGGACGGCCCCTGCCAGAGCACCTATCTCATCGACCGCAGCGGGCATATCCACTTCACCGACCGCAGCGGTAAAACGGTCGAAAAATCGATGAGTCAGGCAGATTTGGCGGCCCTGCTCGAACAGATCAACGCCGCCGATTACCCACAAATTCGCTCCAACCGTACCGACGGCGAATGTCCCTCGGCTTCCGACGGTCAGGACGCTTCCTACACCTTCTACACCAACCAGGGCTCCCAGTCGATCTCCAACTGCGCCATCAAGATCGACCCCGCCTCGGCGCCGTTTGCCCGACTGCAGGAGATCTTGAGCCGCTATCTGCCCGAAGCTCAGTAGCCCCCGGCGGCGTTGTCGATGAGCACCTTGAGCACGCCGGGTTCACCCGCCCGCCTATCCAAACCAGACTCGCCACGGGTTTCGGCGACGGGCGAAGAGTTCTCGAAGACGACGGCGACCATGGCGGTCAATTACGCCAGGTCTTTGGGATCAATACCCTGCTGCCTGAGCAATTCCGCCAGACGCGCCGCCCGTTGCTCGGCCTGCTCGGCACGTTGTACGGCCTGCTCAGCGAGCTGTTCGGCGCGCTCGGCCCGCTCGGTGAGTGCTTCGAACGTCTCGAAGCGTCTGCCGTCCGGGCGGAACAATTCCAGGTTGCCGTCCGCATCGAGATCGAAGCGCACCCCCAGGCGGGGGCTCGCCCAACCCGGCATCGCCGGTACATCTGCCAGAAACTGGCCTTCGCGTGTAAACCCCGTCAGGGTCAAACGATCCGGGTCGTAGATGTAGTATTCCTCGACGCCGTGGCGCTCGTAGAAGCTGAACTTGCGGGTCATCTCGGAGGGCGTGTTGCCCGGGGAGAGCACTTCGAAGACCACCGCGGGCGGCTTGTTGTCCTCTTTCCACTGCTGGTAGGAGCCGCGGTCGCCCTTGGGACGACCGAAGACGACCATGGCGTCGGGAGCGGCACGCAGATCCGGCCGGCCTTCCACCGGATACCACAGCAAATCCCCGGCCACAAACACTGTCGGATCGGCCACGAATACCACGTCGAGGCCCTTCTTGATATAGACGATCCACTCGAACTGCCGGGTGTTGTCCGCCATGGGCAGGCCGTCCGAGTCCGGGTAAACGACGGGTGTTTCGACCAAAGGCATAGCTGAGCTTCAATGTTTGCGCCTATTTTACGCTCTTGACCCTGGCTACTTCGAAAACATCACCGTCTCTGCAACAAGAACATTCGATGGCACAACGGCCTGCCCAGCCCTCAGAGCGCTCCTTCCCGCCTGAGCAGAAGCCGTTTGCGCCCGACACCCCAGCGATAGCCGCTAATTTCGCCGCTGGCTTTGATCACCCGATGGCAGGGCACCAACACCGCCACCGGGTTGGCAGCACAGGCGCGGGCGACCGCGCGCACGGCGGCCGGTTGGCCGATGCGCTCGGCGACCTGTCCGTAGTTGAGCGTCTGCCCCAGGGGGATCGTCCGCAAAGTCTGCCAGACCCGCTGCTGAAAGGCCGTACCCGCGATGTCGAGCGGCAGCTCGATGCTGTCCAAACCCCGCCCGGGTCCATCAATATCGGCAACAATCGCTGCTACCCACTCACCCACCTGCCCGTCGGCCGCTTCGAGAATCGCTTTCGGAAAATCCTGGCGCAATTCCCGTTCCAACTGTGCACGTTCGTCTGCGAAGCGCACCGAGCAGATGCCGCGCTCCGTTCCCGCCACCAGGACCAGACCCAGCGCGCACGGTGCCACTGCGTAGCGAATCAGGACGCCGCGCCCGCCCTCGCGGTACTCCCCCGGCCGCATTCCCAATAGACCGGACGCCTGCTCGTAGAAGCGTCCGCTGGAGCTGTAGCCGGCCCCGTACATCGCATCGGTGACCGACGGGGCAGAGCGTAGTTCGGCTTTGACTTTGCCTGTGCGGCAACCGCTCGCGTACTGGCGAGGCGTCAACCCTGTCAGTTCTTTGAATGTGCGGCTGAAGTGCGAAGGACTCAAACCCACCGACGCGGCCAGCGTCTTCAGTGGCTGGACAGTCTCGGAAGCCTCGATCAGTTGGCAAACCCTGGCTACAGCATCTGCATTTTTCTGGCGAAGCGACGCCTGGTTGGGGCAGCAGCGCTTGCACGGTCTGAACCCGGCCTGCTCCGCCGCCTCGCACCGGTCGAAAAAGCGGACATGTTTGCGCAGGGCGAGCCGGGAGGCACAGGTGGGCCGACAGTAGACGCCCGTGGAGTCCACCGAATAAACAAACTTCCCTTCAGCCTGGGGATCGCGCCGCTGGAGCGCTTCCCAGCGCGCCTCGTCGGTGCGGTATTCGTGGAGAGAGAGGCTTTGAGCGGTCATTTTGCCCATTTTCCTATCCTTCTTGACTGGTGGGTGATCTTTCGGAGAATTTCAGCAAGGGCGTCGAAGCGCTCGCGCCGCTCAAGAAAAAGGCCGTAGCTTGCAGCAGACGATCGCGTTCGCCTGCTCCAGCACTGTACTGCCGCGCAATCGGGCGGCGATATCCGAAACTAACTTTCAAATTTGGGTTTGTCTTTGCCTGCAAGCCTGCACCGGCAAATGTATCTGGAAGGATAATGTGTACTTACATACCCGAAGCACCACGATGGACCTCTCGAAACTGCCAAAAGCCGCTTTTGTAGCCCTCGTCGTTGCCTTCGCCGTGGCTCCGGCCCTTGTGCCCGCACCCGAGGCGACTATGGCAAGCCAACCGGTGCTCGCCCACCTGCCGGTCTCCACCCGCAAGCCGGAAGCTCAGCAGGCTTTTGATCGGGGAATGACGCTGATTTATGCCTTCGCACACCAGGAGGCCGAAAAATCTTTCAAGCTGGCCGCCCGACTCGATCCCCAACTGGCAATGGCCCACTGGGGAGTTTCTTTGGCCAACAGCAGCTATATCAACAGACCGCCGACAGCCGAGCAGGAAAAGGCTGCCTACCGGGCCATCCGCAAAGCCCAGAGCCTCACCGGGTACGCCTCCGAAAAAGAGCGGGCCTATATCGCCGTCCTCGCCCGCCGCCATTCCGCCGTGGCCAACCCCGATTACGACCGGCAGGCCGTCGAATATAGCCAGGCGATGGCCGGGTTATCCCGGCGCTACCCCGAGGATCTGGACGCGGCGGTACTCTATGCCGAGAGTCTGATGGTTCTCAGGCCGTGGCAGTATTGGCGAAAAGACGGCACTCCAGCCCCCGACACGGAGAAGCTCGTCGCCGTACTCGAAGCGGTGCTTGCGCGCGACCCGGAGCATCTGGGAGCCAACCACCACTACATCCACGCCGTCGAAGCCTCGAAGACGCCCGGACGCGCCCTGCCCAGCGCCGAGCGGCTCGCCCGCCTGCCGATGGATTCCGCCGCCGATCATCTGGTCCACATGCCCGCCCACACCTACCTGCGCGTCGGCGATTACGAACGGGCAGATGCAAGCAACGTCCATTCCATCGATCACGTCCTCGCTGCCCGCAAACTACAAGATCCGAAGTACAACAAAGACACCGCCTGCTCCCACTGCCTGGAATTTTTGATCTACTCCTACGGAATGCAGGGCCGTCTTGCCGACGCCAAAGCCGCCGCCGTCAAACAATCGAAACTGTACGGCGGGGAAGCCTGGGCGGGCCTGCCGGTGCTGGTCCGCTTCGGGCAGTGGGACGAGCTGTTGGTGTTGCCTCCGCCCAAAGTCTTTAAATCGGGCAAAGACCGCTGGTGGTACTACGCAAGCGGTCTGCGCCACTATGGCCGGGGTCTTGCCTATGTTGCCAAAGGCCAATTGCCCCAGGCCGAGGCCGAACTGAAAGCCATTGCCCTCGACAGCAGCCGTTCCTACAAAGAACCTACCCCCTCTACCGATCCAAACCGGCTGCGGGTAGCCACCAGCACCGGCGATGCTTTCCGGTCTTCCTACGCGAAGTCCCTGCGCCTTGCCCAGGAGATTCTGCGCGCCCGCATCGCCGCTGCCGCCCGTGGCAATCAGCCCGCCGCACTTTTCTACTGGGAGCGCGCTGTGGCACTCCAGGACAGCCTCGATTATTCCGAGCCGCCTTTCTGGTACTACCCGGTGCGCGAATCTTTGGGGGGCGCGTTGTTGTCGAGCGGCGAATACGCCAAAGCCGAAGCCGTCTTTCGCACGGATCTGGCAGAGAATGCCCGCAACCCGCGCTCGCTGTTTGGCCTGGCTGAAAGCCTCGATGCCCAGGGCAAATCCGGCGAAGCGGAGTTGGTCCGTCGGGAATTTCAGAGCGCGTGGCAAAAGGCCGATATTTCCCTGCTGGCAAAAGATCTTTGATCAACCGGTCCTTTGAACCGTTCTTCTCTACAAGGGCATCGTCAGCTAAAGCGCGCCGCGCCGTTGCGTCTGCTGTCGCCGCTGCCGGTCAGGTTTCCGAGCGCGTCGCAGGCGACGGCATGGACGCCGCCAAAGAAAAAGTTCTGCTCGCGCCAGCGGATCACCGCGTCGTGGAGGCTGCGGTCCGGGGCGGGCAGACCCGGCTCCAGGTGCAGCACGTGGTTCTCCCAGTGCAGGCGGGGGCTCGCCACGGCCTGCGAGAGGGGCATCCGATAATCCACCAGATTCGAAATCACCTGCAACAGTGCCGTGCGAATGCGCTTGGAGCCGCCGGAACCGAGCACCACCCAGGGCGAGCCATCCGCAAGCAACAGCGAGGGCGCCATCATCGAGGCGATGCGCCGATTTTCGATCCAACTCTCGAAGCCCTGCGGGTGCAGGTCGTCCTCGCCCAGCATGTTGTTGACCATGATGCCCGTGCCGGGGATGACGTAGGCGGAACCCTCGCCGTTGGTGGAAGTGACGCTCGCGGCGTTGCCGTCTTCATCCAGGACGCTCAGGTGGGTGGTGCTGCCCCAGGGCTTAGCAAGGCGGCGGCCGTAGCGCGCGAGCGTCCCTTCAGCCAGAAGCGCTTCGCTGCCGGCGGCAAGGTCGCAGCGGCGCGCCTCGTCGGTCAGACGCATCACACTTGCAAGCAGGTCGAGGTGCTCAGGCGAGGTGTAGGGCAATCGGGAAACTTCCACCCCTTCAAGCAGGCGCAGAGCAAAGGCAATCAGCGTCCCCCCGGCGCTCGGTTCGGGGTTGGTGAGTACCCGGAAGCCCCGGTAGCGGCAACCTAAGGGTACCCGCTCGATGACGCGGTATGCGCGCAAATCCCGGGCGGTGAGGTGGCCGCCCAACCGCTCCGAGTCGGCCACCAGACGCCGGGCGATTTCGCCCTCGTAGAACACTGCCGGCCCTTCCGCCACCAGCCATTCGAGGGTGTCGGCGAATTCGGGCATCGACAGGTGCTCCCCCGGCGCGAGCAGGCGGCCCGCCGGGGCAAAAATTTGTCGTGCCTCAGGCGTGGCCAGCAAAATCGGCTCCAGCACCGACTGGCAAAAGCTCTGAAAATCGGTGATCAGCAGGCCGTTTCTGGCCAGGGCGACGGCCGGGGCGGCGACAACCGCCATCGGCAAGCGGCCGAGGCGGCGGTGGACGTGGAACAGGCCTGCCACGTTGCCGGGGACGGCCATCGAGCCCGGGCCGATGTGAAATTCCTGCGCCGCGTCGCCAAAATTGACCGAGACCGGATAGAAGTGCACCTCGCGGGCCGCTCGGCGGCGCAAAGGTGTCTGGGAGAAAAAATCAAACAGAATATCCGCGCCCGAGGCCGTATGGGCGAGCAGAAATCCGCTGCCCCCGGCGGAGGTGAGCGTCGCCTCGGCCACAAACGAAGCGCATAGCCCCGCCACCGCCGCGTCGAAGGCGTTGCCGCCCCGACGCAAAATTTCGACTCCAGCCGCCGCCGTCTCGGCGTGTCCGGTGGCAATCACCCCGCGGGTCGTACTCAGCGTCGTCCTAGCCCCCAAACGTTGGCGCAGTATAGCAGAGGGCGCTTCGTTTCAGCACTCGGTACTGCTGAGGGCAAGGCCCGCCTCGGAGGTCTCTTTGTATTTTTTGGACATGTCGAGGCCGGTGGCGCGCATCACCCGGATGACGTTGTCTAGAGAAATTTTTTGTTTGCCGGAGCTTCCCGCCGAGGCAAGCAAATAGGCGTTATAAGCCTTGACCGCCCCCATGGCGTTGCGCTCGATGCAGGGAATCTGCACGTAACCGCCTATGGGGTCGCAGGTCATCCCCAGGTGGTGCTCGATGGCAATCTCGGCGGCGGCCTCCACCACTTCGATCGGGTGGCCGGCGCAGTGGGCGAGCATCGCCGCCCCCATCGCCGCGGCGGTGCCGACTTCGCCCATGCAGCCCATCTCCGCCCCCGAGATGCTGGCGTTGTGCTTGACCAGAAACCCGACGGCGGCAGCGGCAAGTAGGCCCGAGCGCAGCTTCTGCTTGTCGTAGCGGTAGTGCTTCTTGAGCAGATAGCTCACACCGGGAATCACCCCCGAAGCGCCCGAGGTGGGGGCGGTGACCACGATGCGGCCGGCGGCATTTTCTTCGGAGGCAGCGAGGCTGTAGGCGTTGAGAAAGACCAGAAAGCTATCCGGGTTGCCCCGCAGGGCGCGGGCGGTCTGGTAAAGTCCGGGGGCTTTGCGCTCCAGACGAATCGGCCCCGGCAGGGTGCCTTCGCTTTTGAGGCCCCGGCGCACCGCCCGGTGCATAAAGTCAAAAATGTCGTCGATGCGCCGGTAGATTTGCTTGCGGCCCAGGCCGGTGATCACCATTTCGTTGGCGAGGATTACCTCGTCGAGCCCGAGGCTGTGGGCACTCATCTGCGCTTTGAGTTCCTTCATCGTCCCGTAGGGGTACGGTGGCTCGATGGAAAGGGCGCCGCTTTGCAGCTCTTCGCCTTTGCGCTGGATAAAACCACCGCCAACCGAGTAGTATTCCTGCTCAAAAATGATCGAATCATCGCCCATCAGCCGCAGCAGCATCGTGTTACTGAAGGGAAAGTCGTGTTGGCCTTTGACAAAGTGAATATGGGCAGCGGTAATCGGGATGCGCCGATCGTGAACGGCAACACTGTAGCGTTCGTTTTCATCGGCGAGCAGCGCTGCAAAAGCAACCGGGTCACACCCCTCCGGCGTCCAGCCCAAAAGCCCTGCAATCACCGCCCGGTCCGTGCCATGACCTTTGCCGGTAGCACTGAGCGAGCCGAATAAAAACACTTCGACCGCTGAGGCTGTGAGCACCTGAGCGTCGTCGAGGGCATTGATGCGAATCAAAAAATCGAACGCCGCCTTCATCGGCCCGATCGTATGGGAACTCGACGGCCCTGGGCCGACTTTAAACAACTCAAAAATCGAAGTGACTATAGTGCTCATCGCGCGGTTTTCCTGGCTGGCGGAGCAACAAAAATCCTGGCTCGAACACAGCGGCCTACTGTTCATGATAGCCCGGCTTATCTGTGCACTCCGGGTTTAATGCCCGTCCGGCGGCAGCGGATGGGCCTCGCCCTGCAGGCGAAAAGGCGGCGGCTGGCTGCCGTCGATGTCATAAAAGCCGTAACGGCGCGCCAGTTCACCCACCACCAGGACCCGGCCACTGTGCTGCAGGATGTCCGGGTCGGCGGCGAGGGCCACCACCGCCCGGCCGATGTACTCGGTCGATTCCCCCGGTTCGCCTGCCTGCGGATCCGGATGCATCATCACCAGTTCGGTGCGCATGAAGCCGGGCGAGAGGGCCACCGCGGCGATGCCGTAGGGGCGCAACTGGCAGGTCAGGGCAAAGGCCAGGCGATTGATGCTCGCTTTGGCCAGGTCGTAGTACAGATTGCCGATAAAGCGGCCTGCGTCGCTAAAACTCGTGCAGACGATCAGTCCGCGACCCGCCTTCAGCATCACAGGCACCGCGAAGCGGCTGGCGGCCAGATGGGCGCGCACCCCGGCGGTGAACATGTGCTCCCAGTTGGCGAGCGGCTCCTCCCAAAAGGGCACCTGGGCAATGGATCCCTCGTTGCCGCCCCAGGCGTTGTTGACCAGCAGATCCAGGCGGCCCTGCTCCCGGGCGACCTGCTCGAAGAGGGACGCACTCTGGGCGTCGTCGGTGTGATCGCAGCGCACGGCAACGCCCCGGCCGCCCCGCGCCGTCACCCCTTCGGCCGTATCTTCGATCGTGCCGGGAGCACCGTGGGCGGGCGGCGGCCCACCGCGCACCGTGCGGCCGGTGACGTAGACTGTCGCCCCCGCATCGCCCAAAGCCAGGGCGATGCCCCGCCCCGCTCCCCGGCTGGCCCCCGTCACCACCGCCACCCTTCCCGATAAAAGCCCCATGGCAAGTCCCTGTGCAAACGCGACGTTTCCAGGCTAAGGGGTCGAAGGTCTGCTGCGGGCGGGCGGTGTCTCTTCGGTGGGTGCCGGTTCGAAGGTGCGAAAGTCTAATAACTGCACCAGCACGAGATAACCGATACCCAGGGCCAGAGCCAGAGCACCGGTGACGATGGCAACGAGTTTGGGGCGGTCCATGGGATCCAGACTACGCCTTGTACGGGATGAACTCGCCGTCTTTGATCACGAAGATGTCGAAGGGGGCTTTGTCGCGGTCGCCCTTGGCGTCGAAGGTGATGGAACCGGCTAGACCCGCGAAATTCTTGAGCTTGCGCACCTCTGCAGCTACCGCTTCGCGGGTCAACTCGGGAGCGCTTTCCATGGCGGCGATCAAGATGCGCGCCGCATCGTAGGCGTAGGGCGAGAAGGGACCGGGCTCTTCGTTGTTGTACTTGTCCATGTAGGCGTCCACGAAGGCGGCGTTGTTGACCAGGGCCGGACCGCTGATGTAGATGTCGCCCGCGTTCTTGCCGACGATGTCGATGAAGCTCTGCTCCTTGGTGCCGTCGCCGCTGATAAAGCGCGACTTGATGCCCAGTTCGCGCGCCTGGCTCACCACCAGGCCCGCCTCGACGAACACCCCGCCGTAGAAGATCGTGTCGGGGTCGATGCCCTTGATGCGTGTGAGCACCGCCCGAAAATCGCGGTCCCCCTGGGTGATCCCCTCGAAGAAGGTCACCTCCGCCCCGCCCCTTTCGACCGTCTCGCGGAAAAAAGAAGCGAGCCCCTGGCCGTAGGGGGTCTTGTCGTGCAGGATGGCGACGCGCTGGGCCTGGAGGGATTGAAGCGCAAAATTGCCGTCGACCGCCCCCTGCTGATCGTCGCGGCCGACGATGCGGTAGACGTTCTTGAGGCCGTTTTCGGTGAGGGCGGGATTGGTGCTGCCGGGGGTAATCATCACCAGGTTGCCCTGGTTGTAGATCGAGGAGGCCGGAATCGAACAGCCGGAATTGAAGTGGCCGACCACTCCCATCACCCCTTCGGTCGAAGCGAGCTTGCGCGCCACGCTGGTGGCGTCCAGGGGTTTGGCCTGATCGTCGCCGGTGACGACTTCGATCTGCTTGCCCTTGACGCCCCCTTTGGCGTTGACCTGTTCGACCGCCAGTTCGACCGCCTTGAGGATGTATTCTCCCTGGACCGTCTGGGGACCCGAGAGCGGACCCGCAACGCCTATATACACTTTGTCTGAGCTGCCGCAGGCTCCCAATAGGGTGAGCAGCGCCGCTCCAGCGGCAAATTCTCTTCTTTTCATGGTTTCAAAGACTGGTAGGGGCAGGTTTCGGCACCATACTACAGCGCTCGGACAAAAGTTGAACGAATTCGGCCAACTCCCTGCTTCCCAGGGTGCCCGCCGGACTCAACAGGCGATAAACTCAAGTGGCTGCGTCTTGTGCGGGTGGATGCCCTTCCTTATAGCTCTGGTGGCGGTGGCGTGCGGATGGTTGGGGGCAACGCCCGCAGCGTGGGGTGCCGGGGCGGTTCAGCCGGGCATCTCGGGCGACCTGCTCAGCTGCGCCATTGCCTTCGTGGTGGCCACCGTTGCGGTGCTGGCCATCACCCCGCTGGTGCGCACGGTGGGCCTGCGCCAGGGTTGGGGCGTCGATCGGCCCGACGAGCGCAAGGTGCATACCCGCGAGATGGTGCGCCTCGGAGGCGTCTCGATCTTTCTGGGGATTACTTTTGCCCTGTTGCTGGTCTGGGGGTTGGGCAGTTTCGGCTTCCTGCCGCCCCAAAAAGAGTACGAAATCTGGGGCGTCACGATTGGAGCGGTCCTGTTCTTCTTTCTCGGGCTTTCCGACGACTTTCGCAGCCAACCCGCCTGGCTGCGGCTGCTGGTGCAGGTGGGCATCGCCACCGGAGCGTGGAGCGTCGGCGTCGATGTGGACGTTCTGTCGCTGCCGGGGGTGGGCGTCGTCAAGCTCGTCTGGTGGCTGAGCCTGCCCATCACGATCCTCTGGTTGGTGGGGGTGGTCAACGCCATCAACTTTATCGACGGCCTCGATGGCCTCGCCGCCGGGGTCTGCGGCATCGCCGCGGTGGTCACCTTCAGCGTCACGGTCTTCACCGGCCAGTGGCAGGCGGCCCTGATTTCGGCGGCGGTGGCCGGGGGAGCCCTGGGCTTTTTGCGCTACAACTTCAACCCGGCCCAAATTTTCATGGGGGACGGGGGCGCCTATTTTCTGGGCTTCCTGCTGGGGGGCCTCTCGGTGATCGGCGTGGTCAAGTCGGTGACGACGGTGGCGCTTTTTATTCCTTTTTGCATCCTGGCGGTGCCCATCTTCGACACCGCCTCGGTGATCCTCCAGCGTCTGCGCACGGGCGATTCGCCCTTCAAGCCCGACAAGCGCCACCTGCACCACCGATTGCTCAAAGCGGGTCTATCGCACCGCTCGGTGGTCATAGTCATCTACGCGCTCACTTTGTGGGCGGGCAGTATCGCCCTGGCCATCTCCGGCATGCCCGCCGGGGGGACCTACACGGTGCTCGCCACCTTGCTGCTGGCCTATACCGGCTGGGAAGCCTGGCGGCGCTCCCAGGCAAGCCGTTCCTCCTGATGGGCGCGCTCCGAAACTAACGGCAAAACCGTGGGACTATGGCTTTAATGGAATAGCTGTCTCCTCCTCCACCTGCGCGTTACTCGATGAGCTTCTGGAAGCGCCTGTTCACCGGTTCCGACTCCGCCAGCGGCGGGGAGGTCCACAGCAACGTATTCTTCTCGACAGACCGCGACATCGACCTCTACGCTCTCGAAGAGCTGTGCGACGCGGTCGGCTGGTCGCGTCGCCCCCTGCGCAAGGTCAAAAAGGCGATCGACCACAGCTTTTGCGTCATCTCGATGTACGAGCAGCGCGGGGACTTCAAGCAACTGGTAGGTTTCGCCCGCGCCACCTCCGACCACGCCTTCAACGCCACGATCTGGGATGTCGTGATCCACCCGGAATTTCAAGGCAAGGGCCTCGGTCGGGCGATGATGGACCGGATCGTCGCCGAGTTGCGCGCCGCCGACATCAGCAACATCACCCTGTTTGCCGACCCGCACGTGGTCGATTTTTACCGCCGCCTCGGCTTCATTCCCGACCCCGAGGGCATCAAGGGCATGTTCTGGTATCCGGATTAGACCTGCGCTATCCGCTATACTGAGCACAATTTTTTGGGAACAGTCCATGGCTTCGACGTCCGGGGGGGGTCTGCGCCGTTCGTTGGGATTGATAGACGGCGCGGCGCTCATCGTCGGCATCACGATTGGCTCCGGCATCTTCGCCAGTCCCGGCCGGGTGGTCGAGCAGGTGGGCTCGGTGGGGATGGCGCTGACCGTCTGGGTGGTGGGGGGCCTGCTGTCGCTGGCGGGGGCGCTGTGCTACGCCGAACTGGGGGCGGCCTTGCCGGTGGCCGGGGGCGAGTACGCCTACTTGAGCCGCACCCTCGGCCGGCCTTTGGGCTTCATGTTCACCTGGACCCAGTTTTTTGTGATGAAGACCGGCTCCCAGGCGATTATCAGCATCGTCTTTGCAAGCTACCTGGGCAGCGTCCTCTTTGGGCTCGACCCGCGCGGGTCGGGCGTGGACGGCGACTGGCGCATCAAGGCGATCGCCGTCGCCACGATCTTGCTGCTCACGGCGGTCAACTGCCTGGGGGTGCGCCAGGGAGCGGTGGTACAGGTGGTCTTCACGGCGCTGAAATTGCTGGCCCTGGCCGGGATCATCGCCATGGGCCTGGTGGCCCTCCTCCAGGGCGGCAGCGCCCACTTTGCCGACCCGTTTGCCGGATCGATCGCCGCCCCCAGCGCCTTTGGCCTCGCGATGATCACCTGCCTGTGGGCCTACGACGGCTGGAACAACCTCAACTATGTGAGCGAAGAACTGCGCGAGCCCGAGCGCAACCTGCCCCGGGCCATCGTCTTCGGCACCCTGGGGGTGATGGCGGTCTACGTGCTCGCCAACATCGCCTACCTCGCGGTGCTCACCCCCGCCCAGATGGCGGGCTCCCGGGCCGTCGCCACCCATCTGGCGGTGCAGGTGATTGGTCCGATTGGCGGCGTCCTGGTGCCCATTGCCGTGGCGATTTCGACTTTTGGCAGCACCAACGGCTCGCTTATCACCGGGGCGCGCGTCTTTTACGCGGCGGCCCGCGATGGCCAGTTTCCGCGCTTTTTTGGCTATGTGAGTCCGCGGGCGGTGCCCGCCGCGGCGCTGGTGGCCCAGGGAGCGTGGGCATCGATGCTGGTTTTGCCCGGCGACTTCGGCACCCTGGTCGATTACTTCGGCTTTGCCGCCTGGATGTTCTACGCCCTGGCCGTGGTCGGACTGATGATCCTGCGCGCCCAGGCGCCGGATCTGCCCCGTCCCTACAAAGTCCGGCCCTACCCGCTGGTGCCGCTGGTGTTTCTCGCCGCCTCCGGGTTTCTGATCGTCAATTCGCTCTTTACCACTCCCCAATCCTGGTTCGCCCTCGGCTTCATGGGTCTGGGCCTGGGGGTGTACTTTCTGTTCTTCCGCGTCCCGAGGGTGGCGGTACCGACGACTTCGCAACCATAATTCGCGGAGTCATCGACTGGCAATGCCGCAAGCGTGCGCACCGCCGGAGGGTGCGGGGCCGCCTGCTGCCCTTAATACCCGGCGCGCTTGTCCCTTAGAAAAAGGGCAGTCGCTTTCGGCATCACCAGATGGAAAAATCGCGCGCCCAGGAAGAGCCGCAAGCGGCGGCTACAGCCGACCGCAACGGCGAAGCAAAGACGGTTTTTGTCGGGCACCGCACCCTTGCCGCTCCCGCGCAGGTGCTGGGCCTCCTGGTGGACGGCAAACCCTGCGCCGAGGCGGGGGCGGGGGCCGAGGTGGTGGTCGTGCTCAGCCACAGCCCTTTTCTCGCCGAGGGCAGCGGCCAGGTCTGCGACCAGGGGGTGCTCGCGGCCGAAAATCTGGTCGTGGCCGTCGAGGCGGTGCGCAGACAGGGTGCCGTCTACCTGCACAAAGGCAAAGTGCAGCGCGGCGAACTGAAAGTTGGCGCGACCGTTCAGGCGCAGGTGAACGCCATGCGCCGCCGGCTGGTGCAGACGCACCACAGCGCCGTCCACCTGCTGCACGCCGCCCTGCGCAGGGTACTGGGAGCCGAAATCGAGCAGCGCGGAGCGCTTGCAGCCCCCGAGCGTTTGCGCTTCGAGTTTGCGGCCCCCCGGACCCTGGGCGAGCAGGAGGTGGCCCGCGTCGAGCAGGTGGTCAACCTCTGGGTGCTGGAAGGCCACCCGCTGGGGGTGGAGACGATGCCCGCCGAAAAAGCGCGGCAAATCGGGGCTTTGCCCTTTCCGGGAGAGCCCTACGGCGAGCAGGTGCGCGTCATCGGCGCCCCGGAGATTGGTTTCGAGCTGTGTGGCGGCACCCACGTCTCCAACACCATCGAAATTGGACCGTTCAAGATCGTGGGCGACAGCGAGCCGGAGGCGGGTGTACGGCGCCTCGAGGCGGTGGCGGGGCTGGCCTTGCTCGATTACCTGCGTGCCCACGAACAGGTTACCCGCGTCCTGAGCACCCAATTTCAAGTCTCCCTCGCCCAGTTGCCCGGGCGGCTTGGGGCCGTACTGACCCAGGCGCAGCGGGCAATCGGACAGGTCGAGGGCCTCAAAGTCGCCCTGGCGCTTGCCCGCTGCGAAGCCTGCCTGGGCGAAGTCGAGCAGTACGGCCAGTACCGGGTGCTGGTGGCCGATCTGGGCGACACCGAACCCGCGGCACTGGCGGCGGCGGCCGAAGGGACGCTGAGCAAGCTGGGCGAAGGAACGGTGGTGCTGGGATCTGCTCCTGGGGAGGACGCGGTGGCGTTCGCGGTGGCCTTTAGCCCAAAGGCGGTGGGCCTCGGACTGCACGCCGGTCAGTTTGCCGCCGCCCTCGCCCAACTGACCGGCGGCGGCGATGCTCGGGGCAACGCCCAGATAGCCCTGTCGGCCGGGCGGCAGCCTTCGCGCCTCAAAGCGACCCTGGATCTTGCCTTTGCGAAGCTCTACGACACCTTCAACGACCCATAGAGACGGGCAAATCTCACTTCGCTACCGCTTCCAGGGCATTGATGTTTTTTTACAATGAGGAGGTAGCTTGTCAGTGCCTCCGTCATGCCGACTGCCCTGAGTGGAAATGCGATCCGCGAGAAGTTCCTGCAGTTTTTTGAGAGCAAACAGCACCGGCGTCTGCCGAGTGCCTCGCTGGTGCCGGACGACCCGACGGTGCTGCTGACGATCGCGGGCATGCTGCCGTTTAAGCCGGTGTTCATGGGCAAGCGCGAGCAGCCCGCTCCGCGCGTCACCACCTCCCAAAAGTGCGTGCGCACCAACGACATCGAAAACGTCGGCCGCACCGCCCGCCACCACACCTTCTTCGAGATGCTGGGCAATTTTTCGTTTGGAGACTACTTCAAGCGCGAGGCGATCGGCTGGGCGTGGGAACTGGTCACCGGCGTCTTCGAGTTGCCCCCCGAAAGACTTTGGGTGAGCGTGTACGAGGAGGATGAGGAAGCCTTTTGTCTTTGGCAAGCGGTGGCCGGTCTGCCGCCTGTGCGCGTGCGCAAGATGGGCGCCGATTCCAATTTTTGGGAATCCGGCCCCACCGGACCCTGCGGGCCGTGCTCGGAGATTTACTACGACTTTCACCCCGAGCGGGGCGAAGGGGCTATCGATCTCGACGACGACAGCCGCTTTCTGGAGATCTACAATCTGGTGTTCATGCAGCTCAACCGCGACAGCGAGGGCACCTTCAGCGAACTGCCGCGCAAGAACATCGACACCGGCCTGGGCCTGGAGCGCATGGCCCAGGTGCTCCAGGGGGTCCCCAACAACTACGAGACCGACCTGGTCCTGCCGATTATCCGCGCAGCCGAGGCGCTGAGCGGGCTCGATTACTTCAAGGCGGATGAGCGGCAAAAAACGTCCTTCAAAATTATCGGCGACCACACCCGCGCGGCAGTGCATCTGGTAGCCGACGGGGTGCTGCCGGGCAACCTCGGGCGCGGCTATATCCTCCGTCGGCTCATTCGCCGGATGGTTCGCCACGGGCGAATGCTGGGCATTTCAGGCAGCTTTCTGCCCCAGATGGCGACGGTGGCCGTCGAGTTGATGGGCGGGGCCTATCCGAATCTGCTCGAAAGCCGCGAATTGATCCTGACCCGGCTTGCCACCGAAGAAAGCCAGTTTCTGCAGACGCTGGAAACCGGCGAGCGGTTGCTCGATGAGATCCTGGACCGCAGCGAAAAGCGGATTTCGGGAGTTGACGCATTCATGCTCTACGACACCTACGGCTTTCCGCTGGAATTGACGATGGAGGTGGCGGCCGAGCGCGGCCTCGAAGTGGACGTGGCGGCTTACGAAGAAGCCATGGAACAGCAGCGCGAGCGGGCGCGCCGGGCGGCCAAAACGGTCGACCTCACCCAGGGAGCGAGCCTTGCCGACATCGAGCGCACCGATTTTCTGGGCTACCGCAACGTCGCTTCTGAAGCCGTGGTTAAGCTGGTGCTCTTCGAGGGTGAACCGGTCGAACGGGCGAGTGCGGGGGCAAACGTGCAGCTGGTGCTCGATCGGACGCCTTTTTATCCGGAAGGGGGCGGTCAGATTGGCGATCGGGGCTACTTGAGCGGCCCGGACCTGCTGGTGCGCATCGAAGATGTTCAGAAGCGCGACACGGTAATCTTGCACACCGGCCGCGTCGAGCGCGGCACCATCGCTATCGGCGAGCTGGTGCAAGCCCAGATCGATCTGGCCGACCGCCGCCGCTCCCAGGCCCACCACACCGCCACCCACCTGCTGCAGGCAGCGCTCAAAAAAACGTTGGGTGAAAGTGTCCAACAGCAAGGTTCGCTGGTGGCTTTCGATCGGCTGCGCTTTGACTTCTCCTGGCCCAAAGCGCTCAGCCAGGCTGAAATTCAGCAGGTCGAAGATCTAGTCAATACCTGGATCGCCGAGGCCCATACGCTCTCGCAGGAAGTGATGCCCATCGATCGGGCCAAAGCGCGTGGGGCACTCGCCTTTTTCGGCGAGAAGTACGGCTGCGAGGTGCGGGTGATCGACGTGCCGGGGGTGAGCATGGAACTGTGCGGCGGCACCCACGTGCGCAACACCGCCGAGATTGGCTTGTTCAAGATAGTTTCGCAGACAGGTATCGCCTCCGGGGTGCGCCGCATCGAAGCGGTGGCGGGACCGGCGGTGCTCGAATATCTGCGCCTGCGCGATACGGTCACCCGCCAACTCGCCGACGAATTCAAAGTCCAAGTCGAGCAAATCCCGCAGCGGGTGGCAGCCCTGAGTAGTGAACTCAAGCAGGCGCAAAAGCAAATCGATTCGCTAAAAGCGGCCCTCGCCACCGCCCGCGCCGAGGCGTTTCTAGGCCAAGCGAAAGCCACCGGCGGCTTCCGGGTGCTGGTGGCCGATTTGGGCGACACCGAACCGGAGGCGCTCAAATCGGCGGCCGAGCACTTGCTTGCCAAATTGGGCGAGGGGGGTGCCGTCGTGTTGGGTTCCGCCCCGGCGGCCGACAAAGTCTCGCTGGTGGCGGCCTTCGGCAAAGGCGCGGTTGCCAAAGGGCTCAACGCCGGCAAGTTCGTGGGCGAGGTGGCCAAAATCACCGGCGGCGGCGGCGGCGGGCGGCCCAATCTTGCCCAGGCGGGAGGCAAGCAGCCCGAGAAGCTCACAAATGCCCTCGACGCGGCATCTGCGAAGCTTTCCGGTGCGCTCGGCGCTTAGGCAAAAATTCCGGCCACCGGATAGGCAAACCCAGGCAGCAGCGGACTGGTGAGCGTATCTCCCGCAAGCAATGTCGCGGCCAGCGCCAGGGAAGCTTGTTCCCGGCGGTACACTTCGACTTGCTGTGCTCGCCAATCGACCAGCCAGTACTCCCGCACCCCGCGCGCCGAGTAGAGCCTGAGCTTTAGATCGCGGTCGCGCCGTTCGTTGTCGGCTCCCGGCGAGAGCACTTCGACCACCAGTTCCGGCGCGGCGGTGAGATGCCCGGCTTGGTCGAGGATGACCTCAAGACGCCCACGGCTCACCCAAACTACATCGGGGATCACATGGTCCGATTTGCCAAAGAGCACACCAGGGGCGATACTCGCCTCTCCCAGTTCCGTCGCTGTAGACCAGGCATCGAGCGCAGCACAAAGCCGGAGACAAGCTTTCTGGTGCCCCCAGTGCGGTGCTCTGCTCACAAGCAACTCCCCTGCGACAATCTCGTAGCGGCTGCCGTCCTCCGGCAGCAAATCTAGATCCGCCGTGGTCCAGCGCATGGTATCGGTTATCTGTGGGGCCATTGAAAAAATCGCCTTTTGCCGACACCCGCATTGTAGAGCGCCGGGTTGCAAGCGCCGCAAAGACGCAGCAGCACCCGCCGCGATACCCTGATGTCATCGACGCGGCACTTCGGTTTTCACAGTGCAAGAGACTCCCCCATACTTTCCCTATGCCGATGGGCAGTGGCGGCTGCACATCGGCTTGGCGCCACTGGATCCCAGCCGGTGGATCGAACTGGACGAGCGCTTCGGGGATTATTTGACCCTCAAGCGTCGGTTGCTCACCGAGCGGCGCGGCGAGGTGTTAGTAGCGATGCCCGGAAGCGAAACCGAGCAGCAAGAAGTCCTGGAACTGTTGCTTGCTCACCTGCTGGAGTACTTTCCGGAGCATTACCACCTCGAAGACAGTCGGCTCGAAAATCGGGTAAGTGGCGAAATCTGGAATCTGACGGACCACGGCTTTGTACCGCTGGAACTGGCAGCCCGGCTGGTGCAAGAAGATCTCTGTCTGATGCGGCCCACCCAGGAAGGTTATGTCCTCTCTGCCGCCTGCGTCTGTTTTCCCTCGCGCTGGCTGCTCACCAAAAAAGTGGGCCTTCCCCTCACCGGTATCCACGCACCTGTACCGGGCTACCCTGAGCAACTGGCCGGGCCGGTGGACCGGTTCTTTGAGCGATTGCGGGTCGAGACGCCGATGTGGCGGATCAACTGGACCATCGTCGATGCGCCGGAGCTATTTTTGTTGCCTGGCGGCGTGCAGCGCGACGCGCGAATCACCGACCAGGATGCCGGCGAACGACTCTGGATCCGCATCGAACGGCAAACACTGCGGCGCTTGCCCACGAGCCGGACGGTGCTGTTCACCATCCGCACCTACATTCACCCCTTGAATATCCTGGAGCAACAGCCCGCCATGGCCCGCGCCCTCGCCAACGCTGTCCGGCAGATTCCCGAACCCATGCAGTTGTACAAGAGCATCCTGCCGGTGCGCGAAGCCTTACTGGGCTATCTGGAGCGGCTCGCAAAATGAGGCAACGGAGTTTTCGCCTCCTAGAAGTCACACGCACTTCCTCCTCTGGCCCGGCGAAGATAGCTCGATCCTTTCTCAGTTCTCAAGCGATCGGGTGCTGCTGCGCAGCAGCACCCAGAGGCGCGGGTCGTCGAAGCTGGGGATCACGAGCTTCGCTCCCAGTTCAATGAGATTTTCCGGTGGGTGGGTGGTGGCGATGCCGACGGTGGGAATGCCCGCGCCAACGGCCGAGCGTACCCCCGAAGGCGAATCCTCGAAGGCGAGCGACTGCGAAGCGCTCACCCCCAGCCGTTCGAGCGCCACACGGTAAGGGGTCGGGTCGGGTTTACCCGCGGCCACCTCCTCGCCCAAAACCGTCGTCGCAAATGCCGTCTCCAGTTTCAACGCCTTCAGCATGAAGCGGGCATTCCCACCGGGAGCATTGCTGACCAGGGCATACTTCAGCCCCAGGCCCTTCGCCCAGTCGAGCACATCGAGCGCCCCGGCCAACGGTTCAAGTCCGGTTGCCAGCTCCCGAAATCGGCCCTCCTTTCGCTCGATAAACCGATGGCTCTGTTCGGGAGAAAGCGCCGGCAGCAGCTCTTTGACAATGTCCGGGTTGATCCTGCCGCTAACCCGGGCGCGGTAGAACGCCCGGTCGATTGTCATGCCAAATTCGCCCAACAGTTCCTGCCAGGCTTGAAAGTGCAGGGGGTCGGTGTCGGCCAGGGTGCCATCCAAGTCAAATAGTAGTGCCGCGAGCATCGGGTAGGCCTTGGTGTTGCCCTCCATTGGTAGCAACGACCGGGCTCCAGGCGCTGTGTGGTGGATCACAAGCGCGGTGCCTTCTCGGTATCCTCACGATGGCGTGATTCCGCTCCGCCGTCGAGGCGTTCCAGGTTGCATCTGAAATCTTCGTCATTGATATCTCTTCAGTACAGCTAGCAGACAGTTGGCTATCTGCAAACTTTCAGGACGGCACTATCCACTTCAGGGTATACCGGGAGCCGAATTTAAGGTTCTCGTGGCCTGCGGATCTGGTCGATGATTTCGCGCGCCGCCTCGCGACCCCCCAGGCCAAAGGCGATGCCGCCGCTGATTGTCACCAAACCGACGATGCCGCCTATCAATATGTAAATCACCACCCGCGAGATGCCCAGTTCCGCGAGCGCCGCCAGCAGCGCCAGACCGTAGATCAATGCCTGGGTGGCGGAGCCGACGTAGGCGTAGCTTGCAGGCAGGCTTGCCACGATAATGCGGCGCAGCAGCGAACCGAGCACCACCGCCAGCAGCACGATGGCCAGCGCCGAGAGGATCTGGGGCACGTAGTTGAACAAGCCGGTCAC
The DNA here is from genome assembly GCA_019359725.1 of Aphanocapsa lilacina HA4352-LM1. Taxonomy (GTDB): domain Bacteria; phylum Cyanobacteriota; class Cyanobacteriia; order Gloeobacterales; family Gloeobacteraceae; genus Gloeobacter; species Gloeobacter lilacinus. The sequence goes on along the minus strand of JAHHGR010000040.1, from coordinate 17,191 downwards.
GAACTGCTCGACTTGGGGCAGGTTCGCCGCGTCGGCCGCAAGCAATACCGAGGTGACAAACAAAAACCAGTAGGTCACCTGGCCGCTCAGCCGGGGCGCGTCGATGCGCAGCGTCGTGTTCTCGAACAGCTGCAGATTAAAATTCTCCCCGAGCAGTTTTTGAATATTGACCCGCTGCAAAATGCCGCTTACCACCCGGCTTGCCACCCCGGCAATCAGCCAACCCACCAAAAAAATCAGCAGCGCGCCGACGAGGTTGGGCAGGTAAAGAAACAGCAGATCGAGGATACTCTGCTGAAATCGGGTCAGGACCAGTTGCCAACTGCCGTTCTCCATGCTTCTCTTGTACCCTCTATGCCAAAATTAAGAACAGTGAACGGTTGAATACAAGCTTTATGACCAGCACAGCCCCGCCCACAGTGCAGTACGAAGCGGTGATCGGTCTGGAGGTGCACGTGCAGCTTTCCACCGAAACGAAGCTGTTCTGCCGGTGCTCGACCCGCTTCGGCAATACTCCCAACACCAACATCTGCCCGATCTGCACCGGTCAGCCGGGCACCCTGCCGGTGCTCAACCAGCAGGCGCTCGACTACGCGGTGAGGGCGGCCACCGCCCTCAACTGCCAGATCCATCCCCAGGGCCTCAGCAAGTTCGACCGCAAGCAGTACTTCTATCCGGATTTGCCCAAAAATTACCAGATCTCGCAGTACGACCTGCCCCTGGCGGAGCACGGCTGGCTGGAAATCGAGGTGGAGGGCGAAGCGGCCAAACGCATCGGCATCACCCGGCTGCACATGGAGGAGGACGCGGGCAAGCTTGTGCACGCCGGGGCGGACCGCCTCTCGGGTTCGACCCACTCGCTGGTCGACTTTAACCGCGCCGGGGTGGCGCTGTGTGAGATTGTCTCAGAACCGGACATCCGCTCAGCCGCCCAGGCGGCCGCCTACGCCGAGGAGTTGCGCCGGATCGTGCGCTACTTGGGAGTATGCGACGGCAACATGCAAGAAGGATCGCTGCGCTTCGATCTCAACATTTCGGTGCGGCCCGCGGGCGGGAGCAAATTCGGCACCAAAGTCGAAATTAAAAACCTCAACAGCTTCAACGCGCTGCAGCGGGCGGTGGAGTACGAATTTACCCGTCAGGTCGATTGTGTGCGCTCGGGGGAGCGCATCGTGCAGGAGACCCGGCTGTGGGATGAGGCTACCCAGCGCACCATCTCGATGCGCTCCAAAGAAGAGGCGAACGACTACCGCTATTTCCCGGAGCCGGACCTGGTGCCGATTGCGCTCGATAGCAACCAGATTGACGCTTACCGGCAGCGGCTCGGCGAACTTCCCGCACAAAAACGCCATCGCTACTGCGGGACGCTCGGATTATCGTCCTACGACGCGCGGGTGCTCACCGACGAGCGCGAGGTGGCCGAATATTTCGAGCAGGTGGTCGCCCTGGATATTCCCGCCAAGCAGGCGGCCAATTTCCTTAACGGGCCGGTAGCCGCTTACCTCAACGAGACGCGCCAGTCGATTTCGCAAATCAAGGTGACTCCCGAGGTGTCGGCCGAATTGCTTGCGCTCATCAACCAAGGTATTATTAGCAACCGGATAGCTAACGAGCTTCTACCCGGTCTGTTCGAGGCAGGGGGCTCCCCGCGCGCCCTTGTCGAAGAGCGCGGACTGACACAAATCAGTGACAGGGGGCAGCTCGAGGAGATCGTGAATGAGGTGCTGGCTGGAGAATCCGATTCGGTGGCTGCCTACCGGGGTGGACGCACCAAATTACTCGGATTCTTCGTCGGCAAGGTGATGAAGAAGACGGCCGGCCGCGCCGACCCGCAGGTGGTCAACGATCTATTGCAAAGCAAGCTTGCCGAGCAACCGACTGCACCGCCCCCGGAGCCAGAGTCTGCCGCCGAGCCCCCCGAGGCGCCCCCCGCTGTCGAGGATGCCCCACTCGAGGCAGCCACCGAAGCGGTCACCGCCGAGGCCGGGTCGGCAGAAGCCATCACCGCCGCTTCCGAAGAGCCGGACACGCCCGTTAGTCACCAAGACGCCCACGCATAGTGCATGGAGAACCTCCGAAATGATCTCATGGTCTAAATTTGCAGCTTGCTCGCTGGCTGCCCTGGTGGCGGTCTGCGCCACCGGCCTGGCTGCCGGTGCCAAAGAAATCGAAGTCAAGATGGGCGCCGACACCGGCCGACTCGTCTACGTCCCGGACAAGATCGACGCGGCACCCGGCGATACGATCAAGTGGACGATGAACAAAGCCGGCCCCCACAACGCCGTCTTCGACGCCGCCAAGTCGGTCGACCCGGCCGGGGCAAAGGCCATGAGCCAGAGCAAGCTGCTCAACAAACCCAAAGATTCCTACGTCTCGACCATCCCGGCCAACGCCAAGAAGGGCGACTACTCCTTCTACTGCACGCCTCACAAGAGCACCGGCATGGTCGGCACACTGACTATCAAATAAGTGTCCGCATAGCGGTCTTTATTTCACCCACCGGCCCGCGGGCCGGTTTTTTGATCGAGGGTGTTATTCTTTGACAGGATAATCCTCTCTAGCCAGCGCTTACAGTCATGAAGTATCGCCGCGTCCTTTTGAAGCTGAGTGGGGAAGCCCTGATGGGCGACCGCGAATTCGGGATCGACCCGGAGGTGGTCAAGTCCCTTGCCGGTGAGATCGCCCGGGTGGTGGAAGCGGGGACCGAACTGGCCGTGGTGGTCGGCGGCGGCAATATCTTCCGCGGCGTCAAGGCAAGCTCCTCGGGAATGGACCGGGCGACGGCCGACTACGTCGGGATGCTCGCCACGGTGATGAACGCCCTGACGCTGCAGGATGCCCTCGAACAGCAGTTCCAAGTCCAGACGCGGCTGCTCTCGGCTATCGAGATGAAAGAAGTAGCCGAGCCGTTTATTCGCCGCCGGGCGATGCGCCACCTCGAAAAGGGACGGGTGGTCATCTTCGGAGCCGGTTCGGGCAATCCCTTTTTTACCACGGACACCACCGCCGCCCTGCGCGCCGCCGAAATCGACGCCCAGGTCATCTTTAAGGCGACCCGCGTCGACGGCATCTACGACAGCGATCCGAAGTTTAACCCCCAGGCAGTGCGCTTCGAGAAGATTACCTTCCACGAAGTGCTGGTCCAAAATCTGCGGGTAATGGACTCGACCGCCATCGCCCTATGCCGCGAAAACAACATCCCGATCCTCGTCTTCAATGTCTTCGAAAAAAACAGCATCTACCGGGCGGTGCAGGGTGAGGCGGTGGGCACTTACGTCTGTTAAATCCTGTCTGACGGCTGATGCAGGCGAGCCTTGCCGAAATCTATACGCAGCGGACCGAATGATGCACAATGGGGTGGGATCACGCCTATCAGGGAAGTGCCATGGGATTTGCAGACGTTTCGATCGCCGCATTGGCCGAGGACTACGGTCTGAATATCGCCCAGGTCTTCACTTTGTGCCGGCAGTTTGAGATTCCTTTTCAGAATGAGCACAGCCAGCTTGCCCTGGAGGATGCCAAGCGTATCATCCTGGAGGTGCGCCACCCCCCCCAGGTCGAGCTTACCGAGGAACCCCGCAGTTGAAGAGGAGAACTAAGCATTCTATGTTTAGCAGGCAGTTCGGATGGCTAGCGAGTCTAGCCCTCGCCCTGGCCGTGGCCGGTTGTGCCGGCGGCGAGCAGAGCACCACCGCTGAAGCACCCAGCGAGCCCGCGCCGGCCGCCAAACCGGACGTGGTCTCCGCTGCCACTGGTGAGCTTTCAAACTTCAGCGCCGCCAATCTCAAGCAGGCGAAAAAGTTGTTCCAGGCCGAGTGCGGGCGCTGCCACGTCGGCGGCCAGACCTACGGCACCTACAACAGCACCGACGTCAACTTGTCCTACGATGCGCTGACCAATTCCACCCCGCCGCGCAATAACGTCGCCAACCTGGTCGATTATATGAAAAAGCCGACGAGCTACGACGGCCGGACTGACCTGCTGAAGACGGGCGAGCACGCCTCTTACACGGCTCTGGGCGACGAAAAGCTGCGGCTGATTGCCGCGCACATCCTTAAAGAAGCGACCTCCAACCCCAACTGGGGCCAGGGCAAGGACACCCGCTAGCTCGGGCACTCTATAGACACAGGGGGAAGCTCTATGATGTTCGGGCATTGTCGGCGTGCCTCGACTTTGCATGGCACCTTTGTATTGGGCCTGTGCGGTCTGCTGCTTGCGGGTTGTAGCGGTGCAGGCGACGGCGGGGACGCCGCCGCACTCAAGGACAAATATGTCACCGTCAACCTGGGGGTCCGCGGACCGGTGGACCTGCCGGCCGACGCGGTGGGCAATCTGCAGACGTTCAGCCCCCAGCAGATCTACGCCGGCAAGAAACTGTTTGAATCGAACTGCCAGAACTGCCATGTCGGGGGCACCACCACGCCCAACCCCAAAGTCTCATTGGCGCTTGCCAAGCTGCAGGGAGCCACCCCCTCCCGGGACAACATTCAGTCTCTGGTGCAGTACATGCGTCTGCCGATGAGCTACGACGGCACCGAGGAGACCTTCAACTGCCGCAAGAGCGACTGGATCAAAGACGACGAAGTCCAGAATCTGGCTGCGTTCATTCTGCGCGCCTCCCAGAAGGCCAGGGGTTGGGGAACCGCCCGTCTTGAGGCCAACCAGGATTCGATGACGACGGCACCGCCGTAACGCCTCAGCGCACCTGCAGGCGTTGGTCCGCAGCGCCCGCCACCGGCGGGGTGGCCTCGATGCGGTAGGAACCTTCCAGTACGAGCATGCCGGGGGTTAACGACACCCGCCGCACTTCCACTTCCGGCCCAAGCAAGATGGGCAGATTGACGAGCGCTTCGAGAGGAGCGCTTTGACCGTTTTCAGAGACGATGCGAGGCTCCACAAGCCGCAGTTCGCGCGGGGAGGCGACTTCCACACCGCTCGCCAAGCGCAGCGGCGCCGGTTCGCCGTTCTCGAGGCGCACCACCGCCTGGACTTCCAGCCGGTCAGCCAATAACCGCACGCGCGGGTTGCGGATCTCGAGCGGAATCTGCGTCGTGCCGTCACCGCCGAACTGTGCGGGCAGCGTGATTTTGAGATCGCGCACCTGGTCTTGAAAGGCCCGGGAAGCCAGGTAGGTATTGATGTCCTGCTCGGAGAGGCGCAGGGCCAGATCGGCAAGGACGGACTTCTCGAGGCGCAACCCGCCGCCTGCAAGACTGCCGCGAGTATCCAGGCGAATGTCGGAGCCGCGCATCGCGAGGGAGCGGGCGGGAATCCCCTCATAGACAATGTTGCGGCCGGAAATTTCGATACTCTGGATGCGCCCGCCCGCCACTTCGCTATCCGGTCCGCTCACCGCAACGCGCAGGTCGTCTACCTGCTGGACCTGGGTGCGGATCCACGCCTCCAGCAACGGACCGAGCAGGTTGCTGAGCATCTGGGATTGAACGGGCAGACCAAACACGCTCACAAGCATTACGAAGGTTGTTGCCCACAGTACGGCACGCCGGTTCATGCAGCAAGTCCTCTCGCCCAACGATTCCACGATGGCATAGGCGCACTGCCGTTTCCTCTGTCCGGCGGTCCGCTAAAATGTTAAGTAATGGCAACATCTTTGGCGAGCGTCAGCAAAAGATGGACCTGGCGCGGCTGGCAGGTCCACTACGTCGAAGCCGGTACCGACCGGCCCGGGGTGCCTCTGCTGTTGGTGCACGGCTTCGGAGCCTCCACCGACCACTGGCGCAAGAACATCGGGCCGCTCAGTGAGCACCATCCGGTCTGGGCTGTCGATCTGCTGGGGTTCGGCCGCTCCCAAAAGCCCAACATCGCCTACAGCGGCGAGTTGTGGCGCGATCAACTGCGCGATTTTACCAGCGAGATTATTGGCCGGCCGCCGGTGGTGGCGGGCAATTCCCTGGGCGGCTACGCGGCACTGGTGCTGGCCGCGGACCACCCGGAATGGGTAAAGGGCCTGGTGCTCATCAACGGTGCGGGGCCGTTTTCGGGAGCCCCCCAGCCGAATGCGTTTCAAAAACTGACCGGCGAAGTGGCCAGGGGCTTTTTCTGCCAGAGTTGGGCAAGCTGGCTGCTGTTTCAGTATTTTCGCCAGCCCTCGAACATCCGGCGAGTGCTGGGCCAGGTTTACCGCGACCAGGAGGCGGTGACAGACGAACTGGTCGCCGACATTTACCGGCCTTCGTGCGATCCGGGGGCGGCGGTAGTGTTTGCCGCGGTCTTCCAGACTCCCCAGGGCCGCTACGTCGACGAATTGCTGGGAAGCCTCCAGCGACCGCTGCTGTTGCTGTGGGGCGAGAGTGACCCCTGGATGAGCGTCGATCGGGCAAAGCGCTTTCTAGAGGCGTACCCGAGCGGCCGACTGCAGTTGATTCCAGCGGGCCACTGCCCCCACGACGAACGGCCCGAACTGGTCAACGCTTACTTGAGCAAGTGGGCCGAGCAAATTTCCTAATGTCTGGAAAATACCAGTTCGAGAGTCTGCCCTGGGGCCGGGCGCAAAAACCGGCTGGCAAGGCCGCTGGTGGCGAGTTTGTCCGAAAACTCCTCAACACTGCCGACAGGTTTGAGCAACTGACCTGCAATCCCACCGGCCTGCACTTCCCCCAGGGTCGTGGGCACAATCGTGTGCGGTTGGATGGTTCTGGCCATCGCCAGGGCACTCGCCGGCCCCATCACCACTTCTCCAAGCAAAGGCAACTGCAACCCTACCACCGGCATCATCAGTACGTTGACACTGCCCAGACCCGCCACCTGCCGCTGAATCTCAGGCGTACTCTGATGCGGCTCATAGTAGAGCGTCTCGCCAGTGCCCTCGTCGCAAAGCAAATAACCGTTCTCTTGCTCGAACTGGACCTCGGCTCCGGGCACGGCCGTAACGCGCAAGTTCCCCAGACGGAACTGCTCAAAATTGGCAAGCGCGTGCACGCTGGAAAATTGGAGTTCGCGTAACACCCGGGCAGCGGCCGGAGAAACCACCGCCGGGAGCGTCCGCGGTAGGCGTTCGAGGGTCGGGCGGTGGCAGTGGTCGGGCTGAGCCTGGGAGATCAACAGCAAATCGACGGGCGGCAACGTCTCTGGGGCAAAGGCAGGGGGAGTGACATGGCGCAGCTCAATCAACCAACCCGCCCCGAACACGAGCGGATCGACCAACCAGGGATCGATCAAGAGGGTTTGGCCCGCCATCTCGACAATCCAGGAATTTAGATCGATGCGCGTGAGCTTCATCCGCCGCTACCCAGGTCGATTCACTCCATTGTACTTTTGCCGCACCGCCTTCAGCGCAGCCGCAGGCTGAGCAGCACACCGGCCGCAAAGCCCGCGCCGGCGACACTCAAATCGTCAAACAGGCCGGAGGTCCACTGCTGCAACTGGCGGGCCACCCACTGCAGCTGACCGTCGAAGGCCCGCCAGTCGACACTGGCTACACCCCACTGGGTGAGTGCGTACACGAATACCAGCCCGAGACCGATACAGAAAAGTGCCACCAATGTCAGCTTGCGTACTGTATAACCGATGGCAACACCACTTAGTACCCCGGCGCTAAGCTGGATGGGCCACGAGGCCCAGTCTTGGCCGTTCAGTTGTTCCATGGGAGAGTCGATCTCGGCGGTACTGGATTCGAACCAGTATATCACGAATTATGAGTTCGCCGCTTTACCAAATCAGCCAACCGCCGCCGTTTTGATTACCTAGTATACTAAGATAAGGTCGGGCGCTGCCCTACGGCTGTTTTCTCGCCAGAGCCACAGGCTTGATTTACTAACAAATGCTGCACCGCAAGCTGTACCAGATCTGCCAGGACAAACTCGACGTGTGCCTCTTTTTGCGGGACCAGGGACGCTGGCTGGAGCAGGTGCGCATTCTTGACATCGAGGGCGATGTGGTGACCGTGCGCTACACCACCGACGACGAAGACGAAATTGCCTCCTGGGAAGAAATTATTCGTATCGACAACATCGGCTCGGTGACGCGCAAGCTATCGACCCTCTCCAAGCGCCACGACAGTGCGATGCTCATCGCCGAAGACTGTCCTGAGTCGGAACGCTAGCCTGTTTCAGTGTGTGTGGCGTGCGCTCGGATGGCTGAACGCAGTTGGGCCACCTTGGCACGCAATGCTGGTAAGTCTACACTGTCGAGGCTCACGTAGCGGACAATGGCGGTTTCGCTCAGCCCGGGCAACGGTCGGCCTTCGACGTAGGCGCGTGCTTCGGCGAGGGTCTGTTCACCTTTGCGCATCAGAGCCAGTGCCAGTTGCTCAGGTCTATCCAGTTCGCGCTGTAGCAGATAGACTTGCTCGCCCAATTGTCCGGGCTGATCGAGAGCTTCCGCGAGCCGTGCTGCCGCCCCCAAACCGGCCAGCAGTGCCTTGCCGATCAGTTCCCCCAAATCAAAATCCGTTGCGCGCATGCCGGACCCAGTCGTACACTCTCCAGGCTATCAGCCCGGTTGGCATCGGTGCGCCTTTGCGATAAACTCTTGCTCATTCGCCCTGTTGGAAAGATATTGCATGCCTCCACGGCTTCCTGGTGTTCTGTTGTGCGCAGTCCTGATCGCTCTGGGCGTTCCCTGGGCGGCGTCGGCTTCTCAGGAAGCGACAGACAGTGCTCTCAGCCTGATTGACCCGGCCAGCCCTCAAGTACTGCCGGAGGCGGTCCCTGTCCCTACTGCGCCGCTGCGCCTGAAGATCACCCGGCCCGCGCCGCGCCGTCTGCCCAAACCACCCCGCGTGGGAGCCCGCCCCGCCCAGTCCGCTCTGCCCCCGGCAGTCGCCGCTCCGATGCTCGACTCGCTGGTACCGGTAGAAGCCCCAGAAGCTACTGCCGAAGCTTTAGTCTTACCTTTGTCCCTGGCGGCACCTGTGATTGCTCCGTTCGGTGAGCGGGTCCACCTGCTGACCGGGGCGGTCACCTTTCACCGGGGAGTCGACTTGGCTGCGGCCCAGGGAACGCCTGTGGTGGCAGCGGCGGCCGGATTGGTGCTGGCGGCCGGTGCGATGGGTCCTTTGGGCAACGCCGTGGTGCTAGGCCACAGCCAGGGAGGACGCAGCCGCTACGGGCATTTGCAGGAGGTCGCGGTCCGGCCGGGCGAATGGGTGCAAAAAGGAGCCCTGATCGGACGGGTCGGCAGCAGTGGCCTGGTCACGGCTCCCTGTCTGCATTTTGAGTACTGGCGCAAGTCGGCCACAGCGACCTGGCAGGCTATCGATCCGGCAACCCTGCTGTCGCTGTAGCCTGGCGGTGCCGCAATCGTGTCACAATTTGAAATAGTGACTGAACGCGAGATGGCCTGGTTACCAGAAAACTATCGCCGCCTGATACCCTATGTTGCGCCGCACCGGCACGTGATTTTCGCGGCACTGGCTTCGATGATTGGGTTTGTTTCGACGATGCCGCTGTTAGCCTACATGGTTGGGCGGCTGACCAAATTTTTGGGTGAGGGTAATCTCTCGGCGATTACGGAGCTTGCTTGGATCACCTTTGGAGTGTTCGTGGTGCGCGGTATTTTTCAGTACGGCCAGGACACTCTGATGGCCAAAGCTGCCCTGCAGGCGATCACCGACTTGCGCGAGCGCGTCTACGCCCACTTGCAGTCGCTGGATCTGGCGAGTTTTGCCTCCCAGCGCACAGGGGATTTGACCGTGCGTTTGACCAGCGACATCGACAAGCTCGGCGAAATTTTGCGGCGCTTCTTCAACCAGTTCATCCCCTGTGTGCTCACGATCGTCGCGGTGGTAAGCTACCTCATCTATCTCAACTGGCAGTTGACACTGGTGACGTTGGTAGTCTCTCCACTCATCGGCTGGCTTTTCGGTTGGTTCGGCAATAAGCTGGCTGACCTGTCGCGCACCAGTCAGGAGCAGATTGCCGATTTGTCCTCGCGGCTTTATGAAATCTTCAGTGCCATCCGCATCATTCGGGCTTTTGCTGCCGAAGATTATGAGCAGCGCCGTTTTGGCGAATTGTCCGATGAAAACCGGCTGGCGCGCTTTCGTACCGAGCAGATCAAAGCCATCCAGTATCCGGTCATTGGTCTGATGCAGGCTCTGGGGGTGCTGCTGGTTTTTTGGGTAGGCGCCTGGCAGATTAGCGCCGGCAACCTGCCGGCTTTTGAATTTGCCTCCTTTGCAACCGGTATCGGTTTACTCCTAGATCCGGTGCGGATGATTACCGAGAATCTCAATGAGCTGCGTCAGGCTGGTGCTTCTGCCGACCGGGTCTTCGAGTTGTTTGATCTGAAGCCGACCGTGTTGCAGGCGCCGGATGCCGTTCCCCTCAGCCCGGTCAAAGGACGCATCGAATTTAGCAACATCGATTTTGCCTACGCCGATGGTCGCCCGGTACTCAATAATGTCAACTTGCGCGTTGAGCCGGGAGAGGTGATCGCCCTGGTTGGTCCTTCCGGGTCTGGCAAGTCTTCGCTGGTGAATCTACTGCCCCGCTTCTACGACCCACAGCGCGGCATCGTGCGCATCGATGGAACGGACGTGTGCGCGGTAACCTTCAAGAGCCTGCGCCGTCAGATCGGTATTGTGCCTCAAGAAACGCTGTTGTTCTCCGGCACTATCGCCCAGAACATTGCCTACGGCTGCGACGATGCAGACATCAAGGGGATGATGGACAGAATTATCCGGGCGGCCAAGATTGCCAATGCCCACGAGTTTATTCAGGATTTGCCCGGGGGCTACGACGCGAAGGTGAGCGAGGGGGGACGGGGTTTATCCGGCGGTCAGCGCCAGCGCATTGCCATCGCCCGCGCCGTGCTGTTGGATCCGAAGATTTTGATCCTCGATGAAGCAACTAGCGCCCTTGACAATGAATCGGAGGCGTTGGTCCAAGAAGCGCTCAACCGTTTAATGCAAGATCGCACCGTGATCATCGTCGCCCATCGCTTATCCACCATCCGTGACGCTGATCGCATCCTGGTGCTCGAGCGCGGCCGGATTATCGAGGCCGGGGATCATCTCAGCCTGATCGACAGCGGCGGCGTTTACGCAGCGCTCTACAACCGCCAGTTCGAGCGGGCTTCGGTTTGAGCCCCGATGCAAAACCCGCCCAGGCTTACCTAGGCGGGTCTGCAAGGCCTTTTGGTCGTCATGAGGGCCTCTTCCCGCAATCAGGGTTTGAGGGCGCGGTTGAAGTTTCTGCGAAACTGCGAAGAGGTCAGCAGCAGCACCGGCCACATGGCGGCCAGCGTCCACACTTGATCTTCAGAGTAAAAGCGGCGTGCTCCCCGCGAGAACATCCAGGCGCCGGTGATATAGACTGCCAGGGCAAGAAAAAGAATCAGTCCGAACACGGTGCACTCTCGAACTACATCTACTGCCAGCATAGCCCACCAGGATTTGAGACCGTCAGTGGGGCTGCTGACAGAGCAGCCGCCCTGTTATATTGAGAAAGCTTGTGGCTGCTGTGGGTCGGTAGCTCAGCGGTAGAGCATCCGGCTTTTAACCGGTGTTGCGTGGGTTCGATCCCCACCCGACCCATTTGCCCCGCCGATTGTGTTTTCTGCGAACACGGCTGCATGAACGTACCGTCTCTGAAAATCAAAGCCTTCCGTGCCGTCGGCATGCCAGTAACGACGCCAGTAACCAAGTTTGGCGGGCAGCCAGTCTGGATCGATACGCCACAGTGGCCCGTCGGCCGGACGCTGGGGATGCCGATGCAGTTTGTCTGTCAGATCGAGCTGTACCCGAAAATCTTCGGCCAACTGCCAGGCCGGATGGCCTATCTGTTTGTCAGTGGGAGCGATGAGGAACACTCGACAAGCTTTTGGGATGCTCATAGCGGCGATAACGCCGTGATTATTCAACCGGGTGGTCTCTGTCCGGTTCAAACCCTCGCCATCGCTACCGGACCGACCCTGGAGCCACACGAATACATCCCCGAGCTGGAATCGGCAGAAGACCCGCCAAGGCCCATTTCCCTGGCAGATTCCGAATGCACCGAGGCCGATTTGCAGCGGATGGGCGGCCACAAGATCGGTGGTACGCCTCTATTTTTGGATGCTGTTGAATATCCGGATGAGTCCGGACATTGGCGGCTATTGCTTCAGATAGACGAAGATGTGCCCTTTGCCATAAACTGCTGCCTTGGCACCGGCTACGCTTTTATCGACCAGTCAGGCCTGCACGGAACTTATTTGTGTCAGAGCGGTTGATGCGGATCTGCCTGAGGCGTACCAGCTAGCGTACCGTGGCTGAAAGTTTGCGCCACCCGCCAATCCAGGCGAGCCTGCGCCGCAGACTCGCTGGGTAGGAAACGGCCCAAACATTAAGCCCAAGACAAATCCCGGCAAGCACGAGCAGGATGTAGGTCGGAACCATGATGACTCCGAGGACGATCCAGCTGAGGACATGCAGAACCATCGCCAGGACGCACAGGACGCTCAAGATTGCCGATCGTCGCACCCGCTCGGCGGAGTATCCAAGTGAGGCAAGACCAAGGGTGAAGGCGGTGCTCACCAGGTTCGCCGGAATCAACAGAGCACAAAGTGCGACGCAGTGAGCGGTCGAAAGCGCGCAAAGAGAGGGAATGTCCAGCATCCGGCACCACGGTTCGATGGCCAGATCATGGCCTATTCCCGGCAAATGTGCCAGACAACGGGCCACTGCTATCCAGCCGACAGTCCACCCAGCTTCCCTGTGCTAGGGTGGAGCAGCCTAGCCAGCGGTAAAGTCACTTTCATGTTCTTTGCGGTTGGTCAGTTTTTTCCGGAGACATACTGTGACGATATTTGTGGGTAATCTGCCCTTTTCTGCCACCGAGCAGGAAATTGCCGAGGCTTTCGCTGAGTACGGCGAAGTGAAGTCGGTCAAGATCCCGACCGACCGCGAGAGCGGCCGTCCGCGCGGATTTGCGTTCGTCGACATGGACGAAGCAGCCGAGGCCAAGGCCATCGAAGAACTGGACGGAGCGACCTGGAATAACCGCGAGTTACGTGTCAACAAAGCGGAACCCCGCCCCGATCGCGGCGGCGGTGGTGGCAACCGTGGTGGCGGTGGCGGTCGGGATCGCCGCTACTAAACCGTGCGAATCGGCGGCCGGTGCATCAGAGTCAGTCCTGTACCGGCCGCCTTCCACCGTGTGCTTGAACTTACACGCCTAGTGGGCGGTTGCCGGAACGTCTTGCGGCCTTCTGTCGTGCCAGGCACTCCCATCACCCACTGAGGCAACCATCCATGACTTTTGCGGATTTCCAACTGCACCCGGATCTGGTACGCGCTGTTGAGCAATTGGGCTTTATTCAACCCACACCCATCCAGACCCTGGCCATACCACCGGCACTGGCGGGCCGCGATGTGCTCGCCTGCGCGATGACCGGCAGCGGCAAAACAGCCGCTTTTTTATTGCCGATTTTGCAGCAGCTCATTGCCCAGCCCCGCGGCGCCACCCGGGCGCTGGTGCTGACACCGACGCGCGAACTGGCCGGCCAGATCGAGATGCACCTCGGCCAGCTAGCTCGCTACAGCGCCCTGCGCGGCGCCTCGATTATCGGCGGTGTATCCCCTGAGCCCCAGGCGCGTGCTTTTCACCACGGCGTCGAGGTGTTGATCGGTACCCCGGGCCGTCTGCTCGACCACTTCGATCAGCCCTATGCCCGGCTTGCGAACCTGGAGATCCTGGTGCTCGATGAGGCCGACCGGATGCTGGAGATGGGCTTCTTGCCCGACATCCGCCGCATCCTCCGACACACGGGCCACCGTCGCCAGACGCTCTTTTTCTCTGCTACCATGCCGGGACCGATCGCCAAACTCGCCACCGAAATTCTGCGCAACCCCGTCACCCTCAACCAGGAGCGCAAGGCCGCCCCAGCAGCCGGCATCACCCATAGCGTTTATCCGGTGGCCCAAAATCTCAAATCGAAGTTCCTGCTGGAGTTACTGGAGCGCGAAGGAATGCGCCAGGTAATCGTATTTACGCGCACCAAGCATCGCGCCAACCGCCTATCTGAGTATCTCAGCAAAGCCAGAATCAGCTGCGAGCGCATCCACGGCAACCGCTCCCAGGGGCAGCGCACCGAGGCTCTGGCGGGCTTCAAAAGCGGCAAATACCGGGTGCTGGTGGCCACCGACATCGCCTCGCGCGGTATCGATATCGAAGCGCTCGGACACGTCGTCAACTTCGATGTCCCCCAGGCTGCCGAAGACTACATCCATCGCGTCGGCCGCACGGCGAGGGCCGAGCGCACCGGCGATGCCTTCACCTTCGTCTCCCCCGAAGAAGAAGACCAATGGCGGGCGATCGAACGCGCCATCGGCAAGCGCCTGCCGCGCCTGACCCTGTTGAACTTCGACTACGCCGTTGCACCCCAAGGATCCAGGCTTTCCGGCTGATCGGGCGCGTTCAAAAAGGCCGCACCGGTGTGGATCGATTCAATAGAACAGAACAAAAAGCCCCCGCCGAAGCAGGGGTTTTTTTCGAGGCTTGAAGCAACCTGAGTTAGGCTCCTTCGGTGCCGCGGGCGATGCCCTTCTCAAAGCCGGCGTTGGCGGCCCGGGCGCGACCGGCGTGCCACAGGTGGCCAATCAGCAGGAAGAAGCCCAGGATGAAGTGGCTCCCCGACAGCCAGATGCGGGGTGAGGTGTAGTTGATCGTGTTTATCTCAGTTGCCACACCACCCACCGAGTTGAGCGAACCGATGGCCGCATGGGTCATGTACTCGGTGGCGCGACGGATCTGCCAGGGCTGGATCTCGGTCATGATCTTCTCGACCGAGTAGCCGGTGGTGCCGCCTTCGGGGTAGACCAGCTTGTTGTTCTTGATCTCGACGCCTTCCTTGAGCATCTCGTCAAGGGGGGTCTTGATCGACCAGAAGCGCATGGTCTCACCACCGTAGATCACCTGACCCGAGGGCGAGCGCATCAGGTACTTGCCAAGGCCGGTCGGCCCCTGGGCTGCACCGATGTCAGTGCCGAGTTTGATGTCGCGCGCCATGAACACGAAGTTCTGGGCGTGACTGGCCTCCATTTCGGTGGGACCGTAGAACTCGGAGGGGTAGGCGGTGTTGTTGAACCAGACGTAGGCACTGGCGATGAAGCCCATCAGCGACAGGGCACCGAGCGAGTAGGACAGGTAGGCTTCGCCCGACCAGATAAGCGAGCGCTGCGCCCAGCCGAACGGCTTGGTGAGGATGTGCCAGATGCCACCCGCAATGCAGATGACACCGATCCAGATGTGACCGCCGATGATGTCCTCGAGGTTGTCCACCGAGATGATCCAGCCATCGCCGCCGAAGGGGCTCTTCAGGACGTAGCCGAAGATGATCGTCGGGTCGAGGGTCGGGCTGGTGACGGTGCGCACCTGGCCGGCCCACTGGTTGTTGTTATCAAAGAACCAGGGGTCGTAGATGCCGCCGAACCAGCAGGCCTTGGCCACTAGCAGGAAACAGCCGATCCCGAGCAGGATCAGATGGATGCCCAGAATAGTGGTCATCTTGTTCTTGTCTTTCCAGTCGTAGCCAAAGAAGCCCGACAGGATGTCCGGTCCCCAGATCGAGTGGTAGATGCCGCCGAAACCGAGTACTGCGGAGGAAATTAGGTGGAGCACGCCGACAACGAAGTAGGGCCAGGTGTCGACCACCTGGAAGCCGTTCGCGCCGGTGCCGAGGCCCCAGCCCAGGGTAGCCAGGTGCGGCAGGAGAATCAGGCCCTGCTCGTACATCGGCTTGGCCGTCTCAAAGTGGGCCAGTTCGAACAGGGTCATGGCACCCGTCCAGAACACGATCAGCCCGGCATGGGCGACGTGCGCTCCGAGGAGCTTACCGGACAGGTTGATGAGCCGGGCATTGCCCGCCCACCAGGCATAGTCTTCTTGTCTGACGCGAATATTTTGCGCGTCAAACGACTGATCAAAGCGCGTTTCCACGGGGCAGCACCTCTTCAGGGAACTTGAGCGTCTCGTCGTAGTTCTGGTCGTAGGGACCCATCCAGGCGCGGATACCTTCGTTGATCAGAATGTTCGCGGTGTAGAGAGTCTCAAACTCAGGATCCTGCGCAGCGCGGATTTCCTGGGAAACAAACTCGTAAGCCCGGAGGTTCAGGGCCACACCGATGATGCCGATAGAAGCCATCCACAGACCGGTGACGGGCACGAACAGCATGAAGAAGTGCAGCCAGCGCTTGTTGGAGAAGGCAATACCGAAAATCTGGCTCCAGAAGCGGTTGGCCAGGATCATCGAGTAGGTCTCTTCTTCTTGAGCAGGATCGAAGGCTTTGAAGGTATTGGGCGCTTCGCCGTCCTCAAACAGGGTGTTTTCCACCGTGGCGCCGTGGATGGCGCACAGCAAGGCACCGCCGAGCACACCGGCCACACCCATCATGTGGAAGGGGTTCAGCGTCCAGTTGTGGAAGCCCTGGAAGAACAGCAAGAAGCGGAAGATGCCGTTGACGCCGTAGCTGGGGCCGAAGAACCAGGAGTGCTGGCCCAGCGGGTACATCAAGAAGACCGAAACGAACACGGCGATCGGAGCCGAGAAGGCGATCGCGTTGTAAGGACGGATGCCGATCAGGCGAGCAATTTCGAACTGGCGAAGCATGAAGCCCATCAGCGCCAGGGCGCCGTGAAAGGAGATAAACGCCCAAAGCCCGCCAATCTGGCACCAGCGGGTAAAGTCACCCTGGGCTTCGGGACCCCACAGCAGAAGCAGCGAGTGACCCATCGCGTCGGCAGGCGAGCTGACGGCGACAGTCAGGAAGTTGCCACCTTCGAGGTAAGAGCTGGCGAGCCCATGGGTAAACCAGGAGGTGACGAAGGTCGTGCCGGTCAGCCAGGCACCCACAGCGAGGTACGCAGTGGGAAAGAACAGCAGGCCGGACCAACCGATGAAAACGAAGCGGTCCTTCTTGAGCCAGTCGTCAAGGGCGTCGAACCACCCTTGGCTCTGCTCACTTCTTCCTACAGCGATGGTCATTGGTCAAGTCTCCGTTTAAGGATCGTTTTATGTCGGTCTTGCCAATTCTGGCTACCGGTCTATCTGAGGAGGAGAAGGGAGCTTGCCCCCTTCTCCAGAAAGTTGGAACCAGTGGACAGTGCAGCGATTAGCCGTTGAGGCCGGCGTTGCCCACCGCCACCGGAGCCGATTCGCTACCGGCCAAATCCAAGGGGAAGTTGTGAGCATTGCGCTCGTGCATCACTTCCATCCCCAGATTCGCACGGTTGACAATGTCCGCCCACGTGTA
>JAHHGR010000039.1 GCA_019359725.1 Aphanocapsa lilacina HA4352-LM1 | reverse complement strand
GCGCTTGTTGGATTCTTTGACCAGGTTGGTCAGCTGGTTGAGTTCCTGCTCGTTGAGGAACGACCCGCGCAGATCCGCCGCAACAATGGCTTTGGTGAATGCGTCTTGCATTACATTGCTCTCCTTACACTTTTGGAAACGTTGTCTGCGAGCGAAGCAGCTTTTGGCTGGCGAAGACTTCTTTCCCTCGGCTTACTCTCCCGCAGCACTTAAAGTGGCCGAGTAGTAAACACTCAGACTTATGCAAAGATAAGTTGAATTTCGTGACTCATCTTTAACATTTTTTTCTGAGTGAAAGGCTGAAAGCCAGGCACCGGAAGAATCTTCCCTGTTTTTTCTAACACAGAAGTTGTTTGCCGATTCATTAAATAATATGTATGAAGTAACGCCTGTCTTGAAAACAAACGTTACCTAGGACAGATCGGCGGGCCAGTGCTCGTCTTGGGCGCGCTGTTCGGGAGTGGCTTGCGCCAGGCATTCACAGTGGATAGCCTCCAGCTGCTCGAGGGACTGTAGGTCGGAGGAGACTTCGCAGTTGGCGCGGCTGGCGGCGATAAATGTGCGCTGCGCGCGCAGCGGCAATTGGCGAAACACCGCCAGGCGGACTGCGAGGGGAGCACTTACGGGCGGGCCAGGGCGAGCACTTCGGAGGCGAAATCGACCTGCTTGGTGAAATGAAACGGTCCGGAGACCGAGCCCCAGACTTGCTCGTCGTTTTCGAGATCGCGGCCGCGGTCGATGCTTTTGTAGGAGTCGGCGCTCACGGTCGCCTCGCCGTCGAGGTAGGTATCGCGGCCTTTGCGAAAGACGCGGCAGCCCTTGCCGGGCCGCACCCGCCCACGAAAGAGATCTCCTTCGCGCTTAAAAAGAAACGTGCAGCCGGGCAGCGGCTCCATCTGATCGAGGGTGAGGTGGTGCAGCCGTGCGCGTTCCGCTTCGCGGGCGGCGCCCAGGTAAGGGGCGGTGTCTTTGAGGGCGTAGTTGCGGCACTCGATGATGCCGTCGGGCTGTTCCACCAAGTTGAGCACGACGATGCGGTAGGGGTGGGCCCAGTCGTAGTCGTCGGCCTGCTCGGAGTAGAGCCCGTAGCCTTCAAGGACATGCCAGGGCAGGGGCCGCATGCAAAGCCGGATATGGGAGAAAAAGGCGGGCGCATCCCAGGCCTGCTCCCGGTTGCTGAAATCGCCCGCCAGCCAGCTGACGAGCGTGACGAGGTTGTGGCTGCTCATGGCGGCTACTGCATCGCGCCGATGACGTAGTCGAAGTAAGGGGCGGCGATTTCCGCTTCCGCCGGGCTCAACAGTTCGAGCGCTTCTTTTTTGAGCAGGCGCATCGATTCGATCATGGCGGGGATCGGCACTTCCAGCACGCGGTACATCTCGAAGATGCCCGTGAGGCCGATGCGTTCGACCGGTTCGTTGTTGCCCGCCACGATCGAGTAGGTGATCAGGCGGTAGTACCAGCCCAGATCGCGGATGCAGCTGCCCAGGCGCTTCTCGCCGTAGGCGTTGCCGCCGGGGTTGTTGAGATCGGGGCGGCGCTGGAACAGCCCGGCGGACGCCTGTTTAACCACCCGGTCGTTCGCGTCGCTCAGGGTCTTGGCGATCTTGAGGCGCAGGGCGCTGTCCTCTATGAAATTTTTGATCTGTTCGAGTTCGCCGACGCTCGGGTAGCGCAGTTGCTGATCGGCGTTCATGATCGTCGTGAGCACGACACTCATGGTGTTCTCCTTCGATTGTCAGGTGTTCTGTCACTCGATGCTTCGCACAGGCGGGGCGCCCTCGCTCAGCGGACCTAGACACGCATTTTACTTGAGAGCAGCCCCGGCGGCGGGGCCAGCTGCAGCAAAAAGTGCTCCAACAATTCCCGAATGCGCGCCTGGGCGATGTCGCCGCGCAGTTGTCCGAGGGTTTGCCGGCCGTCGCAGCGCTCCAAAAATGCGACTTCCGCTTCGCTCAGTGTCACCAGTTCGTACTCGTGGTCGAAGACCTGGCGCTCGGGCCAGGGGTAGATATGGGGACTGCGCACCGGCAGGGCCGCATCGAGCCAGTCGTCGCCCATCTCCAGGCGCTCCAGGGGAGGGGCGCCCAGGAAAAATTCGTAGTGGGCGACCACCGGGTCCAACAGCTCGATCAATCGAAAGCGTTCTTTGTCCAACAGGGCAGCGGCGCGCTCCAACAGCCATGGGGCTTTGCCCACCAGCCGCTCAAGCCGCCAGAAGCCCGGGTTGGAAAATCCCAAAAATTCGAGCCCCGACGAGGCGATCAGATCAAATAGTGTCGGGATTGTGTAACGAATTTCCTGCACCTGCACGTACATGTCGACAAAGCAGGCGTCGTGGTGGTTCTCCAGAACCCAACGCCGGTCGGCCAACTTTAGGCGGTTGTCCTCCGGCAGGGCTCCAAATAGCGCCCTGCCCACTTGAAGACCATCAGCAAGCGGGTCGCGCCCGTCGCGCAACAGGCGGATCGCTTCTTGCATCAGCCGGATCTCCCAGCGGCCAAGCTCGCCGTAGACGAAGATGTGCAGCAATCCGCCCGGAGCGAGTTTGGCCGCCAGAGCGGCGAGTCCAGCCTTCGGATCGGCCAGGTGGTGCAGTACCCCCACGCAGTTGATGAGATCGAACGATCCCTCCAGGCTTCCCGCGTCGGTGAGGCTCATCTGGGCGAATTGGACGTTGGCATAGCCGGCACAGCGTCGTTTTGCGACCGCAAGCGACGCTTCGGAGATATCGATGGCCGTCACCTGAGCCTCGGGGTTTTGCACCGCCAGGTACTCGGTGCTCACCCCGGTGCCGCAACCGGCATCCAGGATGCGGATGGGCCGTGGTTCGGGCCGCCAACCCAGGCAGAAACTGTGGGCAAAACTGTAACTCCACCGCCAGTTCCACCCGGGAGGTGGTTTGTCGCTGAGCGGATCGGGCGGAAACGGGTAGCGTTCGTAGAGGCTCTGTACGGCGCGGGTGATGTCCATCCCCTGATTTTGCCGGATCCGGCGCGCCCCGGCAATTTAAACGCGCGCCGCCTGGGCGGTGTAGAGTTCTTCGAGGATGCCGCGCAGGTCGTATTTGTACTGCCACTCCGGATAGTGTGCCTGGAACTTCGACACATCCGAGATGTACCAGATGTGGTCCCCCGAGCGGTTCTCCTCGCTGTAGTGATACTCCAGTTTGCGGCCGGCCAACTCTTCGCTGATGGCAATGGCCTCCAACATCGAGCAGTTGCTGTGGCGCGAACCGCCGATGTTGTAAACTTCGCCCACCCGCGGCGCCTTGTAAAAATGCCAAAACGCATTGACCAGGTCGTAGCTGTGGATGTTGTCGCGCACCTGTTTGCCCTTATAGCCAAAGATCGTGTAGGGCGCGCCGGTGACCGTGCACTTCATCAGATAGGCCAAAAAGCCGTGCAGCTGTGCGCCGGAGTGGGACGGCCCGGTCAGGCACCCACCCCGGAAGCTCGCCGTCTTCATCGCGAAGTAGCGGCCGTACTCCTGCACCAGGATGTCCGCCGCCACCTTCGAAGCACCGAACAGCGAGTGCTTGGACTGGTCGATCGACATCGTCTCGTCGATGCCGCGATAGTACGGATGTTCGACATCGATTTCCCAGCGCGTCTGCTGCTCGAGGAGCGGCAAAAAGTTGGGGGTGTCGCCGTAGACTTTGTTGGTCGAAGTGAAGATAAAGACTGCCTCGGGAGCAAACTGGCGGGCCGCCTCCAGCAAGATCAGCGTGCCGTTGGCGTTGACGGTGAAATCGACGTGCGGTTCTTTGGCGGCCCAATCGTGGCTCGGTTGGGCGGCGGTGTGGATGACCAGATGGATATCGCTGCCGTAGTTGCGAAAAATCTGTTCGATGGCCTGCTGGTTACGGATATCGACGCTGTGATGGACGTACTGTTCGCCGAACTGCTCGCTGAGCAAGTCGCGGTTCCAGGCAGTCGAGGCGGTGGGTCCAAAAAAGTAAGAGCGCAGGTCGTTGTCGATGCCGATGACGCGAAAGCCGAGCCCGGCGAAAAAGCGGACGGCCTCGGAGCCGATAAGTCCGGCGGAGCCGGTGATAAGAGCTATCTGCATATCCTTCCAGTACGTGTATTCGGCGAAATCACCCCGTTTGCCGTTTCCAGCAGTTTCATATCTTATCATCCTGCCCAGTACGGTACCGGGTCGCACCGGAGCGTGCCGCACCGGCCTGATTTGCGCTACAATTCGCGCGATGACCGTCAAAAACTCCCGTCCCATGCCTTTGGAGGCTCTGCTGTGGTGGTTGCTGCTCGCCGCGGTGGGGG
This sequence comes from Aphanocapsa lilacina HA4352-LM1, assembly GCA_019359725.1. Classification (GTDB taxonomy): domain Bacteria; phylum Cyanobacteriota; class Cyanobacteriia; order Gloeobacterales; family Gloeobacteraceae; genus Gloeobacter; species Gloeobacter lilacinus. The sequence continues at coordinate 38,604 of JAHHGR010000039.1, read as the reverse complement.
GCTGCTTTGCGCCGGTCTTGCTCGCCTGCGCGCTGCTTTGGGCAGAAGGTGGCGGCCTGGAGAATCGGGCGGTCGCCTTGGTTGCCGCAGGCTATCTATTGCTGCGCGACCGGGCAGCGCTTCTCGAGGCGGCGGTCTCGCCTGTATTTGAGGCTGCTGGTCTTGCCTGCCTGCTGGGTGGGCTGCTGCTGGTGCAGCTACCGGCATTGAGTGTGCAGAGTCTGGCCTTTTGCCTCGCCCTCGCAGGGCTGGCGCTGTTGCGCTGGGGGAGTGCGGGCCTGGCACGGCTCGCCAAGCCGCTCATCATCGTCACCCTGGCGATGCTCGCGAGCGGTCTTGCCGACAGCTGGCTGCCCCGCTACACGCCGGTGGTCCTCTGGTTGCAGCAGCTGGTGGCGGGGCTTGCGGCTTACGCGCTCTGGATGGCGGGCTTTGCCGTCGAGTGGCAGCAGACGGTGATCCGCCTGGGCGATACGGGCGGTGTCGATGTGAACGCCACCTGCTCAGGGGTGCGCAGTCTGCTAGAAGTTGGGGTGCTCGCCACCGCCGCCATCTTCACCCTCTCGCGGCGCTCCCACCGGGACAATGGGTTCTACCTGGCGCTGTGCGCGGCCCTGGTGATAGCCCTCAACGCCGTGCGTGTGCTGCTGCTTGCCGTGGCAAGCGTCTACTGGGGGCGGCCGCTCTTCGACGCGCTGCACGAAGGCTGGGGTGCCCTGCTTTACAGCGGTGGCATCAGCGCCGCCACGGTCCTGTTCACCTGCTGGTATTTCCGGTGGAATCCCTTCGACACTCCCAAAACCGGCTTGTGATCCTCGCGGCCCTCGCGGCAGTGGTGGCGGGCTGGCAACTCTGGAGCGGTCCGGCCAACCCGTTAGTCTACCGGGCGGCGGAGCGCTCGGTGCGCGCACGCCTGCCCCAGACGGCACAACAGCTGGTCGGTCTGTTGTCCGGGGCGCGGCTGGTGGAGGTGGAGCGCGAGGAGGCCCGAGTGAGCTGGACACCCCCGCCCGGGCCGGCCCGGACGGTCGAAATGCTCCTGCTGCATACCGGCGGCTTGCTCAACGCCGATCACACCCTGGCCTGGCAAAAGCGCGGCTATCGAGTAGACAGACAATCGGCAGTCTTCGGGGGCCGATGTGACGAGTTGACCGGAGCGCAAAAACGCTTTGGGCTGGTGTCTTACTATCTGACAGCCGACCGGCGCCTGGCGGATCTGGGGTCGCTGCAGCGGCGGCTGGCCACCAGCCGATTTGGCGCGCGGCGCGTCGAGTGGCTGGTGCGAGTAGAGATTGCAACCGACTTGGGCTGCTACGACCGGCGGCTACACGCCTTTGCCGGCACCCTCGATCAGCGGTTGCAAAACTGGCTGGGCTCGATGTAGGAGAACGCGGCGGTGCGGATCACCTTTGTGATTCCCTTTTTGAATCCCACCGGCGGCATCCGGGTGGTGCTCGATTATGCCAACGCCCTGCACCGCCTCGGTCACCGCGTACAGGTCGTCCATCCGCTCTGGCCCTACCGCTTTCACCACAGCCGCCCCCGACAACTGCGCGTGTTCGCCCGCCACCTGCTCACCGGTAACCGGCTGGGCTGGTTCGACCTCGAAGCGCCGCTGGCGCAGGTGCCGCGGATTGCCGATGCCCATCTGCCCGAAGCCGATATGGTGGTGGCGACGGCCTGGCCCACCGCCTACGATGTCGCCCGCCTGGAAGCGACTAAGGGCCGGAAAATCTACTTTATTCAGCTCTACGAAATCGACAGCGGCCCTGTGGATCAGGTGGACGGCAGCTACCGGCTGCCCCTGGCACCGGTGGCTGTCTCCAGCCACCTGGCCGAATTGATCGAGGCGCGCTTCGGCCGCCGCTGCCTGGAGGTGATCCCGCCGGGGGTGGACCCGGCGGTCTTCTATGCGGGCGGGCGGGCGGAACCGCTCACGGTGGTGATGCCCTACCATCCCGACGCGCGCAAGGGCGGCGAGGATGGCCTGGCCGCCCTGCGGCTGCTCAAAGAGCGCTTGCCGGGGCTCAAAGTGCGGCTTTTCGGCCACCGGCGGCCGACGGATTTCGATGGGGTGTGGATGAGCTTTGAGCGGCAACCGACGGCTGGGCGGCTCAGAGCGCTGTACGCCGAGAGTGCCGCTTTGCTCTACCCGAGCCGCTTCGAGGGCTTCGGACTGCCGCCTCTGGAAGCGATGCGCTGCGGCTGTGCGGTGGTGACCACCCGGGTCGGGGAATTGCCGCGCTTGCTGAGTGACGGCTGCGACGCGCTTTTGGTGCCTCCCCAGGATGGGGCTGCGATGGCGCGGTGCCTTGAGCGGGTCCTGGTGGACGAGGCTTTACGCGCTGCGCTGGTGGCCTGTGCGCTGGAGCGATCCCAGGGGTTTTTGCTGGAGCGGGGGGTACAGCGGTGGCTCGCGGTACTGGAAAAACCGACGGGCGATCCTGGCTGAGGGTGGTCAGCTTCCACCGCCGCCCGGGTGCTCACCGCTTCGAGGGCAATCAGGGAGGCGCGCTGGGCTTCACTGGGACCGACAGCTGCGGAAATGTCCATGCCCGGGCTCCGTTGCAAAAAGCGGACAGATATTCTGGAAAGAACTATAGCTTCAATTATTTTTGCAACGGAGCCACGCACTTTCCGGATAGGCTGTTAATGCTCGAAGACACCGCTGTAACCCAACAGATCGAGATCCACCTGGGTCTCGAGGTGCGCGAAACAGCGCCGGGCCAGCTCGAAGCGCCCCTCGCGTCTAAGCATCGTCTCCAGTTTGCGCCAGGCGGGGATCAAATAGCGCACGTCGTTGGCGGCGTAACGCAACTGCTCCTCGGACAATTCCAGCACCGCCCCCCAGTCCGAACTCTGGGCAGATTTGTCCAGTTCCACGCCCACCGTCTCCAGAATCAGATCCTTCAGGCCGTGTCGGGGACTGTAGGTGCGTGCCAGCTTGCTTGCCACCTTGGTGCAGACGATAGGCTGCACGCGGATGCCGAGGTGGTAGCGCAGCATGGCGACATCGAAGCGGGCGTAATGAAACAGCTTGATCACCGCCGGTGCTTCGAGCAGTTTTTGCAGCTGTGGAGCCCGGGTCAGACCGGTGCTCAGGCGCACCAGACTCACCAAACCCGCCTCGTCGCACAGTTGCACCAGGCACAACCGGTCGCGGTGGGGCAACAGCCCCATCGCCTCGCTGTCCACCGCTAGAAGCCCACTGTGCAAGTACGTACCGGCCACCTCCGGTGAGAGGTCGTCCGTAAAAATCTGCGCCTGCTCGCTCACATCTCCTCCCCGGCCGTGGCTCAACTGTATCTGTTCCCCAGGTGGTAGAGAAAGTTCCGCCAAAATGTTAACCTTTATTACATGCCAGCCCTTGACGAGTCAACCGTCGAATCGCGCTTCGAGAGCGCCGCGCTGACCCGCCTGGGGGCCAGCCTCCCCAGCGCCGTCGCTTCCGACCTGCCGTTCAAATCCTACGACCCGGACCTGATTGCCCGCTATGCCGAGCGGCGCTTCGGCCGGGTGGTGTGGCGCTTTTTTCAGACATTGCTGCCCTTTGTGGGTTTTGCACTGATGGTGCAGTGGGATCGCCTCGCCGGCACCGTTGCCCGCCATCAGCAAAAGCGGGCGGTGCGCCTGCGCGAGATCCTTACCCGCCTGGGGCCGACCTATATCAAGATTGGCCAGGCGCTTTCGACCCGGCCCGATCTGGTTCCACCGGTCTACCTTGATGAGTTGACGCTGTTGCAGGACCGCTTACCGCCGGTCCCTAACGAAGAGGCCTACGCACTCATCCGCGCCGGGCTCGGGCGCGATCCGCGCGAAATCTACGCCGAATTCGACGAAGTGCCCATTGCCGCCGCCTCCCTGGGCCAGGTTTATCGCGCCAGGCTCACCACCGGCGAGCGGGTAGCCATCAAAGTACAGCGCCCCAATTTGATTCCGCTGGTGAGCCTGGATCTCTATTTGCAGCGGGGCTTGCTCGGCTGGGTCGAGCGCAACGTCCCTCAGGTCAAAAGCGATCTGCAGGCCATCCTCGATGAATTTGGCCGCAAGCTCTTCGAGGAGATGGACTATGTCCAGGAGGGCAAGAACGCCGAGCGCTTCGCCGCCTGCTTCACCGGGATGCCCGAAGTTTATGTGCCGCGCATCTACTGGGACTATACCTGCCGGCAGGTGCTTACCATGGAGTGGATAGACGGCCTCAAGCTTACTCGCCTGGAGGATATCCAGCGGGCGGGTCTCAATGCGCGCAAGGTGATCGAAAACGGTGTGCAATGCTCGCTGAGGCAATTGCTGGAGCACGGTTTCTTCCACGCCGATCCCCACCCGGGCAATTTGTTGGTGATGGCCGACGGCAGGCTCGCCTACCTCGACTTCGGGATGATGAGCGAGGTGGAACCTGCCCAGCGCTACGGTCTTATCGAAGCCATCGTCCACATGGTTAATCGCGACTTCGACGGGCTGGCGCGCGACTACGTCAAACTCGGTTTTCTCAAACCCGATCAAGACCTGAAGCCCATCGTACCGGTGCTGGCGGCGGTCTTTGGCCAGGCTCTGGGCTCCAGCGTCGGCAGCCTCAACATCAAGAGCATCACCGACAACATGTCCTCGATGATGTACGACCTACCGTTTCGGGTGCCCGCCTTTTTTGCACTGATTATTCGTTCGCTGGTGACCCTCGAAGGGATCGCCATCTCGGTAGACCCGGACTTCAAGGTGCTCGAGGTCGCCTACCCCTACGTGGCCCGCCGCCTGCTCACCGACAACGCCCCCGAACTGCGCGCTTCGCTGAGCGAACTTCTCTTCAAAGACGGCTCCTTTCGCTGGAACCGCCTCGAAAACCTTGTGCGCAACGCCAGAAGCGCCAGGGACTACGACATCAACCGTGCCCTCGATCAGGCGGCCGAATTTTTGCTCTCCGAGCGGGGCACTTCGATCCGCGAGAAGCTCATCGACGAACTGACCTCCGCGAGCACCGTCAACCCTAACGTCCTGGGCGGTAGAGCGAGCGGTCTACAGAATCTTGAAAGGCTCTGGTCTTTGCTGCGTGAGGATCCCAAGCTCGACTTGCGCAAATCGGTCTCCATTTTAGGCAAGCTCATCCTCAAGCCCGAGGGCCGCGACTTGAGCCGCCGGGTTGCAGGCCGTCTTCTGGAGCGCGAACTGGCGCGCCTGCTGCGCCGCACGCTTCTGCCGGCAACGATCGCCTGACTTTGGCCAGGGCCTTACATCTCCATAGAATAGGGCAGATTTTCCGGCGACCTTTCCCTTACAATCTGGGGTATCCACACACCACCCATAATCGAACCCATGGGAATCGAGCCTTCCCTGCCCCAGTCGAGTCCCGCCCCAGCAAGATTAACGGACCCGTATTTACAGATTGAGGGAGGCTACCGATTAAGCGGCGAGGTCACCATCAGCGGGGCCAAGAACTCTTCCTTGGCGCTGATGGCTGCGTCACTGCTGACGATGGAGCCCTGTCGGCTGCACAACGTGCCGAAGCTGGCGGATATCCGCATGATGAGTGCGATTCTTGAATCGCTGGGGGTGCGGGTGAAGCCGGTGGCCGACAATACCCTCGACATCGACCCGCGCTTTTTGAGCGTGCACCGCGCCCCCTACGAGCTGGTCAACAGCCTACGCGCCAGCTTTTTTATCCTGGGGCCGATCCTCGCCCGGCTTGGGATGGCGCGCATTCCGCTGCCGGGCGGTTGCGCCATTGGGGCGCGGCCGGTAGACCTGCACGTGCGCGGTCTGCAGGCCCTCGGCGCCCAGGTGCGCATCGAGCACGGCATCGTCGAGGCGCGGGCGCGCAAGTTGCGCGGCGGGCGCATCTATCTCGACTATCCGAGCGTGGGTGCCACCGAGACGATCATGATGGCCGCCACCCTCGCCGAGGGCGAGACCGTCATCGAGAATGCCGCCCAGGAACCGGAGGTGGTGGACCTGGCCAACTTCTGCCGCTCGATGGGTGCCCACATCCGCGGCGCGGGCAGCAAAACCATCGTGATTAGCGGCGTGCTGCGCCTGCACGGCAGCGAGTACCACGTCATTCCCGACCGCATCGAGACGGGCACCTTCATGGCCGCCGCCGCCATCACCCGTTCGACCCTGCGCATCGGGCCGGTCTTCCCCGAGCATCTTGCGGCGGTGATCGCCAAGTTGCGGGAGATGGGTTCGGTGGTCAATCTGGTGGGACCGGGCACGCTGGAGGTGAGCCCCGGCCGGGTGATGGCGGCCACTGACATCGAGACGCTGCCCTTTCCGGGTTTTCCCACCGACATGCAGGCGCAGTTTATGAGTGTGCTCGCGGTGAGCGAGGGCACCAGCATCATCTCGGAGACGGTCTTTGAGAACCGCCTGATGCACGTCCCCGAACTCAACCGCCTGGGGGCCGACATCCGGGTGCGCTCGGGCCATGCGATTGTGCGCGGGGTGCTCAAGCTTTCCGGGGCGCCGGTGGTGGCCACCGACCTGCGCGCCTCAGCGGCGCTGGTAATCGCGGGGCTCGCCGCCCACGGCACGACGACCATCGCCGGACTGCACCACCTCGACCGCGGCTACGAGAGCATCGAAAGGAAGCTGCAGGCTCTTGGAGCGCGCATCGAAAGGCACCTCCCGGGTGCTGCGCCAAGCGAGGTAAGCAATGCTGTGGCGGCCGGCCCGGACGCCGCAACCGTTGCCCCTGCTTGATTTTCAACGCGCTCGCGTTGTCACTTGCTAACCGATGATCCGCGTTGCAATCTTAAAAGTGAAAAGGCGTGCAACGGAGCAAGTCGGCTGACGTGGACATTTATCAAGATAAGGTCACACTCCACTCGGCCGGTCTCAAGCAAACAAAGAGGCCACCGAGCAACCAAAGCCCGGCAGCAAGGGACTCGCCGGCAGGTTGTCGCCAAGTAGCGTGGCAGGATGTGCTGACCCAGTTGACGAGCTTGTTGATTTCGATTTGCAACAAAGCGTAGAATTCGGCTGGGTGCAAGAGCATCAGCGTGTGCCGGAAAAGCCATGGGATGCGAGCACCAGACGCCTGGGTGAGGAGTGCAAGCTGTGCAGCGGACGGTACTCGCACTACAACGAGTACTACCCAAGAATCCTTTATGCTGCCGAGTTGCTGCCGGACGACCGCACCTTGCAACTGTCGGCCCAGGGGGGATCCTATACACAAGAAACCGTCACCTTTCAGAACGACCTAGTCTGGAAGCCGAAAACGGGCTCGGTCGATCACACGATCCTCTTCGGTCTCGAACTGGGCAAGACTTCCGGAGGATACGCCTACACCTTCGGCTCGGCAAATACGAACCGGGTGCCGGACGGTCCGCTGGCGGGCTGGGGGATCGGGGCAGGGGTGTTCGCGGTGGGAGAGAGATTCGGGGATCTGGCCAACAACTTTGTTCTGCCGGGCTACGCGCGGGTGGACGCGGCGCTCTATTACCGGCAGGGCGGGCTGAACGCGGCGCTCAACTTCAAGAACCTGCTGGGCGCCCGATACATCGATGCCGCCTATTACCGGGCTGGCCTGTATCCCGGCGCACCCTTCACGGTGCAGGGCACCCTCGAAGTGCGCTTTTGAGCGGGCCGCTCCAGCCACTACCGCGCCAGTGGGCCAAATGGTTAGAATGATCCCGACAGCCGCGGAGAAGAAGTATGCAGTCTGCAGCGGGCGAACGGGTGCGGTGGACGGCGGCCGATCTGGACTTGCTGCCGGACAACGGCAACCGCTACGAGATCATCGACGGAGAACTGTTCGTGACCCGCGCTCCCCATTGGAAGCATCAACAGGTGAGCGGCCGCGTCTTTGCCCGTTTGGATGCCTGGTCGAGCGCGGGCGGCTCCGGCCAGGCGGCCGTCGTACCGGGTGTGCTTTTTGGCGAGGCGGACAACGTCATTCCGGATGTGGTCTGGGCCAGCGGCGAACGATTGAACATCCTGCTCGATCCAGCGGGACATCTAAGCGGGGCACCGGAGCTGGTGGTGGAGGTGCTTTCGCCCGGAGCCCAAAACGTGCGGCGCGACCGCGAACTCAAACTCAAACTGTACTCGGTGCGCGGCGTCCTGGAGTACTGGATTGTCGATTGGCAGCTGCAGCAAGTCGAAGTCTACCGGCGGGAGCAAGCGGTGCTCACCTTGGCGGCGACTTTGCTAGAAACAGACACCGTGAGCAGCCCACTGCTGCCGGGGTTTGCCTGTGCAGTCGGGCCATTGTTCGCCTGAGCGAGCATCAGACCGGCATGGGCCAGGGAGTCGGCCGAGCGAACCGCCGGTGGTGCAACGGCCCGTCAGGTTCACCTCGGCGGTGTACCTTTCCTGCGGAATGTCCTGGAGAAAGTTCGAGCGCTCGAGCGTCCTGCCGTCCTCCTGCAAAAAGCTGGCTATGCTCTCCCTGCGGATGAACCGAAAGCCCTGGTAGCCAAGCAAGTTGCGCAGCGCCCAATCGTCGCTGATGCGGTACTCCAAAAAAGTCGAGAAGACGTTCGTCTGGTGGATGGCGTAGCTGTCCGACGGCTGGTTCAAAAAGCAGTTGATGGGCAGGGTGTTGACGCTGTTGAAATTGAGACCGGGCGCCACCAGACCGAAGACCGGCACCCTACGGAGGCGAAAACGGCCCGAAGCCTTTCCCGTGGCCGGTTTGCGCCGACGCACAAAGCGCACCCTTGCTGAGAGTCACTGTCAATTACTCGGGGCGGCTTAGGCGGCGGGCGCGCGGGCCAACAAAACAAAGGCGACCCGTTCGGCCGGGGAGCGCCTTTTCCCGGCACCGCCCCTCAATGGCGCCTCAAAATGTGGAGCCCGGCGAGCAGTCGGTGGTGAGCGAACACGGCCGCTTGCAACGGTCGTCTCTTGTTAAGATGGCGGCAAGAAGTGGATGCACGGGCCATGGTTTTTGCACCTGACACCCTCGTCTATCCGGACACCGACGGTCAACCGATGGCGGACAACACCGAGCAGTTCCGCTGGATTGTCTACCTCAAAGAGGGTCTGGAGTGGCTGTTCGCGGGCGATCCGGATGTGTTTGTGGCCGGAGACTTGCTGTGGTACCCGGTGGAGGGCAATCCGCAGTTGTGCCAGGCGCCCGATACGATGGTCGCCTTCGGTCGCCCCAAGGGCAAGCGCGGCAGCTACCGGCAGTGGCTCGAAGCGAACGTCGCGCCGCAGGTGGTCTTCGAGGTGCTCTCCCCCGGCAACACCGTCCCCGAGATGACGCGCAAGTTCCAGTTTTACCAGCGCTTCGGCGTCGAGGAGTACTACATTTATGATCCGGAGGGGGGCGGCCTGGACGGTTTCGTGCGCGAAGGCGGGTGGCTTTCGGGCGTCGAGGCGATGGCCGGCTGGGTGAGCCCCAGGTTGGGGGTGCGCTTCGGGCTGGATGAGCGGGGCGGGTTGCGGCTGTGGCGGCCGGACGGCACGCCGTTCGAAAGCTACGGCGAGATCGCCGCGCGCGCCGAGCAGGAGCGCGAGCGCGCCGAACAAGCCGAGCAACGCGCCGAGCACGAACAGCAACGCGCCGAAGCGGCCGAGCGGCAAGCCCAGAGCGAAAGCTCACGCGCCGAACAAGCCGAGCAGCGCGCCCAGCAAGCCGAAGCGCAAGCACAGCGCCTGGCGGAGCGTTTGCGCGCCCTGGGCATCGACCCGCAGAGCTGAGAACGGCCGCTGCGTCGGTCACGGGCCTCCGGCAACGGGTCCAGGCCCCGGCTTGCCGCTGCGCCTGCGTCCAATGTTTGTGGTAGCGTCGCTCCAGGAACCACAAAGGCGATCCGCCCGGCCGGAGGAGCGCCTTCGCGCAGGATCGCCCCCCGAACCGCCTCAAAACGTGTAGCTCAGCGAGAAGTTGATTGTTGAGGGCGCCCCGGGCTGGATGAACGGCAACGCATAGATTTCTCCGTAGGTGTAGTACTAGGACGGAGAGGAGGTCAGGAGCAGCGGATCGATAAGCACGTGCTTCACCGGCCTGGGATTGGCGTTCATTAGGTGTGCGGGGTCGAATCTGGGGGTGCGTGCGATGCGAAAAGATAGACTAAAGGTCACCATGCTGCTTGGGTGACTCGATGAACGCATTCAAACCAGGGCTACCGATTCGGTCGGCAGACCTGTCTTTGCCAACGATGTACGATTTACCGAGTGAGAACCCCGAGGAGCCCGGTTTGCCGGATCAGTTCCACGACTGGCAGCCCCAACTGCTCAGTCAAACCTTCAGGCCGCTGGCTGTGCCACCAGCTCAGGTGCTCACCGCCGCCGACGCCTTCGAAGTGGGAGGTGTACGAACAGATGTTGCAGGTGCCCTACTATGTGCTCTTCGACCGGGTGGGCGACACGCTGCAGATCTTTCGCTCGAAGATGGGCTTTACAAGCAGCAGCAGGATAGCCGCTTGTGGATTGCTGAACTGGGAATCGGTCTGGGATTGTGGACGGGGACGTTTGCCGATTGGGAGCGTCGGTGGTTGCGCTGGTATGACAGTGAAGGGCGGTGGATTCCCTCGGAGCCAGAAAAAATTGCCCAGGAGCAGCAGCGCGCCGACCAGGAGCGGCAACGGGCTGAACTTGCCGAGCAGCGTGCCCGAGAAGCCGAACAACGCGTCCAGGAACTGAACGAACGGCTCAAAGCAGCGGGGATCGATCCAGAGGGTCTGTAGGGGGTTGGGCAAATCAGCATTTGCGCCAGCTCGGGGGTGTCGCCCAGATCGAGCCGGTCCTGCAGCGAGACGCCGAAACGATCCGAAGCAAAAGATCTCGAAGAGTTGAGTTGCGTCAACTGCTCGGGGCGACTCGAGCGGCGGGCACCTGTTTTCTAGCCGAGGTGTTTGTGGGTCCACAGCGCCAGTTGGGTGCGGTCGCGCAGACCCAACTGGGCAAGGATGCGGGAGATGTGGTTTTTGACGGTGCCCTCGGTCAGATGGAGCGCCTGGGCGATTTCGCGGTGGCTCTTGCCCTGACCGATGAGGCCGAGTACCTCCAGCTCCCGCTCGCTGAAGTGCTGGGCGGCTTCTAGTCTGCGGGCGGGTGAGGGTTGCAGCTGCGAGAAGACCTTGGCGGCAATCGTCGGCCCGAGCTGGCTGTGGCCCTGGTGCAAGGCCCGCACGGCGGCGGCCACCTGCCGGGCGGGGGTGCTTTTGAGCAAGTAGCCCAAAGCCCCCGCCTGCAGCGATTGGAGGATGTATTCGTCCTCGTCGAAGGTGGTGAGCACCAGGATGCGGATCCAGGGATAGCGCTGGTGGATCTGGCGGGTCGCCTCGACCCCATCGCACACCGGCATGCGCACATCCATCAAAATCACATCCGGCAGCCGTTGCATCGCCAAAGTAATCGCTTCCTGGCCGTGGCCTGCCTGGCCGACGATCTGCATGTCTTCTTCTAGAAGCAGCAGGTCCGCCAGTCCCTCCCGAAACAGCGGCTGATCGTCTACCAGCAACAGCCGGATCATCGCGGGACGCTCAACCGGATGCGCGTCCCCCGACCGGGGGCGCTTGCGATGGCGAGGGAGCCGCCGAGCACTTGCATCCGCTCGTGCATCCCCCGCAAGCCGAAGCCGCTGTGGGTCGCCTGCGGGTCGAATCCCTACCTGCTCGGCCAGACCCTCCAGCGCCGCACCCAGGTGCAAAGGCGGGCGGCGCATCGCCTGGACGGCCAACCGCACATCCTGCAGGCACTGGCCGGACAATTGCTTGGCGGTGTGCACCGCCTGGCGCGCCCGGTCCGGATCGCGCAAGTACAGCTCCTGGGCCACTTCAAGCTTGACATCGAGGGCTGTCAGCGTGTGCCCGAGCGAATCGTGCATGTCGCGGGCGATGCGGACGCGCTCCAGGTTCGCCGCCAATCCCTCCAATTCTTCGGCCAACTTCTCCGCCCGGGCGCGGCTGCGGCGCTCCGCCACGATCACAAAGCCCAACAAAATCACGAACGTGCTGATACCCAGGTGATAAATCGAAGCGTTCAACATATCAAACCCGATGTTGAGCGTCTCGGCGTCGTCAACAAATAGAACACCGCCGTGATCACGACCGTCAGAATCACCCTCTCGGCCAACAAGTCCTTCATCGACCTGGCCAACCAGGTGAGCGGCGCGCTGTCGCTGCTGCTGGCGCTGGTGGCGGCCGTTTCGCTGCTGGTGGGCGGCATCGGGATCATGAACATGATGCTCGTCTCGGTAGGCGAGCGCACCCAGGAAATCGGTTTGCGCAAAGCGATCGGCGCCAAGCAGCAGGACATTCTCAGCCAGTTTTTGTTCGAGGCTGTCCTCCTTTCGGCGGCAGGCGGATTGGTAGGCATCGCCGTGGGCATCGGCGCCACCCTGCCGCTCGCCTGGTTCACCCCGATCCAGCCTGTGATTCCGTGGAGCGCAGTGCTGCTCGCGGTTGGGGTCTCAGGCACCATCGGTCTGGTGTTCGGCGTCTTTCCGGCGCGGCAGGCCGCCCGCCTCGACCCGATCGCGGCCTTGCGCAGCAGTTGAAGGATTGCCACCGGAGGATAGACATTGCCGGCTATATTTGCCACGCCGGTGGCCGTACTTCATCCCAATTGTGCAACACCGGGTTTGCTACCCTTGGGACAGCCATTCCCCACAGCACGGCCATGGCGCACTTCGATGCCTCGCTACGCCTGCCCACCGCTCTGGAGTTGCCCGACTCCGACGAGACGCCTGTGGATAACGAACTGCAAGATTCTGTTCCCGCCGTTCTTAAAGCCGTCCTGGCACTCCTCTGGCAGAATCGTTCGGACTGGTTTTTTGGCATCGACATGGGCATCTATGCAAACACCGAAGCGCCCAGAACCGCGATTGTCCCCGATGGCTTCTTGAGTCTGGGGGTACCCCGGTTCAGGCCCAAGTACGGCAAGCGCGGTCGCCCCAGCTATGTGCTCTGGGAAGAAGAGGGCATCGTGCCGGTCTTTGTCCTGGAGGTGGTCTCGCAAACCTACCGCGGGGAGTACACAAAAAAGCTCAAAGAATACCAGGACCTCGAAGTGCTGTACTACGCGGTCTACGACCCGGAAGGTTTTCAGCCGAAGCACGAGCGGCTGGAAGTGTACCGCCTGGTGGACGGTGCGTATGTACGAATGGTCGGTGAACCGGTCTGGCTGCCTGAGATTGGTCTGGGCCTCGGTCGAGCGGAGGCGGCTCTGAGCGGTTGGGAGCGCGAGTGGCTGTTTTGGTTCAACGCAGCAGGCGATCGCTATCCGGTGCCTGAGGAATATCAACGCTACCGGGCCGAGGTAGCCGAATGCGAAGTCCAGCGGGAACAACAGACGCGCCTGGAGGCCGAACAGCAGGCCCGGCGGGAGCAGCAGGCGCGCCTGGAGGCAGAAAAACGCGCTCAGACGCTTGCTGAACGGCTGCGGGCGCTGGGCATTGATCCGGATAGTCTTTAGCCAAAGCTTTCGAGCTAAAGGCGACCCGGCCAACCCAGCAATTGAAATTGAGTAGCAATAGTCCTATGCTCTAGCCCAAGTCGGCATTTCCGAAGCAGATGTTCTCCAGTTGCGAACTGTGGAACGATTGGCGCTGCCGATCCACGACATTGGAGCATTGGGTGATGATTCGAATGACCAGCTGAAGAACATTGCTCAGATAGAGCACACCCGTCACATCGCAGCCCAACGCCCTTTGTGGTGAACTGGGTGAGTGGGCGGATCGCCTACTGCCACCAACTGAAAAAGCCTTCGGTGGCAGCGGATGCTGAGCTGCTCCTGGCTTAACCCGAACTCACGTTAATCGAGGTACTTTTTCGGGTGCACGACATGGAGGACAAGCACTTCGCCCTCCACAGCAAGGGCCAGGGCGGCGGCGGAGTCGGCGGCATCCAGACAACCGAGGCCGTCCTTGCAGGCAAGCAGGATTTTGCGGAAGCGGCCGGGCTGGGGCATAAAGGCTCCTAAAACGTCGCTTTCAAGCCGACACGAAAGGTCGTCCCCGGCGCCGGGCCGCCGTAGGAGCGCTCGTAGTACTGGTTGAACAGATTGTCCACGTAGGCATTGACGGCAAGCGCACTGACGATGGGTACGCGCAGCGACAGATCGAAGGTCGTATAGCCGGGCAGCAGCGCCCCCGGCGGCAACTTGCCCACGTGCGAGATGAAGATCGGGGCGCCGTTGGGGCCTTCGAGCAAAGCGTCGCCGGGGCCGACGTGGTAGGTGTCCACGGAGCGGCCGCCGACGACGTTGGCAAACAAAGCCGCCCGAAACCCACCGGGATCTTCGTAACTAAAGCCGGTGTTGCCCATCAAAAACGGCACCAGCGCCTGCTGGGTCTGGTTGATCTCCTGGCGCAACCCTTCGACCACCCGCGAATCGGTATAAGTCCCCGTCAAAAAAAAGTTCCAACTGGGTGCCAGGCGCCAGTTGAAGCCCAGCTCCACCCCGGTGTTGTAGACCGAGGGGTAATTGACCCGCACCCGGTCGTTGATTTCAAGACCAAGAGCTGCAAACTCAGCAAAGTCCGGCTGCCTGGGATCCACCAGGTTGAGCGCCATCAAGTTGCTGATGTTGCCGATAAACGTCGTGAGGCGCAGGTTGCTGGTGGGCGTCGGCTGCCAGTCAAGACCCGCGTCGAAAAACGAGCCGCGCTCCGGCACCAGGTTCGGGTTGCCCTTGTGGACGGTTCTGCCGAAAAGATCGTGGAAGTTGGGGGCTTTGAATCCCTGGTTGAAGTTCGTGCGCAGGGCAAAATTGGGAGCGATCTGCCAGCGCAGGCCGATATTGGGGTCAAACGAACTACCGTAGCGGTCGGTGAAGCTCCAGCGTGCACCGGCGCTCAAGAGCACGTTATTCAATAGCTGCACGTCGTTGAGAAAAAAGAGCGCCGGCCGCTCGATGCTGGTGTCGTAGTCGACGACCTCTGTGCCGGTGGAAAGGAACTTTACCCCCGAGCGGCCGATCTCTTTAAGGTAATCGAGGCCGTAGGTCAAATTCCAGCCGGGGGTAAGTTGCCAGGCGTGGCTGCCCCTGAGCCCCAACAGGTAAATCCCGGTGCTGAAATCTTCGTCGAAGGCCAGTTCGCGGTTGAGGGCGCGATCTAGCGAGAGGCGAAATTGCAGATTCGAATCGTTGCTTTGGCCCAGCTTGCTGTCCCAGGTAAGGGCCATACCCCAGGTGTCGGTCACCAGGCGCGATTTGTGGTCGTCGTTGAGCCCGAGTTGCTCCGCACTCTGTCCGGCAAAGACGTTCTGGCGGGTATCGACGATCGAAAAAGGCGAGATGCCCTTGGCGAAGTTGCGCAAATACGTATTGAGCGTGATGGTGTTGCGGCTGTCGATCTCGTAGCCCAAATCCAGGTTGTAGGAGCGCGCGTTGAAATCGCCGTTTGGTCGGATGCCCGTCAGCACCCCCACCGGCCGCTCCACCCGGTAGGCGAAGTTGTTGATGGCATTGAAGTTGTCGTAGTTGAAATTGTAGGTGAAGGCGCCGGTTTTGCCCTGGTAGTAGGCGCCGTACCTGCTGTGGCCGTAGGAGCCGAATTGGGCGGAAACTTGCCCCTCCAGCGGTTTGGTGGGCTTACGGGTGATCACGTTGATGACTCCCCCCAAAGCCGTGCTGCCGTAGAGGGTCGTGCCGCCGGAGGGCATCACCTCGATGCGCTCGACGTTGTTGACCGGGATTTCGCTCGGGTCGTAGTGCTCCTGGTTGAGGTTGGTGATTGGCCGGCCGTCGATGAGAATCGCCGTGCTGGTGGTGGGCACGCCGCGGATGAAATAACCGTTGTGCACATCCGCACCGGCCCCGAAGATATTCGTGGTCACCCCCGGCACGTTGCGGATCGCATCGCCTAAGGTGCGCGCGTCTTTGAGTTCGATTTCTTTTTGGTCGATCACGTAGATGGGTGTGGTCTCCTCGCTGCGGCGGCGAGGCCGAATCGAGCCGGTGACGGTCACCTCCTCCAGCTCGACCGCCTCTTCGTCCTTAGGCGGCGCTTGGGCTGAGACATCGGCAGGCTGAGGAGCCTGTGCCGCCTGAGCCAGGCGTGGAGCGAGATCCGCAGCCTGGGTGGAAGTAGCCTCCGCCAGCTGCGCAGCACGCTGCTGCGCCTGGACCGCCGGCGGCCCGAGCGTCAGGCCCATCGAGAGCAAACAAGTCATAGAAATTCCTGCACCGACCTGCCTGGACATCGGCGATGTTCTCCTCGTCATGGTGAGCACAAAAACCACCGATGCGGCCGACTTTGCAGCGAACCACTCGGGGCATCATCAGCGTACCACGCCGAATGAATTTTTTCATAATCTTTTCATAAAGCTCGAATTCCTTGCCGGGCGCGGCGCCTGGCACACATTCGTGGCGCGGCTGCCGCCTTGACATCCGGGGGTACCCCTGCTATCTGGGGTATAGCCAGGTTTTCATTTTTCTTTCACAATTGAGGTGCGTCATGGTGCGTGGGAAATTTCGTGTGGGCTATCTTGCTGCAATTTGCATGTCTGTGTCCTTGTGGTCGGCGGTGCCGGTATCGGGGGCCGAGGCGGTGGTGAGCTTGTGGGTCGGCGGTTTGAGCAAACCCCAGGGGTTGGCCACCAACGGCACCTTTGTCTGCGTTGTGGAGCAGGGTACAGGGCGGGTGCTGCGCTATACGCTCGACGGTAAAAACCCGACACTTTTCGCCCAGGGCTTGCGGCGGCCCTCGTGGGCGCTGGAGATGGACGGGGCGCTCTATGTAGCCGAGCGCGACGGCAACAGCCTGGCCCGCGTCCAGGCTGGGCAGCTGAGCCGTCTGGACGGCAAGATTACCGACCCGCTTGGGGTCGTCAAGGACCCGGCTCGCAAAGGTTCGCTGCTGGTGGTCTCCCACCGCACCGGGGAGGTGAGCCGCTACGCGCCCGACGGCAAAGGCAACCTCAAAAAAGAAGAACCGCCGGTGAGCATGAACCCCCGCGAAGCGACCTACGGCTGGCGCGACATTGCCGTAGCCCCTGACGGCACCACCTACGTCACCGACGAGACCGACAAGGGCGTTTACCGCTGGGCACCTGGAGAAAAACCGACCCTCTGGGCCAAGGGCTTCAGCGATCCGAGCGGCCTTGCCCTTTCGCCTCGCGGTGAGGTTTATGTTACCGACCTAGGTAGGGGCCAACTGGTGCGCCTCGACAAGCAGGGCAAGCCGACCGTGGTGGCCGACAAGCTCGGCAAACCCCGTGAGGCTCTGTTTATTGATGAGAGCACGCTTTTGGTCTCCGACGAGGCGGGCGGCAACGTCTATCAGGTGCGCGTGAGCCGCTTTTGACACTCCCCACGGCTCAAGCCGGGGGACTCCTGGTTTAGCGTTTTCGGCACAGGCGGCTACCGGCGCAAGAACGCCACCTCGGCCACCAAGACCGACACGCCGATTCTCATCACCCCCCAGTCGATCCAGGTGATTCCCCGCCAGGTGCTCGACGACCAGGGGGTCATCCGGCTCGACGACGCGTTGCGCAACGTCGGGGGGGCATCCTTTTCTGCCAACAATGCCGGACGCAACGATAACTTCACCATCCGGGGCTTTACCGCCAGTTCCTTCCAGAACGGTTTTCTCGATGACTTTTTCTCGACGCGCATCTATCGGGAGACCGCCCACATCGAGCGCATCGAGGTGCTCAAAGGCCCGGCCTCGGTGCTGTTTGGCCGGGCGCAACCCTCGGGGATTATCAACTTAATTCCCAAGCGGCCCCTGGAGAAGCCCTACTACAACCTGACCTTCACCGCCGGCAGCTACAACCTCTTTCGCACCACCGCCGACCCGTCCAACCCGCTCTTTTCGATCCAGGTGGGCGAGCAGAAAAGCCAGGGCATCGAGTTCGACAGCACCGGTGAAATCCTGCCGGGCTGGAACGTGCTTGCCACGTACGCCTATAGCGATGCGCGCATCGCCCGCGACAACACCTTCGCGGTGGGCAATCGCCTGCCTGTGGTGCCCCGCCACAGCGGCAGCTTCTGGAGCACCTACCGTTTTTCGCCGGAGAGCGCCCTGGGCGGGTTTGGCTTCGGTCTGGGCATATTTGCGGTGGACGAGCGCCCGGGGGACCTGGCGGGCAGCTTTACCCTGCCGGGCTACGTGCGCACGGACGCTGCAATCTACTACAACCGCAACAACTTCCGGGCAGCCGTCAACTTCAAAAATTTGTTCGATGTGCGCTACTTCGAGGGGGCCAACTCCCGTACTATCGTCACTCCCGGCCAGCCTTTTACAGTGCAGGGGACTATCGGCCTGCAGTTCTAGTCCAAGTACCAAAAATCCGCCAGGGTTATGACCGGCTGTCAAGCCAGTTGTACAGATCGACGGCGCAGTCGAAGTCCAGCAACGCCTCGGCCAGGGCATCAAGCCTTGCATCTGTGAGGCTGCTGATGCGCTCGCTTACCTCGGGCTCCAGGGCACCGACCTGTTTGGTAAGTTGCCGGAGAACTAACGATAGGCGGGCCGCAAGTCCAGCCTCCCGTTCAGCCTCGCGCCGAACCTCGGCCTTGAGGTCCTGGATGTACCGCGTTTGCTCCAACTCATCCATCGTGAACATCGCTCGGATCTCCTCGCGGCTGTACTGCAACTTGTACACAATCGTAGTCTCGATCAACTCCAACGCCCGCCGCCGTTCCTCCCCCTGGGGCAACTGCTCCCGGGTGCGCTCCACCAACCGCCGCGCCTGCTCCACGAACGACTGCTCCTCCTCGACCACCAGCCGCGCCAGCGACAGGCCCAGCGCAGCGTCCTCCTCTAAGCGCAGTTCCTCCAGGTACACCCGCTGCAACCGTTCGTCCGCCCCCAGGCTGCGCAGGGCAGTTGGCAATGGTACATCCAGGCTGCGCCGGGCAAACACCAACACCACCCGCCAGTCTCCTTGCGGGGCAGACTCGCGCAGGTACAGCAGCACCAATGTTGCCACCAGCTTGAGCACCTGTCCCTCCCGCCGGTAGACCTCGATGTGCCCCAGCCACCAATCGACAACCCAGAACTCTGTCCGCCGTCGTCCATTGCACCGGTTCGCCCGCAGCCGACTGCACACGTGTTCTGGGCAACCTGGCCGTCGGGTTCATTCTACCCACCGGCCCCTCGGGTGCGGTGGGCGCTGGCGCTATTGACAATAATAGCAACAAACTTACTCTGGCACTGAGCACTACCCCCTCCCCAGACCGGGTGCTGTCAGCTCAAAGCCTGCTGTTTTTGCGCGGTCTTGCCAGACAAGTGGACTGATTTTGGCCGTTGGCAATCGCAACAGCGGCCCGGGCTTGTTGCGACTGTTCCGGGCTGTGGCCTGTGCCCTGCGAAGCAAAGGAGTGAAACCACTGTGAGCGCACTGCGTCCGTTTGTCGTGTGTGGCTGTCTGGGGCTGCTTGTCGCCCCGGCGGTGCTTGCCGGGGAAGGTGCCCCTCGGCTTTCGCAACTGGAGCGCCCTTCGACGGAGGCCGCCCCCCTGCTGGGCCAAGCGGTGCCCGAGCCCCAACCAGCGGCGGCCCCGCCTCCTGGCGACGCCGAAGATCTGGATGAGGTAACGGTGACCGGCACAAGCACCTACCGCCGTTCGCGCTCCTCGACCGCCACCAAGACCGACACGCCCATCCTGGACACGCCCCAGTCGGTCCAGGTCATTCCCCGTCAGGTCATCGAAGACCAGGGGGCGGTGCGGGTGCGCGAAGCCCTGCGCAACGTCAGCGGTGTCTACCTCGCAGGCGACGCTTCTGGCCGCTTCGAAATTTACAACCTTCGCGGCTTTACCGCTAGCACCTTCACCAACGCCTTTTCAGCCAACGTTTTCGAATCGCTCGTCTTTCCCGAAAGCGCCAACATCGAGCGCGTCGAAGTGCTCAAAGGCCCTTCCTCGGTGCTCTTCGGCCGCGCCGAGCCCTCCGGCGTCATCAACTTCGTCACCAAAAAACCCCTCGACCGCCCCTACGCTGCCCTTGGTTTCACCGCGGGCAGCTACGACTTTTACCGCACCACGGTGGACCTGTCCGGTCCGCTGACCGCCGAGGGCAACCTGGCCTACCGGCTCAACGCCGTCTATGAGGACGCCAACAACTTCCGCGGTAACCAGGCAAGGCGGGTGTTCTTCTCGCCGGTGGTGGTCTGGAAGGCGAGCCCCGACACGACCCTTACTTTCGAAGTGGAACACTACCGCGATAACCGCCCCCTCGACAGCGGTATACCGGCGGTGGGCACGGGGATCGCCCCTATTCCTTACAGCCGCAACTTCTACGGCCCAGAGCGGCTGGTCGTCTCAAATCTGACGCGGGTGACGGCGCTGGTGGAGCACCGGTTTGCCGAGAACCTGACGATGCGCACCGGGGGGCGGTACACCTCCTGGTTTCAGAACTACCCAAGGGACTTTGTCAGTCCCGTCAGTTTGCTGGAGGACAACCGCTCTTTGAGCGTGCTGATCGGGAACACCCCCGCTTTACGAGAAAGCACCACCTTCCAGAACGACTTGGTCTGGAAGCCGCGGACGGGCTCTGTGGACCACACGGTCCTGTTCGGCCTCGAACTGGGCAAATTCACCAACGCGGTCACCTTTTCCAGTCGCGGCGAAGCGGGTGTGATCGACATCTTCCAGCCTCCCCCCTACGCCCTGGCCGTCAATCCGCTCTTGCCGGTTTCCTCGAGTTTCACCCCCACCAACAGCTTCGGGGTGTACTTGCAGGATCAAGTGTCGTTTTCCGAGAGTTTCAAGCTGGTGCTGGGCGGCCGCTACGATACCGTCTCTGCGCCCCTCACGAACTTGCTGACCGGCAGTGTCAGTCCTTCGGAAGGCCAGGCATTCTCCCCCCGGGTCGGCTTACTCTACAAACCCGCTCCGGAGGTGTCGCTTTTTGCCAACTTCAACCAATCCTTTGCTCCCACCACCGGCGTGAGCATCGCGGGCACGCCGTTTGTACCCACCCGCGGCAGCGGCTACGAAGTGGGAGCCAAGGCCGATTTGCTTGCGGGTCGTTTGTTCGCCAACCTGGCGCTGTACAAGATCGCAAGAACCAACGTCCTGACGGCCGATCCCACCAGTCCCAGCTTTTCGATCCAGGTGGGCGAGCAAGAAAGCCAAGGTGTCGAGTTCGACATCACCGGCGAGATCCTGCCAGGCTGGAACGTGATTGCCACCTACGCCTATACAGACGCGAAGATCAGCCGCGACAACACCTTCGCCGTGGGCAACCGCCTGCCCACCGCGCCGTTGCACGGCGGCAGCTTCTGGAGTAGCTACCGGGCGCCGGACGGTCCCTTGGAAGGCTGGGGGATCGGGGCAGGGGTGTTCGTGGTGGGTGAGAGGTTCGGAGATTTGACCAACAGCTACGTCGCGCCCGGCTACACACGGGTGGACGCAGCGCTCTATTACCGGCGCGGCTGGCTGAACGCAGCCATCAACTTCAAGAACCTGCTGGACGCCCGGTACATCGAAGCCAGCGCCTCTCGGCTTTTCAACTCTCCCGGTGCGCCCTTCACGGTGCAGGGCACGGTGGAAGTGCGCTTTTGACGGTGGCTGCGATGGCTTACCGGTGTGGACAGAATCTACCCGCATCGGCGATCATCCAACAGACCACTTGCTGGCCAGGACCGATGTCCCGCACACGACACGACCAGTTCGCCAAAGAACTGCTCGCCGGACTGCTCGAAACCGTCGGGCTGGCCCAAACAGAAGTCAACGTCACCTCCGAGGTGCGTAGAATCGACTTGTTGTTCGTGCCTTTGCCCGAGAAGGCCGATCTGAGACAACGCCTTGGACTGCTCGGACGGATAGCAGCCAACGCCTGTCTGATTGAGCCCTACCGCAATCCGCCCACAGCCGAGGAGATTTGCGCATGTTTGCTCAAACTGTTCATCCAGCACGCCGAGCGCCAACGTCAGGCCCGCCGAGACGAGCAGACGGTCCAAAGAGCCGACTATGAACGGTTGTGGGTCATCGGCCCCACCATTTCTGAGACGGTCCTGGCAGACTTCGGGGCACAGCGCCAGGACGGGTGGGAGCCTGGGATCTATTTCACAGTTGCGGGTCTGCGGGCGGTGCTGGTGGCGGTGCATCGGTTGCCCGGGGGGCGGGAGACCCTGTGGTTGCGGGTTCTGGGCCGGGGGCGGGTGCAGCAGCAGGCAATAGAAGAAGTGCTCGCTCTGGAAGAGGCCGACCCGCTGCGGGAGTTGGCGCTGCGGCTATTGGCATCGTGGAGAATAAGAACACAGCAACAAGCGCAACTGAGTGCCGAAGAGCAGGAGTTGATGATGAATTTGTCGTCTGCCTATCTGGAGTGGGAGCAGAAGACCCGCCAAGAAGGGTTGCGGGAGGGGGAGCGGCGGATGCTCCTTTGGCTTTTGACCCGCCGGTTCGGTCCCCTACCCCAGACACTCATTACACGCATCGAAGCGATCACAGAGGCCAACCGGTTGGAACAACTGGCCGAGGCGCTGCTGACGACCGCCGACCTGCAAAGCTTCGAGCGGTTGCTCTGAGCGCCGACCCAGCCAACGCGCTCTTTTCGATCCGGGTGGGCAAACAGAAAAGGCAGCGCATCAAGTTCGACGAAGCACCGTTCTTCATTACTAATCTCGCAGCGGTTGCCGTTGACCAATAGCAAATCGAGATTCGCCGTCGTCCATTGCACCGGTTCGCCCGCAGCCGACTGCACACGTGTTCTGGGCAACCTGGCCGTCGGGTTCATTCTACCCACCGGCCCCTCGGGTGCGGTGGGCGCTGGCGCTATTGACAATAATAGCAACAAACTTACTCTGGCACTGAGCACTACCCCCTCCCCAGACCGGGTGCTGTCAGCTCAAAGCCTGCTGTTTTTGCGCGGTCTTGCCAGACAAGTGGACTGATTTTGGCCGTTGGCAATCGCAACAGCGGCCCGGGCTTGTTGCGACTGTTCCGGGCTGTGGCCTGTGCCCTGCGAAGCAAAGGAGTGAAACCACTGTGAGCGCACTGCGTCCGTTTGTCGTGTGTGGCTGTCTGGGGCTGCTTGTCGCCCCGGCGGTGCTTGCCGGGGAAGGTGCCCCTCGGCTTTCGCAACTGGAGCGCCCTTCGACGGAGGCCGCCCCCCTGCTGGGCCAAGCGGTGCCCGAGCCCCAACCAGCGGCGGCCCCGCCTCCTGGCGACGGCGAGGAGCTTGAGGAGGTGACGGTCTTCGGCACGGGGGGCTATCGGCGCAAGAACGCCACTTCCGGTACCAAGACGGACACGCCGATTCTCATCACCCCCCAGTCGATCCAGGTCATCCCCCGTCAGGTCATCGAGGATCAAGGGGCCATTCGCCTCGATGAGGCTCTGCGCAATGTCAGCGGCGTGAGCACCAACAACGGCGCCGGGCGCCTCGATACTTTCAACATCCGTGGCTTCAGCTCCAATCAATTTCTCAACGGCATCCCCGACGATTTCAACGTGTCGATCACCTTCCGTGAAAGCGCCAATCTCGAACGCATCGAGGTGGTCAAAGGCCCGGCCTCGGTGCTCTTTGGCCGCGCGCAGCCCTCGGGGATCATCAACCTCATCACCAAAAAGCCGCTCGCCAGGCCGTACGCCGCTGTCGATTTGACCGTGGGCAGCTACAGCTTCTGGCGGCCCACCGTGGATCTGTCCGGACCGCTGACCGCAGACGGCGCCCTTGCTTACCGCCTCAACCTCGCCTACGAGGACGCCGGCAGCTTCCGCGACGGGGTGTACACCAGCCGGACTTTCGTGGCACCGGTGCTGCGCTGGAACATTTCCCCCGAGACTACCCTGACTTTCGAAGGCGAACACCTGCGCGATTCGCGCCCGCTCGACATCATCGGGCTACCGGTCACCCCCACCGGCTACATCGACATTCCAATCAACCGTGTTTTGGGCAACGCCAGGGAGTTGATCTTCAGCAACCAGAATCGCTTCACCGCAATCCTGGAGCACCGCTTCAGCCCGGCGGTCGCGATGCGCACGGCCCTGCGCTACACAAATTTCACCGAATCCCGGCCGGCGGGCAGCACCCTACCCGGCCGGGTGCTCGCAGACGGCCGCACCCTCACCCTCGATTCGTTTCGATGCAATAGCTGTCGATATATCCAGTCGTATTTTCTACA
This sequence comes from Aphanocapsa lilacina HA4352-LM1, assembly GCA_019359725.1. GTDB lineage: Bacteria > Cyanobacteriota > Cyanobacteriia > Gloeobacterales > Gloeobacteraceae > Gloeobacter > Gloeobacter lilacinus. Next base: position 14,636 of record JAHHGR010000039.1, on the reverse strand, counting down.
AAACGATCTCACCTGGAAGTTCGAAACAGGCGGCATCCAGCACACTGCCCTGCTCGGACTGGAATTCGGTCGCTTCGACTCGAGAGTTAACTTCGAAGGTGCAACAGGCGGCAGCATCGACATTTTCGACCCCCAATACCCGGTCCGCTACAGCTCGCAGTACCGCACCACAACCAACGCGATTTCGCGCATCGGCAACTTCGGGGTCTACCTGCAAGATCAGCTGACCTTGTTCGAGAATACCCATCTGGTGCTGAGTGGTCGATTCGATACCTACTCCGCTGAGGACTTTAATTTCCTCACCGACAGGCGAATTCCCACCTACGCCGAGGCGTTCTCCCCGCGGGTGGGTCTTCTGTGGCAGCCCGACCCAAGCGTGTCGCTGTTTGCCAATTTCAGCCGGTCCTTTACGCCCACGACTGGTATCAGCGCCGAGGGTACACCGTTTTTGCCCGAGCGCGGCGAAGGCTACGAGGTGGGCGCCAAGGCGGAACTGGCCAAAGGACGCCTGTTTGCCAACCTGGCCCTCTACCGGATCACCAAGAACAACGTCCTGACGGCGGACCCGGCTAACCCCGGTTTTTCGATCCAGACCGGCCAGCAGCAAAGCCAGGGCATCGAGTTCGACATCACTGGCGAGATCCTGCCGGGTTGGAACCTGATTGCCTCCTACGCCTACACCGACGCGCGGCTCACCCAGGACAACACCTTTCCCGTCGGCAACCAGCTCGTCAATATCCCGCGGCACAGCGGTTCTTTGTGGACCGCCTATCGGCTGCAGGAAGGAGCGCTAAGGGGATTGGGGCTTGGTTTTGGGGTGTTCGCTGTGGGTGAGAGAGCCGGTAACTTGGCGGGCGACTTTACCCTGCCGGGCTACGCGCGTACGGACGCGGCGCTCTACTACAGCCGCGACAACTTGCGCGCGGCCCTCAACTTCAAGAACCTCTTCGATGTGCGCTACATCGCGGGCGCCGAGGCGCGGGGTGCATTTCCCGGCCAGCCTTTTACGGTGCAGGGGACTATCGGCTGGCAGTTCTAGGGCGAGGGTCCGCGGGAAAACCGTCGCCCACCAGGACTTTTATTGCTCGGGCAACCTGACGATTTACGACAGCCTCACCCAGCGCAAATCCGAGGATTTCCGGGGGCCGGACTTTTTTGTGGTGCTGGGGTGTGAGCGGCGGGAGCGGCGCAGCTGGACGGTGTGGCAGGAAGGGGGCCGCCGCCTGCCCAACGTGATTGCCGAGATCCTCTCCGATTCGACCGCGGGCTCAAAAAACAGATCTATCAGGATGTGTTGCGGGTGCCGGAGTACTTCTGGTTCGACCCTGGAACTCAGCTTTCGCCATTCTCGCGGCGGACCGCTGCCCCGGTTTGCCGCTGGAATTGCTCGTACAGCTCGTCGATGTCGCGGGGGCTGAAGTGCAGTTTCATGCCGGACCCGTGGCGCGCTTGGCGTGGGCATCGGCGGCCACCGCGAACAGAGCCGTCCTGTGGACCAGTTCGCGGCTGACGCACAGGCGACGGTCCGGCCCGACGGTGATCAGCCCGGCCCGCTTGAGTGCTGTGAAACATTTGGTGACGGCGACCCGCTGGCAGCCGATGGCCACCGCGAGCTGATCGTGGGTCAGCCGCCCCTGCAGATGCACGCCCTCAGTGCTCTCTTGCCCGCATTGGCGTACCAACAGCACCAGCATCTCCTGGAGGCGGTCGATCACCCGCCGCAGGCCCTTGATGGCGTTGAGCGCCTCCAACTGCAACAACAGTCGCACCGAAGCCTGGTTCAATTCCCAGGCCAGTTGGGGCCGTTGCTGCACCTCCTGCCAGGCCACGCGCGTCAGTTGCACATCCGTCAGGGCGTGGACTGCGCAGGAAGCTTTTTCAGGCACGAGCATCGCGCCGATCGGCATGCGCGGCCCGACCAGCGCCACGAGGGTCTCGTTGCCCGACCACTGCAACGTCCGCACCCAGACAAGCCCCTGCTGTACCAGCCAGACCGAATCCCAGGCAAGCGGGACGGCCTGACCGGCTCTGTAGCAGGCGGTGACGGCCGGCCCATCCGTCCAACCAACGTTGCGCAAGGCTCCGGTATCGGGCGCCGCGCCGGGGGCTTCGACCTCCTGGAGCAGGATTGTGTGTTTGCTCATCCGCTGGAACTCCACGATAAAGACTGAACCCAAGTGCCTAGCAGCGTAGAGCTGTTGAAAATTAATGTCAATAATTTGTCGGATTCCGCTCGGCTCAGCCCCAGTGCTCAAGATGGCGCCGGCCGCTCAAAAAGCCTGCCGCAGCGGCAGCTGGCGCTCAGCATTGTCCCCTTGACAGAACGAGGACCATAAACCTTAATGAAATTCAATGCAACAGCACACCGGCTGCGCTGGACTCAGCGGCTGCGTCTCCTTGGGGATGGGCGGTGAAAATTACGATTTCGGCGGGCAACTTTGGGCAATTTGTTGCCGCTTTTCAGGAGTTGACCGGTTGCACCGGCCGCTGCGACGGTGCCGAGTTGACGCTCCACTGGCCGCAACAGACAGGCGAAGGTTACTACCGCTGGCTTCGGTTGCGCGGCGGCATTGAGCTATTTATTTGCGACTACCAGTTGCACCAGCCGATCACTGTGGACTCGGGTGCGATCCGCATCGGCGGCGTCGATGTGCGCGAGATGGCCACGGCGACGCTCCAAGCGCAAATTGGTCTGGTTTTCCAGGATGTGTATTTGTTTCGCGACTCGGTGCTCAACAACATCCGCCTGGGATGTCCCGACGCCACCGCCGAACAGGTGATCGCCGCCGCCAAGGCCGCCTGCGCCCACGACTTTATTACAGAACTGCCCCAGGGTTACGATACGCTCCTGGGCGAGGGTGGATACGACCTTTCCGGTGGGCAGCGCCCGCGCCTTTCCATCGCCCGCGCCCTGCTCAAAGACGCTCCGATTCTCATCCTCGATGAAGCGACCGCAAGCGTGGATCTCGACAACGAGCAGCTCATCCAGCAGGCGATTGCCGTGCTGGCCAGGGGGCGCACGGTGATCGTGATTGCTCACCGCCTCTGGACTATCCAGCACGCCGATCAGATCCTCTACTTCGAGGGCGGCCGCATCGTCGAGCGCGGTACCCACGCTGAACTGCTCGCCATCGAAAAAAATGGTCGCTACCGCCGCCAGTGGCAGGCGCAGCAACAGGCCAGGGGTTGGCGGATTGGCGGAGCAACCGGTGCACTGCCTGTCGGGTGACCCACCGGCGACACGCATCCGTAACAAAGTATCTGGCCCTGGGCAAGGCGGGAGCGCGTTTCCCGCAGCACTTTGCTGCTGCTTCGATGGCCAGATCCGGCGGAGGATAAACTTCCAGGTCCATCCGCAGGCAATCGCGCACGCGCTGCTTCTGAAGATAGGCTAGGGCCGCGGGCTAACGATAGCGGATATGAATGATTTTCATCGACCGGCGCACCGCGGGCAGCCGGCGCAGCAGCCGCAGCCACCCCCAGCGGTGTGGGTGGTAGTCCAGGTAATACCACTCTTGAAGGAACTGAATTGCACCGCTCCAGCTTTCCAGGTTGCAGCCGCGGTCGATGCCCCAGCGAAAGGCAAGCGCTTCGGCTCCTTGGCGACGGTCGACGACAACCGGGCTGACGGCCTCCGCCAACAGTTCGGCACAAGGAAAAGCGGCTCCCAGGCAAGCGACCAGTTGCCGGGCTTCGCACTCCGTCAGATACATCAGCAGACCCTCTGCGATAAATAAAAACGGCGAGCGGCGCAGCGGCTGCAGGATATCCGTCCAGGCAAAATCCATGAGCGGGCAGCCCAGATACCGGTGGCGGTCGCTCTCGCCGAACAGGTGGCTCCACGTCCGCTTGAGGGCCGGCAGGTCCAGTTCGTACCAGCGCACCCGGCCGTTGTCCACCCGGAAGTAGCGCGTGCAAAGGCCCGCTCCCAGGTTGACGACCACCGCCTCGGGATGGACCTGCAAGAACCGCTGCACCGCGCGATCGAGGATCTCGGTGCGGATGGCGACGGCCGCCTGCGTGGGCCAGAGGCGGTTGTGCCTGGCCAGGGCCGCGCAATCGAGGTTCAATCTGTGGACAATCTCGATGGCTTTCTGGTCAAAGATGATGCCGTCCGGCCGCTGCGTCTCCAGGTAGCGGGCGCACAAGGAGAACAGCAAACCCTCAGACACACCCGGCAGAGCCCGCATCGGTCAACTCCCCTTTGAGCGGCGGGGTCGCGCAGACAGCCCCGCAGGGACAATCGAGACAATCGCCGCAACGCACGCAGGCAGCCGACTGTGTTGCGGCGATGGGTTCGGCCCTGGCGAAGCCGGCCTCGGGCAGATCTCGCTCCACGGTCAGCCCTTCCGGTTGGCGGCGGTAGGGAATCGGTTGTGCCCTGGCCCAGCCGCGCTGCCGCCAGAGGGCCTCTTCGCCGGGGTGGCGGGCGAAGTGCACCACCCAGCGGTCTTCGCAGCGCACGCAGGGCAGCACCTGGGGGATGACGTCGCTGAGGCACAGGTAACCCCAGAGATAACCGCTGAGTAATTGAGTCTCGGGCACCGCTTTCTCCTTTACATGGTCTCAGAAAAGGGCAACCGGTTGGTGGACGGCCTGAACCGGTTGCCCCGTCGCAGCCCAAGCTAGATGCCGAACTCGCGCTTCAACTGCGCCACCCACTGCTTGATGCGCCGCTCGGTCTGTTCCGGTTGGTTGTCGTCGTCAAGGGCAAGACCGACGAACTTGCCGTTTTTGTAGGCTTTTGAGGCGTTGAAATCGTAATTTTCCGCCGGCCAGTAGCCGACGGTGGTACCGCCGCGCTGGGAGATCTTTTCTTCCAAGATGCCCATGGCGTCCTGGAAGTTGTCGCCGTAGCCCCGTTGGTCGCCGGTGCCGAAGTAAGCCACCTTCTTGCCGGCGAAATTGATCTCATCGAGATCCGGATAGAACGAATCCCAGTCGTCCTGCAAATCGCCGATATTCCAGGTGGGACAGCCGATGATGAGGTACTCGTAGGCGGTCAGGTCCGCCTTGGACGCCCGGCCGATGTCGCGCAGATCCACCTGGGTTTTGCCCAATTCCTGCTGGATGACCTCGGCGGCATCCCCGGTCTTGCCGGTGGTGGTGCCGAAAAATAAACCGATCTTAGCTGGCATGGAACCTCCGTGTTCTTCAAAGGGGCTGGCTGCATTCGGTCGCGCAATGCCTGCGGTTGCAGGACAGACGCCCTGCGACCCAGAGGGCGACGGACGCAGCAAGTACGCGAGAACGCACCACAGCCGCGCCCGCCGCCGGAACCATCGACCGGCTTCAGGTTGGGCAGTGGCACATGCTTGACTGAAGGCAGCTTATTATTGTTGAAAGTCAATGTCAATAATTTTGCTGAAGGGTTCGGCAATTTAAATGCTGGGGCTGGGCTTGCGAAGCCTTGTCATAATTCTTCTCTCTCCATGGCAGGGCAAGACTTACACCACTATTGATGCTAGTTCCCAATTGCGCTATTCTACGCCTGACCCTCTGTCGGTGCGAGCCGTGGGTTCGCTCGATTTGGCTGGTTCGTTTGCTTTGCTGGTCGGCAATGGAGTTGCACGTGCGCAGTTTTTTGGGCTTTTTGGTCTTAAGACCTGTCGCTCTGGCAGCCTTGCCCAGTTTGGCGGCCTTTGCCCCAACCCTGGCCATGCCCGTCGCCGACAGCGGCCCGGCCCTCGTGCGCCGGGCCGATCTGGCGCGCGCAGAGGTCGGGGCGCGGGGATTGCTCGCAGGCGAGCTGGCCCAGGCACCGCCTGCTGCCGCACCTGCCACGCCCGGCCAGGATTTGCCTGACGACCCTTCCGAACTCGACGAAGTCACCGTGGTCGGGCGCTACCTGCGCAAGGACGCCACCACCGCCACCAAGACCGACACCCCCCTCATCGACATTCCCCAATCGATCCAGGTGGTGCCCCGGCAGTTGCTCGAAGATCAAAAGATCATTCAATTCAACGACGCGCTCAAGACCGTGAGCGGCGTCTTCAACGCCAACCCCAGCTTTGCGCCCTTCAGCACCTTCAGCATCCGCGGCTTCAACACCAACAATATCTACCGCAACGGCTTTCGCGACGGCGTCAACAGCCTGGCGGGCTTCGACGTCGCCTCGATCGAGCGCATCGAGGTGCTCAAAGGGCCGGGCTCGGTGCTCTACGGCCAGGGCGAACTGAGCAGCATCATCAACTACGTCACCAAAAAACCGCTGCTTACCCCCTACGCCGCGGTCGGGTTCACGGCGGGCAGCTACGATTTTTACCGCACCACGCTGGATCTGTCCGGTCCGCTCACCGCGAACGGCAATCTCGCCTACCGTCTGAATGCCGCCTACGAAGACGCCAACAGTTTTCGCGGCACCCAGGGGCGGCGGGTGTACTTCGCGCCGACAGTGGTCTGGCAGGCGAGCCCCGACACGACTCTCACCGTCGAGTTGGAGCATCTCAGGGACAACCGTCCGTTCGACAGCGGCCTGGTGGCACTGGGTGACCGTGTCGCACCCATCCCCTACAACTGGGTCTTCGGGGATCCAAATGGCCTGGTAAACCAGAATCTGACCAGAACCACCGCGGTGCTCGAACACCGCTTTGCGGAGAACCTGACGCTGCGCACCGGGGGCCGGTACACCCATTTTTTTCAAATCTACCCAACAAGGTATGTCAAACCTGGCGGCTTGCTGCCTGACAACCGCACTTTGCCCCTGTTTGCAGCCCAAATACCCAGCCTGAGAGAAAGCCTCGTTTTTCAAAACGACCTGACCCCTACCAGTGGCTTTGGGGTGTACCTGCAGGACCAGATTTCTTTTTCCGACAACCTCAAGCTGGTGCTCGGTGGGCGCTACGACACCGTGTGACGGCCGATCCCACCAATCCCAACTTCTCGATCCAGGTGGGCGAGCAGGAGAGCCAGGGCATCGAATTCGACATCACAGGCGAAATCTTGCCGGGCTGGAACGTGATCGCCTCTTACGCCCACACCGACGCGCGCATCACCCGCGACAACACTTTTGCGGTCGGCAACTTCCTGCCCACCGTCCCGCTCAACGGCGGCAGCTTCTGGACGACCTACCGGATTGGGGAAGGAGCGCTGGAGGGCTGGGGGGCGGGGGCGGGGGTCTTCGCGGTGGGCGAGCGCTCCGGGGACCTGGCCAACAGCTATACCGTGGCCGGGTACACGCGGGTGGATGCGGCGCTCTATTACCGGCGCGGCTGGCTGAACGCGGCGCTCAATTTCAAGAACCTGCTCGGTGCCGAATACATGAGGGCGCCCAGGGCCGGACGCGCATCACCCCGGGCTCCAAGGCGCCGACGCGCCTGGCGAGCTGGCGAAGCACCAGGGACAACCGGGCCTCCGCAGCCTGATCAACGACAAGACCATTAGACAAACAAAGAGGCCACCGAGCCACCGAAGCCCGGCAGCAGGGGACTGGCCAGGAGGTCCTTACTGAACAGCGTGGCCGCCAGGGCGAGTGCGGCCTGCTCCCGCCGGTAAATTTCGATTTGCTGCAGCTGCCAATCGACAATCCAGTACTCCTGCACGCCGCGCGCCGAGTACAGTTTGAGCTTGAGTTCGCGGTCGCGCCGCGCGTTTTGCTCCCCGGGCGAGAGCACCTCCACCACCAGTTCCGGCGCTCCGCTCAGGTGACCCGCCGCATCGAGCAACACCGCCAGGCGCTCGCCACTGGCCCAGACCACGTCCGGGATGACATTATCCGCCTCGCTGAACAAGATGCCCGGTCCCACCGCCGCCCGGCCCCGGCCCGTCTGCTGCGACCAGTAATCGAGCAGCGCGAAGAGGCGACCGCTCACTTCCTGATGCTTCCAGTGCGGTGCCCGGGTCACGAACAACTCCCCGTCGATAATCTCGTAGCGGTTGCCATTGTCCGGCAGCAATTCCAGGTCCGCCGCCGTCCAGCGCACCCGCGCACCGGCTGCAGGTTGCATACTGGCTCTCCAAAGCTCTCGTTGCGCCCATTGTAGCGAGTGCGGCTTGCCCGCCGGCATGGAGATGGTCGTCTCACTTCGGCAAGACAGACAGAGATGGGCCGCGGCCCGGCAGGGCCACCTGGCAGTTCTAGTTTTTTGCGCTCGTCCCGGGCTGCTCAGCGCGGTGCCTGGTTTTCGAGCCAGCATTGTAAATCAGCGACTTTAGTGGGCTGTTTCTACCGCTGCCATTGCGCAAGGAAGCTCTCAGCGGTTCACTTTATCGATTGCACCTCAAGACCCCCCAACTCAGGCATCAGGCTCGATTCCTTGCTCCCGAAGGCGTTGACGCAGCAACTGCAGTTGCGCTTCGGCCTGCCGGCGGGCGGCCGCTTCCTGCAAAACCTGTTGTTGCGCCTCAGCGGCGCGCCGCTCGGCCTCGGCGGCGCGCTCCTCCGGGGTCGGATAACGCTCACCTGCCTGGTCGTACCAGTACAACCATTCGCGCTCGATGCCCTGGTACACCCCCCGCCCGCAACCGATGGCCAGACCGATCTCGGCCAGCCACACCGGGTTACCGGATAGAAGAATGTACTCTCCTTGCTTCAGGCGGTACACTTCGAGGCTGTCTTTGACCTGAGGCAATGCGTTGTAAATGACGTAGTAACGCACCCCCAAAGCGGCGTAGTCCAGCTTCTTCTGGCGGTACTCGTTGCGCCGCTTGCGCGAGACCACTTCCAATGTCAAAACCGGCACCACCTTTTCTTGCCAGAGGACATAGCTGCGGCGCAGGTTCTCGTCTTGGATGCGCGGTACCCCCAAAACCAAAAAGCCGTCCGGGACAATCGGCTCGTCGTCCGGATCGAAGTAGACCCCCATATTCGTTCCCCAGAACCAATCCTGGCGCTCGGCCCAAATGGTCGCCAACAACAGTTTGAGCATCCCGGGCATCAGAATCTTGCAATTCGTTGTCCACGGGGGTGTCGTCCGAATCGGGCAGTTCCTCGGCGGTGGGCAGTCGGGAATGCGATTGGTGGACCATGGCACAACCTCGCAATGGCCCTATCTTAACGCCGGTTCTTCCCTCCCCGCGCCCACGCCTCAAAGCGTGTAGCTCATCGAAAAGTCGACCTTCGAAGGCGCCCCCGCCGAGATGTACAGCAGCGAATCTCTAAGCCGATGCAGTAGCGCCGGTTAAAGAGGTTCTTGAAGTTCAGCCGCGCCTTTCAGCCGTTGCCCAACCGGTAGGCCACCAGCGTGTCGAAGGTCGTGTCCCCCGGCACCAACAGCGTGTTGATGGCCGCAAAGGTGTTCCGGCGGTTGGCGGTCCAAAATAGACCCGCCCCGGCACTCAACCCCTCAGATTCCCTCGAAGCGGCGCGCCGACTTTTGCCCATTCATCGGCGCGCTTCGCCACGGTTGACAGGCCGGGCGGGCGCCTCTATACTCCAGCTAATGCAAGTTATTCGCAATAGCTTGCATCGTTCACTCCAACCACAAGCTGCCTGATGACTCGCCCCAATGGGGTTGGGGCATTCTTTTTTTCGACTACAAAGGCTATCTCAGTTCGCGATAGCCATGGTACCCGGTTGCTGCGCGCAGCCATTCGCCGATGACGACGAGGAGATCTCGCATGTTCCAGACTGAATTGTCGTTCCCCACAGCCGCTCCCTACGCTCCGCTCAGGTGGATGGACGCCCCGGCGGACCGAGCCGCCTGCAGGCGGTGTCCTGGCGGCAGCCTCCAGCACCACGGTGCCGGGCGCACTTTTGTGCTGAGCGGGGAAGCCTTCTGGGTAGTGCAATCCGGTGCTCTCTGGATTATGAAGCTCGATTACTGCGGCCGGCAGACACCGCTGGCCCTGCTCGGGCCGCAGATGGTCTTCAGCCGCCGGTTGCTCTCACCCTCGGGCTACTACTTTGCCCAGGCTGAGAGCGATGTGCAGTTGTGGGTGCTCGAATGGGCAGATATCGAGCGCTCCAGAGCGCTGAGCGCCCAGATCAACGGCAAGCTGGTGGACTTGCTTTTGCACATGGAGGCGTGGCTGGCTGTGCGCTGTCAGGGATCGGCTGTCGAGCAGCTGCGGGATTTTTTGTTGTTGGTTGGCGAGCAGTTCGGTCGGCCGAGACCGCAAGGGGTGCATCTGGAATTGCGCCTTACGCACGCGCAGATCGCCATGGCCATCGGCAAGGAGCGGGTGACCGTGAGTGCGGCCATCGGAAGGCTGCGGGCGGACGGCTGGATCCGCGCGGAGGCCGACGGCCACCTGCTGCTCGGCTGGGATCTGGCGGCGGCGCGCTATTGACTTACAGGAGAACCGTTCTATGTCCCGATACACCGGCCCGCGATTGCGCATCGTCCGGCGCCTGGGTGAGCTGCCCGGGCTCACCCGCAAAGTACCCAAAAAGACCACCCCACCCGGCCAGCACGGCGCTGCGCGCAAAAAGCTCTCCGAGTACGCCATCCGGCTGATGGAGAAGCAGAAGTTGCGCTTCAACTATGGCCTGAGCGAAACGCAACTGGTGCGCTACGTCGCCAAGGCCCGCCGCATCCGCGGTTCGACCGGCCAGGCATTGCTTGGACTGTTGGAGATGCGCCTGGATAACACGGTCTTTCGCCTGGGGCTCGCTCCGACCATCCCGGCCGCCCGGCAGATGGTCAACCACGGCCACATCTGCGTCAACGGCCGCCCGGTGACCATTCCGAGTTTCGGCTGCCGGCCGGGGGACATCGTCTCGGTACGCAACCGCGAGCGTTCGGTCGATTTGGTAGCAGCCAACCTTTCTGCCGGCGCCCATCTGTTGATTCCCGGCCATCTGCAGTGGGATGCCGAGGCGCTGACAGGCAGGGTCGTGGGCGCGGTCGAGCGCGAGAGCGTGTTACTCGAGATCAACGAACTGTTGGTGGTCGAGTACTACTCGCGCCGGATGTAGGGTGCATTTTTCGTCAATCTCAGGATCCGAACATGCCAGAAAAAATTCGGCTATTTTACGGCACGACCACCGGCAAGACCCTCGATACCGCCTCGATGATCAAAGACGCCTTCGGCGGGGATGCCGTGGCGCTCTACGACATCTCGGAGGCCGACAAGGAGGATCTGGTCTCTGCCGATTTGCTGATTATCGGTTGCCCGACCTGGGACATTGGGCAATTGCAGAGCGATTGGGACGCGTTCTTTCCGGCGCTGGGCGATATTGACTTTTCAGGCAAGAAAGTTGCCTACTTCGGCACCGGCGATCAGGTGGGCTATTCGGAAAATTTTCAAGATGCGATGGGCATTCTGGAGGCAAAAATCTCCGAGCGCGGGGGTACTACCGTAGGCCGCTGGCCGGCGGACGGCTACGACTTCAACGCCTCGCTCGCGCTCAAAAATGGCAAGTTCGTGGGTCTGGCTCTTGACGACGACAACCAATCGAGGCTAACCGACAAACGCATCAAAGACTGGGTGGCCCAGCTCAAAAAAGAGTTCGGTGTTTGACACAACCATTGCCGGGCGGCGTGGTTCGGCTGGGAGTCCTGATATGCCGCCCTTTTCTATTGCCCTCAAGGAGCGCTCGTGAACGAAACCCAAGTGATTGGTGGTTATGTCTGGAGTTATCTGTCGGACTTTGACGTGGTTCCCCAGGTCTTTCCGTTCGTGCGCTGCGGCGACTGCTGGTGCGTACACTTTGCCCGACACCCGGGCCAGACGGCTTTCTGGCTGGAGCGCGGCTGGGCTAAGGCAGTTGAGATTCCCTACAGCCGCAGGCCCGGGTGTCTGCGCGTGGAACTCGATTTGCCCGAGCCCGGTTTCTGGAAAGCGCTGCGCCTCCCGCCAGTTTGAAGTGACAGCTTTGCGAAGAATGGGACGGAGGGTCCGATGCAGCTGACAGTCGCGCCGGAGAACATCTTTGAATCGTTCGCCCTGACCAACGGCCAGATTTCGCGCTCCGTGACACTGGCAATTCTTGGGGTGGGGGTGAGCAAGGCTTTGATCGCCGCCACCCAGGCAGGGGTGTTCCAACAGCTCCGTGACACCCCCAAAACGGCGGTCGAGTTGGCCCGAGCGACCCATTGCAGCTTGCACGGCATGCAAGTGCTCCTCGAAAGCCTGGAGGGATTCGGCTTCGTGCACAGAAGAAGCGACAAATACCGCCTCACCAAGGAGGCCACTTGCTGGCTCGACGGCGACGGCGCCGTGGCGGAGAGCCTGATGCAGTTGGTGAGGGACAATCTGCAACTGCTGAAGCCGGAGGACATTGCCGAGAGCAGCCCCCCCGGCTCCCGCGGCGAGCCCCGCTCGCCCGCCTGTTGGAACGATTACCTCGCCATGATCAAAAACGGCGGCCACCAATCGGCCCCGCAGTTGGTCCAGTGGGCGAAGCTCGACCCGGCGCCGCAGCATTTGCTTGATGTCGCGGGTGGATCGGCGGACAACAGCCTGGCCTTCTGTGGGCGCTACCCCGGACTGCGCGCCGACATCCTCGAATTGCCGGAGGCCGCCCGGCAAGGCCGCCGCAAGATCGCCGAGGCGGGCTTGAGCGGACACATTCGCTACATCGAGGGCAACCTCTTCGAGACCGATTGGGGCAAAGGCTACGACCTGGTGTTGTTGTCCAACGTCCTGCATGTGCTTTCCGCCCGCCAGTGCGAGGCGATTCTCGCAAAGGCTTTTCGGACGTTGCAGCCGGGGGGACGGGTAATCATCAACGACCTGTTTCACCCGGGCACCCGCGGCCGGATCAGCCCCGGGATCGGCCTTTTTTCGTTGATTTATTTTGTCACCTGCGGCGGGCGCACCTGGCCGAAACCGGTTTTGCTCGAATGGCTCGCCGGGGCCGGTTTCGGCAACGTTCGCGCCAAGCGCCGACGGCTGACGCTGCTCATCTCGGCCCAAAGGCCCTAAGCTTGCTGCCTCCTTCCATAATGGTCAGCAGCGGCACGCGCCAGTCCGTACCCGGCGCCGGGCTAGAATAACGCCATCTCGACAGGGGCCTGCCCGTGTACCAGCCGAACCCGCCGGCAGACGTGATCTGGCCACCCACCGACTTGTGGAGCGACGAGCCGCCGATGGAATCCGACGGGCACCGCAAGCAGATGCAACTGCTCATCGATGCGCTCGAAAGCCACTGGCACGACCGGCAGGACCTTTATTGCTCGTGATTGCCGAGATCCTCTCCGATTCGACTGCAGACATCGATCGCGGTCTCAAAAAATAGATCTACCAGGATGTGCTGCGGGTGCCAGAATACTTCTGGTTCGACCCACAGCGCTTTGAGCTGTGCGGATTTCATCTGCTCGAAGGCCGGTACGTGCCGCTGGAGGCGACCGTGTGAAATTCGGAAATGATGGCCGTTCCGCTCCGGAAACTCTGGCCGCTTTCACCATCGCCTGGGCATCCAGCCGTGTCAAGACAAATGCCCTCCCAGTTTTCTTGCGATACCTTGCAATTGGGCCGCGCTTCGCCGCAGCGGAACCACCCGGATAGCAGCCCGCCCGCCCGGTGGCGCCGCTTGCGGCTGCACGCGGCACGCTTCAAGCGTTCTGCCCGTTCTTGCCCGCCTCCTCTGTCGCCAAGGGTGCATCGAGATCCACCTTGCGCCCTTTGAGCCGGTAGGACGCCCCGGACAGTTTGAGGTGCTCGCCGTGGTGCAGCGTGCGGTCGATGAGCGCCCGCGCCAGATCCTCGTCGTGCAGCACCCGTCCCCACTGCCGCAGCGGCTTGTTGGTGGTGAAGAGGATGGGTTTGCCCTTGAGGTAGCGGCCGTTGACGATTTGGAACAGCACGTCGGCCGCCCCCGGGCCGTAGCCCAGGTAGCCCACCTCGTCGATGACCAGCACCGGCGGGTCGGTGTAGACCTTCAAGGCGCTCTCGAAGTCGGAGGCCCCCCTCAGGTCGTTGATGAGGGCGGCGGCCGTTGTGAAGCGCGCCGCGAAGCCGTTCTGGATGGCTTTGTAGGCGATGGCGATACACAGGTGGGTCTTGCCGGTACCCGGCGGTCCCTCCAGTATCAGCGAGCGGTTGGCAGAAACCAGCTCGGGGCCGAGGAAGCGACCGAGCATGTTGCGCTTGAGATCCGTCCGAAAAGAGAAGTCGAGGGGCGTTGGGACAACGCCCCCGAACGTCTCGATGGTGGCCTGGAAAGGGAACTTCGCCCGGGCCATCAGCAGGGCGATGCGAGACTCGGCGCGGCGGGCCACCTCCTCGCTGAGCAGCCGCTCCAGAAATGCCCCATAGGACCAGGATTCTTTTTCGGCCTGCACGGCCATCTCGGCAAACACTTGGGCACTGGCATTGAGGCCCAGGCGCTTGAAGAGCGGTTCGAGGACACTCGGGTCGTCACTCATCACCACAGCCCTCCACCGGCCACCGCCCGACCCTCGTCGGCGATGGTCACCAGGTACTCGCCCCCGTAGCAGTGCTGTTCGACCGCCAGGGCCACAGCCGCCAAGAAGTCTGCCCGGCCAATCGCCCGGTACAGCCGGTACATCACCTCGACATCGCCTTCCCAGTAGTTGGGGCGGCGGTGAACCAGTTCGGTCAAGTACGGCTCGACCGTCGGGTCGAGGTCGAGCAGCAGTTGCCTTTGGGCGTAGGGTTTGCCGCAGAAGTGTTGAATCAGTGAACGCTTGCACACAGTTCGAGGGGCCAGACCCTGCGCCTCCAGCTGCCCAGCAATTTTCCCAGCCAATGCACATAACTGACTTCCTGACACATACAACATTGCAAGT
>JAHHGR010000038.1 GCA_019359725.1 Aphanocapsa lilacina HA4352-LM1 | reverse complement strand
ACCTGTCGCCGAGCTGGTACATCGAGGCGTTGAAGCACATCAAGGGCAAGGTGGGTTCGCAGCTGTCGGGCCAGCCGCTCACCGAGGCGAACGCCTACATCGACTACTGCATCAACGCCCTGAGCTAGTCGTCCTGCGATGGTGTTTCCGGCGATGTCGGAGACCGGCAGGTACGACAATCCCATAGTTTGGCACAAGCAGGCAGGTTTCAGCGCTTGCCTGTTTGTGTTGATTTTCGAAATTACCGGCTTCGGCGTGATGCACAAAGCATGTGAAGCACCACTGCGCCACCGATCATCAACTGTTTGACACGCAGCGCGTCAGAGGTGGAAGTGTACGTCGTTGCGATTGTCTCGAGCGTGGGCCGAGTGCCCGTAGGGGGCTGGAGGAGCGCAGGGAGAGGCGGTGCAGGGCGGTGCGCAGGTGCCAGGGGGCGCACCGCTTTGTAGTCGTCGTTGGAGTTATCGAGCTTGGACCATGCTTCCACCGCAAGCTTGCAAGAAAATGCAAAGCTGGATTCGAAGCCGACATTTGATTTGCGCGGGTAATTTTCTTGTCCTCGAAACGCTCGGCTACTCCACGGTCGAACGTTTTTCTGATTGTGTTTCCAGTCTAGGTGGTGCGCTGATCAACGTCGATCCGATCGACAAGATCTGGATGGGCAACCACCGCCAGGTGATTCTCTACCGCGCCAAGGCGAGCTTGAATACTCCCCAGCAGCATGCTCTCAAGCAGTACTGGATCAAGTACGGGAGTCTCTATACCCGCTTTGACGAGCGGTCGATCTATTGAGATGAACCGCTGTTCCAGGGGCGATGCTCGGTCAGGCGTGACAGAGCGCCGGTAGCCGCTTCGTACAGGTAAGCATCGAGATTGGGCCGGGCCGCCAGCGATTCCAAGACCGTCCGGCCGCGCGGATCCCCTACGGACGCGAGCGCTCCGATAACCGCCATCGAAACGGCCAGATCATCCAAATCGAGAGCCGCAGCCAGGATTTCGAAGGCGGGGCTGCCTACTGTCCCCAGGGCTCCCACCGCCGAGAGCTTGACCACCGGATCCCGATCGCCCAAGGCCACAGAGAGGGCTTCAAGCCCCACCGGGGCGAAAGGTACCTCCGGGTAGTTGAGGGCGATGGCGGCGAGCGCCTTGGCGCAGCTGGCCCGAACGGTGGCGTTGGGGTGGGTCGTCAACTGTTGCGCCAAAGCAGGCAGCGCATCCGGTCCGATAATGCCGAGCGTCTGTACCGCCGTGCGCCGGTAGGTGACATCCTCCTGCTCGGCGAGGGCGGCCATCAACTGCGCCAGGGTGTCCTCGGTGCGCTCCTGGGCCACCTGGTGCATGGCCCGCTCGCGCAGGCGGGGATTTTTGTGTTTGAGCTGCGGATAAGTTTCTTCGAGAGACATCGCGTTTAGGTGGTCGGTGAAAATACTTAGTGGGCAAGGGGGGCAGTACACTGGCGCTCGGCTTTGGCACGCACGACCCAATCAGCATCCTGCAGAGCGATTTGTGCCCCCGTGGGATCTTCGAGGTGTTCGAGGGCAATCAGGCAGGCGTACTTGAGTTCCCAGATAAACGAATCCAGGCACGAGTGCAAATCCGCCAGCACCCGGGCATCTCCCAACTCGGCCAAGGCGACGGCGGCGGCGGAGCGCGACTTCATAAATTGTGGCCGGCGGTCGTGCAAAGCCCCAACGACAATTTCCCGCGCCTCGCCGAAGCGTAGCCAGCCCAACAGTTTGACAATGTGGTAGTGGGCGCCGTAGTCGTTGTGGCCTGCAGCTTCAAAGGAGGCGACCAGAGCGGGACCGGCGTCGGGGTAGTAATCGATGATCGTCTGGGTGGCCAGATAACAGCGGCCGAAGTCGGTACTGTACAGTTCTTCGATCAATTCCTCCAGCCGGGGGGTGCGCTCGTAGCGGTGCACCGGCTCCAGAAAGCGGGGATGATCGACGATCACCCGGTCGAGGCTGGATTCCACCTGCTCAAAGGAGACCGCTCCGGTCGGCACCCCGGCATCGGCCAGATGCCGGATGCCGCGTAGCCGGAATACGGCTGAGACCGGGCAGGCGGCGATGCGGGGGATGGCTTCGCAGTATTCGCTATCCATCAGATCCTGAATGACGCCCCGCCGGGCGTTGACATTCGGGTGCTGCAAAAACGGCAGCAGCCGCTCCAGCCCCGCCCGCTCGCCGCTCAGACGGCCCACGGCGGTAATCGCGGCACTGGCAATCGGTGGCTCAGGCGATTGCTCAAAAGCGGCGATGCGCCCGGTGGCGGGGGTGTAGCCCAGCTTGGCGAGCGTCTGGATGATCGTGCGGTAGCTCTGGCGGGGTTTGGCAAGCAGCGCGGTCAGTTCTTCGAGGATTTCCGGGTCGTTGCAACCGATTTCGCCAATCGCCCAGGCGGCATTTTCGACCAGATAGTGATCCTCGTCCTGCAAACAGGCGCAGATCACCGGCAGGGAGCGCTCGACTTTGAGCCGCCCGAGCGTCTCCACCGCTTTGCGGCGTACGATGCGGTTGTCGAGGGGCGAATCGCCGTTTTCGACCGCGGCGAGCAGCGCGTCGATGGCCCGAGCGCTCGGGAAATTGACCAGATGGGCAGCGGCGATATAGCGCTCGGAGGCATCCTCAAGCTGGTCCATCGGCGTGTACAACAGTTCGATCGCCCGTTCCTCGCTGAGGCCGGGAAAAATATTCAAAAAGCGGTTTTCCATAGATTGCCAGATCTGGGGTGAACTGTGCCAAAGCGCCGAAAAACCCCGGTGGGCAGGGGCACTCGCAAAAGTGCCGCCGCACACCAGGGGTTTTTCGACTATGGCGATTCGGTGGGACACCGAAGCGGAACCTACGACAGGGCGTTGATCACGTAGTCCAGGTAGGCCCGGAACTCGGTGAGGGCCTGCGGACCCATGTCGCGCGGCGCGCAGGCGCGGTCGCGGGTGTACTGGAAGGCGGCCACGTAGGCGGCGGTGGGCAGGTTGAGGGCGCGATAGACTTCGCGCGCACCCGAGATGCCCCACTCGTCGAGGGGGCCGGTGCCGCCGACGACCAGGCAGTAGTTGATCAAGCGCATGTAGTGATCGATGTCACGGTAGCACTTGGCCACTTTCTCGGCCGAGTCGCCCGCTTCGCCCGCGGACTTGAGGTAGGGGTACTTCTTGAAGACGACATCGCCCGCTTCTTTGACGACGGCGGCGTGGCCGGCGGCGAGCTTCTCGGCGGCTTCAAGGCGCGCAGCGGAGCGCTGGATGTTGCCCTGGACGGATTCGAGGTCGGAGCCGCTGGGAAAACGGCCGGCGGCGTCGGCGGCGGCAAGAACGGTGGTAACTACGGACTTCATAGCCCTGAATTCTCCTGAGTATGGTTGACAAAAGGCGTTTGGAACGCCCGTCAGCTCTAGCGCAGAGCGGCGGCGGCCATGTCGAAGTAGCTGCCCGCTTCGGAGGCAAGCGCCGAGCAATCACCCTGGGGAGTTTCGATCTTGCGCTTGCTGGCGGTGTTGTTGATGAACGCCACGGCTGAGGCCTTCATGATGCTGACCGCGCGGATGGCCGAAGGAATGGGCACGCCCAGGGCTATGTAGGTCTCTTTGAGGCCGTTGAGGCAGCGGTCCTCGAGCACCGACGCATCGCCGGCCAAAAGCGCGTAGGTCACATAACGCAGGACAATCTCGCCGTCGCGCAGGCAGGCGGCCATGCGTCGGTTGGTGTAACAGTTGCCGCCGGCCGAGATGAGGCCCGGGTTTTCGCAGATCATGCCGGAAACAGCGTCGGAGACGATGCAGCTGGCGTTGCTGGTGATGGCGTTGACAGCGTCGAGGCGCTTATTGCCATTCGCAATGTACGTTTTGAGAGCCGCCAGTTCAGCACCGCCGATATAACCGGTCTTCTGATCGGCGCTGACTACGGCTTTCGAGAAAGCATCAAGCATTGCGTTCTCCTTAACAAAACACAACAAGAGTTGACCTGAGTCGGTTCCTACAATACTGGACGAGGCATTTGCCGGTCTCGCCCGCAAAAAAATAAGCAATAAACTGTAACGGTAAAGTCAATTTAGAGCCCCTGGCCGTGAGCCGCGCCGCGAACCGACCCTCCCTCGGAACACATTGCGAAGATTCTCAAGGCAGATCCGCCCTAAATGCCGGTGCTTTCAGCACTCTCTTAAACTTAGTTGTAAAAGTTCACTCAAGCAGTGCAGATGTATGATGGGGTGGGCCGACAGGCCGGGAACGAGGCGGAGGACAGATCGCAGTGGCGACAGATGCTATGGAATTTTTTCGGTTGAGCGCGGGGCGGTGGCAGTCGCAGCGAACGACCCACCACCTGGCCTTTCGGCGCTCGGAGCTGGGTGAATCGGACATTGTGGTGGAGGCTCTGGCCGCCGCCGATCCGGCGGTAGCCGAGCTTTGTACCTACCACGGCGTAGACCCGGCCCTGGCGGCGGGCGGCGCACTGGTCAGCTGGCACGGTCGTATGGACTGGGATCGCCAGGACGAGGAACAGCACCAAGGGTCGACCGTGATGGTGATCGTTCCGGATAGCCCGGATGGCCGTCGGGGGCGGCTGTTGCGCGAGCGCGGCTACGCCGAGGTGGCGCCGGTGGCGGGGCAGTACGCCATGGACGCCGAGGACGGCCTGAACCTGATCACCGAGTACGAAACGATGAGTGTGGTGGAGCGCTTCTGGTTTGCGGCTCCCGATTTGCGTCTGCGCACCAGCACCCTCAAGCGCTTCGGCGGTTTCAGCACAGCGACTTTTTGCGCCGAGAAGCGGGTGGATGCCGCAGCGGCAGCCGTGGAACCCCAGGCGCGCACCGCCGTCAAGACGGAGCGCTCCTACTCACTGTGGGGTTGGTAACTTCCCCGCCGTGGCCATCGTCAAACACGTCGCCGAATTTTTTGAGCAGTCCTTCGGCCGTTGGCGCTCCCAGCGCAGCGGCCACCACCTGGCCTTCAGCCACTTTGAAGAGGTGCGCTCGACCATCGACATCGAGCCGCTCACGGCTGCCGACCCGGCGGTGGTAGAGCTGTGCCAGCGCTACGCTGTCTGTGCCGAAGCGATCACCCACCCATTTCGCATGCGCTGGCAGGGCGAGTCGGACTGGGAGGAAAACGCCACGTTCGAGGGTTCCACCGTGCTGGTACCGGTGCCCGACCCCGGCGACGCCACCAGAGGCAAGCTGCTGCGCGATCAAGGTTATGCCGAGACGGTGGCGGCGGTGGGCGAGTACGCCTTGGGTCCCGACGGCACCTTTGTGCTGTTCACAGATTATGAGCGGGCGAGTGCGGAGGAGCGCATCTGGTTTGCGACGCCCAACGTGCGCCTTCGCGTCGCGCTTATCCGCACGCGCGACGGAGCCGGGGTGACGACCGCTTCGTTTTCTTCTGAAATCCGCGCCCTTGCGAAGTAGCGATGGCAACCGCACCCTCCGAGGATTTGCTGACCCTGGCGCGCTGGATGGCGGGCGATTTTAGCAACCAAAAGCAGGCCCTCGCCCAACCGCAGACCTTTGCACACATCCGTATTTTCTTCCGGCCGTTGCCCTTTGCTTTTTTTGGCGCCGTCGGCTTCTACTCCGAGCAAACCTACGACTACGACCTCTGGAGCCCCTACCGCCAGGGGCTGCACCGCCTGCTCGACCGGGAGGGCGGCAGCATCTATATCGAAAATTATGGCCTTCAGGATGCGGGGCTCTACGCCGGGGCCGGACACGACCCTGAGATCCTGGCGACTATCCCCACCGACTGTCTGCAACTGCGCCGGGGCTGCGCGATGGTTTTCCGCCGCGAGGGAGATTGTTTTCGCGGCAGTGTCGAACCTGGCAACCACTGCCTCATCCCCCGCGATGGGCATTGGACCTATCTGGTAAGTGAAGTCGAACTCACCGAGAGCACCTGGGTGAGCCTCGATCGCGGCATGGACCGCGAAACCCACCGGCAAATCTGGGGTTCGCAGGCGGGGCCATTGCGCTTTGAGAAGCGGGTGGGGGATCCCCCCCTACCCCCCCTTGGGTAGGGGGGGATCCCCCACCCGCTCCGCCAGATGATCAAAATAGGGGCCGAGCGCCTGCTGCTCAGCGAGCGAAAAATGCTGCAAACTCGCCCCTTTGAGGCAGTGAATGCCCAGAAGCATCGCTGCGAGCGGCACCCGCAACTCCTGATACAGCAGATGCAGGTAGTGCACGCCTTCGCGGCTGGTGAAATTCGGACGGCGGGCAGCAATGCCGTAGGTAATCGAACGCAGAAAATGCCAGTAGTCGCGCCAGCAGGCTTCGGCGCGCACTGCAGGATAAAGATCGCCCCCAGGTTCGGTGATGCCGGGAAATTCCTCCAGTACTTGCGAGCGGGCCGCGGAGACGATGGGCTTGGCGTGGTCGCGCAAAAAGCGCACCGGCGCTAGAGACGGTGCCGCCTCCGGAAGCAGTACAGCCAGACGGTTCAGATCGGCGTCGGTGAGATGGCGGCTCTCGGCATCGGCGGTGCGCAGCAGGGCAAGGGCCTCGGTGGGATAGGCGCCCTGCCAATCGTCAAAACCCATGATTTTGGCTTTGGCAATCAGGGTTTTGATCTGGTCACTCAATGGCGATTGCATAGTCTCGCTCTCCAGAAGATTGTTCAAGCCATCGCCCGCTTTTGTAGCTGCGCAAGCGCTACGGCCACCACTCGCCGCAGTTCGCCCGACTCGCGGGCCAGTTGGGCTTCGAGCGGCCCAAGGGAGGTCGGATCGCCAATCTTGGCCAGCGCCAGGGCAGCGCTTTTGCGCACCTCGGGGCTCGGGTCGGCCAGCTGTTCGACCAGCAACGGCACAGCCGGCTGGTGGGCCAGGGTGCCCAACGCCGCCGCCGCCTCGGCCCGCACCCCAGGGGCGCTGTCCGTCAGGGCGCATTCGAGCAAGGCCACGGCGCGCTCGTCGGTCGTCTCCTGGGTGAGGTTGGCGACGGCGGCGACGACGGCGGTGCGCACGGCAGCGGCCGGGTGGGTGTAGGCGGCGTACAGGTGTTCGGCCACCTCGGTCCCCATGAAGGCGAGCGCCCAGGCGGCATGGCCTTTGGCAGTCTCGGAGTGCTCGGAGGTGAGCAGGGCAATCAACTGTGGCACCGCTGCTTCGCCCATCTTGGCCAGGGCGCCGGCGGCGGAACTGCGCACGACCGTGTCCTCGTCGTGCAGCAAAGCTTCGATCAACACGGGCACCGCCCGCGGGTCGCTGGTCTTGGCGAGCGCCTTACCGCAGGAGCGGCGTACCACCGGATTGGGGTGGTGGGATAAGCCCTCCAGCAGCATCGGCACCGCCGGCAGGCCAATCTTACCGAACGCTTCCACCAGACCCAGGCGCACCATGCCGCGGCCGTCGGCCAGCGATGCGACCATCTTCCCCAAAAGGGCGGTGTCGGAAGTGTCGAAGGTGCCGATGGCCAGTAGGGCATTCACCGCATCGAGCAGTCGGTCGGTCGCCTCGGCGGTGGGCACCGACGGTTGCGGGTCGACCATGGGCTACCCGGCCGTGGAGGTGGGCAGCGAGAACGACTCGCCCGCGCGCAGCGCTGCGAGCATCACATCGATGCGGTGAATTTCGGGGTGTTTCTCCAGGTGGCCCATCGTCACCTGTTTTGGTACCTTGGCCAGCTTGGCGATGCGCAGCGCGTCGTCGATGATCCGCTGGCGATACTGTTCCAGTTCGGCGATCACCGCTTCAATCTCTTGCTCGGAGGCGGGGGCGGCCGGTGGGTCAGACATGCTTGCTCCTTGCGTCGTCACCAGCCATGGTAGCGCCCTCACCTATCTGTACCGGGAAGCAAATCATTGTTAAAAATGGTAAAAACCGCTACCGGATATACCCATGGACATCGACGCGGTCCGCGAAGCTCTTGCCAGCGACAACCCGCAGGACCGCCTGCGGGGATTGACCCAGTTGCGCAACGGCGACACCGAGACGGCGCTGCCGCTGTTGCTCGCCAAGCGGCGCGACCCCGAATTTATGGTGCGCTCGTTTGTGGCGATGGGACTCGGGCGGCACCGCACCGAGGCGTCCTTTGCAGCGCTGTTGGAATTGCTCAAAGGCGACGGGGACTATAACGTGCGCGCCGAGGCGGCCAATTCGCTGTCGATGTACGGCGGGAGCGCCCTGCCCCATCTGCTCGAAGCGTTTCGCCTCGACGATCAGTGGCTGGTGCGCCGCAGCATCCTGGCGGCGCTGATTGAATCGCCCCACACCGAAGCGCTTTACCAAATCTGCGTCCTCGCCCTCGAAGACGCCGACCTGACTGTGGTGGAAGCAGGAATCGACGGATTGGGGGCGCTCGGGCGCACCGAAAAGCGCGCCGAGGCGCTGGCGCTGCTGCTGCCCAAGGTGGCAGACCAGGAGTGGCGCACGCGCTACCGTGTCGCCCGCGCCCTGCAACCCCACGCGGACGACCCGAGGGCGAAGGCGGCCCTGGCGTACCTGGCGCGCGACGAGGACCGGCGCGTTGCCACCGCGGCGGGTTCGCAGTAGAGGCTCAGCTGGCGAGGCTGGCCCGCGTCGTGGTGCGCGTAAACGGGTTCCAGGTGTCCAGTTCGCGGGCCGGGCGGGAAGCGAGGCGGGCTTTGGCCGCCTCGCCCAGGCCGATGGAGCGGCTGAAATCCGCCCCGGCAATACTCGGGATGTCGTTGAGTTCGGTACCGCGCAGATCGGCGGCGCGCAAGTCCGCCATTTGCAATTCGGCGCCGTTGAGGCGCGCCTCGCGCAGATCCGCGCCGGTCAAAAAGGCTTTTTGCAGATTCGCACCGCTGAGGATGGCGCCTTGCAACCTGGCGCCGCTCAGATCCGCGCCGCTGAGGTACGCTCCGCGCAGATTCGCCCCTTCGAGATCCGCCCCGCGCAAGTTGGCGGTGTTGAGATACGCTCCGCTCAGGTTGGCGCGCGGCCCAACCGCCCCCGAGGTGCGATAGACGAACCCTTCTGGCCAGCGCGTCGCACCGTCGTACCAGGCGGCCTGCAACTGGGCACCCTCCAGGCGGGCACCGACCAGGTCCGCTGCGCGCAAATCCGTCCGGTTGAGGCAACTGCGCTCCAGGGTGGTCCCCGACAGATCGGCGCGGGAGAGGTCCGCTCCGCGCAGGTCGGCACCCGCAAGCCGGGCGCCCTGCATACGGGCGCCGCTCAAATCGGCACCGATGAGCACGGCACCGTCCAGGTTCGCCCCGCGCAGATCCGCCCCGGAAAAGTCCACCCGCTGGCCGTCCAGCCCACTCAAATCCAGGTTTTGCAGGTCGGCCCCGCGCAGACTCGCACCTGCGGCGGTCCGGGCTTGGACAGCCTCACGGTCCGGCAGTGCCGGTTGAGCAGCGGGAAGCGAAGAGGATTCGGCCATGGTGCGGTGCAGAAAAACCAATGGAGTCATCGTAGCCTAGGGCCGTCGGTGGACACCCGCGGGCGGGTCCGCTACCATGGTGGCCGGGACGCACAGACGCCCGAGAACCGCTTTTTTTGCTACTGCGATGCGATTTTCTCCACCGACGACGATGATGGATTTCTTTCGCAAAAGCGAAGGAACCTGGTTTACGCAGCGGACCGTGCACCACTTCGATGCCGTCGCCGACGAATCGGGCGAGTCAAATTTGATTGTGCGGGTGCTCGGGGCGAACGATCCGCTCGTGCTGCAGGTGTGCGAAGCCCAGCGCATCGACCCGTCCCGGGCGCTTGGAGGGGCGGCCTTCACCTGGCAGGACAACCTGGAGACCGACGATCCCGGCCCGAACCGCGCCGCCATCCTGGTGGATTTGCCCACCGACGCAAGCTGCCGCCGCGGCCGATTGCTGCGCAACCAGGGCTACGTCGAAAACATCCCGGTCGCCAGCCGCTACGCCTTTGCGCCCGACGGTGTGCTCACCATCGACACCGAGTACGTCAACAACCAGGGCCAGGAGCGCTGCTGGTTTATCAGCGATCACTTTCGGATCCGGGTGAGCACCGTGCGCCTGATGGGCGGTGTCAACCTGATGACCTACTGCTCCGAACGCCGCTGCGTCCTGCCGGACAGCCTCGAAGCGATGCGCAGCCGCCATGCCGCCGAGGTGTCCGCTCCTAGATAGATTCGTATCAATTTATTTTGTGTTGAGCGGGCGCCGGGTCCGGGAAATCCACCCGGTTGAATGGGGCCAAGCCACCCCCGGCATCACCCCGAGATCGTATTACGTATTGTTGCTTTCTTTTGCAATGGGCTGCCGCGCCTGGGCACGCATTTTATGCTCTGGTAGAGAAAGCTTGGGGCGCAGTTGGCGAAATATGTACAGGCCGTTTCTTGAGCATTTGCAACAGAAATTGCAGTCGAGTTTCGATTTGCAACCTTTAACTATTCCTGCGGGACTGGACTACCGAGTCAGCGAACGCGGCCGGCAGCCGACGACGATCCGGAGCTGGTGCTACACCTGCCCCGAACTGCGCAAGATTCGCTACACCTACATCGACGGGGGCGAAAACGCCCAGGTGTTCAATAGCGTCATCTATCCGTCTCATCGCTACGAACTGCCCCTTTTGGGCATCGACCTGCTCTCCTTCGGCAAGAAGAAAAATCTCATCGTGCTCGATTTTCAGCCGCTGTTTCGCGACGGGGCGTACCTGGAGCGCTACAGCGAGCCGATGCGGATCCTGCGGGAGCGCTACGGCGATGTGGCCCAGGACGTGGAGATGAAATTCTACGACGCCAATCAGTACTTTTCGAAGTACTTGCTCTTTGCGCGCACCGACGCCGAGACGGTGGAGGGCCGGGTGTTTACCGCCTACCGCGACTACCTGGATCTGTACTGGCAACTGCTGGCGGCGGCGGTGCCCCTGGATGATCCGGCGGATGTCCAGCGCATCGTCAAGGCCCAGAAAGATTACGACCAGTACAGCGCCGATCGCGACCCCGCCTCGGGACTGTTCAGCAGCTACTTTGGCCACGAGTGGGCCGAGCGGTTTTTGTACGAATTTTTGTTCGAAGATGCCGTGCGGCTGGCGGTGGGCCAGCCCGGGCGATGACCCTTTACGAACCCTTTCTCGAAGGCGCCCGAGAGCTGCTCACCCGACGGCTGGAACTGTCGCCCTACCCGATTGCGGAGGGTTTTGAGCGCAAGGAGGCGGTGGTGCGCGGCGAGACGGTAGTGACCACCAGTACCGCCTGGTTCTCTCCCAAACTCAGGCAGATCCGCGCCGCCCACGTCCAGGGCGGCAGTGCCCTGCAGGTGCTCAACTTTGTGATTTCGCCCCGGCTTGAATACGATCTGCCCTTTTTTGGGGCGGATCTGGTGACACTGCCGGGAGGGCATCTGATTGCCCTCGACATGCAACCTTTGTTTCGCGACGACCCGGCCTACCAGGCGAAGTACACCGAGCCGATTTTGCCCCTGTTCGAAGCGCACCGCGCCCACCTCGAATGGGGCGGTGACTTTCCGGAGGAGGCGCGGCCGTTTTTCTCGCCCGCCTTTTTGTGGACGCGCCCAAAGGAGACCGGTCTGGTCGAGACGCGCGTGTTCGCGGCCTTCGTCGATTATCTGAACGCTTATCTGGACTTTGTCGAGCGCGCCGAACCTGTGACACACCCCGAGGGGCTCGCGGCCGTCGAGCGGGCCCAGTTGCGCTATTTGCACTACCGGGCCGAAAAAGATCCGGCGCGGGGGATGTTTCGGCGCTTTTACGGACCGGAGTGGACCGAGGAATATATCCACGGTTTTTTGTTCGATCTCGAACGCCGTCGGGAGGCTGCCCACCCCTAGGGTGTGGGACTGTTTCGGCGTTTAAAGCGCTGCTATCATTGACGGCGAGTCAGCGGCTCACAAATCTTGTCTGTCAATCGAGAGAGTAGGGAGAACGCGCCATGTCAACTGTCCTTGATGACCAATCCAAGGCCTACGCCGCCGGTTCCACGAACGGACCGACCGCCGGGCTCGAGCCCTTCGTGCGCATGTCGCGGATGATCCGCTCCGGGGTGCCGGAGGATCGCGAGGAGCCCGAAGAACTGTGGCTTTCGATGGTGCGCGACATCTTCGGCCGCGGTTATATGGACCGGCTGAGCCAGACGCGCGCTGTCGACTACAGTGCGTTCGTGCGCCCCGCCGATCAGGCGACCGCCGACGGGGCCGCCCAGACCAAATTGGGGATCACCGCGGTAGCTCCGGATCAAGGCGTCGAGTTGCGCCCGAATTTTACCGAAGCCGATGTGATAACGGTAATCCGTGTCGCCTACAAACAGCTTTTCGGCAATACCTACATTCTCGAATCTGAGCGGGTCATCCAGGCGGAGTCGCTGTTGCGCAACGGCTCGATTAGCGTCCGCGAATTTATCCGAATCCTGGCCAAATCGGAGCTGTACAAGGAGCGCTTCTTTCGCTGCACCTCCAACAACCGCTTCATCGAACTGAACCTCAAGCATCTGTTGGGCCGCGCTCCCTACAACCAGGGCGAAATCGCCGAGCACCTCGATCGCTACTGCCAGTCGGGCTACGACGCAGAAATCGATTCTTACATCGACAGTGACGAGTACCGGCGGGTGTTTGGCGAAAACACCGTGCCTTACTTCCGCGGCTTCAAGTACCAGGTCGGTCAGTCCGCCGCCGCCTTCGAGCGCATGCGCGCCCTCTACAGCGGCGATGCCGGCAGCGACACCGACCGCAACCAGAACGGCCAGCGCACCGAACTGACCTCCGGGCTCGCCGATCCGGCCCAGCCCGTGCGTGCGCGCACCGACTACGCCCTCACCCGCGTCGATATTCCGGGGGGTAACGGTGCGGCCGGTAGGCTCGCCGCTCTCGATGAGAGCCTGGGCAGTTGGCTCGATGCCGCCCGCGACCTGATTTCCCAGAACGACTACAGCCAGAAGGCGATCGAAGTCGAGCCGAAGCGGGTGGCACCCTACGCGCAGTATCTGACCCCCGCCGCCGAAGCCACCCCTGACGCCGCCGCCCAGACGAAGCTCGGCATTACCGCCGTCGCTCCCGACCAGGCGGTCGAGTTGCGCCCCAACTTCGGCGAAGCCGAGGTGCAGGCGGTGATCCGCGCCGCCTACAAGCAGATCTTCGGCAACACCTATATCCTCGAAGCGGACCGGGTGGTGCTTGCAGAATCACTGTTGCGCAACGGTTCGATTAGTGTCCGTGAGTTCGTGCGGTTGCTGGCCAAGTCGGATCTCTACAAAGATCGTTTCTTCCGCACCGCCTCCAATAACCGCTTCATCGAACTGAACTTCAAACATTTCCTGGGCCGCGCCCCTTACAGCCAGGCGGAAATCGGCGAACACTTCAACCGCTATCACAAGTCGGGTTACGACGCGGAGATCGATTCTTACATCGACAGTGACGAGTACCGGCGGGTGTTTGGCGAAAACACCGTGCCCTACTTCCGCGGCTTCAAGTACCAGGTCGGCCAGGCTGCCCGGGGCTTCGACCAGATGCAGCAGCTGTTTGCCGGGGATGCCGGCAGCGACACCGACCGGGGTATCGGCGCCCAACCTGCCGCCAAGCTCACGTTTCCCCTCTCGCGTCCGCTCGGGGTGACCTCGGCCTACTTCCCGTCCTCCCAGGGCGGGGCTGCCGCCAGCGACGGATTGGAGATGTTCACCCGCATGGCCCGGGAGTTGACCGTCACCCCCGTCTCTGCCCGCAGGACGACATCCCCCACTGCCCCTACCGCCCCGGCGATGCCGCTGGCGGGCTACTACAGCCGTCCCGCCCCCCGGGCGACCGCCGACGGGGACGCCCAGACGAAGCTCGGTATCGCGGCGGTGGCCCCCGCCCAGGCGGTCGAGTTGCGCCCCAATTACGGCGAGACCGAGTTGCAGGAAGTGATCCGCGCCACCTACAAGCAACTGTTCGGCAACACCTACATTCTTGAAGCCGATCGGGTTATCCAGGCAGAGTCGCTGCTGCGCAACGGCTCGATCAACGTGCGCGAATTTGTACGGTTGCTGGCCAAGTCCGAACTGTACAAGGACCGCTTCTTTTATTGCACTTCCAACAACCGCTTTATCGAACTCACCTTCAAGCACCTGTTGGGTCGTGCCCCCTACAACCAGTCGGAGTTCGTTGAGCACCTCGACCGCTACCAGAAATTCGGTTACGACGCGGAGATCGATTCTTACATCGACAGTGACGAGTACCGGCGGGTGTTTGGTGAAAATACCGTGCCCTACTTCCGCGGCCTCAAATACCAGACCGGTCAGACCGCCGGGGTCTTCGAGCGCACCCTCAAACTCTACGGCGGCGATGCCGGTAGCGATACCGACCGCAATCGGCAGGGCCAGCTGCGCCAGGTAGACCCCCAGGAACTGCTGCGATCGGGTCGCGGTATCGTATAGGCGGTTCCTCGACCTCTGGTGCCTGCTGCGCATCGCCTATCGGTGCGCAGCAGGCACTCGGAATTTTTAATGGTAAACGAATCTGTAAACACGCTTCTGTCACAAATGTCACAAATCTTGACGATTCAAGATGCAACTTTGAACAATAATACATAGGCGAATGTCTAGCGAGGAGGCAGTGCATGGCCATCGGTCCGGCATCAGAGCTCGGTATCAGCTTGTTTGAAGACACAGATCCGGTTGAGTTAAAACCCGGGCGCTCCGTCGAAGAAGTGGAAACGGTGATTCGGGCGGTTTACCGACAGGTTTTGGGCAATGCGTACGTGATGGAGAGTGAAAGGCTGGTCGTTCCCGAGTCGCAGCTCAAGCTTGGGGAGATTAGCGTGCGCGAATTTGTACGCGAAGTCGCCAAGTCCGAATTTTATCGCAAGCGTTTCTTCGACGCGGTTCCTCGCTACCGCGCTATTGAGCTCAATTTCAAGCACCTGTTGGGCCGTGCCCCCAACAGTTACGCCGAGATGGCCGAGCACAGCCAGATCCTCGATGCGGGCGGCCACGACGCCGAGATCGATTCGTATCTTGATTGCGATGAATACCAGGACGCCTACGGCGAATGGACGGTGCCTTTTTATCGGGGATACCGCACCCAGCCGGGCCAGACGATGGTCGAATTTACCCACATGTTCAAGTTGCTGCGCGGCGCTTCCACCAGCGATAAAGCGAGCCTGCCGGATCTGGCCACCCCACGGCTCAACCGCCTGATTATCCAGGGAACGGCGGTGCCGGTGCTCACCATCAACGCGCTGCCCACATCGGAGAAGACCCAGTACAACGTGCTGACGGGCAACTCGCAGTGGGCCAGCAAGGTTTTGCGGATCACGGTGGGCCAGGCTCCCGTTCCCACCGACGGCCTCGATACTTACGATCCGAGCGACAGCAGCTACTCGGTCGTCGTACCGCTCAACCGCATGCTCACCGAGATGCAGAACATCAAGCGCAAGGGCGGGCGCATTTTGAATATCACCTCCGTCGTCGCCTGAGGGCCGATAGCAGGAGAGCGCACTGCGACGGCTGTGTGATGTATTGACTGAAGTTCAACAGCACAGCCGTCCTGTCCGTCGAGTGTCCCAAAAGGAGAACCGACCATGAGTACAGTGATGACCGGGGCTGTGGGTGCGGGCGATCTGGGCCTGTACCTTTCTTCGAACAGCGCCCCCGACGAAGTAGAGATCGTTATCCGGGCAGTTTACAAGCAGGTGCTCGGCAACCCGCACCTGATGGAGAGCGAACGGCTGGTACGCGACGAATCGAAGCTCAAAAACAGCGAAATCTCGGTGCGCGAATTCGTGCGCACGGTGGCCAAATCCGAGCTGTACCGCTCGCGCTTCTTTGAGACCTGCGGCCCCTACCGATTTATCGAACTCAACTTCAAACACCTGTTGGGCCGCGCCCCGCTCGATCAAACCGAGATCTCGGTGCACGTGCGCCTGTGCGTCGAGCAGGGCTACGACGCGGAAATTGATTCGTACCTCGATTCTGACGAGTACCAGGACGCTTTCGGCGAGGATACCGTGCCGTTCCCGCGCGGATCCCTCAGTCAGGTAGGCCAGAAGCAAGTGGGCTTCAACCGCATGTCCTTCCTGCTGCGCGGCCCGGCCGAAGCCGACAAGGGTGTCAAAGAGGCGCAATTGCTCTATTCGGTCGCCACCAACAGCTCGACCCGCGTGCAGCCACCTTTGCGCCCCGGCAACACAGCCAAGTCGTTCCGCATCGTCGTCTCGGGCGCCAAATACACCGGTCGCCTGCGCAGAAGCACCGTCGAATATCTGGTCCCCGCCAACCACATGACGGCCCAGATCCAGCGGATCAACCGGACGAGCGGCACCATCGTCAGCATCACCGAAGTTGTCTAGCATCTAACACCTGTCTCGCTTTTGGTGCGATTGCGGCGGGCGCATTTTTCGCGCCCCCTTTTTGAACACGTCAACTTTGGATAAGGAGAACCGCCATGTCCCTTTGGGCCACCGAACAAGCCACCGTCGAACTATTGCCGAACGCCACCGAAGACGATTTGCAGACGGTCGTGCGCGCGGTCTACAAGCAAGTGCTGGGCAACGAACACCTGATGGAGAGCGAGCGGCTCACCGCGGCCGAATCGCTGTTGCGCAACGGCGACATCACGGTACGCCAGTTTGTGAGCCTGGTCGCCAAGTCCGACCTCTACCGGGCGCTGTTTTTTGAAACCACTTCCCAGTACCGCTTTATCGAACTGAACTTCAAACATCTTCTGGGCCGCGCTCCGGTCGATCAGACCGAGATCTCCGAGCACGTGCGCCTCTACAGCGAGAGCGGCTACGACGCGGAGATCGACAGCTACATCGACAGCGACGAATACATCGAAAATTTTGGCGACAACGTCGTGCCGTACCCGCGGGCGGTGCGCACCCAGGTGGGCCTCAAGAACGTCGGCTTCAACCGCATGTTCGCCCTGATGCGCGGTGCCGCGAGCAGCGACGGCGACAACCGCGCGCGGTTGATTACTTCGCTTGCGGCCAACATGTCCCCGCCCATCAAAGCGCCCGCCCGCAGCGGGGCCGGTTCCTACAGCAACACCGCCAAGCGCTTCCGAATCTCCGTAGCCAAGGCGAACGCCGGCCCGCGCGTGCGCTACAGCAACATCGAGTACGTGGTCAGCTACGACAAGATGACTCAGCAGGTGCAGAATATTCACAAAGCCGGCGGCCGGATCGTCGCCATCAGTGAAGTCGCCTGATTCCGTCCAACTGTTCTTGCATTCAAGGAGTCCTTTCCATGTCAGGCATGGTTACCACCGGTGTCGCCGCATTGAGCGACTACGACAACCGCACCGTGGTCATCGAGGTGACCGGGATGCGCCAGGACCGCATGCGCCGCAGCAACACAACTTTTAAAGTCCCCCACGCGCGCATGTCCCAGACGATGCAG
This sequence comes from Aphanocapsa lilacina HA4352-LM1, assembly GCA_019359725.1. GTDB lineage: Bacteria > Cyanobacteriota > Cyanobacteriia > Gloeobacterales > Gloeobacteraceae > Gloeobacter > Gloeobacter lilacinus. Next base: position 26,662 of record JAHHGR010000038.1, on the reverse strand, counting down.
CTCATCAACCGCATGGGCGGTAAAGTCGTGGGGGTCACCTTGCCGGGCGGCAACGGCGGCGAGGCTGAGACCCCCTAGAAAGCAAAGTTCCATAGCCCGACGCCGCGCCCGGCGAACCGGCGCGGCTGTCGGGTATCTTGATAGGCAGACTACGCACCAGGGAGAACCGCCCCGATGTACAACAACGTCACAGCCAACACCGAGTGGGGACGCAAGGTCTTCAAGATCACCGTCGCCCAGTTTCCCGACGCCGACGGGCTCGACACGGACAACCTCAGCCAGAGCAATTACTTTGTGACCGTGCCCCTCGCCCGGTTGCTGCCCGAGATGCAGCTGATTAAAAACAAAGGCGGCAAGGTGCTCTCGGTCGAACCGGTGGTCTCGTAAGCGTTCATGTCGCTCATCACACCGGACACCAGTCTGACGGTCGAGCAGGCCGTCGAGCAGTTGCGCGGGGAGGATCTTAGCCAGCGCTACTACGCGGCCTGGTACCTGGGCTACCTCGAGGACCCGCGCGCGGTGGAGGCGCTCGTCGCCGCCCTCGCCGACGAATCGGACCGCACGGAAATGGGCGGCTATCCGCTCAGGCGCAAGGCGGCCGAATCGCTGGGCCGCATAGCCGACGCGCGGGCGGTGCCGGGGCTGGTCGAGATACTCGGGTGCGAAGATTACTACGTGCGCGAAGCCGCCGCCTGGTCTCTGGCGCGCATCGGGGACGCGCTGGCGGTGGAGCCGCTGGTGGCGTTGCTCGGCCAGGGCGGTTCTCAGCCCTACGAAGCGATCATCGAAGCGCTCGGGGATCTGCGCGTCCATCGGGCGGTGCCGCTCATCCAGCCTTTTTTGCAGGAGCGCTCCGAGCGCATACGCTACGCCGCCGCCCGTTCGCTGTTTCAACTGACCGGGGAAGTGGCGCTGATTGACATTCTGCTCGGGGGACTGGCAAGCGCCGATTCGCACATCCGCCGGGCGGCCCTGTTCGATCTGGCCGACACTGGCCATCTGCCTGCCGCCGCCAAGATCGTGCACGCCGATGTGACGGCGACGTTGAAGCTGCTCGCCCTCAAGCAACTGGCGGATGTGCAGACCACCGACGCAGCGGCTGCCGACGTCCTGCCCTTTATCGATTCGATTCTGTAATCTGCGATGAGTACTACCCAGGAGACGGCCGTCGAACGCGCCCTTGTCGAATTTGCCCGCGCGGGCGCCCCGGCCGAATTGCTCGCCATCGTGCGCACGATCGCCGCCGCGGGCGATCCGCGCGGCACCGAGCCCCTGATCCGGGCGTTGACGTTCAACGACGCCGCCTTCCACGACATCGCCATCGACGGGCTGACGGCCATCGGCGAACCGGCTGTGGATCCGCTGCTGGCCAGCCTCGACGGCATGGATTACGGGGCGCGCTACCGGGCATTGCGCGCCCTGGTGGCGATTGGCGATCCGCGTGCCAGGCCCGCTTACGAATACTGGCTCGGGGCCGATATTATTCCCGGTGTGCGCTGCATCTGTGTGAAGGGTCTGGCGCGTTTTCCCGACACCGAGGCGCTGCTGCTCAAGGCCCTCGAAGACAAAGTCTGGGTGGTGCGCTACTACGCGATTCAGATGCTCTTCGAGCGGGGACTCACCCCCCAGACCCGCGCCGCTCTGGCAACCCTGGCTGCCGATCCGGAGCGGGTGGTGCGCCTGAAGCTTGCCCAGGTGTTCGCCCGGGCGGATGCCCCCGTTTGAGGTGCTTGGCTGACTTTACATTTCAACATAAGATCAGGATAGACCCGTCGTTCGTCGGGTGTAAGCCTGTTTCTATGGGGAGCTTTTTATGGCGGCAAGCAGGAGTGCGGCGCGCAACTGGCTGTGGGTGGTGCACTGGGTGATGGCGATTTCGTTTGTGATTTTGTTTGCCACCGGCATGATCATGACCGAACTGCCCCGGGAGGTGGCCTACCGGCCTTCTTTGTACAGTTTCCACAAGTCGATGGGCGTGCTGATTTTGTTTTTGGTGGGTGCGCGCATCCTGGTGATGATTCGTTCCCTCGCCCCGGCGCGGCCCAAAAACTGGTTGCCGGTGGCGGGTTTGCATACCGCTCTCTACACGTTCATGGTGGTGGTGCCTTTGAGCGGCTACTTCTACTCGAACACCGCCGGTCGGGAGGTGGCGGTGTTCGGTGTTCCGATGCCGACGCTGTTTGGAGAAAACAAAGCCTTTGCGGAAGTGGCCGGGGAGGCGCACGGCTGGATCGCCTACCTCTTTGCAAGCTTGATTGCCGTACACTTGCTCGCCCAGCGCAAGTACATGCTGGGTGCGTGGAAGCGCCTGAGCAGGCGCATGACTGCCGGTGCCTGAAAAAGTAGCACTTTTTCAGTACACCGCCGGTAGGTCCGCGACCTTCCAAAGGGCAAGGGCCATGTCCGCGCAGGCTCCCTGCTCCTCTGTGCAGCATAATGAGCGGAGTAGGGTGTCGATAAGAAACGGGTAGGCCGTCAGCGACAGGATCGTTGCGGCATCCAGCCTCTGTAACTGTTCGCCCACCTTTGTCTCCAGATCCCCCAGAATCTCGAATGCCTTCCAGACCAACCGGTCCTTCGGGTACAACCGCACCCGCTCGATAGGGTTCAACTCCGGGCTGTTGGGCGACTCTCACCCACATCCCACCGCTGTCTCACAGCGAGCGCCGCATGTACAGCTCGCCGTCCTCTTCCTCGCCGGTGTAGACAAAACCCATCTTCTCATAGAACGGGCCGGGGCCGCCTTCGGCTGGTACACAACTGGTATAGAGTGCATCCGCATTGGGAAGAGTCTTGACGTACGCGAAGAGTAACTCCAGTGCTCGCCGCCCATACCCATGCTTCTGGTGTCGCTCATCGAGCATCAACCGCCAAAGGAAGTAAAATTGCTCCTCGGCGTTATATTCCAGCATCAGAAATCCCACTGGTACTTCGCCTGCGTAGATGGCGCGAAACCAGGGAAGCTCCGGCTCAAAGTGCGCCTCCGCAAGGGATACAGCATTGGACGCCACGAACTGCTCTTGATGGAGGGCGACTTTTAAGCGGAGAATACTCCTCAAGTTCTCTCTGGTAATCTCGCGCAGCGTGACTTCGAGAGCGAAATCGGACATATAGAGTGTTCACTTCTGAATCAGGATAATAGGCTATCAAAGCCCAGCGACCAGTCCGGGTGCAAGGACAGTTGCCTGCAGCGCGCCAAAGGAAAACGCAAAGTGACGAAGCGGTATTCTTCACCGCAGATGTTCGGCGAGGGCCGGCCAAAAGGGTATTGACGGGCGCGGCTTGAGCAGGTAGGTTATCCGCAAAAGATATATCCAGATTGGATGGTTCGCCCTTCCCGCCCGCCCGAGCCGCCGGATAGCAACGCAGACCAGCAGTTTGCCGACACGCCGTCTGCGCTGTCGGGCTTGCAGCACCTGTACCGGCTGCTGATGGTGCTGTACCCGGCGGAGTTTCGCCGGGAGTACGAGGAGGCGCAGATCCAGATGTTCCTCGACAGTTTGCGCGCGGAGTACCGCGAAGCAGGGCTGCCGGGGGCTGTGCGGTTGTCGCTGGAGATGCAGATGGATGGAATTTGGACTGCCCTGGCTGAGCGGTGGGGCGTGCTGCGGCAGGATGGACGCTACGCCTGGCAGATGATGCGCCGCAGCCCCGGTCTGACACTTGCGGCAATTTTCACGCTGGCCCTGGGGATCGGGGCCAACACGGCGGTCTTCAGCGTCGTGAACGCCGTGCTGCTCAGGCCCTTTCCCTATGCCCAGCCGGAGCGGCTGGTGATCGTCGATTCGAAGCTCGACGATCAAGAGGGATACTCGGTGAGCTATCCGGACTATCTCGACTACCGCGAGGGCAGCCGCGGCCTTGCTTCCAGCGCTGTCTACGTGCCCATGGGCCTGACCCTCACCGAAGCTGGCAAACCGCCGGAGCGGCTTTCGGCGCTGATGGCCAGTGCCTCATTTTTGGGTGTGCTGGGGGTCAAACCGGTCCTGGGCCGCGATTTTGTACCCGAGGAGGATCTTGCCGGCAATCGCAGCGTGCTTTTGGGTCATGAACTCTGGCAGAACCGCTTCGGGGGCGACCCGGCCATCGTCGGTCAGACCCTGACCTTCGAGGGCCGCCCCCACACCGTGGTCGGGGTGATGCCCGAGGACTTTACATTTACCCAGGGCGAAAAGCTCTACGTCTCCCTCGGATCGTGGATCACGCCGGGACGCAATCCAAAGTTGGGACTGTCGGACCCGTGGGACCGCAACAACCACCTTGGGCTGGTGATGGCGGCCCGCCTCGCCCCGCAGGCCAACCCGGTACAGGTCCAATCCGCACTGGCGGCCCGCGCCGCCCAACTGGCCCGCCAGTACCCCGACAGCAACCGCGGCGTCAGCGCCCATCTGCGTTCGCTCGATGCGCACTTTTTGGGCGAGGCCCGCCCGACGTTGCTGGTCTTGATGGGGGCGGTCGTCTTCGTGCTGCTGATTGCGGCGGCGAATGTCGCCAATTTGCAGATCGCCCGCGCCGCCGCCCGCCGCCGTGAAATCGCCATTCGCCTCGCCCTGGGGGCCAGTCGGGGGCGGATCGTGCGGCAGTTGCTCACCGAAAGCCTGATGCTTGCCCTGGCCGGTGGGCTCGCGGGGTTGATCCTCGCCTGGACGGCGCTGCCTTTGCTGACTCGCCTGCTGCCGGGTGCGCTGCCCCGGGTCAGCCGCGTCGCCATTGATCCGGTGGTGCTGCTGTTTACCCTCGCCATCGCCCTGGGGTCAGGGATCGCCTTCGGGTTCATCCCCGCCTGGACCGCCTCGCGGGCCAAATTGGCCGAGGTGCTCAAAGAGAGCGGCCGTTCGACCGCCGGGGTCGGACGCCACCGGCTGCGCGGAGCGCTCATCGTCGCTGAAGTCGGCCTGGCGTTGGTGCTGCTGAGCGCAGCGGGGTTGATGCTGCAGAGCTTTTTCAACCTGCGGGGCGTTCCCCTTGGTTTTGAGACCGACGGGGTGCTCTCGGGCAACTTCGTGCTGCCCGAGCGGCGCTACCCGGACGGCGACGCCCAACGCCGCTTCGTGCGCGACTTGCTCGAAAGGGTGCGCGCTCTGCCCGGGGTCCGCACGGCCGCCGTCACCGTGGTCTATCCCCTAGTCGGGTTTCAGAGTCTTACGAAAATCAAAATCCAGGGCCGCCCGCTGCGCCAGGAGCCGATGGCCGACTATCTGGGGGGTAGCCCCGATTTGTTTCGGACCCTGGGTATCGCGCCGGTTGCCGGGCGGTCCTTTACCGAGCGCGACGGCCCGGCAGCTCCCCAGGCGGTGATCATCAACGATGTGATGGCCGAGCGCTACTTCTCGAACCGTTCGCCCCTCGGACAGCGGCTGTCGGTCGAAGGCTATACCGGCTGGCTGACGATCGTGGGGGTGGTGCGATCCATCCGCCAGAACAGTATCCAGGAGCAGCCCCACCCTCAAATCTACCGGCCCTTCGCCCAGGATCCCTGGCCCTACTTCTCGGTCGTCCTCAAAAGCGACTTAGATCCGCAAGCCCTTGCAGGCGAGTTGCAGCGCACAGTCCAGGCGATCGACCCGGACCTGCCGGTAACCGGCGTCCGCCCACTCGCCGCGGCGGTCGACGACGCTGTGCGCAGGCCTCTGCTCAGCGCGAGTCTGCTGGCCGTTTTTGCCATCGTTGCGCTGGTCAACGCCGCTGTCGGCATCTACGGGGTGCTCAGCCAGGCGGTCGCCGAGCGCACCGGTGAAATCGGCGTGCGCATCGCCTTGGGGGCCACCGCCGGGGATATCACCCGAATGATCTTGCTGCAGGGCGGCACCCTGGTGGCTAGCGGACTGGCATTGGGGCTGGCTGCATCGGTCGCGTTGAGCAATCTTTTGGGTAGCCTCGTCTTCGGCCTGAGCACCACCGACGCGCGCACCCTAGGTGCCATATCCCTCCTGATCGGATGCGTGGCGCTCATCGCCTGCTATCTGCCTGCCCGCCGCGCTACCCGCGTCGAACCGATGGTCGCGCTGCGCCACGAGTAGCCAATTCCCCATAGGGATTGACGGCCATCGTCAAAATCGCTAAATTATCCACAACGGATATATCCAGCCTGGATGCTTGAGGGAGTCTGGGTTTCCGCAATCGCCGTTCCTGTTTTGTATCTGTGCGAGTGTCTATGGATATTCCACGCGACAAACCGAGCCTCGCCAGCCGCCAGTGGCGGGCTGCTCTGCTGACTTTGGCCGCCTCCAGCGCGGTGGTGCTGGTGGTTTTGGCGGTGGCGAACCTGAAGCCCGCCGCCCCGACAGTGGAGCGCTCCACCGTCTGGATCGACACCGTCCGGCGCGGGGCGTTGATTCGCCAGGTGCGGGGCCTCGGCACCCTGGTTCCCGAGCAGATCCGCTGGATCCCGGCTCTCAGCGAGGGGCGGGTCGAGCGGATTGCTGTGCGTCCGGGGGCGGTGGTAAGCCCCCGGACGGTGCTGGTGGAAATGGCCAATCCCGAACTGGAGCAGAGCGCTCTCGATGCGCGGTTGCAGCTGAAGGCCGCCGAGGCGGAACTGGCCAACTTGCGGGTGCAGACTACCAGTCAGTTGCTCACCCAGCGTGCGGCCCTCGCCGCGGTGCAGTCGGATTTTCGCCAGGCCGAACTGCAGCGGCAGGTCAACGACGATCTGGCCCACCAGGGGCTCATCGGCAGTCTGCAGGCGAAGCTCTCGACGGTCAAAGCCGAGGAGTTGGCCACCCGTTGGAAGCTCGAAAAACAGCGCTCCGAGATCGCCCTCGAAGCCAGGCGTGCCCAGCTCTCGGTGCAGAGCACCAAAGTCGAGCAGTTGCGCACGCTCTCTCGCTTGCGCGAGAGCCAGGTGGCGGCCCTCAAGGTGCGCGCCGGCATGAGCGGGGTGCTTGTCTCATTGCCCCTGGAAGTGGGCCAGCGGGTGGCACCGGGCACCAACCTGGCCCGAGTGGCCGATCCGAAGACCCTCAAGGCGGAGGTGAAGATCGCCGAGACCCAGGCAAAGGACATTCTGCTCGGTCAAAGCGCGCTCATCGACACCCACAACGGCACGGCGGCGGGCCGGGTGCGGCGCATCGACCCGGCGGTGCAAAACGGCACGGTGACGGTGGAGGTGGGCCTGGTGGGCACGCTTCCCAAGGGAGCCAGGCCGGATCTGAGCGTGGACGGCACCATCGAGCTGGAGCGCGCGGCCGACGTGCTCTATATCGGCCGGCCCGCCTTTGGGGGCGAAGCCTCCGCCGTGAGCCTCTTCAAGCTCACCCCGGACGGCACGGAGGCGGTGCGGGTGCCGGTGCGCCTCGGCAAGGGCTCGGTGAGCACCATCGAGGTGCTCTCCGGTCTCACGGTTGGAGAGCGGGCCATCCTCTCCGACCTGTCCGCCCAGGACCGCTTTAATCGCATCCGCCTGCAATAAGCCTTCAGGAGCCATCGCCATGGACGCATCCCCACAGCCCCTTATTCGCCTCGACGGCGTGAGCAAAGTGTTTATGACCGACGAGGTCGAGACCCGTGCCCTCTCACAGGTCGATCTCGAAATCCGTACAGGCGAATACGTCGCTATCGCCGGCCCCTCCGGCTGTGGCAAATCGACGCTTCTGGCGATTTTGGGCCTGCTCGATTCGCCCAGCCAGGGCACCTATCTGTTGCGCGGCCAGACGGTGCAGAGTCTGGACCTGGTCGAACGCTCGCGCATCCGCAACCGCGAAATCGGATTTATTTTTCAGAGCTTCAACTTGATTGGCGATCTGAGCGTGGCTGAGAATGTCGAACTGCCGCTCACCTACCGGGGCCTCAGTGAGCTGGAGCGCAAAAAGCGGGTCACCCAGGCGCTCGACCGCGTCGAGATGTCCCACCGTCTGAGGCACTACCCGGCGCAACTGTCGGGCGGCCAGCAGCAGCGCGTCGCCGTCGCCCGCGCCCTGGCCGGTTCGCCGGGTATTCTGCTCGCCGATGAGCCCACCGGCAACCTCGATTCGGCCAACGGCCAGGCGGTGATGGATTTGTTGGGTGAGTTGCACCGGGGCGGGGCCACCATCTGCATGGTTACCCACGACCCACGCTTCGCCGGTTACGCCGAGCGCACCATTCACCTGTTGGACGGCCGGATCGTGGCGGCCGAGGAAGCGTCGGTGGCCAGATCGCGGGCGATGGGCGGTTAGATTAGCCGGCCCGCCGGGCGCGGCTCGCCGTGCAGCCGCGCACGAACTGCAGCAGCGAGGCCGTGCGCAGCGGATCGGGAAAGAGCGCTTCGGTGGCGAGTACAGCGAGCAACGGGGCGACCTCGGCGTCGAGGGCCGCCTCAAATTCGGTCGCTGGCCAGAGCAGATCCGGCGCCTGGCGCACATCCTGAACCTGGCCTTCGCCGCTGCGCAGCACCAACGGCCTGGCCCAGCAGGTGAGTTCGCCCCGGGCGTTGACGACAATGTCTTTGACTTCCGCCAGGAGCACCTGCGCAGCGTCGTCCAGGTGCAGGCAGACCAGTTGATCTTTGAGCAGTTTCACGAGGTTTGCCCTTCTGGTGTTGATAGCCAGATTAGCGCCCGGCCCGCCAGTAGCGGTCGTAATTTTCGAGGGTGGTCAGGGTGCGAAGATCCATGCGATCCACGCACAGTATTCCGTTGAGGTGATCGATCTCGTGCTGGAGGATGCGGGCGTACCAGCCGTGCGCCCGGATAGTCAGCGGCGTGGCCCGCTCATCCAGGGCTGCGACCCGCACTGCCCGCGCCCGGGCCACCAGTCCCTGGTAACCGGGAATGCTCAGGCAACCCTCGAAAAAAACGGCCGATTTTTCGCCTTCTACGCTCAGCACGGGGTTGATGAGCACGTGCAAGGGCACCGGCTCGCGCTCCCGCTCGCGCCGCTCCGTATCGCTGAGCCGCTCGATGTACTCGGGGCGATCCTCGATGACCACCAGTTGCACCGAGACTCCCACCTGGGGGGCGGCGAGGCCCACCCCCGGCGCCTCGCGCATCCGCTCAGCCATCGCGGCGATCAGTTGCTGGATCGCTTCGCCTTGGATCTCATCGCTGCTCAAGGGCCTGGCTGCCAGACGCAGCACCGGATCTCCGATTTTGACGATTTCGTACACGTCCCTCTCCAAGCGCGACCGGTGGATTCGCACTCTATTGTCACGGATTGCCGTCCTGGGGATCCTCAATCCGGCAGGCATTGAACCCTACTCCGGATAGACAGTCTTTCGGGCGGGCGCGCTTAAGATGCACATAGCAACGCTCGTTCTCGCTGTGCGCGACGCAGTCTGCAAGGTGGGAGCAAAGCTCAATTTTGAATCTACAAGGTCTAATATGCGTGGCTCGGCGGTAGAGGAACGTTCTTCGGAGGGGGTTGCCGGAGGGGTTATCACCCACAAGAGCGGTTCTTCCGGCCTCTGGTGGGCTCTGGTGATTATCGGCCTGTGGATCTTCAGTTTCGCCGCGGCACTGCGCTTACCCCTTGGTGAGTTATCGTTGCAAGCCATCATCGGCGTGGTGGTACTTAGAACCTTTGTGCACACGGGTCTATTTATTACTGCCCACGACGCGATGCACCGAACCGTGTTTCCCATCAATCACCGCATCAACGATTGGTTGGGCACCGCCGCCGTCGGTCTGTACGCCTTTTTGCCCTATCGCGAACTGCTGATTAAACACCAGTTGCACCATCGCTTTCCAGCCACCGACAAAGACCCCGACTACCACGACGGCGAGCACAGCGGCTTCTTTCGGTGGTACTTGAAATTTATGAAAGACTACATGGAGAGCCAAAACACCCCGTTTTTGATCGCGGGTATGGCTGTAGTGTTCGTGGTGTGCACCTGGCTGATGGATGTTCCGCTCGTCAACCTTGCACTGTTTTGGCTATTGCCGCTGGTGCTGAGTTCCTTGCAGTTGTTCTACTTTGGCACCTACCTGCCCCACCGCCGACCCGACGGCGGCTATCGCAACCGCCACCGGGCCACCAGCAACCGCCTTTCGACGTTCTGGTCGTTTATCAGTTGCTACCACTTCGGCTACCACTGGGAGCACCACGAATACCCGCTCGTTCCCTGGCACCGGCTGCCCGAGGCGCGCCGCTAGGGCATTTGGGCAAGCTTGCAACTTTGAAAAGCCATGCGTTTATGGATTTTTGGTAGGCTCCTGGATCGTAGTGAAAAGTGGCCGACCGGAAGACTCACATCTAAGCGGTTCACTTTTGCGGTCGCACGTCACCCCAACTCACGATTGGCGTAGCTTTAGAAATGAGGACCGGCGTCGGGCGGTATATTTGCCAGCTCCAATCTATCAAGCGCACTCCGCGTTTTGTGGGAACGCTCCGGGACTATTCTCGGCAGGCAACATTTTGAGGGGTGATTTTCTCCTGACGCTGCTACTCTGGATCGGCATGAAGGAACTGCCCCGCAAGGCATTGCCCGTGCATCCCTGTCCGGTGTGCGGCCAGGCGACCAAGGGTTTCTGGCCGGTCTTCACCGCAGATCGCCGTCTTGAAAAAGCCGGTTGCCGCGACTGCTTTGCCTTCCAGTACCGTCGCGACTGCCCAGGGTACGCCGCGGATTTTTTGGCCCGGGTCGAAGAATTCTACCTGCGCTCCGACCCGAGCGACCCTTGAAATGCTCATCAACGATCGATCAAAATCGGTGGCTGAGCTGCAGACGCCGCTGCTGCCGCCGTCGGCATCCGCCACGACAGAGCGACCGTGACGCCTCCCTGCGCCCGATCGGTGCGCTGCCAGCTGCCGCCGGGCAATTCCCCGGCGATCGTGTTCATGATCTTGGTACCGTAGCCGCCGCCGGTAGCTGAAGCCGTGAGAAACGGTCCGTCATTTTCGACCACCAGGTGCGCGGTGTAGCCCTGTTGAGCGAGTTCGACCCGCAGCCACCCGGCTCCGTGCGGCTGGGCGTGGCGGATGACATTGACGAGCGCTTCTTTAAAAAAGCGAAATAAGTCCTCGCGGGCATCTAGCCAGGTGCTGTCCGCACTCGGCTCCTCCAGGGGCATGATGTCGCGCTCGACCGTCAGCGTCAGCTCGCCCGCGTCCAGCAGCCGGTCGAGTTCGGCGTGCAAACCGGCGTGCAGGCCGTCCTTCAGCGAAGGGGTGATTTCGAGTTTGGCCGCCACCTGCCTAAGGTCATTTAATTCGACGCGGATCGCCCGGCCGACCTGCTGCAGAGCCGCCAGGGCCTCATCGACGGCGTGCGCCTCCGGCGATGGAGCGGGCAGTATGAGCAGCAATTCTTCGAGATTATCCATCACCAGCTTCAACTCCTGCAGCGGCCGGTCGTGGATGTCGGTGGCCACCCGGAACAGCAGTTTTTTGGCCTGCTTGAGGATGGCCTCGCGCTCGGCCCGCCGCAGCCGGTTGATTTCTTCCTGCTGGGCGGTGAGGCGGGCCCGGGTAGCCGCCCGCGCCCGCAGATAAAAAAGCGTGTTGCCCGTAAAGACAAAGGCCGCCAAGGGCGGCAGCACCGGCAACAGCAGCGTCGGCTCGGCGCGCGATGCAGCAAGCATCACCGCGGCGAAACCGACCAAAAGCGCTGGGGCAAGCCAGCGGGCGTAGCGCTGGTCGAGGCACCAGCCGCTCAGCACTCCAAAACCTAAAATCAGCAGCAGATCCCAAAGGGGCGGCAACATCCGGTCGGCGCGCCCCTGCAGCAGATTCGCCGCCAGATTGGCGTGCACGTTGAGCGCGTCCATCGGCCCGAAGGGAGTCTGCACGATGCTCGCCTCGGGATGACCGTCGACGTGGCCGACGATGACGAGTTTGCCCGCAAAGCGCTTAAGCACCGCTGAATCTTTGACCGGCGAGCAGCCCTGCAGCGGGTCGGGTGGACAGATCCGCTCCACCGGGTAGCGCTCGAAGGTGCCTGCCGGTCCGTAGTAATGGATACGCTCATCCGGCCCAAAGCCTCGCGGCGAGCGACCCAAAAACTTGCGCACCGCCAGAAAGTCCACCGAGAAAAATGTCTGAATGCCGCCGCTGTCGGTGCGCTCGAGATTGATCCCGGTGCGGCTGCGCCGCACAATCCCGTCCGGATCCTCCAGAAACTGGCGCACCCCGACCATCTGTTCGAGCGGTACCGTGAGGCGCAGGTCGTCGCCGTAGGGCAGCAGATTGTTAAAGATGTCCACCTCGCCGTTAAACGGTACCGCCTCCAGCACCACCCGCCCGTTGTAGCGGTCGATCACTGCGCGCAGACGCCGGTCCTGCTCGCCGATACCGCTGACTTTGTTGAAGCTGCGCGGCAATGCCAGCAGCACCGCCTTGGCCTTTGCATCGCCCAGCAGGCGCTCCAGCAGGACCGCGTAAGTATCGGGTTCCAGATAAAAGTCCGGCAGCCGCCGGTCGCTGGTACGGCGGTCCTCCAGCTCGCCGTCGATGCCGACGATCGTCACCGCCTCGGGGAGCGGCGTCTGAACCTGCCAGCGCGAGAGCCAGTCGCGGCTCTGGCGATCGAGCGAAGCGAGGGGCGTCAGCGGCACCAACAAACCCCAGACGGCTCCCCAACCCAGCCCCACCAGGGCTCCCATCCAGCGGTTTTTTGGGCCTGTCGCGCTCATGAGCACAAGCATAGCCTGCAGCCATCGGCCTGCTGCCTGGTGGGCAATGGGCTGCCGGCGGGCGCTAGCGGATCACTTCGACTCTGACCCGGGCGAGGCCGGAGCTGACCATGCCGAGCAGCTGGGCGGCCCGCGGCGACAGGTCGATCACCCGCCCTCGGATAAACGGCCCCCGATCTTGGACCTTAACGGTCACCTGCCGGCCGTTGCCGAGGTTGGTGACCCGCAGCTGGGTGCCGAAGGGCAAGGCGGGGTGGGCGGCAATCAGGCTGTCCTCGCGCAGTACCGTACCGCTGGAGGTGCGCCGGTTCAAAAATGTGTGGCCATACCAGGAGGCGACCCCCTGGAAGACCTGCACGACCGTGTCGCTGATCGAGACGCTGATCGAAGCGAGCAACGAGGGCGGCTCGGGCGGGGCATCGGTCAGCTCCGGCGCGTTGCCGAAGTAGCGGCGCAGGCGGTTGGCGATTTGCAGGGCCGCCGCTTTGTCGGAAATCTCCTCGGTGCGGCTCAGACGAATGCTCCGGTCGATGGTGATCAGTGTCTGGTCCTTACCGGCGACCAGCGAGTAGGATTTGCCGTCGTGGGCGATGCGAATCGACTCGCCGGGAATTTGATCCCATTGCAACTGGTTGACTCGGGAGCTGATCAAGCTGGCGCGCAGGATCGCCGGTTCCTCGGCCGTCGCTACGGAGAGCAAGGGCAGATCGCCCAGGTAGACGACGGTGGTTTGGTACTCGGGCATGTCCTGGATACGGGCGGCGACACGGGTAGCAGGGGGAACCACCCTGCCCACCTTCAGCGGGGCTTGATCGGGAGTTGGGGTGCCGGCCGGTTGCTGGAGACTCTGTTGCATCGATTTGAGCCATCCACCCGCCACCGGAAGATCCTGGACTGTGCGGACCTGGGCGCTTGCCGCAGCGACGTTGAGCATTGCCGCGCAAGATAGCGCAACAATGAGGTCTCGGATGGAGTTGACCATTGCGGACTTCTCACTGTTTCGTCTGGGAAACCATACCACAGGTCTGAGGCGGTGAACAATTAAATCTGCTTGAGCAAAGGTTTTTAGGGGCTTGACAGCCCCTGCCGAGGGGGCAATTAACCTCGAATAAGTTCACGCCGGCGCAACTATTCCTCGGGAAAGTATCGCCAGGCAGCAGTTGCAATCTGCACCCGCCATTGCGCGCAGACAGAAGCAGCACAAGGCCTTTGGGTAATTTGTCCATCAAAAAGGTGTCAAGAATCATGAAGAGAAGACATACCTTATAGAGGGGATTAATAACATTGAAGGCCGGCAATAAACTGCGGTATACTCCTCCCAAAGACTTTGCTGCTTTCCACCGAAAGATAGACGGACCTATCGCCACAATCGCGTGTAATTGATATCGATAACGGCGGCGCAATCGATCCCGACGTCGATGCTTGCCGTAGTGCACGCAAGGAGTCATTATGTCGAATTGTCATTTCGGCCGTTTTCTAGCGGCGGCAGCCCTTGCCCAGGGCACGCTGCTGGCGGTAACGGTCCAGGCCGGGCCGGTCTTTGAGGTAGCCCAGGTGCCTGCTGAGCGCCGTCCGGAAGTGTTACAGATCAACAGCTTCGTAGTCACCCCCGGCGACAAGTACGAGCCGGGGACGAAACTCATGTTCAAGGTAGAAGGTACCGCCAATTCCAAGGCCTTCCTGACTATCCCCGGTTCGACGGATCCCCTGCCTATGGAAGAAGTCAAACCCGGCGTCTACGAGCGCAGTTACGTCGTCAAGCGCGAAGGCGATCAGATCGAGCGGTTTACCAATGTGCGCGCCGACCTCAAGCGCGGTACCAACGTCACCACCGCCACTTTGAAGCTCGGGGAGCCGGCTGTGACCCCCGGCCAGGGCCAGCGCAAATAGGGACATAGCCAGGGGTATCGCCTACTTCGGTGCGAACTGTTTGCGCAGTTCGCGCTTCAGAATCTTGCCGGTGGCCGATTTGGGCAGTTCTGCCAGGATGGTGACCGATTTAGGCACTTTGACCGAGGCCAGCCTTTCGCGCGCAAAGCGAACAATCTCCTCCTCGCCGATGGTGGCCCCTTCCTGCAGACTGACGAATGCGCGCACGACCTCGCCTTTGTCAGGATCCGGCTGCCCGACCACCGCCACTTCCCGCAGCGGCGCAAAGGTGAGCAGCACGTCCTCGACTTCGCGAGAGTAGACTTTCTCGCCACCCACGATAATCATGTCCTTGAGGCGATCGACCAGAAAGAAATAGCCCTCTTCGTCGCAGTAGCCCAGATCGCCCGAGCGCAGCCAGCCGTCGACGAAAGCCTGGGCGGTGGCCTCCGGTTGGTTCAAGTAGCCTTTGAAGATATGGGGACCGGAGACGACCAGTTCGCCCACTTCGCCCGGCGCCGCGAAATTGCCCGAGATCGGGTCGCGGACCGCCAGTTTATGCCCCTGGGGCATGGGTAATCCGATCGAGCCGGGCTTGCTGGGCCGGTCCAGGGGGCTAAAGGCGGCGTAGGGCGAGCATTCGGTCATGCCGTAGCCCTGGCGGACCAGATCGCCGAAGCGCTGGACGAAGGCTGCTTCCAGTTGGGGCGGTAACGGACCGCCGCCGCAGAGGATGCAGCGCAGCGCAGCGGAGAGCTTCAGTTCGCTCGGGAAGCGCAAGATCGTAGAGAGCAGACTGGGTACCGCTACCATCACGCTGACTCGCGGGTCGCTCAGGTGCTCTGTCAGCTTCTTAGGGCTCAGGCGGTACTCAAAGCTGACCGACCCGCCGGCCAGGGGCATAATGACCAGGGCCGCGGTAAAGGCGAAGGCGTGAAAAACCGGCAGGATGCAGAACAGGTGATCGTCGCCGGTGACGGAGAGTCGCTCGACGCCCGAGCGGGCGTTGGCGAGCAGGTTGCCGTGGCTGATGAGCGCTCCTTTCGGGGTGCCGGTGGTACCGCTGGTGTACATGATCTGGGCGATGTCGTCGCCGTGGCGCTCAGCAACCGGGCACTGGCCGGGGATAGCAGCCAGCCCGGCGAAGTTCAGATCTTTGTCTGCGGGCACCCCGAGCACGATCGCCCGCAGGTTGGGCAACTCGGAGCGCAGCGGTGCGAGGACTCCAAGGAGCGCCTCCGGCAAGATCACTGCCCGCGCCTGCGAATCACGGAGAATATAGTCCAGTTCACGGCCGGTCAACTGCGGATTGATCAGCACCGGCACCGCCCCCAGCCGCCACAGCGCGAACATGGCCAGGGCGTACTCCGGCACGTTGGGCAGCACCACCGCGAGGCGGTCGCCGGGGCCGTACCCGGCAGCGGTAAGCGAGGCGGCAAAATTCTCGCTCAGGCGCGCCAGTTGCGCATAGGAAAGCGAGCGACCGTCGCCCTCGAAAGCCACTTTTTCGGGGCGGTGGCGCAGTTGGTCGTCGAGCAAATGGGCGAGGTTCATATGGGGAGGGCTCCTGGTTGCAGTGGGATTGGCTTTACTGTAAGGCGTGGGAGCGGTTGCAGCGCCGGGGGTTGGGACAGTTTTTCAAGCGTCAGCGCGGACTCCGTCCTGACGCCCCATCGACCATCGCTTCGAGAGCCGCCTGTAAATCGCCGGTCAGCCGGGCGACTTCCTGGCGGGCTCCCTGGCGGCCGGACTGGTAGGCGGCGAGCCGTTCGCGCACCGAGAGGGGCTCAGCCACGGTAAGGTGGACCCGCTGCTTGCCCAGATTGGCTGCTTCGAAGGGATTGTCCCCTTTGAGGCTCCGCACGGTGCGCAGGGCGATGAGGGCGGTCTCGGCGAAGCGCTCGGCGGTCGGTTTGCTGCGCACGTAGTTGCCGTTGACGGCGACAAAGTTTTCGACCAGCCGCATGTGCCACATGCGCAAATCGGTCTCCTCGGCCAGGCGATCGGCCAGGCCGCGCTCGGTGGGGCTGAGCCCACGGCCGCCGTCTTTGAAATCTTCGCGAAAGATCCGCTCGAAGCCCGCCTGCTCGATGCGTCGGCAGCGGTCGATCAGGTTGCCTTTGGCGCTCAAGTCGAAAAATTCCTCCGCCACCTGCAGGGCCGCTTCGAGCAAACGGATCAGGCGCTCATCGAACCCGGCTGCCGGTTCGCCGGGGGCTGCAGAAGGCAGGTGGCGGCGGTAAAAGCGCGAATAAAAGCTTTCCATCTGGGCAAGCAACCGCTCGCCCACCGCCAAAAGCCGCCCGTAGCGGTCGCCTCCGGGGGCGGGTTGGTGGCCCACGTCCGCTTCGAGGGTGTCGAGCAGTCGATCGAGGGCGGCCCAGGGCGCGTCGATATAGCTGTAACGGATGCCCACCGGCACGATGTAGACCGCCTCGGGACGACCGGCCGCCGCCAGATCCTCCGCGCACCAGAAGCCCAACTGGGCGACCCCCGGCTCCAGGGGACTGACGATCTCGCTGTGGGCGTTGGTGCCGCCTTCGGGAGCTGCCGCAAGCGGCAGGCTGCCATGGGCGAACAGGTCGCGGGCGGCGCGCAGGCCCAGCCGGTCGAAGCGGCCGCGCTGGATCGAAATGCCCCCGACCCGCGGCAACAACCAGCCCACCGCCCGTCCCGCCCACAGGGGAATGCCCCGGTCGTACAAAAAATGGGCGTGCACCGGGCCGGTCAATTGCACGCCCTGCTCGCGGGCTTTGCGGGGCACCGCCTGGGAGAGCAAATAGCCCATCGCGAAGGGGTCGTAGGTGGTCGGATGGCGAAAGGCGAGCAAAAACCGCGCCTTGCCCGCCTGAAAATCCCGGTACAGCGCCACCAGCCGCTCGACGTGTTCGGTGCGAAAGTCGGCGAGGGGTGTTGCCAGGCGCAACCACCAGGGGAGTGCCGCCGGCAGCGCCTTCAACAGCAGCGGATCGAGGGTGGGGGGAACAAAGGCCAGCGGTGGCCGGGCCTGGACGGCAGGTCTATCAGTCATAGAAGCCGATGCGTTGCGCTCAATGCGTCCAGGCTACCGGTCGGCAGGGGCGATCGGACCGCCGCCGGTGACAGTTGGACGGCCGTCCCCTGCCAGTTCGAGATGCACCTGGTAGAGGCCTTCGCCGCCGAGCCGTTCGAGGGCAAAACCCAACTGGCGGCACAGGGTGAGCATCGGCCGGTTCGAGGCGAGCACATAGCCCTCCAGCCGCCGCACCTGACCGGCTCCAGCGATGGCGATCGCCTTTTGCACCAGCTTGCGGCCCAGACCCTGGCGGTGCCAGGGGTCGGCAATCAGCACCGCAAATTCAAAAATATCGCTGCCCAGATGGACCAGCCGCACTACCCCCAACTCCGGCCCACCGCCGGTGGTCTGCACCGCCGCCACCGCCAACTCACGGCTGCAGTCGAAGTTGGTAAAGCGCGCCACCTCCGAGTCGGTCACCTTCGAGCGCTCGGGAGCCTGGAAGAAGCGCTGGTAGAGCGATTGGGTCGAGCAGTTATGAAAAAGTCCCCAGTGCAAATTCAGATCCGAGGGGCGCAAAGGTCTCAGCAAAGCCTCGACGCCGCTGCGCAACCGCCAGGGCTCCTCCAGCACTTCCTGCAGCAAAGCAGCCTGGGGCATCGGACTTCCTCCCGGTACCAGTGCCAGTGATATCCCTCCAAGGGTACAGCGCTTTTTGCACTGCGCAAAGACCGGTGGCGGCTCTACAGAATGCCCACGGACCGGCGGATGGCGGCGAGCGCGCGGTTGTAGTCGATGACCGCAATGAGCCGGTTGACCCGTGCCTGGGTCAGATCGCGGTCGGAGGTGATCACGTCGGTCTGGGTGCCCACCCCCGCCTGGAAGCGCAGCCGGGCCAGACGCAGGGCTTCGGTGGCGCTGGCCACGGCGGCGGTGGCCGAATCGACGCGCTGGCGAGCCGTCTCCAGGCTGGAGATCGAACTTTCGACGCTGAAGCGGATAGTGTTGTAGGTGTCCACAAAGCGCGCCTCGGCGGTCTTGGCGTCGGCGACCGCCTGGGCGGCCTGGGCGGCGGCCAGCCCGCCGTCGAAGGCGTTCCAGCGGATCTGCGCCCCCGCGCTGTAGCCGGTGTAGATGCCGACGATGCGATCGAGCAGGTTATCGTAGGCGTCGCCGGTGGCGAAGATGCTGACCTGCGGCGCCACCGAGGCGTAGGCGACCGCTTCGTTGGCCTTGGCCGCCCGGCGCAGGGCGTCCTGCTGGGCCAGTTCGACGCGGTTGTAAAGCGCCCGGTAGATTGTCTCGTCGAGGCCCAATTGCCAGGTGCCGGTCTCCTCGACCGGGTCGGCCGCCTCGACGGTGGTGGGCACCTGGAAGTTAAGGGCGCGCGCCAGGTTGCGCTGGTTGATCTCGCGCTGGTTGACCGCGGTCAGCCGCTGCTGGACGGAGTTGGCCAGCTGGGTCTCCGCCTGCAGCACCGCGAAGCGGGTGCCCACCCCGGCCCGCTCCTGGGCGCGCGCGTCGTTGAGGCTCGCCTCAGCGCTTTTGACGGCGGCATCGCCGATTTGTACGTTGCCGTCGGCGGCCTGCAGGTCGTAGTAAGCACCGATGACGTTGTTGATCAGATCCTGGCGGGTGCGCTCGTAGTCGAGGCGGGCGGCCTGCAGGTTCTCTTCGGCGGCGAGGATGCGGCTGCCCACCAGGCCGCTGGTGAAGATGTTCCAGTCGATGCGCACCTGGCCCTGGAGAATGGCGCTTTCGGACAAAAAGGCGCTGCTGACACCGCCGGAGGAAGAATCGCCGAAGAGCAGACCGGTGAGGGCGGCCGCCTGGGTCGAATTGAAAAGTCCCGGCCCGATCAGGCTCTGGGTGACGGCGGTGGTGTCGGTGGTAGAAGTGCTCGAACCGGTAACGAGGGCTCGGGAGATGGCCGCCTGGGGAGATTGGTTGTAAGAGTAGCCGCCCGAGAGGCTTACCGTCGGGAACAGCCCCGCTTCGGCCTGCCGCTTGACCGCCTCAGCGCGCTCGACGGCGATGCGAGCAATCAGCAGCGTCGGACTGTTGCCCAGGGAGGTGTTGACGGCATCCTGCAGCGTCAGGGCGCGGTTGCTCTGGATGCGCAGCTGCACGGCGTTGTTCGGCAGCGGCGGCATCGTCGCGCGCACCGGCGGCCCGTCCAGGCTCGCGGCGGTCGTGCTCGGACCGTCCGGGCCACTCAACTGGCCGACGGTCTGGGCGTGGGCCGGGGATAGCCCCAGACCCAAGGCGAACAGCATCACGGCGCTACGGATTCTCATTGCAAAATTCCCCTCAAAAAATGGCAATGGCAGTCTGAAACCGGGGCAGTCGCTACGAAGCACGAGCGCCGAGTGCGGCGTCGGCGTTTGTGTGCCCTTTTCCCGCAGAAATGGCTCGCGCCTCCGGCCCACGGGGGCAGGCTTTCCCACCGGGATTCCAGGCAGAAAACAGGCAACCCGCCGTACCCGACGCCCGGGTGGGCAGGGCGACGCGGTGCGTCCGGGTGCCAGAACGTCCTCGCCGTCGCGCCATGCAAAGACCCTCCCAACCGGTTGCCGACGGCCGCTCCGTTTGCGAAAACTGCCCGGCAACAGGACAATCACCGATGCGCTTCCATTGCAAAGTGGCGTTCATGGTGAAGTTTAGGGTGCAGGTGCGATGGGAGTCAAGCCAAGCGAAAAGCCTACCGGTCGGTCGGCCGCCTATTGGTTGGCGGTGAACGGTTTTTCTGGATTGATCCGCTACGCTTTCGGGGTATCTTGTGCTCAACCGCCAAACGCCCCGGGCTCGATTCGGATCGGCCGGGCGGTTGGGCCAGTTGTTTCGGAGTGCACGGACCTATGCTCCCCCAGCCAAAAGCGCAGACGGTGACGGCACAGAGGCGGTCGCCCGCCCGGGTTGCCCAGCGCCGACGGTCATGGGGCGGGTGGGCTGCGGGGGCGCTCGCGGTGGCGGTTGCCGCAGGCGGTGCCATTGCTTTGCGCAACGCCGCCCCTATCGAGCAGACCGCCGATGCCAACCTCGTCCTGCTGCTGCAGCAACACAGCCCATCCAAAGTGATCGCCGCCCTGGCGGCCGTCGAAAGCGGCACCCTCGAAATGCTCGACGGCCGCCGCTCGGTGGTGAGCCATCCGGTATCGGCCGGCGACACGCTCGCGTCGCTGGCGGCGGCCTACAAGCTGGACGCCCGCTCGATCGCTTTTTCCAACGGCTTGGATCCGCAAAGTCCGCTCACCCCAGGCCAGAAACTGCTCATTCCGCCGGTGGATGGTCTGGTCTACCGGGTCCAACGCCGCGATACCCTGGTCGTCGTCTCCGAGCGCCACCGAGTCCCAATCACCGCCATCGCCAAAGCGACCGGACCGGGTTTTCAGGATTTTATTTCCCCCGGCCATTTGCTGGTCATCCCCGGTGACGCCGAGGCGCTTGCGGCCTTCGGTCGGGCCGCCACTGGGCCGGTCAATGCCCCCGCATTGCTTGTCGCCACCGCTCGCGGCGTCTCCGAAGCTCCCCGCTCGCCGCGCGGCTACGTGTGGCCCGTCCGGGGCTTCGTGATTTCGCCCTACGGCCCGCGCGGGGGCCGCAGGCATCTGGGAATCGATATTGCCGGGCCGAGCGGTTCGCCCGTGGCCACCGTCCGCCGGGGGACGGTGCTGTTTGCCGGCTGGATGTCCGGCGGCTTCGGCAACGCCGTCGATGTCCGCCACGAGGACGGCATTGTCAGCCGCTACGCCCATCTGTCGCGCGTCCTCGTCCGCCCCGGCCAGATCCTCGAAGCTGGTCAGATTCTCGGAGCCACCGGCTGCACTGGCCGCTGCACCGGTCCGCATCTGCACCTGGAGTTGCACGTGGGCGGCCGGGCGGTCAACCCGCTGCCTTTTTTGAAATGAGCTATCTTAGGGCAAGCTCGGCGATGGAAGCGTCTCCTGAATGATCAGGAACTATCCATTCCGCCCGATCGTCCCCGCTTAAGATAATCCCAGTTTCAGGGAACGCTGGTCGCATCTTCTATGAATCTCCTTGCTGATCTTTACCGCTTTATTGTCAACGATTGGTGGATTGCTGTCCCGCTGCTGCTGTGTTCGGTTTTGACCATCGCCGTGGTCACCGAGCGCTGGCTCTACATCAACCGCAACAAGACCGACGTCGATCGCTTTATTGTCCGGCTGCAGCGCGAGCTTGAACGCGCCAACCTTTCTGGAGCGCGCAATCTCTGCGAACAGGTGGGCGGCGTGATTGGCGAAGTGGCCGAGGATGGGGTGCGGCTGCTTTCGGTGCCGCGCGTCAAGTTTGAGCAGGCCTTCGACATCACCATCAACCTGGGCATGCGCAAATTCGAAAAGCACCTCAACGTGCTGGGCACGATCGGGGCGGTCGCTCCCTTTATCGGCCTGCTCGGCACGGTAGTCGGCATCTTGCGCTCCTTCCAGACGTTCGCAGGCGAAGGGGCGGCCAGCAACAAACTGGCGGCCGAAATCGGCTTTGCGCTGATTGCCACGGCGGCGGGTCTCATCGTCGCCATCGCCTCGGTGGTGGCCTACAACATCTTCCAGAACATCGTCGCCCAGTTCGAAGACGACTTTCAGCTGCTCAAGCTGCTGTTTCTCAACTTTGCCGACACCGCCGAATTTGAAGGCGAGGTGGTCGAAGAATCCACCATTCCCCAGCAGTAGGAGAATCAGACGATGGCGATTCAAGCGGGTGGGAGCGGACGGGGGCGGCGCAACCGCAGCGGTTTCACCGAAATCAACATCACTCCCCTCACCGACGTTTTTCTGGTGCTGGTAATTATCCTACTCATCACCGCGCCGCTCATTCAAAACAACGGCCTTAAGGTGGACCTGCCCACCTCCGCCACCGGCGACAAGCCCGAACAGAAAAAAAGCTTGGTGGTGGGTGTCGACAAAGACGGCAAGTATTCGGTCAACGGGGCGGTCGTGCCCGAAGCCAATCTGCTTGCCGCCCTGCGCCGCGAAGCGGAGTCCTCCGGTCAGAAAGTATTGGTCGTGCAGGCCGACGCCGACGCCCGCCAAAAAAACGTCGTCAAGGTGATGGACGCCGCCCGCCAGGCGGGCCTGGAGAAGCTCGTCGTCGCCACCCAACCGAGCGGAGGCTGAAGCCCGGCCCTCCGGCTGTGGACAATGTTGTGAATTTTTGCTGAGTGCTTGCCCGCCCGGACCGAGTCGCTACACTGAAGGCGATCACCTGCGTCTTCATCCAGGGTACCGAACAATGTCTTGCCTTGTGCTACTGTGCGCGACGGTCGTGGCAGCCGCCATCCTGGCCGGGATCACCTACTACTACGGCCAATCGCGCTCCAGCGCCCGCAAGGCCCTGCGTTACACGCCGATTGCGCGCCCCGAACCACCCAAAAGCCGCGAAGAGATCATCGCCATGCTCGAGCGCCAGTTCAACAACAGCCCCTCCAGCGGCCCGCCCGAGCGCAATTTGTAATGCTTCCCGCTATCGACCCACTCAGCTTTCCTGACGCAGCCTTCATCGGTGATGTCCTGGTACTCGATGTGCGCGGCCGCAATCTCGACGCCGTCGAGGGCATCCAGGTCAAACCGGCGCGCGGCGTGCGGGCGATGCTCGGTGACCCGCTCGCGCGTCGCGACAGCCCGGTCCACACCGGTCCGGATCGCCTGACGGTGACGGTGCAGATCGACTTCGACGCTTACCCCGGCGACCGGCGCCTCTGGGTACAATCGCCCACCGGCGACAGCAACCCGCTGATTTTGACGGTCATGCTTTAGGACAGATATCAGTGGAAAACCACTGCAGCTCAACAACCATTCATCCCCTCCGCCGCAGTCGACACGCGTCGTGCAGGCCCTAAAAGAATAAATCCATCCCACCCACAGAGTCTCGTTCCCACCGTGCCGATAAGTCCGGGGGGTGTCGGGGGGCTGGCAGCCCCGCGAGGCGGGGAGGTTGGAGAGCGCGAGAGGGGAAGCGCGAAGGGGGTTCCACCTCTCGCCCCACAGACTCTTGTGCAAAACCGGATCCGACTGTGCGCAGACCGACGCCCAAGAGCCTGGAGGCCCTGCGCAAGTTTGCACAGACCGACGCCAAGCGCACCGACACGGTTTTTTGTGCCGATACCGGGGTGACGGCGGCGGTGATCGTCGGTCTGGCGATACACAAAGACGAACTCGGGGCACCGCTGTGTCCCTGCCGCCACTACGAGGACAAGCGGGCGGAGGTGGCGGCGGCTTACTGGAACTGCCCGTGCGTGCCGATGCGCGAGCGCAAAGCATGCCACTGTCTGCTGTTTTTGCCGCCGGAGCACCCGTTTGCGGGCACCGGCCGCGAAATTGCCGAAGAGGAGATTACCCAGCTGCTCGAATGAGCATGGCAACTGTTTCCCAGGTTTTTCACTTTTTTGCTTACTTTAGAAATTGGCTATAGACAGGGAGGCTCGGCGTATGACAGGCAAAATTGACACCGAAGCATTTCTGGCGTCCGTGGGGCGCATCGCCCGCGCGGTCGATCCAATTTTGAGGGTGATCTCCCGCGATGAGAGCCGCTGCACGGTGCTCTACCCCGGTCTGGGCGATCAAGTCTGGGTGAAGGTCGGCCCCCGCGAGGGGTTGTTCCATGTTTTCAAGTCGCGCCTCAGCGAGCCGAAACCTGCCCACCTCGGTCTGATTACCCCGGCGGGCGCCGACTTTCTCAGGCAAGTATTGAGCGAGTACGTCGAGGAAGTGGGCCATCCGAATATCCGCATTGTAATGACATGAACGATATTCTGGTACTGGCGATCGACGCGGCGCGCGCCCGTTTCTTGGCCCTGGAGCGGCCGGAATTTCCCGAATGGGAGTCTGGGCCGACGCTTGTCGAAGGGGAGGCGCTCATCAACGTTGAGCGCGAGGCCGCCAGGCGGCAGCTGTGGTCTGAGACCAAGACGGGGCGCAACCGTGGGCCGGGGGCTGGTCCTGCCCACGCCTACTACGACGATCACCGCGAAAATCACGCGGAGGAGTTTGAGCGGCGCTTTGCCAGGTTGGCCGCCCAGGAGGCCGCCCACCGCGCCGACCGGTGTCAGGCGCGCCAGGTGGTGCTGGTGGCGGAGCGGCGGATGCTCGGGTTTGTCCGCGAGGCGCTCGCTCCGCTGCTGGGTGCTCAGGTGCGCCTGGAGGAGTTGGCAAAGGATCTGAGGGCGGCTGAGTTGCAGGCGCATCTGGCGGGGGAAAACCTGCTGCCGGCGCACCGGCGGCCATAGAGCAGTTTGAAGTTGCCCAGATGATAGTTTTCAGCCTGGCGGTTGGTTTTGCACGACAATCTGTGGAGCGAGAGGCGGAACCCCCTTCGCGCTTCCCCTCTCGCGCTCTCCTCCTCCCCGCCTCGCGGGGCTGCCAGCCCCCTCACACCCCCCGGACTTATCGGCACGGTGGGAACGAGACTCTGTGGGTGGGATGGATTTATTCTTTTAGGGCCTGCACGACGCGTGTCGACTGCGGCGATGGGGCTGGCTCGCCGTTGGGCTGCGAAGGCATTGGGGTGTGGGGCGGCTCAGGCAAACGCTGTGCAAAATTGGACAGGCAACGGTTTATCCCTGACACCTACTCTAAAAATCGAACGTTGCGCGCAGGGTGCCGACCTGCACTGTTGGGTTGTTTCGGTTGTTTTCGGGGTTGAAGATTGTGAGTAAGCCAGGGGTGATCGAGATGCGGTCGGTGAGGCGGATGCGGTAGAAAATTTCTAGATGCACTGCCCCGTCCGGGTCCTGGAATTTGTTTCCCAGGTCGCTACGCGTGACGCGGGGCGGTTGGCCGATTACCAGGCCGCCCAGGTTGCCCTTGCCTGCTAGATTTGCAAAGGCATCAGAATCTCCGCTTTTGTGGCGGCTATGAAAGGCGGGGGAGAGGCGCTGGATATGGCTGTAGAGCCGGGCACGCACCTCGCTTGCAGCCCCACCAACGACGGTCAGGGCGCGAAAGGCGGCGTCGGTCTTGATGGCGGGCAGGTTGATCACTTCGATCCCCGCCGGTACATCGAAGCCCGGCACCTGCTCGCCGCCGTTGATGAAGCACACCTGAAAATCGTCCGCCAAGCCGCGGACGATCTCCATGCTGCGGACCAGATGGCCCATGCCCAGAATGTGCTGGCAGTAAAAAAGAATCTTCTTTTTCATTAGCTGGCGACCTCCAGAGGCGACAGAGCCGGAACATAAGCGGGTGGGACGGGCGTTTCCCCGCCGGAAAGCAGGTGGTAGGTGATGCGGCCCAAGGCGTTGAGATCAAAGCGCGCGCAGGGAGGACGGACAGGCTGAGCGAGGGCGCTCTGCAGGGCTTTGTACAATTCGCCCGCCTGGATGCGGTCGGGGTGAAGGGCGGTGAGCAGCCCCATTTGTTCGAGCCGCACGCAGCGGATCCACTGTTCTTCGACCGGCCGCACGCGCGGGACCACCACCGCCCGCTTACCGAGGATAAGGATTTCGCAGATGGTGTTGTAGCCGCCCATGGAGATCACCGCGTCCGCGGCGACTATACAACTGGTCAGATCGTCCGTAAATTCGAGCATGTGCAGGCTCGATCCCCAGATTCTTGCAGCGGCGGGCTTTACCCACGTGGGCATCGGCAAACCCGGGGTCAAAGCCGCGCCTGCCGCAAAAGTTGCGCCCGTCCACGATCAGCGCTCTTGCCATCGACCGGGCCAGGCAGGCGTAATCGAGGGTGCGAAATTCGGCCCACTCGGTCACCAGCACCAGGGCGTCGCAGCCGACTGCGAGGCTCTCGGGGCAGACGGCCACACCCGCTTCGAGGCCCGCGGGCGGATGCTCCGGGCGGACGGTCGGGTCGTAGGCTTTCACCCGAGCCCCCAATCTCCGGCACTCGGCGGCCAGATCCAAGGCCGGGGCGTCGCGCAGATCGTCGGTATCGGGCTTGAAGGTAAGACAAGACCCAACAGACCGATCGTCTTGCCTTTGAGGATGCCCAGCGATTGGCGCAATTTTTCGATAGCCAGATTGGGAAAGCAAGATCCTCCCCAACCAAGACCCGCCTGCAAAAATTTGCCGCCGATGCGTGAATCGAGGCCCATGCCCAGGGCCACCTGCTGCACATCGGCGCCGACCCGGTCGCAGATATTGGCCACTTCGTTGTGGAGCGAAGCGTTCGGCAACGTCGCCATCGAGGCGATGGCCTGCGGCGTGCCGGTGGTGGCCTACGCCCGCGGCGGTCCGGCCGAAACGATCCAAGACGGCCGGACCGGGTTTCTGGTCCCCCCC
>JAHHGR010000037.1 GCA_019359725.1 Aphanocapsa lilacina HA4352-LM1 | reverse complement strand
GCTCTGGTAGGGTAAGCTGGCTGAAGCTCATAGGGGTTCCTGTTTGTCGTAGTAAACGTCAGGATACCTCTATGAGTCCCTCAGCGGAAGGCTCTCAAGCGTTGCACTTCATTTTTGAATCGGCGAAGCAAAAGCAATCGGATCTCCAACCATCCAACTGGTTCTAAAAGGTTTTACTTGGAGCGTACAGTCCCTACCCAGCCACCGTAGAGCGTAGTGCCGACGCCGGTCAACCTCTTCTATGTGAGGGTACTGCTGACAGATACCGGCGTAACAGAGCCTGCGCAGTCCGATCGTGAGCCCTTGTACGCACTTGGCCTTTTGATGCGCAGGCAAATCCCGCAGAGCACAGATCAAGAAGTGCTCCATCTCAAGGCTGGTGTCCCTTGCTTGCAGGCGGTACATGACCATACCTTAGCAAACGAAAATGGTCGCAAATGGTTTACTTGCGACCATCAAGATAGAACCGGAAACTACACCGCCGCCGCGGTCTGGATGGCCTGCTTGAGGATCGCCGCTTTGTCGGTGCGCTCCCAAGGTAAATCGAGGTCAGGACGGCCCAAGTGGCCGTAGGCAGCCACGTCCTGGTAGAAGCGGCCACCGCGCTGGGCAGGGAGGCGGCACAGGTCAAAGTCGCGGATGAGGGCCGCCGGGCGCAAATCGAAGTGCTCGCGCACCAGCAACATCAGCACTTCGTCCGAGACGCGGCCGGTGCCGAAGGTCTCGACAAAGATGCTCACCGGCCGGGCCACCCCGATGGCGTAGGCCACCTGCACCTCGCAGCGGTCGGCCAGTTCCGCCGCCACGATGTTTTTGGCGACGTAGCGCGCCGCGTAGGCGGCGGAGCGGTCCACCTTGGTGGGATCTTTGCCGGAGAAGGCACCGCCTCCATGGCGGGCATAGCCGCCGTAGGTGTCCACGATGATCTTGCGTCCGGTGAGCCCGGAGTCTCCCTGCGGGCCGCCGATCACAAACCGGCCGGAGGGATTGACCAACAAGCGGGTCTGGGCGTCGGGGCGGATGTCGAGATCCGCGAAGACCGGGCCGATCACGTGGGTCTGCAGGTCGGCTTTGATGCGCGCCTGCACCGCGTCGTTGTCGCTGAGATCGTCGATTACAGCGGCGTGCTGGGTGGAGATCAAGATCGTGTCGATGCGCACGGGCCGGTCAATGCCTTCCTTGCGCTCGTATTCGACGGTCACCTGGGCTTTGCCGTCCGGCTTGAGATATGCGAGCGTACCGTCCTTGCGCACCTGGGCGAGGCGGCGGGTGAGCCGGTGGGCGACGCTGATGGGCAGAGGCATCAACTCCGGCGTCTCGGTGCAGGCAAAGCCGAACATCAAGCCCTGATCCCCAGCCCCGATACGGTCGAGGGCATCTTCCTCGCTGGTGCGAACCTCCAGGGCACAGCTGACTCCCTGGGCAATCTCCGGCGACTGCTCGTCAAGGGCCAGAAACACCGCGCACGAATCGGCGCTAAAGCCGTTGTCGGCCTCCGTGTAGCCGATTTCACGGATTTTGTTGCGCACCAGTTTGGTGAAATTGACGTTGGCCTCGGTGGTGATTTCGCCGGTGACCACCACCATGCCGGTGTTGACGACCACCTCAGCCGCCACCCGCGAACGGGGATCTTGGGTCAACAGCGCATCGAGGATGGTATCGGAGATCTGGTCGCAGATCTTGTCCGGATGACCTTCGGTGACCGACTCTGAGGAAAACAGGTAGCGTGACAAGAAACCCCTCCCGAATGACATGGGTAGATGCGTCTCTTGGCTTGCAATCATTGCAGAATCAGGATGCCTGACTTATCTTCCGGTTCGTGAGGAACCGCAGGAATTGGCACCTTTTCCCGTTGCTAGCGGGCGGTTGCCGTGGCGTCACCGGGCCTGTTCCCTACGCCTGCTCTGGATAAGTCAAGAGACCTGTTTAACGTATCACTGCCGCGCAATCAGTGTCAATCCACGGAGCATCTTCATCTGGAACTGGCTATGCCTATCGCAACATAACCCACGCAATCTTCCCGGCAAATTCACCACCGGCCTCGGAACCAAAATAGTAATCCCCCCGCTCTGCCAGGAGAACGGGGGGACGGAACTCTTGGGTTGTAACGGCTTATGAGCTGAGAACCGGCAGAGCCTGATCCTTCATCGGCACCGGCACCACCTCGCTGACGATGCGGCGCAATTCGTCGCCGTCGACGGTCTCTTTTTCAAGCAGCACATCGACGATGCGGTCCATCAGGGCGCGGTGCTCGGTGAGCATGCTGACGGCTTGCCGGTGGCACTGTTTGACGATGGCGCGCACCTGCTCGTCGACCATCGAAGCGACATCCTCGGACATGTCGGAGCGCTGCATCAGGTCGCGGCCCAGGAAGACCTCGCCGCCGCCGGTGAGCGAGAGCAGACCGAGTTCGGACATGCCGAAGCGGGTGACCATCTGGCGGGCCAGATTGGAGACCTGCTGCAGGTCGGAGGAGGCACCGGTCGTGACTTCGTCTTCGCCGAAGACCACTTCCTCGGCCGCCCGGCCTCCCAGTGCACCGGTGATGCGCGCCAGAAGCTGGTTGCGGGTGATGAGCATCTGCTCTTCAGAAGGCGTGAACCAGGTGAGACCACCGGCCCGGCCGCGGGGGATAATCGTCACCTTCTGCACCGGGTCGTGCTCGGCAAGCAGCGTACCCACCAGGGCGTGGCCGACTTCGTGGTAGGCGATGAGGCGCTTCTTCTTGCTGTCTACCAGGGGCGGCTTCTCAAGGCCCGCGATTACCCGGTCGGTGGCATCGTCAATCTCGCGCATGGTGATCTCGGTCTGCCGACGGCGGGCCGCCAAGATTGCCGCTTCATTGAGCAGGTTGGAAAGGTCCGCACCGGCAAAACCGGGGGTGCGCCGGGCAATCACATCGAGGTCGATGTCGGGGGCGAGCTTCTTGTTGCGCGAATGGACTTTGAGGATCTCCAGGCGACCCGCCATGTCGGGGCGATCGACGGTGATCTGCCGATCGAAGCGGCCCGGGCGCAGGATCGCCGCGTCCAGCACGTCGGGGCGGTTGGTGGCGGCGATGATGATGATGCCGGTGTTGCCCTCGAAGCCGTCCATCTCGACGAGCAACTGGTTGAGGGTCTGCTCGCGCTCGTCGTTGCCGCCGCCAATACCGGCGCCGCGCTGGCGGCCGACCGCGTCGATTTCGTCGATGAACACGATGCAAGGGGCGTTCTCTTTGGCCTTCTTAAACAAGTCGCGCACGCGGGAAGCCCCCACGCCCACGAACATCTCGACGAACTCCGAACCTGAGATAGAAAAGAAGGGCACCCCCGCCTCACCGGCGATCGCCTTGGCCAGCAAGGTCTTGCCGGTGCCCGGAGGACCGACCAGCAGCACGCCCTTGGGGATCTTGGCGCCCACGGCGGTAAAGCGCTCGGGACGCTTCAAAAACTGCACGACCTCCTGCAGTTCTTCTTTGGCTTCGTCGATGCCGGCCACATCATCGAACTTGACGCCGGTCTTCGCTTCCATCTGAAAGCGCGCCTTCGACTTGCCGAAGTTCATCGCCTGGCCGGGGCCGTTGGAGTTGCTCGAGCGGCGCAGCAGCAAAAACAGACCGCCCAAAAGCAAAATCGGGAAAAAGAGGTTGCCCAAAATCCCCAAAAACGCGCCGCTGTTGTTGGGCGGCAGGGAGGCAAAATCGACCTTCTTGTCGCGCATCAGCCCATAGAGCTCATCGAGGTCGGAGGTGGGCAGGTTGACGCGAAAGCGCTGCGGAGCGGTGTCGGGAATGCTCGGGTCGGGGAGGATGGCGATGGCGATACGGCCACCTTCGAGGATATCAACCTTCTCCACCTTGCCCTGCTTGATATAGCTCAAAAACTCGGTGTAGGAGAGGTTGGCGGTGGCCATGTTCGGGGAATCGCCCCGGGTCGCGCCGTTCGGCAAACTCTGCCACAGCAAAACCCCGATCAAAATCAGGGGAATGGCACCCAGTAAGAGCGTTTTCCAGGAAAATTTCATCTGCTGCTTACCCAAGGATTGGCTTCTTAATCTAACTTAACTCCTGGCTCTGGTTTCTACAACAAAGTGGCTTTGCAGGCGAGTTTGGGGCGGGTTGTATCCGGGTGTAGCTGAATGGATTCGGGCCTTGGGGTAGGCTGGGAATCGGTGGCGCATGGCTGGCGTCGCCAGCTCTGGGGTTTTGCACATGAATGCAGCGCTTTCGACGCCGACGACAGTTTTTTTGTGTGGCCACGGCAGTTCCGATCGACGCTCCTGTCTTGCTTTTGGCGATCTGGTCGAGCGCTTCCGGCGCTACTCCAATTTTCGGATCGTCTCGGGGACGCTCGAATTTTCCGAGCGGCTGCTCGATGAGCAAATTGCCCTGCAGGTTGCGCCGGGCCACCGGTTTGTGCTGTTGCCGCTGTTTTTGGCCCCGGGGATGCACGTCGAGGAGGATCTAGCCGAAGCGCTCCGCCGGGCGCGCCGCGCCCATCCGCAGGTGAACTTTCTGCGCACCCCTTCGCTGGGCGAGCACGAATCGATGGAGGCGATCTTGAGCGAGCGGGTCCGCCGCCTGGCCGGACGCACCGACGAGCACACCGCCGTGGTGATCCTTGCCCACGGCAGCCGCCGCGAGGAGGCCAACCGCCTGGTGCAGGACATCGCCGACGGCGTCTGGGAGAACCTGGGCGGCCCCCTGGTGACCGCCGCCTTCTGGAAAGTTCAGCCCGATTTGCGCCACACGCTGCGCGAACTGGTGCACCCTTCGATCCGGCGGGCGTTGATATTGCCTTATTTTTTGTTTGAAGGCGGTATGACCGACCGCATTACCTGGGAAGTCGAACGACTTGCAAACGATTTTCCCAAATTCGACCTGCAACTGGATACAGTGTTGGGACCGGATAATCACCTGCTGCCGCTGATGCAGGATCTGGTGGAAAAGACGCTGGAGTCCGCTTTTGCCGTTGCCTAGAGGAAAAGTCTACCTGGTGGGGGCCGGACCGGGCGATCCCGGACTTTTGACTGTACGCGGCAAGACCCTCATTGAGCACTGCGACGCGATTGTGTACGACGCGCTGGTCAGCCCTGAAATTCTGGCCCTGATTTCGCCGCACACCGAGCGCCTCTATGCAGGAAAGCGCTCCGGGCGTCACTCGCTGACGCAGGACGAGATCACCGAGCAGCTCATCGCCCTGGTGGAGCGGCACGCGAGCGTGGTCCGCCTCAAAGGCGGCGATCCGTTCATCTTTGGCCGGGGGGGTGAGGAAGTCGCCGCCCTGCGCGCCGCCGGTGTCGCGGTAGAAGTGGTCCCCGGCATCACCGCCGGTATTGCCGCTCCGGCCTACGCGGGCATTCCACTCACCCACCGCGACATGAGCGCCTCGGTGGCCTTTGTCACCGGCCACGAGGCCGTCGAGACCTACCGTCCGGAGATTCGCTGGGGGGAGTTGGCCCGGGGGGCTGAGACGCTGGTGATCTATATGGGCGTGCTGCAGATTGAATCGATCGTCGAGCGGCTGCTGGCGGCGGGACGCGCCCCCGAGACGCCCGTGGCGCTGATTCGCTGGGGAACGACGCCCCGCCAGGAGGTGCTCACCGGTATTCTCGATACGATCGCCCAGCGGGTGCGCGAAGCCGATTTCGAGCCTCCGGCGGTGATAGTCGTGGGCGAGGTGGCCAGGTTGGCTGACTCGGATTGATCGACTTCATCCGGCGCGATCCTCCTGTCTAGTTTCATACTCGATCCGGCGCCTGAGGTCGGCCATGAACGCTTCGTCATAGCTGACCAGTAAGACAGGCACATACATCGCAGTCAGTGAAGTGACAATTTGATAACACGTGCGCAACTGTTCGAGAGTTGGACAAGTTGCAGCGTTGGGGCTTGGGGACCCCATCTTAACCTCACGGGGTGAGCGCCTGAACTGTGCTCGCGTTTCGCATCAACACCACCAGCCCGTCGAACAGTCGGCGAGTGAGTCCCCCCGGGCAGTAGGGCAGTTCGTAATTATCGATGCGTGCCACCGGAGCGATAAGCCGCACCGACGAACTTAGGAACGCTTCATCGGCTGTAAACAAATCAGTTTTGGTCAATGTCGTCTCACGGCAGGGGATCTGCCATTGGGCCAGCAACTTGAATAGAAACTGGCGGGTGATGCCGTGCAGGATGCCCGCTTCGACCGCCGGGGTGTACACCGTGCCGCCTTTGACCAGCCAGAGGTTGCTGGTGGTGGCCTCGGTCACCTCGCCGCGGCTGTTGAGCAGCAGGGCGTCGTCGGCCCCTAGGCGGCGCGCTTCGATGAGCGCCAGGATGTTGTTGAGATAGTTGCCGGTCTTGGCAGCCGGGGAGAGCGCCCGCGCGTCGTTGCGCAACCGGGGGAGTACCGTCAGGTGGACCCCCTGCTCGTTCAAAGCCAGTTGGGAAGAAATGGACCGCACGATAATCACTAGATCGGGGACAAGTTGCGGACCGGGCAGCAGGCTGATTTCTTCTTCCGCGCCGCGGCTGACGACGATACGAATGTAAAATTCGCCGCTGCCGGCGGCGGCCAGGGTACGCTCGACTTCGGCGGCAATCTGCGCGTCGCTCCAGGGAATGTCGAGATAGAGATAGTTCGCGGAGGCGCGCATCCGGTCGAGGTGCTCCTGCAACGCGAAGGGTCTGCCCCCGATCGTGCGCACGACTTCGTAGACACCGTCGCCGTAGAGAAAACTGCGGTCGAGGACCGAAACTTTGGCTTCCGGCGCGATGGTGCCGTTGAAGTTGACAAGAAGACCCATAGCTTGCACTCCCATTGCGCTCACCATAGTGTACGGGCAAGCGAACCGGGCTGTGGCATCACCAATTCAGGGGTTGAAGGTGGTGCCGCACTGACTGCAGTACCACTGCTGCTGCCAATCGCCCAACAGCTTCGGCCACTGCTCGCGGTTCCACCGGTAAACGGTGAACAACCGCCAGGCGATCAGTCCCAGGGCAAACACCTGCAAGAGCAATTGATTGCTGATCAACCACGAGAAAACGATGAAGCCGATCACAAATTTTCCGAGCGGATTTCTGACGGGGATGATCATTCTTTTCTCAGGCGGAGCGACCTTGAGTGCTGCGAGAGATTGCTGGGTACCAGTCAAACTTCCGCCGCCGCCGAACAGGCCGCCGCGAGACAAACCACCGAACCCGACGTTGCCTACAATGCTCGCTGTGCCTTCTTCGTAGAGCATTGGATAGCGTTTCACCTGCACACCGGTGCAGCAGGGACAAACCACTGCCATACGGCTCGCTCCTCCAGAAAAGGTATAGCGGATTAAAATTAGCATAGGTGCATGCCCGCTGCTTGCCAACGGTGTAAATTTTCCATAAGTTTTGTGCAATCCGATGCGCTCGCACTCGTGTAGAGGACTGCTAGCGAGGTACAGAAATTATCATGTGGGTAGAACCGTTCGCCGATCGCACAGTGGAGAAACCGCCATGGATATGCAGCCCAGGGGCCGCGACATCGAAAGCAGGGTTGTTTCATTCTAAATTTGCACCTCCTGCAAATGAGAATTGAGAGCCCAAGAGCCTGATTTCACGTTAAGCGAGTAGAGCTTATTGGCATGTTCAGCCCAGCTTTCAGGAGAATGAAACAGCCCTGACATCGAAAGGGTGATCCGCGAGGGCTATAGCGTCAAAGTCGGCGACTATCTGAGCGACAGCTGGGCCATTTTCGCCAGGAACGCCGGGGCTTTTGTGGGCTATGCGTTTATCGTGCTGGTGGCGGGCGCCGGGCTCAACTGGGCGCTCGACTTGCTCACTAAGCAGCAACTGGTCGTCAACTTTCTCACCGCCGCCATCGCCGCTCCGCTGAGCGCCGGTTTTTATATCGTGGCGCTCAAGCTCAAGCGCGGCCAAGCGATCCAGTTCGATGACTTTTTGAGGGGTTTCGATGATTTTGTGCCCCTGGCGCTGGCCGGGATGATCACCAGTCTGCTCGTGAGTGTAGGCACGATTTTGTTGGTGCTTCCCGGGATCTACCTGCTGGTTGCCTACATGTTCACCAATCTGCTGATCATCGACCGGGGACTGGAGCCCTGGGAGGCGATGGAAACCAGCCGCAGGATTGTGAGCAAGCGCTGGTTTTCTGTCTTTGGTTTTGGTTTGGTGCTCAGCTTGATTTTTCTGGTCGGGGCGATTCCCCTGGGGCTCGGGCTGCTGGTCGCGTTTCCGATTATCTACAGCGCCATCGCCGTGGCCTACGACGATATTGTCGGCTCGCAGCGCTCGTTTTAGGAGACCGTTGCGAGCACGTCCTCAGGCCCCACCAGCGAGACGATGGGTGCTGTGAAGGTGCGCTCGGCCACCGCCAGCAAGTCGGCACTCGTCAATTGCTCGACGGTGCTGGTGTACTCGCGGTCGAAGTCGGTACCGACGCCCAGAATCTCGTACCAGCCCAGCAGCTGAGCCACCTGGCTGTTGGTCTGCT
Organism: Aphanocapsa lilacina HA4352-LM1; assembly: GCA_019359725.1. GTDB lineage: Bacteria > Cyanobacteriota > Cyanobacteriia > Gloeobacterales > Gloeobacteraceae > Gloeobacter > Gloeobacter lilacinus. The sequence continues at coordinate 36,106 of JAHHGR010000037.1, read as the reverse complement.
TGCCGAGGGCGTACTGGCCCAGCAGCTTGTTTTTGGCCGTGCGCAGTTCGGAGTCGCCGAGCGGCGTGCTCGCCAGGCGCTCGACTTCGGTGCGCAGGCCCTCTTCACAGGTGCGGGTGTTCTCGGGGGCGGTGCCGATATAGGCGACGAAGTGGGAGGTGCAGGCCCGGGTCGGATAGAAGGCGGAGACTTCGTAGGCAAGGCCGCGCTTTTCGCGCAGTTCGGTGAACAGGCGGCTGGAAAGCCCGCTGCCAAGGTAGGTGCCGATCAGTTTGAGGGCCGCAAAATCTTCCGAGTGGATCGGTGCTGCCGGATAACCGACCAGAACCGTACTCTGCTGGGTGGGCTGCACCGTGCGCACAGTCTGGGAAATGGCGCCCGGTGACCTTCGCGCTGCCGTGGCCAGTAGCGGCGTCTCAGGTGCACTCCAATCGCCCAGATGCTCTTCGAGCAGGCGGACAACCGCCTCCGGCTCAAGCGGCCCGACGGCCACGAACACGGCGTTGTCCGGTCGAAAATGGGCGCGATAAAAATTCAGCAAATCTTCGCGCCGCAGGGCCAACACACTCTCCTCGGTGCCCAACTCCGGATAGGCGTAGGGGGAGTTGCCGTAGAGTGCCGCGCGAAACTGGTTGTAGGCGACGGTGAAGGGCCGCTCCTGCTGGGAGCGGATCGCCTGCAAAGTCGCTTTTCGTTCGATTTCGATTTGCTCGGCAGGAAAAGTCGCCCTTTGCAACAGTTCGGCGGCAAGGGCAAGCAGGGTCGGGAAGTCTTCGCCCAGGCTTTTGAGGGCAATTTGCAGATAATCGGGGGTGCTGTCGGCACCGAGCATCGCCCCGAGCGATTCGACAATCTGGGCGATGGCCATCGAATCGCGCGCCTCGGTGCCCTTGGTCAGCACGGCACTGACCAGGTGGGCCAGCCCCGGCGGGGTATCTGCGCGGCTGTCGGCCCGCAGGAAAAAGCGGGCGCTCACAATATCGACGGCCGGGTTGTCGAGCACAAGGACGCGAAGGCCGCTGGCAAGCGTGGTACGGAACATAGATCCTCAGGGGGTTTCGGGCATAAGCCGCAGGACCACCGCCCGATCAGGATCGAGATAGCAGCGGGCGACGCGCTGCAGGTCGGCCGGTTGAACGCGCTGCAGCAACTCGGGATAGGCGAGGGCCAGATCGAGTTTCGCCACGGTGCTGTAGTAACCGTAGAGACTCGCCAACTGGGCCGGGGCCTCGGTGCTGAAGATAAAGTCGTTGCGCAAGATGCGCAGGGCGCGGTTAAATTCGCCGTCCGGCACCGGCTCATCAGCCAGGGCGCGTACTTGAGCGCGCCCTTCGGCCTCGATCGGTTCGAGCCATTCGGCGTCGGCCTGGGCAGAGACAATGAACAGGCCCGGGTGTTTTTGGGGCATAAAGTAGGCGTTCACCGAGCGCACCCAGCCTTTTTCTTCGCGCAGCGAGCGCACCAGCCGCGAGGTGCGCCCCTCGCTGAGCACGGTGGCAAGCACATCGAGGGCGATCGCATCTTCGATCTGCTCGATCGCAGCACCCAGCCAGGCGAGCATCAGGCGCGGCTGCTCCAGGCGGGCCAGGGTGTGGGTGGATACCCCCGGCGCGGGGGCGGCCGGATACGGCACCGTCGGCACAGCACCTGTCGGTCCTTCGCCCAGGGGTGCGAACAATGCCTCGGCGGCGGCCAGCATCCGCTTCTCCGGCACTCCGCCCACGATGACAACAGTAGTGTTGGCGGGCCGGTAGCGCTCGCGGTGGTAGGCGCGCATCTGATCGGCCGTCATCGCGAGCAGGCTCTCGGCGGTGCCCAGGACCGGCCGGCTATAGGGATGCTCGGGGTACATGGTGCGGGTGAGGATCTCAAAGGCCCGGCGGTCGGGGCTGTCGTTGCTGCGGCGGATCTCTTCGAGCACCACCAGCCGCTCGCGCTCGTACTCTTCAGGCGGGATCGCCGCGGCGTTGACCAGTTCCGCCAGATAGGGAAGCGACGCTTCGTAGTGCTCGTTGGCGACGGTGATGAAGTAGTGGGTGTAATCCTGGCTGGTGGCGGCGTTGGTCACCCCGCCGCGGCTTTCGATTTCGCTGTCGAAGACGCCGGGACCGACCTTCTCGGTGCCCTTGAAGATCATGTGCTCAAGAAAGTGCGAGACGCCCGACAACTGGAGCGGTTCGGTGCGCGCCCCGGTGCGCACCCAGATGTCGCAGGTGACGGCGGCGGCAGTCGGGATCTGCTGAACGATCAAAGTCAGCCCGTTGGGCAGGGTGCGGATGCGGCCCGCGAAAGCTTCGGAACTTGCTGGTGTGGTCGCTATCATTTCTTCATGATGGCATCGCTTGTCGCGGATCGGGAAAGGTCGGGTGCGGGCCGCTGTTACGCTTAGGTAAAGCATTGGCCCATCGGAACTGGCCGGGAGCGAACCCATGCGAGTGGCGCTTTTGCAATTGAATTCGACCGTGGGGGATCTAGTCGGCAATGCCGGGCGCATCGAGCGGGCGGCGGGGGAAGCTGCCGCTGCCGGGGCAGATCTGGCAATCACCCATGAGTTGGCGCTGCCCGGTTATCCACCTCGGGATCTATTGTTGGACCGGGCCTTTGTGGCCGATATGCAGCAGACCGCGCACCGGCTTGCCCGTGCGCTCGCCGGGGTGGTGCCGGTGTTGGTGGGCACGGCGGTGCCGAGCGCGGTGGGGCGGCCCCTGGCCAACGCGGCTTTGCTGTTGGAAGGAGGAGAATGCCGGGAAACGGTGTCCAAGGGGCTGCTTCCCACCTACGACATCTTTGACGAGGACCGTTACTTTGAGGCGGGGCAGCGTGCCTACCCGATCGAGATTGCCGGGGTGGCGATGGGCGTGCACGTCTGCGAGGACATCTGGAACGATCGCGAATTTTGGCCAAGGCCGCGCTACCACCGCGATCCGGTGGAAGAGTTGGCCGGGCAGGGGGCGCGCTACTTGCTCAATCTTTCCAGTTCACCTTTTTATGCGGGCAAGCAGCAGTTGCGCGAGCGGCTTCTGGCCCATGCGGCCCGCCGCCACCGCCTGCCGGTACTCTACGTCAATCAGGTAGGGGGGAACGACGAATTGCTCTTTGACGGCCGCAGTTGTGTCTTCGACGGGGAGGGCTGTCTGACGGCGCGGGCGCGGGCGTTTGCCGAGGATATGTTGCTGGTGGATTTGGACTCGCTTGCGGGCCGCATCGAGCCTCAACCGATGGGCGAAGCGGAGATCTGGGAAGCATTGGTGATGGGTACGGCCGATTACGCGCGCAAGTGCGGCTTTCGGCAGGGGTTGGTGGCCCTTTCCGGGGGCATCGATTCGGCCCTCACCCTGGCGATTGTGGCCGCCGCCCTGGGGCCGGCGAATGTGCTCGCGGTGATGATGCCTTCGCCGTATTCCAGTGCCGGCAGCATCGACGACAGTCTGGCCCTCGCCGCCAATCTAGGGGTGGAGACGCTCAAATTGCCCATCGCTCCGGCGATGGCGGCTTTTGATCAGATTCTCGCTCCGGCCTTTGCGGACCTGGCCGCCGATGTCACCGAGGAAAATTTGCAGGCGCGCATCCGCGGCACCATGATGATGGCGCTGTCCAATAAGTGGAATCGCCTGGTATTTATCACCGGCAACAAGTCCGAGACCGCCGTCGGTTTTAACACCCTCTACGGTTGCACCGCCGGGGCCTTGGCGGTGATTGCCGACTTGTACAAAGGCGAAGTCTACCGCCTGGCGCGCTGGCTGAACCAAAATGGCGCGGTGATTCCCGAGGGCATCCTCACCAAGGCTCCTTCCGCCGAGTTGCGCCCGGACCAGCGCGACTCCGACACCCTGCCGCCCTACGACGTGCTCGACGGCATCCTGCGCGCCCACCTCGAAGGCGGATGTACGCCGGCGGAGATCGTAGGCGAAGGCTTCAATCCGGATGTAATCACTAAAGTACTCGCCATGGTGCGCCGGGCCGAGTTCAAACGCAAGCAACTGCCGCCGGGTCTGCGCGTCTCGCCGCGCGCCTTCGGCATCGGCTGGCGAATGCCCATCGCCCGCGCCTGACTCCTAATGAGACGGCCAGAGGCGGGCGACGGGAACCTCCCAGCCCGCGAGCAACTCCGGCAACCGCAGCACGTCGTCCGCCTTGAGGATCGCCGCTTTGTGCTTGCCTGGATAAAAAACGCTGATCCTGCGTCCGTGGGGATCGGCCATCCATCCCACCTGCACCCCCAACTCCAGCAATAGACGCATCTTCGCCGCCAGGACGCGCAACTGCCTCGTGTCGTCGGGCCGTTCCACCACCAGCGCCGCCACATCCGGGACGCGCGAATTGCCCGCATACAGACGCTCGCGCGAAAAATAGAGCACATCGGCCACCAGCACATCGCTGCCGGCCAGGATGGGGCTGGTGGTGGAGACGTGGCCAAGGCGGTGCGCTTCCACCCAGTCCAGCAGGGCCGCGCTCAGCCGCGTGCGCACTTCCCCCGCCGCGATCTGGGCCGGATAGATCTCCTGCACCGGAGCCGGGGCGGACAACGGATGCACCAGCACCGGCGGATTATTTTGGGCGGCGATCACGATGGGTTCGTTCCACTCGTCCTCATCGTCCGCTGCTACCCGGATCAAAGTCGGGGTGGCGGCTGCACCGAAAGCGGCCACCAGGATGCCTGCCCGTTTTTCAAGTTCGCGCAGGTCGATGTTGAGATGACGAAAAACACTCGCCGCCCCGCCGCCGCGCTTGCCTGCAAAGAGGCATTCGCGCACCAGCCCAAAAAAGATATGGCAGGTATCCATGTGGCTGTGGCGCAGTTGCTCGGACTGATCGAAGGCGATCTCCCAGGCGTAGCGGGCGCGCGGTGTGAAGGGCATTTCCTTGGGCACCAGCCCGGAGCCGCGGCCGATGAGCCGCTCGACGAGGCGGCGGGTCGCATCGAGGTGCAGGCCCTGGTCGACAAGTACTTTTGCCGCTTCGCTGGTGCCCTCGGCAAGCAGCCCCAGCAGCAAATGCTCGGTGCTCACAAACTGGTAACCCAGCCGCTGCGCCTCGGTGCGGGCGCAATCGAGCACCCGGCGGGCGCTGTCGGTAAATTCGCCCGCAAGCGTTCCAAACATCGTCGAAGATTCAGGCATGGCTCGGCCACCCGAAAAGGCGCTTTCTTCTAGCGATGAAACGGCCCCGATTCTAGGCCTACGGTACGTTACGATGCACGAAGGCAACCGGAGCCCACGACCGATGCGGATGGAAGCGAAGACCGTCAAACCCAGACACCCGTTGGTGACCCGCCTGGCCGAATTGCTGGTGAGCACCTGGGGAGAGTACCTGCAGCTGGAGCCGTATCACCTGCCGGCGGATCTGGGCTTTGTCGAAGGTCAGCTCGAAGGTGACAAGCTCACCATCGTCAATCGCTGCTACCAGAGCCGCGTCTTTCGCAAACTACACCTGGAGCTCGCCACAATCGGTCCGAATCTGGATATTTTGCACTGCGTGATGTACCCGCGCCCCCAGTTCGACCTGCCCATCTACGGCACCGACATCGTGGCGAGCACCCAGATGGTCAGTGCGGCCATCGTCGATCTCTCACCCGTGCGCGGCCGACTGCCTGAAACCTACCTTACCGGCCTGGAGCCCAGCTTCGCGCGCTGCACCAATTTTGGCCAGCTGCGCAATTTGCCTCCCTGGGGGACGATCTTCTCGCCGCGCTGTGTGTTCGCCCGCGTCGTCACCCCCACCGAAGCCGACCTGTTCATGGAGATCAGCCGCGCCTATCTGCGCTTTCACTGCGAGCAGGCCGCCCGCGCCGAGGCGGTCGATACCGCCACCGAAGCTGAGATCCTGGCGGGCCATCGGCATTACTGCGAGCAGCAGCAACAAAACGATAAGACCCGGCGGATCCTCGCCCAGGCCTTCGACGAAGCCTGGGCCGAGCGCTACATCCGCACGGTGCTGTTCGATTTGCCGCAATAGCGGGCATTTTGCCCTGCGCTTCCCTGAGACTTCACTTTTGACCGCTACCGTTCGAGGTGCTAATCTCGACGGACTGCTGGCAAGCTTTCCGTTTGCAAAGGTGGTGCATATGCTTTCAAGTCAGGTGACAACCGATTCGCAGTGCTGGACGGCTCACCCAATGCACGACGAAGAACTGGAGCGCCTGGGCCGCTATGTCGAGGGGGAATTGTTGCAGGGGCTCAACCTCGTACAGCAAAAGGAGCAGCGGTGTCTGTCGTACTATCGCGAGTGGTGCGCGGATCAGGCGAACAACGGCAAGCGGGTGCGCTTCGTGCTTGCCCTGTGCGAACTGTTGGAACTGTGGCCAAAGCTCGAACACCTGAGCAGCGACCTGGCCGATATGCGTGAAGACCTGGGTTTCTAGGCGGACCGCCTGTGGCCCTGGTGCTAGATTCGAGGAGTGTTTGCTGACGAAATTCGCCTATTTGATCTGCCCACTGGGGGCGCTGATGCGGTCCCGGTGGTTTTTGCCTTTCCAAATACGTACGACATCGGCATCACCAGCCTCGGCTATCAGGTAGTCTGGCGGCTGCTGGCCTGCTGTCCCGGCGTACGGGTTGCGAGACTATTTACCGACATCCACGAGCCCCTGCCGGCCCGAGCGGAACTGTTGGGCTTCTCGTTTTCGTGGGAACTCGACTACGGTAATGTCTTAGATCTGATCGAGAAGCAGCGCCTGACGCTCTGGGCTTCTGAGCGCGGCGAAGACGAGCCGCTGGTGTTTGGCGGCGGTCCAGTCTTTACTGCCAATCCGGAGCCTTTGGCGCCGTTTTTTGATTTTTTCTTGATGGGCGACGGCGAAGAATTGATTCCCGAGGTGATGGCCACCTACCAGACGGTGCGCACCGCCACTCGGGCCGAAAAATTGCGTCGGCTCGCCCGCATTCCGGGGGTCTACGTGCCTGCGCTCTACGCAGTGCACCACCGCGACGGTGACATGACCCTTGCGCCGGTGGAAACCGACATCCCGGCCGTTATCGAACGGCGTACCTTTCGGGGCGAGCAACTGTCGCACTCGGCGGTCGTCACCGAGCGCTCCGCCTGGCCGGGCATCTTTATGGTCGAGGTGGTGCGCTCCTGCCCCGAATTGTGCCGCTTTTGCCTGGCGAGTTATCTGACTTTGCCTTTTCGGACAGCCAGTTTGGAAGGATCGCTCCTGCCCGCCATCGAGAAGGGCCTCGCCGTCACCGACCGCCTGGGATTGTTGGGCGCTTCGGTGACCCAGCATCCCGAGTTCGAGACGCTCATCGACTATCTGGCCCACCCCGATCGCGCCGGGGTGCGCCTGAACGTCTCCTCGGTGCGCACCAACACCCTCACGCCCAAATTTTGTGGGACCCTCGCGGCGCGCGGCAGCCAGTCGGTGACCGTTGCGGTGGAAAGCGGCTCCGAGCGCCTGCGCCGCATCGTCAACAAAAAGCTCACCAACGACGAAATCTTCGCCGCGGCCGAGACCGTCGCCGCCTCCGGCCTGCAGGGGCTCAAACTCTACGGCATGTGCGGCGTGCCGGGCGAACTGGATAGCGATCTGGAGGCGACCGCCCGGATGCTCACCGCCCTCAAAAAACAAAACCCGCGCCTCAGGCTCACTTTCGGCTGCAGCACCTTTGTACCCAAGGCCCATACCCCTTTTCAGCGCTACGGCGTCGAGACCTCCGCCGAAAAAAAGCTGCAAAAGCTGCAAAAGCAACTCAAATCCCAGGGCATCGATTTTCGCCCCGAAAGCTACAACTGGTCGGTCATCCAGGCTTTGATCTCCCGCGGCGACCGGCGGGTGGCGCGGGTGCTGGAACTGGCCCGCCACCACGGCAGCACCTTGGGCAGCTTCCGCCGCGCCTTCAAAGAACTCAAAGGCCAACTGCCGCCTCTGGATCACTACGTCCACGCCCACTGGCCCGACGCCAGAAGCTTACCCTGGGCGCACCTGCGCTCGGGTCTAAGCGAAACCACCCTCGCGCGCCACACCGAACACGCCCGCGACCAGATGGCTCCAGGCGCGACTGCCGTATCTTAGAAGGCGTACTTTAAGAATGTACGTTTTTAATCGGCAGTGACATGGCTTTGACAGGTAAATCTCTTAGTATCGGTCTGGCGTTCTGGCTCGGTTGCGCCACCATCATGGCTTCGCCCGCCCGGGCGCTCCCGGAACTGCCGTCGGCCGATTTGACCGGCGGCGCCGTCTCGGCCGAAAAATTGCGCGGCAAAGTGTCGGTCGTGATTTTGGCCAACCAGGCGAGCGACCAGGAGGCCACCGACGTCAGCCGCGAGATTGTCATAGCGATGAACCCGACTCCCGAGCGCTACGCCTTTGCGCTGATTCTCGATTTGCAGAGCATCCCCGATTTTGCCCGCGGCCTGACGATGCCCATCATCGAAAGCCGCCTGGAGCAATCCAACCGCGACATCATCGAGCGCCTTCAAAAGACCGGGCAGACCTTTCAGCCGCCTTTGCGCCTGGGGCTTCCCGATTGGAGCGGCGAAGCGACCCGCGCCTGGCTGCAGAGCATCCCGGACCCGGACTACGCCATCTTCCGGGAACAATCGGCGGGCCTCAGCCGCTTCAAGCGCGAAAAACTCCAGCGCGACCAGCAGCGCCTCAAAAGCCAGGTGCAGGTGTTTGTCCTCGATCCGGCCCTCAACATCAAGGCGCACTTTTCGGGACGGCTGGCCGGGGCGCGGGCGATCGAGGCGATGCGCACCCTGGCGGGCTGATTCAGTACAATCGCGGTGCGGACGCGGGGTTGTACGGTGCAGAACAAACACTATCTCTGGATGGTCCTTGGGTTAAGTGCGTGGCTGTGGTCAGGATCGCTCGCTTCGCTACCGGGCCAGGTTCCGCCTCTGCAGACGCCGCCCGAGCAGCCGCCCCCGGCCCCGGTCCTCCCGGCTCCCCTGCCTGAGGCGGATTTACAGGACAACCCCGTCAGTCTGGAGCCACTGAAGGGCAAAGTGACAGCGGTGGTGCTTTCAAGCCAGGACAACGAGCAGGAAATCTCGACGGTCAGCCGCGAACTGCTCGCGGCACTTAACAGTGATCGCGACCGCTACGCCTTTGTTTCGATTATGGACCTGGGCGTGGTCCCCGACTTCGCCCGGGAGGTGGCTGTCGGCATCATCGAAGGGCGGCTGGAGCAGGCCGACCGGGATCTCGCCAGCCGCCTGGAACTGTCCGGCCAGAAACTGGCCCCCGGCGTCAAACTGCAGCTGCCCGACTGGAACGGCGAACGTACGCTTGCCTGGCTGCAGGCAAGCCCCGATCCCGAGTACGCGGTCTTCAGAGGCAACCCGCGCAGCCGCTTCGAGCGCGAGCGCACCGAGCGCGAACAACAGCGCCTCAGAAGCTACGCCCAGGTCTTTGTCCTGCACTGGGATTTCACCCTCAAGGCCCACTTCTCGGGCCGCTCCGCCGGAGCAAAAGCCGCCGAGTTGATGCGCGCCCTCGCCCAGCAAGCGTCCACAGCCCCCGATCTTTCAGCTATCCATTCCCCACCTCTTCGCTCCCATCGCCCGCCATCGCTGAGCGGGCGATGAGCCACCGTGCACGGCAACTCCGGCTCGCTGCGAGACTGGTAAATCTATTGCAATAACCGCCACGCCACGATGCAATAGACTGCCAACGCACGCTCCAAACGCTGCGCCGTCTCCAACTGCAACTGCTCCACTGCGCAACCACTTTTGAGAATGTGGGTAATGGATGGATAGTCGACGCGGGGAGGGGCTGCCAGCCCCCCGACACCCCCCGGACTTATCGGCACGGTCGGGAGCGAGACTCTGTGGGTGGGATGGGTTTATTCTTTTAGGGCCTGCACGACGCGTGTCGACTGCGGCGGAGGGGCTGGCTCGCCGCTGAGCTGCAGGAGTGTCCAGTGCGCCACAATAGTCCAAATAATGTAGATATCCACTACCCAAACCAATGACGGCTGGAGGTTATCTCGATCACCTGCAAAAATTTGGCGTTCACCTGGGCTTGGAGCGCATCCAGGCGCTGCTTAAGCGCCTGGGGCAGCCGCAGGTTGCCTTCCAAGCCGTGCAGGTGGCGGGGACCAATGGTAAAGGCTCGGTCTGCGCTTATCTGAGCCATATTTTGCAGGCGGCCGGGTATCGGACGGGGCGCTACACTTCACCCCATTTGCTCGACTGGAACGAGCGCATCTGGATGGACGGTGCTTTTATCTCGGACGGGGCTTTGCAGGCGTGCCTGGCAAAAGTGAAAACTTCCGCCGAGCATTTGCCGAAAAGTTTGGGGGAGCCCACCCAGTTCGAGATTGTCACGGCCGCCGCATTCTTGCACTTTGCCCAATCCGCCATCGAAGTGGCGGTAGTCGAGGTCGGACTGGGCGGACGACTCGACGCCACCAACGTCTTCGAGCAGCCGCTGGCAAGCGTGATCACCAGTGTCGGCCTGGATCACTGCGAGCAACTCGGCTCCACGCTGGCGGCCATCGCCACTGAAAAAGCCGGGATTTTGCGGTCCGGCTGCCCCCTGGTCTGCACGCCGCTGGCCCCGCAAGCGATGCAGGTGGTCACCAAAAAGGCACTGGCCCTGGGCATTGCGATGACCTTGGCTGAGCCTGCCCGCGCGGTCGCCCCGGGTGAAGCGCAATGGCAAGGATTGCATTACCGGCTCCCCCTCGCAGGTGAGGTACAGCTGCAAAACAGCGCCACCGCCCTCGCCACCTGCCAAGTGCTCCGGGAGCGGGGAGTGCCCATCGACGCAGCAGCGATCCGCACCGGCCTCGAAAACACCGTTTGGCCGGGACGCTACCAGTGGCTTGGCGCACGGTTGCTGCTCGACGGTGCCCACAACGAGGACGGTGCTGTGGCCCTGCGCGCTTACTTGGACTGCCTCCACCCCAAAGCCTCCATCCGCTGGATCGCAGGCATTCTCGAAAGCAAGGACGCGCAAGCTGTCTTGAAAGCTTTGCTCCGTCCGGGTGACGCTTTTGTGGCCGTCCCCGTTCCCGGCGCCCGCTCCTATCCGCCCGAGAGGCTGGCCTCCATGGCGCAGACCATGGGCATCCACTCCATCGCCAGCACCTCCGGTTTTTCTGAAGCCCTTCGGCTTGACGATACAGAGCACCTGACGGTGATCGCCGGCTCTTTGTACCTGGCGGGGGCGGTGCTGCGGGAATGGCCGCGCCTCCAAAAGCGATAAAGCGGTTCATCCGCTGGGCGTCTAGAAGTCCTGACTAGCCGACCGGTAGCATGGGAAAGATTTTCTCAGGTGCTCCAGGATGCTCACCACCGATCCGGCCCAGGACGTTTTACGCTCGATGCGCCGACCGTTGGATCTCATCTTTGCTCCCAAAAGTGTGGCGGTAATTGGCGCCACCGACCGGCCGGGCAGCGTCGGCCGCACGATCCTCGCCAATTTGCTGGGCAATCCCTTCGGCGGCACGGTCTTTCCGGTCAACCCCAAGCGGCCCGCCGTGCTGGGCGTCAAAGCCTACCCGACCGTTGCCGCGGTCGGTGAACGGGTGGAACTGGCCATCGTCGTCACCCCGGCCGCCACGGTGCCGGGGGTGATCCGCGAGTGCGCCGAGGCGGGGGTGCCGGGGGCAATTGTGATCTCCGCCGGATTTCGGGAGACGGGGGAGGTAGGGGCCGAACTGGAGCGGCAGGTGCTCGCCGAGGCGCGAAAGGGCGGGATGCGGATTGTCGGTCCCAACTGCCTGGGGGTGATGAACCCGCATCTGGGCTTCAACGGCACGTTTGCCGGTGCTATGGCCAACCCCGGCAGCGTCGGGTTTCTCAGCCAGAGCGGTGCTCTTTGCACGTCGATTCTCGACTGGAGCTTTCGCGAGCACGTCGGCTTCAGCGCCTTCGTCTCGATGGGCTCGATGCTCGATGTGGGCTGGGGCGACTGGATTGACTATCTCGGGGATGACCCCCGCACCGAGAGCATCGTTATCTACATGGAATCGATCGGCGACGCGCGCTCGTTTTTGTCGGCGGCGCGGGAGGTGGCCTACACCAAGCCGATCATCGTCATCAAGGCGGGCCGGACGGCGGCGGCGGCCCAGGCTGCCACCAGCCACACGGGTGCGCTCACCGGCAGCGACGAGGTGCTGGATGCCGCCTTCCGGCGCACGGGCGTCCTGCGGGTGGCGAGCGTCTCGGAGCTGTTCAACATGGCCGAAGTCCTCGCCAAACAGCCGCGTCCGCGGGGGCGCCGGCTCACCATCCTCACCAACGCGGGCGGGCCGGGGGTGCTCGCCACCGACGCCCTCGTCGGCGCGGGCGGAGAGCTTGCCGCGCTGTCGCCCGAGACCGTCGCCGAACTGGACCAACTGCTGCCCGACCACTGGAGCCACGGCAACCCGATCGACATTTTGGGCGACGCCGAACCCGAGCGCTACACCCGGACGCTCGCCGCCGCCGCCTGCGATCCGGGTAGCGACGGGCTTTTGGTAATCCTCACCCCCCAGGCGATGAGTCAACCCACCGAGACCGCCCGTCAACTGGTCGAATGCAGCCGCGACCTGCACCACAAGCCGATTTTGGCCAGTTGGATGGGAGGAGCGGAAGTGGCGGCGGGAGAAGCGTTGCTCAACCGCGCGGGCGTTCCTACTTACACCTACCCGGATACCGCCGCGCGCGTCTTCAACTATATGGGCCTCTACAGCTACAACCTGCGCGGCATCTACGAGACGCCCTCCGCCACAGAAGCGGACACGGGCATCGAGCGGGCCGCCGCAGGGATACTCACCGCAGCCCGGCAAGCGGGCAGGACGCTGCTCACCGAATTCGAGGCCAAAGCGCTGCTGGCTGCCTACGGCATCCCGACGGTCGAGACGCGCGTGGCAGCGGACGAAGAGGCGGCCGTCGCCGCCGCGGGGGTGATCGGCTACCCGGTGGTCGTGAAGCTGCACTCCGAGACGATCACCCACAAGAGCGACGTGCGGGGGGTGCACCTGAACCTGGGGGACGCCCAGGCCGTGCGCGCCGCCTACCGCGCCGTTGCTGGGGCGGTGGAGGCGCAGGAACGCGCGGGCAAACTCCAACCCTCCCCGGAGAAACCCCATTTTCTGGGGGTGAGCGTTCAACCGATGGTTCGCCTCGACGGCTACGAACTCATCCTGGGCAGCAGCATCGACGGCCAATTCGGGCCGGTGCTGCTCTTCGGCACCGGCGGGCAATTAGTCGAAGTCTTCAAAGACCGCGCCCTCGGTCTGCCGCCCCTTAACACCACCCTGGCGCGGCGGATGATGGAGCAGACGCGCATTTATGGGGCGCTGCTGGGGGTGCGCGGCCGGGCACCTGTGGATCTCGCCGCCCTGGAGCGTCTCCTGGTGCGCTTCAGCCAACTGGTCACCGAGCAGCCGCGCATCCGCGAAATCGACATCAACCCGCTGTTGGCCCGGCCCGGCGACAGCGACGCCCCGACGCTGATTGCCCTCGACGCCCGCGTCGTACTGCACCCCGAAACCATTCCCGACAGCGATCTGCCCCGGCCCGCCATCCGGCCCTACCCCCTCCAGTACCGCGCCCCCTGGACGTTGCGCGACGGGACTGAAGTGCTCATCGAACCGATCCGGCCGGAGGACGAACCGCTCGCGGTGCACTTCCACGAGAGCCTCTCGCCCGAAAGCGTCTACCAGCGCTACTTCCAGATTCTCAAGCTCAGCCGCCGCGTCGCCCACGAACGTCTCGCCCGGCTTTGCTTTATCGATTACGACCGGGAGATGGCCCTGGTGGCCAAAATCCGCGACCCCAAAAACGAGCGGGCGGAGATCGTCGCCGTGGGGCGGCTCAGCAAAATCCCCGGCACCACCCGGGCGGAATTTTCGATGATGGTCAGCGACCGGCTCCACGGTCAGGGCCTGGGCACCGAAATGCTCAAACGGCTCATCGCCGTAGCCCGCGACGAAAACCTCAGCGCCATCCGCGCCGAAATCTTGACCACCAACCTGGTGATGCAGCGCATTTGCACCCGACTCGGATTTGAACTGGTCGAACGGCCGGGCGACCCCGTCCAGCTCGCCGTGCTCGAACTAACCTGAGGCTATTAATTACTTAGTTGACAGGGCCACGGAGCGGGCGGTAGGCTGAGCGCAAGAGCAATTAATAATTTAGTAGACACGGGCAATTCACGGTTGTTGCGCCTTTTCGGCCCTATGCGATTTTTCTGCCCCATGAGCACCGACTACCGACCGCTGATCCAGTTGGAGAACGTTTCGAGGGTTTTTGTCACCGATGCTGTGGAGACGCGCGCCCTTTCGGAGGTGAGTCTGACGGTCGGGGCGGGCGAGTACGTGGCGATCGCCGGTCCGAGCGGTTGCGGCAAGTCTTCGTTGCTGTCGATTTTGGGCCTGCTCGATGCACCCACCGGCGGCGAGTATTTTTTTGAAGGCAAGCCGGTCTCCCGGCTTGGCCCCCTGGAGCGTTCGCGCCTGCGCAGCCGCCGCATCGGCTTGATCTTTCAGGCGTTCAATCTGATTGGCGATTTGAGTGTCGCCGAGAACGTCGAGTTGCCCTTGACTTACCGGGGGCTTGCGGCCGGCGAGCGCGAGCGGCGCGTCGAAGCGGCCCTGGAGTGCGTCGGCCTCGCCCACCGCCGCAAACACTATCCGGCACAACTGTCGGGCGGTCAGCAGCAGCGCGTCGCCGTCGCCCGCGCCCTGGCGGGAAGGCCCCCGCTTTTGCTGGCGGACGAGCCGACCGGCAACCTCGATTCGGCCAACGGTGAGACGGTGATGGAGCTTCTGGGTGAATTGCACCGGGGCGGCACCACCATCTGCATCGTCACCCACGATCCGCGCTTCGCCCGCTGCGCAAGCCGCACCATCCACCTGCTGGACGGGTGCGTCGTCCATTCGGACGCCGTGCCGGTTCAGGCCCATTGAAACGATGTCAGAAAGTACACGCTCCACCGCTTCCTACACCCAGTGAGCCGCCATGCCCCACTTGAGCGTCTTCGCCGATCTCTCAGCCGCGATTGCCGAGGCATTGCTCAACGGTCTATGGCAGGGTGCCCTGCTGACGGCGGTGGTGGCCGTGCCGATGGCTTCGGCAAAGCGCCTCAATGCCGCGACCCGCTACGCCGTCTGGTGTGCTGTGCTGGTGACGGTGGCCGTCCTGCCGCTGGTATCCGGGCGCCTGCCCACCGTCTCTGCCCCGGTTCCCAAAGGGGCGGAACGGGTGGTAGCTGCCTCTGCGGTTGCGGGGGCTCCGGCCGCCGAAATGGAGACGGCGCCCGTGGAAGAACCCTCCGCCCCGGCTCCAAGGGATTCCGATTGGCAATTGCCGCAGGTGCCCGACAGCTGGCCTGTGGGGCTGGTTGGAATCTGGTTGGGCTTTGCCGGTTATCGGCTGGCCGGCGTCCTGAACGGTTTAGGCGCCTTGCGACGGCTCAAAGCGCGCAGTGTGCCGCTGCAGAGCGCCTATCGCGAGGCACTGGAGCCGTGGCTTGCGACCACCCCCCGACCGGTGCGGCTGTGCAGCGCTCGGGACGTGCCGGTGCCGGTGGCGGTGGGTCTCTTTAACCCGACGGTGATCCTCCCGGAGGCGCTGCTGGCACAGTTGAGCGACAGTGAACTGGAGCAGATCGCTCTGCACGAACTGGCGCATCTGCGCCGCTGGGACGACTGGACCAATCTGGTGCAAAAGGTGATCGAGGCGCTCTTGTGCTTTCACCCCGCCGTGCTGTGGATCGCCCGGCGGCTCGATACCGAGCGGGAGATAGCCTGCGACGACGCCGTGATCGCCGCGACCGGCAAACCGCTCCCTTACGCCGCCTGCCTTGCCCGGTTGATCGAACTGACGCGCGCTTCTGGGACGAACCGGTTGCACCCCGGGGTGCTGAGCGGCACTTCCCAGATCCGGCGGCGGGTCGAAATGCTGCTCAAGCGCGACCGCAACACCCGGCCCAGGCTCTCCTCGCCGATTCTGGCGGTGGCGGCGGCGGTGCTGTTGACCGCTTCCGCCTTTGCCGTTCAGATGGTGCCGGTGGTGGCGGTCCCTCGCCCCGAGGCTGCTCCCGATTTTGCAGTGGCTCCCGCGCAGCTGGACCTGGAGGCGGGGGCGTTTGCCGCCGACTTCGAGCGCGCCCGGCAGGAACTGGAGCGCACCGAACAACGGCGCGAGGCCGAGTATGCCCGCCTGGAGCTTGAACACGCCCGGCACGAGGCGGAGTACGCGCGCATGGAGGCCGAGTTCGAGCGGATGGCGAAGCGGGCTGTGGCCGAGCGCGCCGCCCCCAAAGTGGCTCGCCGGGTCGAAGCTCCCGTCGCCATTGCCGCTTTCGACGGCGAGGAAGATGCCCCGCAGGATTTGACCGGCGTCGTGCTCGCCACCGAGGTGCTGGAGGAGGCGATTCCCTCGCCCCAGGAGGTGCTTGCTGCGATCGCATCGATGCCGTCGGCCTCCGATCGCGCCCGCGCCCTGAGAGCTTACGCCGAGGGCGACCCCCAAAGCGGCGCGCCGCTCACGCCCGCCTTTTTTCGGCTGATCGAGGGTTTGTCCGCCGATGACGACCGCCGTCGGGTGCTTTCTACAATTCTTGAAAGAACCGACCTGGACGAGGGCGTCCTGCTGCGGGTGCTGCGCAGTGTGCGGACCCTGAGTGCGGACGGCAGCAAGCGCCGGGTGCTTGTTGAGGTGCTCCACCTTGCACCGCCTGAAAGCGAAGCCGTCGTCGCGGGGGTGCTGGAGGGAATCGATACGCTCACTTCCTCCGGTGACCGGCGGCGCGTGCTGGGTGAATTGCTCGATTTGCCCCCGAGCGAGAGCGTCACCCGCAGTGTCCTCAGAGCGGTGCACGGCATTGCCGCGAGCGGCGACAAAGCGAACGTGTTGCTCAAGGCGGCGGGATTACCCCTGGACGCAGTGGGCCTTGCCGCCTTTTTTGACGCCTACGCCGGGGTCAGCTCCTCCAGCGACAAGCGGCGCGTGCTCTCGCGGCTGCTCGAACACCAGGGCGGCGGCTATCGGCCGGTGATCCTGGGCATTCTGGAGGCGATGCAGAGTATTCCTTCGAGCGACGACCGCGCCCGGCTGCTGTTGCACATGGCCCCGCAAGTCGCCACTACCCACGACCCGACGCTGCTCGCCGCCTTTTACCGGGCCTGCGATTCGATTCCCTCGGCCACCGACCGCCGTCGCGTCCTCACCCGGCTGGGCCGGCTGGCCGTGGAGCAGCTCTAGTCGTTCGCTCCACAGCGCAATTGGCTGTTCGTTATTGTAGAAAAGTTGCGTTACAGGCGAAGTAACTATGCTCGGGTTGACGCCGACCTGGCGCAAACGCCTGCTTCTCGACCGCCTGCGGTCGGAGACGGCGGCAACGCTCAAAATTGCCGTCAAATCCGGGGCGGCGGCCTTGATCACCGACTTGGGCGCTCGCCTTATCGGTCTTGCCGATCCGACCTGGGCGGTGGTCTCGGCGGTGATCGTCATGCAGGCGAACCTGGGCAGTTCGTTTGGCGCTTCGCAGCAACGGCTGGTGGGCACGGCGGTGGGGGCCTTTTTGGGG
The DNA here is from genome assembly GCA_019359725.1 of Aphanocapsa lilacina HA4352-LM1. GTDB lineage: Bacteria > Cyanobacteriota > Cyanobacteriia > Gloeobacterales > Gloeobacteraceae > Gloeobacter > Gloeobacter lilacinus. The sequence continues at coordinate 18,639 of JAHHGR010000037.1, read as the reverse complement.
GCGCTGATCGGTAGCCTCGTAGTTTTCAATTCCCTGGTGCTGGGGGCGGGGATCACGCTCGCCATCCTGGTCTGCGCCGCCTTGCGGGTTTACGAAAGCTTTCGGATCGCCACGGTCACCCTCGCCGTCGTTCTGCTCGCCGGGAGCGCCAGTCCCTGGCTGTTTGGCCTTGAGCGGTTCATCGATGTCACCCTCGGCATCCTGGTGGCTCTCGGGGTAACGGTGACCCTCTGGCCGCCGCGCTCGCGCTCCGAACTGCGTCTGGTTCTAGCTGAGGTACTCGCGCAGGATGAGCGTCTGTACGCCGCTTTGGTCGAAAACCATCGGCAGGGCAACGGCGCGCTTGAGGCCATCGGCGAGGCGCGGGCCGCCGTCAAACGCCTGCTGATCCAGGCTCAGCTGCTCACAGCCGATATCGGCCGTGAGCCGCCGAGCAGTCAAGATCCGCTGCTCGCTTCGCTGGTGATTTTGATCGAACGGTTGCAGGAAGATCTGCTTTCTATGGAATGCCGGGGTGCGGCGGCGGGCGCTGAGGGGCTGCATCGCCACCTCGAAGCGGAGATCCAGGGGCTGGTGGAAGCGACGATGGGAGCATTGGCTGCTCTGGGCGCCAGGTTGCGCGAGCCGCGCCGGGTTGTTCGCGTGCCTGAATTGAATGGGATGGCCTGTGCGGTGGGCGAGGGCTTTGATAGGCTGCGCGCTGCGCAGGTGACCAGAAATTACGGTCTTGATGAAATTTTGCGCTTTACGACGTTTCTGGCCGGTCTTCAGAAAGTGGCCGCTGAACTGGACGCACTGGCGGGGGAAATCGGCAAACTGGCGGCAGGTTCTTGAATGTTGTTGGCTGTGTACGACAGTCTGTGGAGCGAGAGGTGGAACCCCCTTCGCGCTTCCCCTCTCGCGCTCTCCCCCTCCCCGCCTCGCGGGGCTGCCGGCCCCCCGACACCCCCCGGACTTCGCGGCACGGTGGGAACGAGACTGTGTGGGCGGGCCTTGCTTATGCTTCCAGGGCCTGCACGACGCGTGTCGACTGCGGCGAAGGGGCTTGCTCGCCGTTGGGCTGCGATTGTGTTGGGGAGTGAAGCCGTTCAAGGGATGTGACAACCTGATGGTCAATGGTTTGCCCCTGGCACCCTTTTTTTCAGTTCCGTTCGCACAGAAAAACGTGGGTCCTGTAAACCAGGGGGACCAGGCCATTGGGGGCGGTCCAGCGGGCGTGCAGGGCTTTGAGATCCGCACTCAGCGCCGTCTGTAACGGCTCGTCGAGGGGAATGTAGGAGCTGCTGCGCACGCGGCCGATCAGCGCTTCGAGGTCGAGGGACTGGCTGCTTGCAAAGGCGTGGGTGCGGGTGTTGCCGAAGTAGCCCGACCCCCCGAGCAATGCCAGGATTGCCTCGGATTGCCTTCGATCGGCGCGGCGGGTGGCGGGATGGTGGCTGGAGACTCGGCGGATCAGTGCACTGTACTCGGCGGTGAACCCGTCGCGCTCGTCGCGGTCGTTCCAGACCAGGGCCAGTCGGCCCCCCGCTCTGAGGATCCGGGCAAATTCTGCCAGGCAGGCCACCGGCTCGAACCAGTGGAACGATTGAAAACAGGTGAGCAGGTGCTGGGATGCGTCAGCGAGACTGGTCCGCTCGGCGCTGCCTGCGCGGAAGACCACGCCTGCATGGGGGATGGCGGCTGCGCGCATCGCCTGGTTAGGCTCGATGGCCGTGACCGCTGCCCCGCGCTCGGCGAGCAGCCGGGAGCTGATCCCGGTGCCCGCTCCGATGTCTGCGGCGTGCACAGGCGTTGCAAGCCCTTTAAAAATGGCGTCGAGGGCGGCGGCGGGGTAGCTCGGCCGGTAGCGGGCATAATCGTCCGCCCGGTCGCTGAAGCGCTCCAGCGGCTGCAACCGGTGCAGCGAAAAACCGGGGGGTTCGTCCTGGGACATGCCGATAGAGCCGATAACTGCGCCTATCATGGCCCAAAGGGCAGCGGCATAGAGCCATGAATTTTTTCGACAAACTGGACAAGGCCATCGCGCAGCCAGGCAGTCTGCTATTCGTCGGCCTCGATCCCAACCCCGAGATGCTGCCCGAGCGCTACGGCCGCACCGCGTCGATTGCCGCCTTGCGCGACTGGATGCGCACCCTCGTCGAGCAGACCGCCGCTTGTGTCTGCGCCTTCAAACCGACCCTCGGCTTCTATCAGGCCCTCGGTCCGGCGGGGATCGACCTGTTGCTGGAGGTGCTCGGATGGATCCCGCCGCACCTGCCGGTCATTTTGGATGCCAAACACGGCGATCTCAACACCGGTACGCAGCTCGCGCGCACGTTCTTTGAGGACTGGGAGGTCGATGCGGTCACCATCAATCCCTTTGCCGGTCAGGATGCGGTGGCGCCGTTTTTGCTCTACCCGCGCAAAGGGGTATTCGTCCTCTGCCACACCGCCAATCCGGCGGCCCAGGCGATGCAAGCGCACCCGGGCCAGCAACCGCCGCTGTATCAACAGGTGGTCCGCGAGGCGAGGGGTTGGGGTCTGCCCGAACAATTGGGCCTGGAGGTGGGCACGGTCCGGCCGGAGATCCTGGCGCGCGTGCGCGCCGCCGCACCCGAGCGGCTCATCATGGTTCGCAGCCTCTGGGCCGCACCGCCGGGAGCGCTCGCGTCGATGCTCGCCGCCGGCCTCGATGCGGCGGGGGCCGGTTTGCTGGTGCCGGTGCCCCAGGAGTGTCTGGGGGCAGAAAATCCGGGCCTCAGCGTCGAAGCGTTGCGCTGCGAAATTGAAGCGACCCGGACTGTCCCCGGGGATGTACCGAGCAGCTGCACCCTCTGGCAACCGGACGTCTGCCTCATCGAAACCGATCGGCTCCTGGATCTGGCCTTGCAGCTGTTCGACACCGGCTGCATTCTCTTTGGCGAGTACGTCCAGGCCAGCGGTGCGGTGTTTCCGTACTACATCGATCTCAGGCGGATTATCTCCAACCCGCAGCTCTTTCAGCAGGTGCTGCTCGCCTACGCGGAGATCTTGAGCACCTTGCACTTCGATCGCATCGCAGGAATTCCCTACGGCTCGCTGCCCACCGCCACCGGACTGGCGCTTCACCTCAACCGGCCGCTCATCTTCCCGCGCAAGGAAGTCAAAGCCCACGGCACCCGGCGGGCGATCGAGGGCACCTTCTATACGGGCGAAACGGTCGTGGTGGTCGACGACATCTTGATCACCGGCAACAGCGCCGTAGAAGGGGCGCGCAAGCTCCAGTCCGCCGGATTGGTGGTCCGCGATATCGTCGTGCTCATCGAGCACGGTCCTGAGGCGAGCGCCTTTTTGCAATCGCAAGGGTACAATGCCCACGCCGTACTGCCCTTTGAACGTATCGCCCGCACTCTGCACCAAGCTGGACGTATCGACGACAGCCAGTACGCCGCCCTGGGCGAAGACACGCTTGCGAGCGCGAGTTGAGCCGCCTCAGGCCAACTTTTGCAGCGCAGGCTTGGCACTTTGCGGTGGTGCGAGGCCCCGCTCGCTGCGTTGCCAGGCGCGCCAGTAGGTGCCCAAACGCCGCACAAAGGCGCCGGGCGTCTCGGCGTAGAGCTTGATCCCCAGGGGCTTTGCCAATCGCTGCAACTCGGTGCGCCGCCTATCGATGTCACTCAGCAGCCAGGCTCCCTCGGCGGCATAATCGACGGGGATTTGCCCTGCGACGGTCTCATAGAGGACCGCCAGGTCGTGGTCGTCCCCCAGGTAGTCGGCCAGTTGATGGGCCTGGGCGGCACAGGGCGCCAGCAATTCCGGCCAGAGCGGGGTGAGCACCTCGTACTGGTGCCAGAGATCTTTGACGCGTTTGCGCCAGGTGTGAAAGTGCTCCGGGTCGGGATCGGCAAAGGCGGCCTTCATCGCCCGGCGACCTTCGCGGTAGACCCACAGCAGACCGTCCTCGAGAAGCTTGAATCCCTCGCGCTCCAGCGGCCAGTCGACGAGCCGCTCTTGTAGGCCGACCAGGGCTACGACAACGTCGCCAACGGCCGTGCGGTCAAGTTGGGTGCTCGCGGCATTGCGGTCGATGGCGTCCGCGAGGGCGTCAAACAAACCGTCGGGCAAGGGTCCTGCCTGGTCCTTGCGCACCTTGGCCAGCGTCTGGGTAAGCACGTGGGCGTCGCGCGCCTCGGAGAGCGCCTGTCCGGCCTGCTGAACGACCCGGTCTTCGCCTTTGTACCTGCTCGCTCCCAACTCGGCGCGCACCAGGCGCAGAAGTGCGCGCAACCGCTTGAACAGCTTGCGGGCGGAGTGCACGGCTGCTTCGGGTTGCTCGTCGAACCGGGTACCCAACAGTTCGAGCGCTTCGGCAATCTGCTCGCGGACAATGCGCCGAATTTCTTGCGCAACCGGTTGCGCAGCCGACAGTTCAAATGGCATCTTTGTCTTCCTTGCGTGCACCAAACTCCAAGTTAGCCCACCGCCAGGCCGATCACCGCCGCCATCGAAGGCGCGTTAGCGCACCAGCCGCAGAGCGCTCCACACTGCAGCACTGCCTACAACGGCAAGTACAATGCTCGTCATCAAGGGAAAGTAAAGCGTCACTCCGCCGCCGCTGTAGACGATGTCCCCCGGCAACCGCCCAAGCGGCTCGGGCACATGCTGCCGAGCGGCGGGCCAAAGCGCGCCAGCAAAGGCGGTACCCACAACCCCGGCCAAAAATAGCAGCAATCCCAACCCTTCAGCCATGCACAAGTCTCGCCATCGACGATACGCTCCCCAATGGGGCACTTCTTTGTTGTAGTCGTATCAGTCTCGACAATTCATCGACCCAACGATACAAATAATCCGCCCTACAGGCAGATTCAGCAAAACGCCTGCGGGTGCCTACGGTTGCAGCGCAAACTCTTTACAGACTTGCCAGCGCACACCCCCATGCATCAGCAGGGTTAGACGGTGCACCGCAAATTCCATGGACAACGGCCGGTCTTTAAATTGAGGCCAGGCGCGCGCAAAGTTTTCCTGCGTTAAATCCCGAAAAGCGACGGTCATGTGGGGAACATAACGCCGGGAGCGCGACCTTTCGACGATGCCCAGCACCCGCTCGAATCGCTCCGCAAGGGAGATCTGCAAAGCTTCGAGGGCTGCATTGGCTACCACATCGATATAGATGACCCGCGGCGGGAAAGCCGCAAATCCCGACAATGCCACAGCGAAACGGGGCTGCTTGTCGGCGAAATTCAGCAGACAATCCTCAAGTCGCTCCCGATCCGAAACGGGCCACTCGAAAGGCGGCTGCAACGTAATGTGCGGTGGCGATCTCAGCGCGCCGCCACTGGCAAAATGGTCGGCAAAAATCCGCTGGATGCGCTCGACTTCCTTGGCAATCACCCCTGGAGGCAGCACCGCCACGAAATAGCGCTCGTGGCCCACGGCGCCCCCCCGGTCCCCGGAAGCGCCCGCTTTTGCCATTTCAGGCCTCTTTGCCCTCGCCGCGCAGCTTAAGGATGCCAAAACCGAGGGCCATTCCCACCAGCGTCAGCACGAAAACCAACCCAGCCACAAAAAAGATCTCGCCCGTCATCGTCCTGGCTCCCTCGTTGTTGGTGCTTTTGTACCAAATTGACAAGGTTCTACGCAATAGCGGCCCAAATGCACACAAAACTTTATGCATTTGTAGCGATAGCAACGCAGTTTAGCTGTACCGGTGGTAATCTGACTTAAGAATTCTCTACAACAGGCTATGAGCAGCGCCCCAAGACAGACCATCGCTCCCCATGGCGGAAAGCTGATCAACCAGGTGGCCACCGCTGAGCAACGGCAAAAGTATCAGGACGGCGCCGGAGGCCTCAAGCGCGTCCGCATCGACGACCGGGCCGTCTCGGATCTGGAGTTGATCGCCATCGGCGGTTTCTCGCCTCTGACCGGCTTCATGGGCAGCGAGGACTACCATTCGGTGGTCGAGAAGATGCGCCTGACCAACGGCGTGGTCTGGTCAATCCCGATTACGCTGCCGGTGAGCGCCGAGGTGGCCGAGACGCTCGAAATTGGTGAGACCCTCGGTCTAGAGGACAGCACCGGTACCCTGGTAGGCATTCTCGACCTGGCTGAGAAGTACACCTACGACAAGCAGCGCGAGGCCGAAATGGTCTACCGCACCACCGACGAGAAGCACCCGGGCGTCAAGGTGGTCTACGGCCAGGGCGATGTCTACCTGGCCGGTCCGATTATGCTCCTGGAGCGCCGTCCCCACCCGCTGTTCGCCTCCCGCCAACTCGACCCGGCCGATTCGCGCCAGGCGTTTATCGACAAGGGCTGGCGTTCGGTGGTCGGTTTTCAGACCCGCAACCCGATTCACCGCGCCCACGAGTACATCCAGAAGTGCGCCCTGGAGATCGTCGACGGCTTGTTCCTGCACCCGCTGGTCGGTGCCACCAAGAGCGACGACATCCCCGCCGATGTGCGCATGCACTGCTACGAAGTCCTGATCGAGAAGTACTATCCGCTCGACCGGGTCATTCTTGCCATCAACCCGGCGGCGATGCGCTACGCCGGTCCGCGTGAGGCGATTTTCCACGCCCTGGTGCGCAAGAACTACGGCTGCACCCACTTCATCGTCGGGCGCGACCACGCCGGGGTGGGCGACTACTACGGCACCTACGACGCCCAGTACATCTTCTACGAGTTCGAGCCGCAGGATCTGGGGATCACGCCGCTGATGTTCGAGCACGCCTTCTACTGCAAGCGCATCGCCGGCATGGCTACCACCAAGACCAGTCCCTCCGGCCCCGAGGACCGGATTCATCTCTCGGGCACCAAGGTGCGGGCGATGCTGCGCGAGGGTCTCGAGCCGCCGCCGGAATTCACCCGCCCCGAGGTGGCCCAGATCCTCATCGAAGCGATGCAGAAGCAAGCCCAATAACCCCGCGTGGGGTGAAACCAGCCCAGGTGCTGCCGTTTGAGCTTATCCGGCGGTACCTAGGTTTTTCGCACAAAGGCGGTGCATTCAAAAACGTCGTCCTGCGCCATTCGCCCGAGCTAAAGGGTCTGTTCGAGCCTTTCGGACGCTCACTGGCCGCGGCGTTTGTCAGTCTGTGAGCGTCCGGGCCGCCAGAAACCAGGCGGCAATGGTCATGCCGCACCAGATCTCGCCGTCGGCCACTCTGGAGGGGATATCGGCGACGGCAACCGGCACCGCGGCAGTCACTTCAAAAGGGTCTTCGCCCTCCAGGGGATCGCTTTGCAATTGGCGGCAGACAAACACCGTGCACCACTCGTCGGTAAGGCCCTTGCATGGGTTAAAGCCGCCCACCTCCTGCCAGAGTGCCGCCCGAAAGCCGGTTTCCTCGCGCAACTCGTTCTGAGCGCCTGCGAGGGTGCTTTGACCGATTTTGCGCCCACCGCCCGGCAGCTCGAGGCTCTCGCAATCGCGCAAGTAGCGGTACTGGCGCACCATCAGAACGGTTTTTTCGTCCATCAGCGGCACCACCAGCACCGAGCCGGGCGTCTGGACATAATAATATATACCCGTATTGCCCCCGGCGGTCCGAAAGCGGTCGCGCCGGTAGCTCCAGTAGGGGTTGGTGCCGAGGGTCTCGCTGTCGAGTTTTTGCCAGGAATCGAGGCTTTCGCTGCTCATGAAGCTTTCGAGAATCCGGTGCGGATGGTGGGGTTTGCTCGCCGCGTTGCGGGCCGACCGAGCGGGCAGGACGGGCACAGTATACCAAAAAGTCATCTTTACCCGGGGATAGGGCTCCGTTACAATGGCGGGCGCGTCAACCGTCGATTCCGCTTTGCCACCCGACAACAGGTCCGAATGAAGAGAATGCCACCCAAAGCCGCCGCTGCCGCGGTACCCGACACGTTGATTCCCCAACCGCTGTACGACCAGATTCTCGCCAACCTGCCCATCGCCTGTGTGGATGTGGCCATCGTCGCCCAGGGTGCGGTCCTGCTCGTCAAGCGCAAGGTGCCCCCGGCGATGGGACAGTGGTGGGTACCCGGCGGCCGGGTGCTCAAGAACGAAATGATGAAGGATGCCGCCCGGCGCAAAGCCTTCGAAGAGGTCGGCATCGAATGCCACGTGGGGCCGATCATCCATACTGCCGAGACGATCTTTCCGGACGGTCCCTCGGGCATCCCGATCCACAGCATCAACAGCTGCTTTTTTTTGTACCCGGTCGCCCCGGTCGGAGCACCCGTGCTCGATCGCTTCCACGAAGACTACCTCTGGGTGCAGCGTATCCCGGACGGACTGCACCCCTACGTGGTCAAGTGCTTGATGGGCGCGGGCCTCGACTGAGCTTCAAAATGGAGCGTCCTCGTCGTCCTCGTCGTCCATCGGCATCTGCACCTCGGCTGACGACAGGTCCGTAAATGCGAGCATTTCGTCGGTTTGGGCGACAAAGTGCTCTTCTCCACCGGCTAGCAGGTGTTCTTCCGCAGAGGGCGTCCACGGGTTGAACGCGGTCTGCTCCGGCTCGGCCAGGAGCGTCGCGGACGCGGCTAGAAGCTCGAAGGCCGCCGTCGGCTCTGAACTCATGGCAACGGGGAACTCGGCCGGGGCCGACGGCTCGGAGGTACCCACCTGCGGCGGCTCCTCCGCTTCTTCCTCGTCGTAGCGGCAGACGGGCAGGCCCATCGCCTCCCATTCGGTAAAACCGCCCGTGTACTCCAGGACCGGGGAGTAGCCCGCTTCCTGGAGGACGAGCGTTCCGCGCGTCGCGATGCCGTCGAAGTCGCTATAAAGCACGATTGGCAAGTCGAGCGTGCTTTCCAACTGCTCGAACTGTTCATAGGCAAACAATTCAAGCCTATCCAGAGAAGCGTTGGCCGCCCCTTCGATGTGCCCCTGTTCGTAGTCGCTGCTGAAGCGCACATCGATGAGCAGCAACGGGTTGCCGCTTTGGAGCAGGGCGAGCAGGGCGCAGGCGTCGATGTGGCGGGCACCGGCCTTCACAAGGGCGCCGCTCGCCTCCAACACAGCAGCGGGGTCATTGCCTTTTGCCAAACGTTCCGGCCACCCGGCGTCACTCTGGAGCAAGCGCGCCAGCGCAGCATCGAGCGGCTCGCCTGCCAACCGATGGCTGTCGAGGCAGGCTTCGAGGGTCTCCACCATCGGCCCCAGGCGGCTGAGATCCGCTTCGAGGTGGGCTGCGAAGGTTTCTTTGAGCACCTCGGGGCCGTCGGCTTCGAGGGCTGTGGGCGGCTCGAAGAACATTTCGACGGTGAGTCGGGTGGTCTTCCCTGCAGGGGCGGGCTCGAAAGTCACCGAGCCGCTGTTTTCGAAGTCGCTCTGAACCGAGCGCCAGGCGATGCGGCGGTTGGGTTCCAGTTCGGTAATATAGACCGTCCACTCCTGCGCAGTACCGCCGATATCGCCGCTCCAGCGCTGGATGTGGCAGTTGGTGGGATCGAGTTCGACGCTTTTGACGTGGTGAAAAAATAACGGCGAACATTCAAACTGTGTCCACAGCGAATAGAGTAGTTCCGCTTTTGCCTGGACTTCCACAGTGGTGCGGTGTGGAGCACGGGCCGTGGTCGCGTCGGACGCCATGGCGATCTCCCTGGATTTAATACACTTTTATCACAAGAATTTTGTTTGCCCAAGTCGCTTAAAGCCTCTGTCATTGAAACTTTGAGCGGCGAATACTGGTAGAAATTATCTAGATTTTATATTTTTCTTTTTGATCCCTAATGGGGATGTTGGATTGCAAAAACAAAGGCCCGGGCATGCGCTGCCCAGGCCGGTTTTTCTCAATTCGATATAGCGTGGCTGCAAGCGACGAGTTAACGGGGATCCGTCCTGGCGCTGTCCTCGTCCCGCTGTTCCTGCCTGCGCAGGAACTCTTCCTCGCTCAAGGCCGCGTTCTCGCCAACACGGCCCATGGGGGAACCGTAAGCTTGGGGCTTGACCTTTTCCTGGCCTTCGGCCGTGCTGCCCACCACCGGGTTGTCGTTGGCGGTCGGGGCGGTGATCACGCGATCGATGTACTCCTCGCGCTCGGGCAACCCCTTGCTCTGGATTTGACCCATGCTCTGGGTCTCGACGGGCTGACCCGCCGAGCGCCAGGCGGCAAAACCGTCGGTGTAATCGAGCACGCTGGTGTAGCCCAGTGCCAGTAGACGCTGGGCCGCAACGGCACTGAGGCCGTCGCCGCTTTCGGAATAAACCAACAGCGGCCGGTTGCTCTCGCCGCTCATCGAGGCGGTGATTTCGCGCACAATCTCCTCCAGGGACTCGAGCGGCGCGGCGTTTGCCCCCTGGATGTGGGCGGCCTTGTAAGCTTCCAGCGGACGCACGTCGAGCAGGGTGAAGGCCACCTCACCCCAGCCGAGGCGATTGGTCAGTTCGGTGGTGGTAATCACCCCCCCCCGCGGGACGTGGTCCATGTCGTATTCGGCCGGTTCGATGCGGGTGGGCAAGTCCTGGGCGATCATGCCTTCTTCACCCGCCAGCACCGCCTGCAAAGCCGCTTCCATCGATTCGCCCTCCTGGGTACGTTCGGCAATGCGCGCGTAGATTCCTTCGCAGTAGGTCTTGAAGCGGGTGAGATCCTCCTGCAAGCCTTCGTCGAAGCGATTTTTCACCCAGACCGCTTCGGCGATATCGCCCAGGGCGCCCATGGGCGGGTCGTAGCCGATCTGAGCGGTCAACTGCGTACCTGCGCCCGCACGGGGTTCAAAGGTCAACGAACCGCTGTTCTCGAAACCTTTGACCGAGCGCCAGGCGATCACCCGGTTGGGGGTGAGGGTGCTGATTTCAGCGTCCCACTCCTGCTCGATGCCGAAGATTTTGCCCTTCCAGTGCTGCACCAGGCGGTTCTCGGGGGCAGTGCGCACCTCCAGGATGTGGCGGAAGTAACGGGGAAAATTTTCAAACTGGGTCCAGAGGGCGTAAGCCAGCTCCGGGGGGGCGGCAATATCAATGCTCACCCGGTGGTTGCCGTGGGCAGCAACGGTATCACTGGTACCGATTGCCATGAATGCCTCCTGAATCAGGTTTAATTGCTTGTTACACCCAGCTTTACAAGACAAGTTACCTTCTCCATCCACCGCAGGTGAGAAATGTTGGGTTCGTCCCGCTCGGGGCATGTATCTAATCGCTGAAGGAACTATCTCTTCAGGAATAGATACCAAAAAATCTGCCGCCCGTCCCGCTTCTGCACACCCAGAAAGTCGGTTTCTCAAAATATCCCTGGCGCTAAACGATCCCGCCGGTCGGGTGATTTCGTATTTAAGGTAGCGTTTGACGTTTCGCACGGCGCAGGGCGCCGAAGGGAAGGACACTTGTGCAGAAGCTGCCCTGGAAGACTTCGTATCACCCGCCGGTAGACGGGGCCGAGCGGAGCGGAATGCTGCCGCCGCTGCGAATCCACGCCCTGGGTGCGGCCTCGGTGTACCGGGGCGAGTACACCCTTACCGCCGCCGACTGGACCTACGCGAGGCCCAGGGAGCTGTTTTTTTGCCTGTTGCTGCGCCGCTTTGCCACCAAGGAGCAACTCGGCCTGGCGCTGTGGCCCGACGCTTCGTCGCTGCAGTTGCGCCGCAGTTTCCATACGACTTTGCACCATCTGCGCCGTGCCCTCGGCCCGGCGGAGTGGATTGTCTATGAACACCAGCGCTATGCCTTTAATCGCTGCTTGCCTTACTGGTTCGACGTCGAGGAGTTCGAGGCCCACTTTGCCGAGGGCAAGCGGCTGGAGGACGGTGCCCCCGAGCGGGCGATCGCCTGCTTCGAAGCGGCCGTGGGTCTCTACGAGGGCGAATTGCTCGAAGGGCTGATCCAGAGCGATTGGTGCCTGCCGAGGCGGGAGGAACTGCACAGGCGGTTTGTCGAAGCGCTGTTTGCCCTGGGGCAACTGTTGAGCACCACCGGACAGAGTCTGCAGGCCGCCGACGTCTACCGCCGTATCGTCACCTGCGACAACCTATTGGAGCGCGCCCACCGCGAACTGATGCGCTGTTACGCCCGCCTCGGTGAAGCGGGCCTCGCCCTGCGGCAGTACCAGTCCCTGGTGCACCTGCTGCGTCGGGAGTTGGGTTCCCCGCCGGCCGCCGAGACCACCCGCCTGTATGAGGAGTTGCGTCGGGGCGAAGTCCCCTAATAGCAAAGCCACCGACAGGTCCATACGGTCTTTGCAAATCGAACGGAATAATCTTTGACATTTAAGCGACACCCGGAGCAAATCCCCGAGCAGCGCCCCTCTACAGTCAGGGCAACTGGAAATGACAAGCGCTCCATAGCGCTGGGCACGGACTTTCCCCCCGCTTTGCCCGGCAGTATTCAAACAAATAAGTATATCCTTCCGGCTCCCCTTTTGGAGACCGGCTCCCGGTCCTAACACTTCTGGATTCGTCCTTGCGGCCGCTATGCAACATGGCGACTGGCCCGATTTAGGACGGCTGACGGGTTCTACCGTCGTATGCGTTAGGTAGACTTTTTCGCGCATCGCTGGAGTATCGGCGCATGGGTACCGTTGAAAACTGTAGTTACCAGGTTGGGGCGAAGGGTGAACTGACACAACTGCTGCACAACTGGCAGCGCGGAGACCGGCAGGCTCTCGACCGCCTAGCGCCACTAATTGAAGGCGAGCTGCGCCGATTGGCGCGGCATCTATTGCGCTCGGAGCGCTGCGGACACACCCTGCAGCCGACGGCCCTCGTCAACGAGGCCTATCTGCGGCTCATCGACCAGCACCAGGGCTGGCAGAACCGCGCCCACTTCTTTGGGGTGGCGATCCACCTGATGCGGCGGGTACTTGTCGATCACGCCCGCGCCCGCTCCCGACACAAGCGTGGCAGTGGAGCATGCCTGCTGACTTTGGATGAATCCCTCTCAGCAAGCGCGCCGGAGGCCGATCTAGATTTGGTGAGCCTGGATGCGGCACTGGAGCGGCTGGCTATCCACTCGCCCGAGGAGTGCCGGGTGGTCGAGCTGCGCTATTTCGCCGGTCTGACCATCCAGGAGACGGCCGCAGTACTGGGTCTATCGGCAGGGGCGGTGACCCGCCGCTGGAGCTTCGCGCGCGCCTGGCTGCGTCGGGAACTGGGTGAGGAGTCGGTTGGTGCGGGCCGCGCCCAAGGTTAGAGCGGTTTGCGCTTGTCCAGACAACGGCAGGCAGGAGAAACCCGACGAGTAACGGTTGTGGCCCCGACACCCGATATCTCTCTAGTCGAAGTGCAATCGTGTTGACGACCGAACAGTGGCAGCGAATCAAAAACCTGTTCGCCGAGGCGCTCGAAAAACCTGTCGGTGAGCGGCGGACTTTTTTGGAGCGCTCCTGCGCGCAGTCCGCGCAGATGCTGGCGGAGGTCCTTTCGCTGCTGGAGCACCACCGGGAGAGCGAAAACTTTTTGCACCGCCCTGGAATTCAACTGCTGGAGGAACACAGACCGACTCTGCAGGTCGGGGAGCATCTCGGCCCCTATCGGGTGGTGGGCAAACTCGGCCAGGGCGGAATGGGCAGCGTCTATCTGGCGGAGCGCTCAGACGCGCAGTACTCCAAGCAAGTCGCAATCAAAGTCCTGCGCGCCGAGCTTGGCAGCGAACCGCTGGTGGAGCGCTTCCGCCTGGAGCGGCAGATCCTCGCGGATCTCGATCACCCGCACATCGCCCGGCTCGTCGACGGCGGCACGACCGCCGGGGGATTGCCCTACCTGGTGATGGACTACATCGACGGTGAGCCGATCGACAGCTACTGCGCCCGGCGCCGTCTGGCTGTGCGCCCCCGGCTGGAGCTGTTTTTGGGGGTGTGCGAGGCGGTGGCTTACGCCCACGGGCGGCGCATCGTCCACCGCGATCTCAAGCCCGGCAATATCCTGGTGAGCGCCGCCGGGGTGCCCCGCTTGCTCGATTTTGGAGTCGCCAAGTTGCTGGAGCGCCCGGAGAGTTGGCCACCGGGGGGCAGCAGCGCACAGCCCGCCGGGATCACAGCCGGGGCGCTCACCCCCGAGTACGCCGCGCCCGAGCAGCTGCACGGAGGGGCCATCACCCCGATGACCGACATCTACGCCCTGGGGGTGGTGCTCTACGAACTGCGCCACGGCGACCGGCCCCCGTACTCCGTGCGGAAACCTGCTGCCAAAGCCCCATCCAATCAACTTCAAGAACTGGATAGCATCGCCTGCAAAGCGATGTCCGTGGAGCCCCAAAGGCGCTACCTGTCGGTCGATGCCTTCGCCGCGGATATCAGAAATTATCTGGACGGTCGGCCGGTCACCGCCTGCGAAGGCCGGCTCTACCGCACCCGCAAGTTCCTCGGCCGACACCGGCTGAGCGCCGCTCTCACTGCGGCGGCACTGGTCCTGGCGGCCGGTTGTAGTGGGTTGCTGCTGCAGGAGCGCTTCAGGGCGGCCTCCGGCAAAACGGTGGTGGTGCTGCCTTTTAGCGAGCAGGGCAGCACGGATGACGATCGCCTCGCCGATGGACTCACCCTCAGCCTCACCACCCAACTGGGCAAGGTGGCGGCGCTCACGGTCGTCTCCGATCGGGCGGGCGCGTGCGCATCGCCGCCCGGCTGGTGGACCCCCGCAGCGGCACCCAGCTGTGGGCGGAGCAGTACGAGCGCACATTGCGAGATATTTTTGCGATCCAGACAGAAGTGGCGCAGCGGATTGCCGCCGCTATGCAAGCAAAGCTGACTCCCGAGGAAAAGATCCGCTTGGCGCGCGCGCCTGCCCAAAATGCCATAGCCTACCAGTACTTTCTGCGCGGGCGCGAGTACAACAACCGCTTTACGGTCAAAGACAACGAATACGCGATCGGTTTTTTCAAACAGGCCCTGGCCCTCGACCCCGACTTCGCCCTTGCCCGAAGCGGATTGGCCGTCGGCTATCTCAACCGGTTTATCTACGGCGGTGCGGTGTCGTCGCGCGAGGCCGCCTGTCGGGAGGCGGGCCGCGCCGTTGCCCTGGAGCCGGGTCTGGCCGAGGCCCACAACGCCATGGCTGCCTGTCACTCGCAGATGGAACTGCGCCTCCAGCCCCAGGCGATGGCGGAGTATCGCCGGGCCATCGACTTGAACCCGAATTTCTACTCGGCAATGTACAACTACTCGGCCATCCTAGCCAGCCTCGGCAGGTTGGACGAAGGTCTGTACTGGATGAAAAAGGCGGTCAGGGTCAATCCGCTGTGCATCGGTTGTTATCGCTCGATTGCTTCCTACTACTGGCTGCTGGGAGAAGCCGCAAAGGGCGATGTCTGGATCGATAAGGGTCTTGCCCTCATCCCGGATGGAGCGAGACTGCAGGTGAGCCGTGGCCGCGCTTACCTGCGTCGGAGGCAGTACGATGAGGCCCGACAGCTCGTCCTGCAAGTGCTTAAAGAGGAGCCGAACAACGCGGAGGCTTTGAGTCTGGCGGGGACGGCGGAGCGGCTGAGCGGGCGCTGGGAACAGTCGCGCCGCTACTACGAAAAGTTGCTCAAGCTCACCGAGACCACCGACTTGGAGGATGCGGTCGACACCAGTTTGCGGGCACGGACCGCCCTCGGGTATCTCGCCCTTCAGGAAAATCAACCGCAGCGGGCGCACCGCCTGCTCGCGCAGAGTCTGGATTTTGACCGCAAGCGCGTTGCCGAGGGCAATGAAGAATGGCTGTACTTTCGAGATATGGCAGTGATTCACGCCCTGCGGGGGGAGCACGAAGCGGCGCTGGACCGGCTGCGCGAAGCGATCAAAAACGGCTACCGCGACGTGCACACGCTGCAAACCGATCCCATCTTTGCCGGTTTGCGCGGGGACGAGCGTTGCCAGCGGCTGCTGGCCGATCTCACAAGGCAGGTAGAAAAGATGCGGCGGCGGGCACTGGCCCAGCTACCGTGATGTTTGTACTGCTTCCTTAAAGCAAACCAGAGCGAGTCCAACCGTTCGGCAGCAGCCCAAGCACTCCTCCCGTGGTTGCCGACCGACTATCGCCCTCGGCATGGGAGAATGCGGTGCGGTGCGCAAGAGGAAAAGGTGTCCTACGACAACCTGTGCAAACTGCTCGCCGAACAGTCGCCGGCCTCCTTCATCACCTGGCTGCTCGGGGAAGCGCCGCCGCAGGTGAGCGTGCTCAAAACCGAGCTGAGCATCGAGCCGATCCGGGCGGACAGTGTGCTGTTTTTGAGCGTGGGTGGCGGCATCCTCCATCTTGAGTTTCAGACCGAGTACGAATCGGAGCCACCGCTGCCGCTGCGCATGCTCGACTACTCCGTACGCCTGACGCGCACCCATCGCCTGCCGGTGCAGCAGATCGCCATTTTGCTCACGCCGCCCCCAGTCACCACCGAGATCGCCGAGGCGTACGCCAGTCCGACGACCATTCATCGCTATCGGGTGGTGCGGCTGTGGGAGGAGGACCCGGCGGTGCTGCTGTCCGACCCGGCGTTGTTGCCGTTGGCCCCCCTGGCGCGTGCTCAGTCCCCCGAGGCGTTGCTGCGCCGGGTGGCGGCCCGGCTCGATACGATAGAGGAGCCCAAGCGCCAGGATGTGGCCATTCGGGTGAAGATCCTGGCGGGTCTAAGATACGAGTTGGGTTTGTTGAATCGGGTATTTGAGGAAGGGAAGATGCGCCAGTCGGTGGTCTATCAACAGATTCTCGAAGAAGGCCGTCAGGAAGGGCGTCAGGAAGGGCGTCAGGAAGGCCGACAGGAAGGCCGACAGGAAGGGCAACGGCGGGTACTGGTGCGTCTGCTCACCCACCGCTTTGGCCCGCTGCCGGAAGCACTTCTTACCCGCCTGGAAGGGATTACCGAGTTGGACAAACTGGAGCAGTTGGCGGAGGCTGTTCTGGATGCGCCGGACCTGCAGAGCTTTGAGCGGCTGTTGTAAATCCGAGCCTGTGGGTGCTTCAGCCACAGCAGCGTACATCCTGGGAGTACCGGTGCTCAGGAGCGTGGCATTTCTGGCAGGCTTCGCAACCCAGATGAGCGTGGCTGTGGCTCTGCTCTAGAACCCGAAACACAAAGCATCCGAAACCTCCGTCAAACAGTATAGATTATCCTGCACCACTCAATTGGCGTCAGGGCTAATGGCCGGTGCCGGTGCCCAATGCTGAAAAATGATTCCGTCCTGGGCGATCAATCTACCGGCGTTTGTCGCGTTGTTGGGCAGTTGGAGTTTTACACAGCCATGGTCGCCCAGAACCGAATACTGCCGCAGGTCAAAATGGCCGCTACCGACGCGGAGCGCGAAGCCATCTTCCGCTTTCGCTACCGCGTCTACATCCAGGAAATGAACATGTGGCTTCCCCACACCGACCACCGCCACCAGCGCGTGTGCGATCGACACGACGAGAGTGCGGTGTTGTTCTACATCGCTGAGCAGGGCGAAGTGGTGGCCACGCTGCGCAGGAATACCGTTGATTTCGACCATTGTCCTTCCGAATGGCGCGAGGCGTTTGCCCTGGAACGGTTTGCCGGGATAGCCCCAAACGCACTCTCTTTGAGCAGCCGTTTTATGGTCGACCACCGCTTTCGCCACAGCCCGATGGCCGCGCGGCTGGCCGTCGCCGCCTACCGCCACGGCCGCGAGGAGGGCCTGCGCTTCGACTTTTTACTGAGCCGCTTCCACCAGATTGAGATGTACGAACACTTCGGCTACCGACGCTATGTGAATAATTATCTCGACGTGAACCACGCGCTCGGCCTGATGGCGCCGATGGTCTGCGTGGGCGAGGATGTGGAGCACCTGCACTCGGTCGGTTCTCCTTTCGCCCGCGAGGCGCACCGCTTTGCCAACCGCGCTGCAGACGGCACCTGGTTTTCGGAGCAATTTCCCGCGCCGCCGGAATTTGCTCCCGCGCGGACGCTGTCGCCCGAACAGCGCTGGTCCCAACTGTGCCGGCTTTTGGGTGGTCCACCCGAACGGGCCATCCGGATGCTGCAGGGGCTGAGCGAGGTGGACGCCAGAGCGATTCTCAGACACGCGCTCCTCCACCGGGTGCGAGCGGGCAGGATCATCGTGCAGCGAGGAGACCTGCTCGGGTCGCTTTACGTCGTCATCTCCGGCACAGTCGCGCTGTACTACCCGGGCAACTTCGACAGGCCGCCCGATGTGCTCTCAAGCGGCGAATGTTTCGGTGCCGAAGGCCTTTTGGCCTCCTGCTGCGCCGTCGGGCAGGCGGTCACCCTCAGCGAAGTTTACCTACTGGTCTTGCCGGAGCAGGCCGTTGCCCACCACCAGCACAAGCACCCCCAGGCCATCTGTCAACTGCGCACGAATCTCCTGCAGGAGCCGTGCAGCCGATTTCTGCCCACAGCCGTTCTCCACAGTTGAATCCATGGCTATCCACGTCAAAATTGCCACGACCGCCGCGGAGCGCGATGCCATCTTTCGCTTCCGCTACCACGTTTTTGCAGAGGAGATGAACCGGCAGCTTCCCAAGCCGATCACCACCGCCGCTCGTATCGATGGTCAAACATTTGCAATATTTTCCAGATTCTGGCGCTATTTACCTGCCTTGCTGCGGCAGCCTCTCAAACTCCGTTAGGCCGAGTGGAGCCTGGCGCGTCGGTTTGTTAGTTTTTGTATGCATAAAAAGGATCGCAAATGAACGAAGTTCTTTCGTCAAAACCCAGAAGTGTTGAATCAGTGAACGCTTGCACACAGTTCGAGGGGCCAGACCCTGCGCCTCCAGCTGCCCAGCAATTTTCCCAGCCAATGCACATAACTGACTTCCTGACACATGCAACATTGC
>JAHHGR010000036.1 GCA_019359725.1 Aphanocapsa lilacina HA4352-LM1 | reverse complement strand
CGCTCTTGTAGGGTAAGCTGGCTGAAGCTCATAGGGGTTCCTGTTTGTCGTAGTAAACGTCAGGATACCTCTATGAGTCCCTCAGCGGAAGGCTCTCAAGCGTTGCACTTCATTTTTGAATCGGCGGGCCTTCTAAAAAGGACACCATTCAATACGACAATATTTTGCTGTGTGATCGCGGTATTTTTGTGATCGAAGGCAAGTGCTACCCAGGCACCATTCGCGGCGGTATCAATAGTGTCTGGAAAACCGCCACGGGTAACCTTGTAAAATCTAGCCGCGGCAATAATCCGGTGCAACAGTGCGAAAAACAGACAATGGCCCTCAAAGACTTCTTTTCTGAATATGGAGTGTTCGTCAACGGCGCTGTAGTCTTTCCCCAGCGGGCTAAATTCGACCTCGACCATGTCCAGATCAACGCTTTATCCTACAGTTCCTCCATACCGGTTTTCAATGAAAGTGCACTTGTGACCGCCATCAACAAGCACCGTCCACCCACAGGAAAAACCGTGCCGTCGCAGACTGTGTTGCGGCAGATGGCCGACCGAATCATGAAAGTATGAGCAGCTCGCCGGTCCTCCTGCAGCGGCACGCTTGCAGCGAAACTGCCGGTACCCTATAACGCTGGTGTCTTCCCCTCAGGATTGATCGGCATGTCGAACAAGCTTTACACTATCGCGATTGGGACAGCACTTGCTCTTCAGACCCAGAGTGTGGCCCAGACATCCACAGCGAGCACTTCCTGGCTGGACCAGCCGCTCGCCAACTGGAACAAGCCGGGGGGAGCCGTACCCAAAGCGCCAAAGCCCGAGGGCGACGCCCCCACCGTCGGTCGCTGCGTAGAGCAGGTGCGCGCACCGGCAAGTGCGGAGGATCGGGCGGTGGTGGGAGCCGCTTGGAAGCTGTTCGGTCCGCTGCAGATTTTCTCGGGCACGTCGCTAGTCACGGCCGCCGCGAGCGTCGACGGCATGTGCCGACCGATGCAGTACCAGGCGTTCGTGTTTGTGGGCGGCAAATTTGCCGGCACCCTCTCGCCGGTGCCGATGAATTCGCGCACCGACGGCGCCTCGCAGACGATCTACCTCACCAATCCGGGCTTTTTGAATGTCGCCTTTTCGCGCTACGCCGAGCAGGACGCGCTGTGCTGTCCGTCGCGGACCAGTCTAGTGGGCTATAAAATCGAGCGGCGGGGCAAGCAGCCCCTGCTGGTCCCCACCAGCGTCTCGACCAACCCGAATTGATGATCACAATTCTTGACTAAACAGACGATTGAAGCGCTTCAAAATGCGCAGCACTTCGCCCAGTTCCTGGCTCGACGGGCTGACCAGGGTGAATTTGCGCGAGAGGGCGTATCTGGGAGACGGCTGCCTGGAAAGTTTTGCAAACAAAAAATCTTCGCCGTTGCTCATCAAAGCGAACGAAACCGGTTCCGGTCCGCTCAGCATATAAAACAGTGTCTGGGGTAGGGCAAGGGTGACGTTGAACCGGGCGTTTTTCGACTCGATGATCAGCACCCACAACTTTTTCCAAAGCAGCAGCACATCGATGCGGCCTTTGTAAAAGACCCCTTCGTCCTCGGCGTCAACCGCCAGGGAAGTCTCCACATCGGTCTCCAACCGAAATGGATGCCGATAAAAACCAGCCATATCCAGTAGCGGCGAAAGAACCACCATTTTGACTGCATTCTCCGAGATCAAGCGGCTGGCCGTGAGTCCCCGGTAGTTTGCGCGCACGCGATCGAGCCATACGTGTTCTGGATCGCTAAGCGGCGGCAGTTCGTCCTGCCACTCGCGGAAGAATGCCTCCTCCTCAGTCTGCTCCAGATGGAACTGCTCGAAAAGATCGTCGAGACTCAGGTCTCTCGCTTGAATCGTCGCAGCCATGATTCAGATCGAAAGGCTATCCAGATGGTAGCGCAGGCGTCCCTTCTAAGGAGCACCAGGGATCTTCTCGATGCGCGCAAATCCGACCAGGTGCATCTCGCCGGGAACGACTTCAAATTTGAGAATGCGCGCCACGATGCCCTGGGCGGCCAGTGTATCGAGATCGACAATTTGATTGAGGCCGCTTAAAAAGACATCCGCCAGTTCGGGAGGGACAGGCACCTCGTTGAGCGTGAATACGGGTTTGACAAGCCGCAACCGCACGCCCTCATCGACGGCGAGCCCCGAGCGAAAGGAGACCAGCAGCGTCTCGGTGCGGTTCTCGATTTTGACCACCGACTGCAAAATCACTTCGTTGCTCCCCACCAGGGCGATGCGCGGCTGGGTGAACGTCGCCACCTCGGGCCGGCCGGAACCGCCGACCGAGCCGGGTAGCTCGACGCGGATCGACTGAAGCGTCTTGAGAATATCCGGTGAATTGAGCGCCCGGTTGAGGTCGGCCTCGCTCAATTCAACGTTGACCGCCGCCTGCAGCGGTCGGCGCAACTTCGGCACTTTGCCCAGCGAATCGAGGTCGACCGAGATGCCGTCGGTCTCCAAGTCGAGGCGGGCGATGCGTAGATCCGCCGATTTGGCCGTGAGGCCCCGCCCGGCCACCCGCAGGCGATCGACATCCCCCCAGGCGAGCTTGTAGTTGGGGATCGCCTCCAGGCGCACCTCCAGGCGGTCCGCCGTCGTGAGTTGCGCTCGGATGAGATCGCGCACGACCCCATCGACGTAGAAACCGGCTACCCCCGTCAGCGCAGTCAAAAAGGCGAGCACGCTGAGGACGATTTCCACTACGCCATGCCCTGGACAAGCACGCCCGCTGCGGTCTGACGGGGCAGGGCGCTCACCGTATCGAGGGCGGCACAGTAGACGATATCGTCGAGCAGACCGAGCTTGAGCAGACGCTGACCGTGGCTCGCCCTTTCGAGCAATTCGATCAGATCGCCTTGCCAGGTGTCAAAGAGCGCCGCCGCCGCCACCGCTTCGTCGTTGGCGGCCCCGCCCAACTGATCGACGAGCGCCCCGGCGCAGGCGGTGTCCTCAAGCGAAAAGTTGCCCTGCCAGCCGGATCCGACAATCCAGACGGTCTCAAATGCCTGACTGCAGATATAGCGGGCGACAAAGCCGACGTTGACCAGGGCGGCGGTGAGCACCACCGGCGCGTGGCGGATGCGCTCCAGGGTGCGGGTGCCGTTGGTGGTGCTCATAAAGATGCGCTTGCCGGCCACCCGCTCGCTGGTGCAATAGAGCGGCGAGTTGCCGAAGTCGAAACCTTCGACCTGCTTGCCGCCGCGCTCGCCGCCGCGCAGAATGTCTTCGCGGGGATAACCCGCCGCCGCGGCACCCAGCGCTTCGAGGTCGGCGTAGACCTGCACGGCCGCCGCCCCGTTGGCGAGGGCGGTGGCGATGGTGGAGGTGGCGCGCAGCACATCGACGGCGACGGCGCAGTCGGGCGTTCCCTCGGGGACCAGTTCGGGTGTGTGGAAAACGGAAACTTGCATAAGCAAATTATCGGGCATCCCCGGCCCTGCCGCCGAAGTTGGCGGCGACCCGGCAGCAGATGCGCCCGGCCAGCCACTCGCCCGGATCGACCGCGACGGCGTGGGTGTAGATTCCCCAGTGCAGGTGCGGGCCGCTCGCCCGGCCGGTGCTGCCCACTTTGGCGATCGGTTGGCCCGCTTTGACCGTTTCTCCTTGCCGCACCAGAATGCGCGACAGGTGAATGTAGATGCTCGTTACCCCCTGGCCGTGGTCGAGCACGACGGTGTTGCCGTGCAGGCGAAAACCACGCTGGGTGGTGCCCACCAGCACGACGCGGCCCGCGGCCGGGGCGATCACCCCGGCGCCGGTGGGAGCGGCGAAATCGAGGCCGCGGTGGTAGTAGCCCGAGGCCCAGACGCTGTTGTAGGTGCGTCGCAGACCAAAGCCGCTCGAGATCCGGCCGCCGCTCGGGCGGCGAAAAGGCAATTGCCACAGCTGCACGGGGCTCACTGTGCGCAGGGCGGCGCCGATGGCCGCTTCTTCGCTCGCGGTGGCCTCCAGGGCGGCGCGGTCCCTGGGCAGGCGCAAGCGCTGCACGGCGAAGGTGCGCGGGGCAATCGTCAGCGGCACCGTCGCGCGGGTCTCCTGGTCGGCGGTCACCTCCAGCGGGTACTCGCCGGGTTTGAGCAGGGCCGAGAGCGGCACCAGGACC
The DNA here is from genome assembly GCA_019359725.1 of Aphanocapsa lilacina HA4352-LM1. Classification (GTDB taxonomy): domain Bacteria; phylum Cyanobacteriota; class Cyanobacteriia; order Gloeobacterales; family Gloeobacteraceae; genus Gloeobacter; species Gloeobacter lilacinus. The sequence goes on along the minus strand of JAHHGR010000036.1, from coordinate 40,916 downwards.
CGCCAGCGGCCTTTGTCGATTTCAAAGCTCGGGAAGTCGCGCTCGCCGAAGCGCACGCTCACAGGCACCTTCGTGAGCACCTGCACCGTGCTGCCGGGAACGGGCCGCTCGGGCAACAGGCGTCCGTCCGCCGCCGACCACTCGCCGCCCTCAGCAGTGACCGGTCCAGCCATCAGCGCCCATAGCCCGACGGCCACCCCGGCAAGCCGACGGCGCATCAGTTGCCGACTTTCAAAATCTGCTGCCGGTCGTTTTGCACCACGACGACCTGATCTTCAGCGATGGTCCGGACGAACCAGCCGGCAACGGTATCGCCCTCCGAAACCGCCAGGGTCGAAGCCGGATCGCCCGAACGAATCAGGGCGATGCGCCGCTCGCCGGAAAGAGCCGTGCCCATCAGTTGCAAAGGCGTCATCGGCTCGGCCGCGGCAGCTACGAGCGAGCCGGGCGGCACAGCCGGCTCGACGCGCAGCGCAGAAAGATTCGGCTCGCCCGCCGCAGGAGCGGCGGCGATTGCGGGTCCGCCTACGGCGGCGGGCGTTTCAACAGAAACAGATGGGGCTGTGGGCGGCGCCGGTTCGACCGGCGGGGCCACCGGAGCGGGCGGCAGCTCGGTGAGCGCCGGCCGGAGATCAAAGGCGGCGATGCGGGTGGCCAGGGCCGCGGGGGGCAGCAAGCGGCGCATCAGAGCGGGCGGCGGCAGGACGCGGGTGGTAGCGTCCGCCCGGGCGGTCGCCGGCGCCATGGGCACCGCGGCGGGTATCGCGAACGGATCCGGGGCGGGAGCGTCGGCCACCGGCAGCACGGCCGGGGGCGGGGCGAACGGGTCGCTGCGACCCCCTCGGCTCAGCACCGCAGCCACGATCGTGGCGGGATCGGTGGTCGGGATGAGCACCTCCGGTCGCGGCGCAATCGGTTCGATCGCAGGCAACGCCTCGGCTTGCTCCACCGGTTGGCCCTCGGTGGCGGGCAACAGCAGCGCCATCACCCCGGCGCCGGTGCCCATGCCCCCGGCAGCGGTGGCCAAAAGCACGCTCAGGCGCAATCCCCAAATGGTCGCGGGCCGTCTGCCGGGCAGATTCGGACGATAGGGCCGCCTGTGGTCCGGGCAGGCGGCGGGAGCGGCCTGCCGCGTCAGACACGCCTCCATCGGCACGTGGCGCTGGCGGCGAGAATAGGTACCGGGCGATTGAACATCCATGGGGGCGGCGTCTCTCCTGTTCGCACGTAGCATAGCGCATTGGCCATCGGCGATAAAGCCGCCTACCCCGGCGCCGCGGGCGGCGGTGCAGTCTATGGGGATGGGCGCCGCCGCCGATTTGTTTCAACTATTAATTATTTAGTTGACAGGGTCCAGTGGGCTCCGGTAGGCTGACGGCAGGAGTCAACGAATTCATTAGTAGTGGGAGGCACCCTTGTGGCCAGGAAGCGATCGCCGACCTTGACCGAATCGGAGTTGCGCCTGATGGAGATTCTCTGGCAGCGGGGCTCAGCCACCGTGGCGGAGGTGGTCGAGGCGTTGCCCAAGCGGTTGTCGCTCGCCTACAGCACGGTGTTGACCACCCTGCGCATCCTCGAGCAAAAAGGTTATGTCCGCCACACCGAGGAGGGCCGGGCCTTTGTGTACTGTCCACTCGTCGACCGCAACCAGGCGCGCCGCAGCGCGGTGGAATTTGTGCTGAGCCGGTTTTTTAACAATTCGCCGGAGTTGTTGATGCTCAACATTCTCGAACACGAGGACATCGACGCCGCCGAACTGGAGCGCCTGCGCACGATGATCCAGCAAAACGATCCGGGAGAGGACCATGAACAGCGTTGATGCGCTATTGCCGCTGGCGCGCGAGGTGGTGGAAGGGTGGCTCAACGGCCTGTGGCAGGGGGCATTGCTTGTGGCGATGGTCTGGTGTCTGTTGCGCGCCCTGAGGCGCAGCACCAACGCCACCACGCGCTATGTGATCTGGTGGGTGACGCTGGTGGCGGTGCTGTGGCTGCCGTGGTCGCAGCCGACCGGTACTTCCCCGTCGGTGCCGGAAGTGCCCGTGGAGGTCGAAGTGTTTTCGAACGCGCCGGTTTACGACCTGCCTGAGGTGATCGTGCGGGCCCCGCGCCCGGCGGCTTACCGGCAGACGGCGGCAGTCCTCCCGGCGGCGGCGCCCGCTGGGATCAGCTGGCCGGAGTGGTCGCTGCCCGGCGGCCTTTGGCCGTTGGTGCTCTGTGCGGTATGGCTTTTGGTGGCGGCGGTGCGCGTGGCGCGGGTGGCCGCGAGTTACGGGTATCTGCAGAAACTGAAGGCCACCAGCCGTCCCTTCGATGCGGCCTACCAGGCCCGGCTTGCCGAATGGCGGCGCGCCTGCCTGACCGATCGCCGGGTCCGCCTGGCGAGCCACCCGGATTTGCGCTTGCCGGTGGCCGTGGGACTGCTCGACCCGGTGATTTTGATCCCGACGGCCCTTGGCCATCAGCTTACCGAGGCCGAATTCGACCAGGTGGGTCTGCACGAACTGGCGCACCTGCGCCGCTGGGACGACTGGACCAACCTGGTCCAGAAGACACTCGAAGCGATTTTCTTTTTTCACCCGGCCGTGTGGTGGATTGGCCGCGCGCTGGATACCGAGCGCGAAATTGCCTGCGACGACTGGGTGGTTTCGGTGACCGGCCGGCCGCGCCCCTACGCGCGCTGCCTCACCCGGCTGCTGGAACTGGTGGCGGCCCCGCCGCGTCCGGCCACCGGCACCCTCGCCATCGCCGGTCAGATTCGCGAGCGGGTGGTGTTGCTCCTCGACGAGCGCCGCCCCTCCAATCCGCGTCTATCGGGTGCGTCCCTCGCGGCGACCGTCACGATCCTTGCGGCCGCCACCGCCCTCGGCTCCCAGCCGGTGATCGCCCTGGCCGGGGAGCCCGACGCCCAGGCTGAAACCCCGAGCGCGCCCAAACTTCAGCCCCAGGTGGCCCCCGCCCCGGCGCGGCGGGCAGCAGCACCGAAGCCACCGATTCCGGCCGTGGCACCGGTACCGGCGACCCGGCCCCAGGCCGCCCCCGCCGCCGCCCCGCCGCCCAAAGCCCCGGCTCCTGTACGCCGCAGTGTGCTGGCCCAGGCGCCGAAACTTCCCGACGTGCCGCCGGATTTGCCGGTGCTCACCGTCGATGACGGCACCGGCAAGCAGGTGATCTTCGACGGCCGGCAGCTGCGCGACGATCTCAAAAACCTCCAACCGCTTATCGACCGGAGCGTCGATGCCGCGATGCAGCAAAAAGATCTCGCCCTTCAGGCCAAAGACGAAGTGCTGCGGGCGATCAAAGCCGCCCTGCCGACGGCGGACAGCGGGAGTACCCGCAGCGGCGGCAGCTTGCGGCCCGCGCGCAAACCGGCCCTCTCCGACAGCGAGCGGCTCTCGGTGCTGGGCGATATCGCCAGAAGCGACGCCAACCCCGAGGTGCGCCAAGAGGCGATCCGCGCCATCGGCCGCATCCGCGGCGAGGCGAGCGTGCAGACGCTGGTGGGCCTTTACGACGGCAGCCGCGACGAGGCGACCCGGCGGGCCATCCTGCGCAGCCTGGTCAGAAGCGACAGCCCCCAGGCGGCCCAAAAACTGGTGAGCATCGCCAAAAGCGACCCCGACGCCAAGATGCGCCAGGAGGCGATCCGCGCCCTGGGCATGGGCGACAGCCGCTTCGGCGATATCGACATCGATGTGCGCGTACCGGACGTGTCGGTCACAGCCCCCACCCCTCCGGAACCGCCCGAACCCGCCGTTCCGTAGAATCCGTGACCAGCCATGCGCGGCGGGCCGTCCCACCAAATGGGGCGGCCCACTTTTTGAGCAGAAAGTGAACAGTTTCTGGGCTGGCAGTGAGGGATGCCCCCGGGGGAGGATGCTCCCAGACGACGGGCAACATAAAGTCCTTCCGGACGATTCACAGCTTGGTTTCCTACTGCCTGCTTGCTCATGGAGGAGCACGATGAAGTTTCATTCGACCCACTGCGCGCTCGCGCTTGGACTGCTGGCCGGTCTGGGCGCCCCGGCGGCGTTCGCATCGAGCCACCGCGAAGCGCCCTTTATCACCCAGCATCCGAAGCTGGACGGCACCGATTTTTATCTGTTCAACAGCTATGAAACGGGCCGCACGGGCTTCGTCACGCTGATCGCCAATTACCTGCCGCTCCAAGATCCCTACGGCGGTCCGAACTACTTCACCCTCGATCCGAAGGCCCGCTACGACATCAACATCGACAACGACGGCGACGCCAAAATCGATGTTCGCTTTCGGTTCAATTTTAAAAACACCCTCAACGACATCGCCCTCAACATCGCCGGCAAGCAAATCTCCGTTCCCTTCGTGAACATCGGCCCGACCACGGTCGGCAACACCGCCAACCTCAACGTCGTCGAGACTTACACCGTCGAGCATTGGCGCAACGGCAAAGTCGAGAAGGTGACCGATGCCAAAACCAGGCGCGCCACCTTCACCAAGCCCGCCGACAACATCGGCAACAAGTCCTTCCCCGACTACGCCGCGTATGCCAATAGCTACATCTACGACATCAAAATTCCCAGCTGCTCCACCAACGGCCGCATGTTCGTCGGCCAGCGCAAAGATCCGTTCGTGGTCAACCTGGGGGAAATCTTCGATCTAGTCAACATCACCAACCCCCTCGGTCCGGTGAACGTCGAGGCGGACGACCTGGCCGACAAGAACATCACTTCGCTGATTCTTGAAGTACCCACCAGTTGCCTCACAGCCAAGGGCGACCCGGTCATCGGCGGCTGGACCAGTTCGAGCGCCCCGGCCAACCGCGTCCTCAACCCGAAGGGCACCTATACCAACCCGTCCATCGAAACCGGTCCCTTCGTGCAGCAGTCGCGCCTGGCCAATCCCCTGGTCAACGAACTGGTGATCGGCGTCAAGGACAAGAACACCTTCAACAGCAGCCTTCCCCAGAGCGACGCCCAGTTCGCAGACTACGTGACCAACCCAACCCTTTCCGCCGTTCTGGAACTGCTCTTCGGCACCGCAGCCCCCACCGTATTCCCGCGCAACGACCTCGTTTCGGTGTTTCTCACCGGCGTGGACGGCCTCAATAAGCCCAAGAGCGTCATCCCCGCCGAATTGATGCGCCTCAACACCAGCATCCCGCCCACCCCGGCGGACATGCAGAACAACCTGGGGGTGGTCGGCGGTGACCTGGCGGGTTATCCCAACGGACGTCGCCCCGGCGACGACGCCGTGGACATCACGCTGCGGGCGGTGATGGGCGTGCTGTTGCCGGCGGATCAGGCCCCTTCCGGCACGCTTCCCTTTACCGACGGCGCTTTCCACGACGCGAGCTTCTACGACACGAAGTTCCCGTATCTGCGCACCCCCATCGCCGGTTCGCCGAACAACACCCCGTGAGTCCGGCGGCGGCGCGCTACAGGTCCACAACCGCGCCGCCGCCTTTTCTTTTCACTTCTATCGCCATGCAACTTCTACCCTGGCTCTGCGCTGTGGGCCTGCTGTTCGGTTGGTCTATCGCCGCTGAGGCGACTCCATTTACTCCCAAAAGTGACAGCGAGGTGCTTGAGCGCGTGCGCGTGCGTCCGGCCGATCCCGAAGCGCGCGCCTTGCGCGAACTGCGCACCCGCCTTGCCCGCCAGCCCCAGGATCTGGCTTTAGCCTTGCAGCTGGCCCGCCGCTACATCGAGCGCGGGCGCATCGAGGCCGACCCGCGCTACAACGGCTACGCCCAGGCGGCCCTCGCCCCTTGGTGGGAGCAACCCAAGCCTCCCGCGCCGGTGCTGGTGATGCGCGCCACCCTCCGCCAGGCCGATCACGACTTCGAAGGCGCTCTGGCCGACTTGAAACTTGCTCTCGCCGCCAACCCGCGCGATCCCCAGGCGTGGGTGACCCGGGCCTTGGTGCAGCAAGTCAGAGGCGAGTACGCTGAGGCACGCAAAAGCTGCGTGCCGGTGATGCAGTTTTCTTCTCAACTGGCGGGGATCACCTGTTTGAGCGGTGTGGCGAGCCTGAACGGCCAGGCAGCTACCAGCTACGCGCTGTTGGAGCGGGTCATCACCGCACGCACCGACGCCTCGGCGGGCGAAAAGCTCTGGGCTCAGACATTGCTCGCGGAGATAGCCCACCGCCAGGGCGATCCCCAAAAAGCCGAAAAGCACTTTCGAGCAGCGATGGCCGTTAGTCCCGACAGCTACCTGCTGGGGGCCTACGCCGACTTTTTGCTCGATGAAAAGCGTCCGCGCGAAGTCGTAGAACTGCTCAAGGGCCGTGCCCGCGCCGACGGACCGTTGCTTCGGCTTGCCATCGCCGAGCAGCGTTTGGGCCTGGCGCAATCGGCCGTCCACCGCACAGAACTGGCGGCTCGCTTTGCAGCGAGCCGCCGGCGCGGCGACGAGGCAGTTCACCGCCGCGAGGAAGCGCGCTTTACTTTGGAACTGCTGGAGCAGCCGGGCGCGGCCCTCAAACTGGCTCTGGCCAACTGGCAGACCCAGCGCGAACCGGCAGACGCCCGCATTGTGCTCGAAGCGGCCCAAGCGAGCGGCGACGCCGCTGCCGCCCGCCCGGCCATCGACTGGCTCAAACAAAGCCGCCTGGAGGATCGCCGGGTGAACGCCCTGATGCAGGAACTGGGAGCAAAAGCATGAGCAAAGTCCCGCTCTGGGGATGGCTATGTTTGTGGGCGTGCGTCGCTGTGGCCCAGCCCGCCTTTGCCCATAAACCCAGCGACAGCTACCTGAATTTAAAGCTTGCCGACGAGCGCGTCGAGGGCCAGTGGGACATCGCCCTGCGTGACCTCGATTACGCCATCGGCCTCGACGGCGACGACGACGGCGCCATCACCTGGGGCGAGGTGCGCTCCCGCCAGGCCCAAATTGCCGATTACGCCCTTGCCCGGCTGAAGCTGGCGGCCGACGGCAACTCCTGCCCCCCCAACTTGCATGCCCTGCTCATCGACCGCCACAGCGACGGCGCCTACGCCGTGCTGCGCTTCGCAGCCGATTGCGGTCGTCCGCCGGTGGCCCTCTCAGTCGATTACAACCTCTTTTTTGACCTTGATCCCCAGCACCGCGGCTTGCTGCAGTTGCAAGCCGAGGATGGCGGTCCCGTGCGCACCGCCATCCTCGGCCCCGATAGCCGTTCGCAGCGGTTGGAGGTGCGTTCCGCCCCGTGGGTGCAGTTTTTTGACTTCGTGCGCGAGGGCGTCTGGCACATCTGGATCGGCTTCGATCACATTTTGTTTTTGTTGACGCTGTTGCTGCCGGCGCTGTTTGTGCGTAAGGACGGCCGCTGGAAGACGCTTGGGGAATTTCGCGAAGTATTTCTCAACGTCGTCAAGGTGGTCACCGCCTTCACCGTTGCCCACTCGATCACCCTGGGTCTCGCCGCGCTGGGGGTGGTCGAGTTACCCTCGCGCTGGGTCGAATCGGCGATTGCCGCCTCGGTGATTCTGGCGGCTCTCAACAACCTCTTTCCCATCGTTGAGAACCGCCGCTGGGCAATTGCCTTCGGCTTCGGCCTCATCCACGGCTTCGGCTTTGCGAGCGTCATGGCCGATTTGGGCCTAGCCAAAGAAAACCTGGTGCTGTCGCTTTTGGGCTTCAACCTGGGTGTGGAAGTCGGCCAGCTCGCCATTGTCGCCGTTTTCTTGCCCATCGCCTTCTGGCTGCGCGACTCCTGGTTCTACCGGCGCGTCGTCTTCACGGGCGGCTCGGTGGCCGTCGCCGGGATCGCCGCTGTCTGGCTTGCCGAGCGTTTGTTCGATTGGCAATTGCTCGCTTCATAGCACGGAGCCCCACTGAATCAACAGAGTTCGCGTCGTCCAAACAGCCACTCCACAGCCAAAAAAGTCCCTATCTTCTGTCCAGATATCTGCTTCCAGCAGCAACGCTGTCGCCACTGTGGGCCAAGCGTCGGGATCATCCGGCACGCGCCTGCGCGCTTCATTTTCAAGTAGCACATATTGCGCTTCTTCGATAACCACCGCTTTGGAAGTAATCAGTTCGACAGCGCCATTGGCCAGACTTTGTGCCCGCTCGCTACTGAGCTTTCCCTGGCGAACAATGGCCTCCACGCGGCCTGGAAGTTCGTGCAACGCTTCGTCCCAAGCCCTGGCAGCCACGAACAACTCCAGGCTCGGTGCAATAAAGATGTTGCGGCTTTTTGTTCCAAGAGCCCTACCCACCAGCACGTTGGCATCGACAACAACTCTCACCCTAAACGAAGCCTTTCGACAGATCAGATAGACCAGCGATTTCGTCCTCGCTCATCCCCGTCTCCTTGACTGCCTGGCGCATCACCGCAGCCAGGCGCTCCGCAGCTTGCTCCACCTTGTCGTTGTCCGGCGCACGCAAAGGAATAAAAACCCCTACGAGCCTGCCATGGTTTTGAACACCCAGTACTTCCCCGCAGGCAAGGTAATGGCTTACCCTGTCCCTAAACTCCCGGACACCTATCAGTTTCATGGTTCGCACCGTATGTGACCCTATGTAGCCACATCTTAGCCCGGTGCCCTCACTCGCCGTCGCCGCCGTCTGGTCCGCCGAGCGCCTGTTCGAGCTGTAGATTCTGAGCTGATGGGACTTCAGCGCACCAGGGCGAGGGTATGGGGACCCCGCGGGACCGCGATGGTGAATCCTGTGCGCTCAAGATGACTTGTCGGCCGCTGGCGGCTGCGGCTGCGAGGCTGGTCCTGGCCGCCGCCTGGCACCAGGACAACGCTTCGCCCATCCTGGGCCATTTTCTGGCGGTCACCAAAGCAGTTGCAGACCTGTAGCAATCCTTGAAGCAGGTGCCAGGGGGCAGGACGAACTTACTGCCCCCTGGCACCTGGTCAATCCCGCAATTCCGCAATCGCATCCTGCGTCGCCCGTGCCAGAGTCTGCTCACTCGCGCGGGGCAGGTAGAAGTAGCGCCCGCCCGCCTGGGTGGCCAGTTCTTTGGCAAAACCGGTGGAGACGAAGCGGTTTTCGGTGTCGATCACCAGCAGCTTGAAACCGAGGGCGCCGATGCGGCCGGCGAGGGCGAGCAGTTCGGCTTTGATGTCGGGTTTGTCGTCCGTCGGCGGTTCGCCCAGGGAGCGGGCGAGGGGAATGTTGCCCCGGCCGTCGGTGATCGCCACGATGATCACCTGGCCGACGTCGCCGGCGCTCTGGGCGTTCACTCCCAGGCGGATCGCCTGGCTCAGGGCGTGGGCCAACGGCGATCCGCCACCGCAGGGTAATGACTCCAGACGCCTGCGCGCCTGGGCGATCGAGCGGGTGGGCGGCAGCAACACGTCGGCTTTTTCACCGCGAAAGGGGACGAGCGCCACCTTGTCGCGGTTTTGATACGCCTCGGTGAGCAGCTTCAACACGGCACCTTTGGCCGAGCGCATCCGATTGAGGGCCATCGAACCGCTCGCATCGACCACGAAGGTGATGAGCGCCCCGGCCTTGCGCGCCAGGCGCTTGGCGCGCACATCGGCTGCCTCGACGATCACCCGCCTGCCGGGATCGCGCTCGCGGCGGGCTTTCTGGTGCGGCGCGGCGGCGCGCAGGGTGGCGTCCACGGCGATGCGGTTCACCCGGCCCCGGGGCAAGATCGGCTTGATGTAGCGGCCGCGCGAGTCGGAATAAATCTTGGTGCGCGCCCCGGATTTGCTCTTGCGCCGTACCGTCTGGGCAAAGGCCAACAGCTGCGGATCGAGAATGACTCCTTCGGCGTCGAAGACAAAATCCTCGGGCAGGCTCGGGGGCGCCTCCTGATCCTCCGGTTCGTTGTCGTTTTCCTGGGGGTCGTCGTCCTGCCGCTCGTCCTCGTCCTGCTCCTGCTCGTCGGGAGGGGGCGGCGGTGGGGGTGGCGGTGGGGGCTCCTCCGAGGGGATCACCGTCGAGCGCGGAATAATCACCAGTTCGACCGCCCGGCGCAAGTCCTCGGCATTGACGCGGGTGCGGCCATCGAGGGCGCAGTGCACCTTTGCCGCCCGGACGGCAAACAGTTCCGCCCGGTGGCCCTCTACCTCGCCGCGCACGGCTTCTTCGACCAGGTAGGCAATCTGCTCAGGTTCGATGGTCACTTCCGCGAGACGCTGGCGGGCAAGGACGATCTGCGTCTGCAATTCTTCGATCTCGCTGCGGTGAGCGGCCACAAAGGCCGCCGGATCGCGGGCGTACCCGCGCGCCTGGTCCACCACTGCGAGGCGGTCCTCCAGACTCAACTGCGCCTCGGCAGGCAGGCAGATGGCGATGCGATCGAGCAGGTGTTCGCGCAGTTCGCCCTCTTCAGGGTTGAACGTGGCGAGCAACACCATTGCGCAGGGATGCTCAAAGCTGAGACCCTCGCGCTCGACGCGGTTGATGCCTTCGCTGAAGGTCGTGAGTAACAAATTGGCGATCTGGTTGTCGAGCAGGTTGATCTCGTCGACGTAGAGGATGCCCCGATTCGCCTCGGCGAGCAGCCCCGGCTGAAAGACGGGTTCGCCCAGACGCATCGATTTTTCGAGATCGACGGTGCCGATCACCCGGTCCTCGGTGGCCCCGAGCGGCACCTGTACAAAGGGCACCGGCCGCATCGCCCGCTGGGGCTCCCGTTCGGCGTAGAGGCGGCGGCAGTGGTCGCACCAGGATTCGGGCTGCTCAGGATCGTCGTTGGCCGGGCAACTGGCGATCACTTCGATGGGCGGCAGTAGGGCATGAATACCCCGGGCCATTACCGATTTGGCCGTGCCGCGCCGGCCGCTGATGGCGACACCCCCCAATCCCGGATCGGTGACAGCCAATAGCAGCGCGAGTTTGATCGCCTCCTGGGCGACGACGGCGGTGATCGGAAAGGCAAGGGGCACAGAGGAGGCAGTCATGGGCAAAGGCGCTTCTGAATCAGCGAGATGAGCGGGGCATTGGCCGCCGGAAACGGGTAGCCGTCCAGTTCCCGCGGCTCCACCCACTCGACGGCATCGCAGGCGATCGCCCGGGCGGCGTCGCTCTCACTGTGGCACAGGTAGGCGCGGATGCGGACGAGAAAATCGGAGTAGTCGTGCTCCAGAATAGCCAGCAGTTCGCCCACGGTTACGGTAAGCCCCACTTCCTCCAGCACCTCGCGGGCCACGCACGCCTCAGGTGTCTCTCCGGGGAGGATTTTGCCGCCGGGAAACTCCCACAGCCCACCCAGCGCCGCGTCCGCAGGCCTGCGATCGATGAGTACTTTGCCTGCGAAGCACACAATGCCAATGGCAATTGCTTTGGGCATTCAACCGGCCTGCGTCCCCACGCCGAGGGCAGTATCGATTTGCGTCAAATAGGCCGCCTCCGCTTCGCTCACCCGCTGGCCGCCGATGCCCAAAAAACCGCCTTCTTTGGCGGCCTCGGCCACCTTGCGGGCGATGGCCACGAGCCAGCGGCGGTACTCCTCGGCTTCCTGAGGAGTCGCTTTTTCGGCGAGCAGGGCGACGCTTTGGCGGCACAGATCGATCGTCTCGGCTTTGAATTGGGTACGCGCTTCGGGGCTGTCGAGGCGGGGCTTGGTGTCCAGTTGCTTTTCCTCGGACAGGATGCTTTGGATGATGTTGTTGTCGGGAAAATCGGCGGCGCAGGCAATCGCGCCCATGGCAAGGGCCACGCCCTCCTGGAGCATGCCGAAAAAACCGCTTGCGGTGTCCGCCACCATCACCGCTGCCCCGATGCTGAGGGGCGTCTCCCGCAACAGGCGCCACTCCCCGGCTGAAAAATCCGCTTTGGAAGTCATGCTGCTCCTCCCCGCTTCGCGTGTCTTGCGCCGATAGGCGCTTCCAGTAATATACCCAGCCGACCTACTTCGCGACCGTCCCGCGCACCTGCAGTCTATCCACGACATCCAAGGGAATATCGAAGTCGCGGGCGATCTCCCGTGCCGTCATCTTGGCGGACATCATCACCGCCGGGGTACCGCCGCCGGGTTGGGTGTTGGCGCCGACTAAGTAAAAGTTAGCGATGTCTTCACTTTTGTTGTGGGGGCGAAAGTACGCCGACTGCCACAGCACCGGCTCGATGCCAAAACCGTTGCCCAGCCGGCTGTTGAGCGTGTGCTCGAAGTAGTCGGGGGTGATGAAGCTCTTGTAGACGAGCCGCTCGCCAAGCCCCGGGATATACCCACGCTCGTCCAAAAAGCGCAGCACCCGTTCTACGAAAGGATCGGCGAGTTTCGACCAGTTGAGGCCGCTGCCGTTGTGGGGGACGGGTACGAGGGTATAGGCGCAGTGGTGCCCCGGCGGCGCCAGGCTCGGGTCGGTAACCGAAGGAATGTGCAGGTACTGCGAGAAGTCCTCCGCCAGGATCTTCCGGCCGAAGATGTCCTTGAGCAATTCCTCGTAGCGCGGACCGAGGATGATGTTGTGGTGCCTGAGATCCAGATCCAGCCCGTCTGAGCGGAAGCCGAAGTAGACGACCAACAGCGACATCGACTGGCGCGCAAGCTTCAGGCGCACGTCCGGGTGGCTCGGCCGGTAGGCGCGGTCGATGAGTTTCAGATAGGTGTTGACGTAATCGCCGTTGGAAGCGACGAGGTCCGCCGGATGGCGGCTGCCGTCCGCGAGCACGACAGCGGTGGCCCGGCGATTCTTGCCGCTGCCTTCGACTTCGATGCGGGCAACTTCGCTCCCATAGCGCATCGTCCCACCCAGTTCTTCGAATTTGCCCACGAAGCCGCGCACGAGCGCCCCCGTGCCGCCCATGGCGAAGTGGATGCCCCAGGTCTTCTCGACAAAATGGATCATCGCGTAGATGGCGGGCACCGCGAGCGGGTTGCCACCCACCAGCAAGGGCTCAAAGCTGAAGACCTGCCGGAGCTTGTCGCTTTTGAAGTAGCGCTTTACGAACGAAAACAGCGGCCGCACCGCATCCAGCTTCACCAGATCCGGGGCGATGCGCAGCATCGAAGGTACATCGCGAAAGTAGGTAAAACCCAACTCCAGAAATCCGCGCTCGAAGATGGCCCGCGCGTCGCGGTGGAAGCGCTCGTAACCTTCGAGATCCTCAGGAGCAAGGGCGCGGATCTGCTCGCGGGTGCGAACCGGGTCGCCGTCGTAATCGAAGTACGTCCCGTCGTCAAAGTAAATGCGGTAAAAAGGCAAAATCGGAATAATTTTGACGTACTGCGATGTCGCCGGTCCGCCGCTCACCCCCGAGGTGATCCGGGCATCTGGACCCAGGACCGCCGCCGGGAAGTCCGGCCTGTCGAGGGCGGGCCTGTCCTGTTCGAGAGCAAATAGTTCCTCGATAAAGTGGGGCACGGTGATCACCGTTGGCCCCATGTCGAAGGTAAACCCCTCGGCGCGGTGCACGTAGGCCCGCCCGCCCGGTCCGTCCAGCTTCTCGAAGATGGTCGTGTCGAACCCGAGGCTCTGCAGACGGATTCCAAGTGAAAGTCCGCCCACACCCGCACCGATGACAATAGCCTGCTTGCGCTTCAAAGCTGCTCCCTTGCGCTTCCGACAGTTGATTACAGATCGTAACACCCCACCTTTGAACGGGGAGCGACTCAAACGGACGAGGCAGGTACTTGACAGGACATTCCCGATTGAGTGAATATTTTTGGGGCCGTCCTGCGGTCTCGAACTTGCTGTACTGATGCACCTGCTGGAAAAGCAAGGACACAGCACAGTCAAACCTGCTATTTACGGATTTCTCAATGCCCTTCAGTATTTTTTCGGTGCCCGCCGTGGCACTGCTTTTGCTTGCAATGGTACCGCTGGTTCTGCTGGTGGGTATTATTTCTCCCCAGGACACGACGAAAACGCCCGCCTGAGTAACTTTACCGACCCAGGGCGCGTAGGAAGCGCCGCAGTCCGTCGAGCAGGGCTTCGCCTTTTTTGGGGTAAAGGGCGCGGTCGATGTCTTCGCCCAGCGGGCGCGTCTCGAACTCGCCGACTTTGGTGTAATCGCCCTCGCGGGTTTCGCGCCAGAGCTGCCACGGCCCCGGGTAGGCCCGGTAGAGGCTGCCCCCTTCAAAAGGCTGGACGGCGTAGGCCATCTCGAAGGTCGAGAGGAACCGGTCGCGCAACTGCCGGCCCGCCAGGCCGATACCCACCACCCCCGCCTCCTGCAGGCGCGAATTGAGCAAAATAAAGGGCCTGCCCTCCGTGCGTGCGGCGATCAGTTCGACCGTCTCGACTTCGATGGCACTCGGTTCAACGGCGAGCACTGCGGAGCGCTCGCCGCCGCGCAGCTTCAGTTCGCTGAGGCCCCGCAGCTCGTAGCCCACCGCCCCCAACCGGCGGCGGGCCAGAGCCGCCGCGCCCGGATCGGCAAAAGCCGCCGCCCACCCGGACTCCCCCAGCACGGGGGCGAGCCCCGGCACGAGGACAAGCACGTCGAGACCGGGCACTTTGATGTCGATCTGGGCGCGGGTCTTGCCGCCGGCCAGGGCGGCTGCGAGGGCCTGGCGGCACTGGTCGAGGGTCTCATCGAGGGTGCGGGGCAGTTCGCTCATGGGCTGGGATCCTGGCGCAACTGTGTTTTCAAGATAGCCTCGGCCACGAACAGATCTGCAGGCGTGGTGATCTTGAGATTGGTCTGCTCGCCGAGAACGACCTGCACCGGCTCGCCGCGCAGTTCGCACAGCGCCGCGTCGTCGGTGACGGCGACCGCCTGGGCCGCGGCCCAGGCGTGGGCGGCCTTCAGCGTCCCGACCTTGCCACCCTGGGGCGTCTGGGCCGCCCAGAGCCGCTCGCGGGCAATGGTCTTCTCTACCCGATGGCTGTGGGGGTAGACCTGTTTGATGGTGTCCTTGACCGGCACAGCGGCGACGATGGCAGAAAATTCAGCCAGTGCGGCGCCACAGCGCTCGAAAAGGGCCGGGCTTGCCAGACAGCGCGCTCCGTCGTGGATGAGTACCTGCTGCGCTTCTGCAGGAAGCGCCAGCAACCCTTGGTAGACCGACTGCTGGCGGGTCTCGCCCCCTTCGATCCAGTGCACCGGCACCCGCAGACCCAGCCTCTCCACCAGTAATCGGATCGCTTCTTCGTCTATCGGCTGGCCGACGATGCCTATCCAGCCGGTTGAAGGGGCTTGTGCCGCTGCTGCGAGCGTCCAGGCCAGAAGCGGCCGGCCCAACAGCGGCAAGAGCAGCTTGTTGCCGTCTGCGCCCATGCGGCTGCCGCGACCGGCGGCGGGAATCAAAAGGTGCATTCTTCCAGTTCGCCCACGTAGGGCAACTCGCGGTAGCGCTCGGCCAGATCCATGCCATAACCGATCACAAAGCGGTCCGCAATCGTAAAGCCCCGAAAATGGACTTCCACCGGCGCCACACGGCGCGAAGGCTTGTCCAGCAGCGCGCAGATCTGCAGCGAGGCTGGGCCGCAACCTTTGAGGGTGGCCAGGATCTGGCTTGCAGTCCTGCCGGTGTCGACAATATCTTCGAGCAACAGCAGATGATGACCGCTCAAAAAGGCCGTCTCCGGGATGTCCAGCTCCAGGCCGCCCGAAACAGTCCCCTCGCGATAACTGCTTGCGCGCAAAAATTCGACCCGCAAAGGCACCGTCACCCGCCGCAACAGATCGGAACTGAAGACAAAGGCTCCCTTGAGCACCGGCAAAACCACCAGCGGATACGAAATCGATACCAGAGGAGCGTAGTGGGCGCTGATCTGGCCCGCCAACAGCTGAACCTGTCTAGCTATCTCTTCTTCGGAGTACAAAATTCTGACCACGGGGCGGCCTTGAGCGCAAGCCTTCTTACTTTACAGCAGCCCGTCCTTTGGCAGGTCTGCCGTGTCCGACACAAGATCTGCGTCCCAGGATACAAAAAACTGGTCAACCCCACCGCAATTGAGGTAAAGTTTATTTAAGGAATGATGTGGAGAGTGCTGCGGGATCCTCCTGACCCCGCAGTTTTTTTATGCCCCGGTGCGCGGATCGTCTAAGGAGCGAAAGCGCGGATCGTCTAGTTCATAGTCGCGCTGCTCCAGGGCCGATTGCTCGGTAGTGTAAATGATGTCCTCTTTGCCAAGCACTTTTTGGGCGGCGAAACTTTGGGCGAACGCCAGTTTGCGGCGCAACTCGGCGTTCGCCTCGCGCAGGTGGCGGGAGAAGCCCGAGCGGCTGCGGTTGCGGCTTTCGACACCCCGGTTGAGCCAGGCAATGACGGCGGCGCGCACAGCCGGTACGAGCAAAAAGAGCGTGCCGTAGATGACCAGCACCGGCGCCAAAGCGGCGAAGAAGCTCAGATCCGGCGGCAGATTGGTCGATTGCAAAAGAAAGTACAAAAACCAGGCGCCCACAAAGTTGGCGACCCCGAGCGCACCGGCGAGCACTAGTTTACCGCCGGGCGCTTTGCTAAATTGCCAGCGCTTCTCCTGCAGAAAACCCGGCAACGTGGCGGCCGGACGGCGCTCCTCGGCCTGCACCTGCAGCTGCGGAAAGCGGTAGACAATCTCGCCTTGCTCGCTCACCTCAGGTACACCGTCGTACTTGACCAGGGCCGGCAACACAAAGTCTTCGCTGTCGACGCGGGCCGCTTCGAGATAGGGAGCCAACTGCTCGGCCACCACCACGCCCCGGTTGGCCTGGATAACCCCCGCCACCGTCCGCCACCGCCGCGACTCGAGATCCGCGTTCGGGTTGCCGTCGCCGAACAAAAACGAATAGACGCTCTCCAGAAAACCCATGTCCTTAGGATCTTTGAGTCGGCGCTCGTCGTAATAGCCGTAGGGGGGCCAGTAGAAGATGTAGAAAAAATCGCCCCAATAGAAATTGGGCACGCCGCCACCGCCGCCCCGGCTTTCGCCCTCGCCGCCGCCGTCGCCGTCGCGGCTCGACAACACGACGTAGATGCCGATGGCAATGAGTACCAGCGATAAAACCAGCAAGATCCCAAAAGAGATACGCACCAGATAGAAAGCCACCTGCCAGGCTTTTTTGAGCAGGGCTTTGAGTCTGGCGTTGCGGTCCTTGCGCAGCAGCCGGTCGCGCACATCCGTTTCGAAAGCGTAAACAATCTCGCCGGTGTTGGAGACCTGCAGGTGCCCATCGCCATCCTGGGCGAGGCTGTTGAGTTCTTGCTGGACGGTAGTCAGTTCCAGGCCACTGCGGGTCGCCACATCGCCGACGGTGGCCCGGTAGTTCAGCGTCTCAACCGCACCGAGAATTTGTTCGCGCCGCTCCATGAGAGGAATCCCCCAGGCTTTACTTCCATGATAGGAGCGGCTTGGGCAAGCCGCCGGGCAGCCGTTCTATGGGGATGTGAGTCGGCTTTCAAGCACTTCCAGACGACTTTTTAGCGAGCGGTTCTCCTCCTGAAGGCTTTCGACCGCTTCGCGCAGTTTTTTCAGTTCCTTGTCCTGGCCGACTTGCGAGCGGATCGATTCGGCACTCTCCAGGGCAGAGCGCCGGAGGCGACCGTCGGGATCTTCGCGGGCGATTTGCTCTAGCAGCGGCAGAGCCTGGGGGGATTTGAGCGAACCCAAAGCGGCAATCACCGCCCGCCGAGTCGAAAACTGGGTTTCCTGGGCGACCTGGGCAAGGGCATCGAGGATTTTTTGATTCTCCCCCCCTTCGCCCGCGCTGCCCAGAGCACGGATCGCCGCCAGGCGCAGCGCCGGGGGAGTACCCCGGCGGGTGCGCTCCAGGATTGCTTCGAGGGCCTCGGGGTCGTCCTTCAGTTCGGCTAGGCCCGCGAGGGCGGCACTTCCCACCATGTCGTTCCAGGAGGGACGCGAGGCGAGCACCTGGGTCAGCAACGCCCGCGAATCGGCGTGTTTGGCTTTGCCCACTGCTCTGGCCGCCTCGGCACTCACCGTGTAGCTCGGATCGGACAGGCAGGGACAGATGGCTGCGAAGGTTTCGGGCGATTTGTCCTCGGCCAGGGCCTTGATGGCGGCGGCACGCGCCCGCAGGTCGCCTACGCCTGCCGCTTCGCGCAGCACGGCGTAGGCGTAGTCTTTTTTGGTCGAACCGAGAGCCTGGGCCACCTCGGCGCGCAGTCCCCAGAACTGGTTTTCGTCGAGCAAGACGGCGCCAAGCGCCCGGGCGATGTCCGGGGTGAGCTGCTTGGCGAGGGCTTGGGCGGCGAAGATGCGGCCCATTAACTCAGGATCGACGGCAAGCTGGTTTTTGAGTAGTTCCGAGGGCACTTCCAATTCGACGGTTTTGAGCACAGGGTTGCCGGGATCGAAACTGAAATAGAGCGGTTTTTGCTCGAAAGGGAAACAGAAGGTCTGTTCTTTTTGCCGGATGCGCATAGGAATGCACCTCGGCGGTACGTCCGGCGCCAAGCCGAAACCAAGAGAGATCACCAGATCAAAAAGCACGGTCTGCTCATCGACGGTCTGGGTCTGGCTTACCTCGACTTTGGCGAGGGCAGCCTCGCTGTCCCACTCGAAGCGCACTTTAAATTGCGGATGGCCGGCTTTGAAGACGTACTGCTCAAAGAGCGGCAGCATGTTGCGGCCGGTGGCCGCCTCGATAGCCTGCAGCAGGTCGACCGTCTCGACGGTGCGGTGGGTGTTGGCGCTCAAAAACGTTTGTACGGCCCGAAAGAAAGCGGCATCTCCCAGGTAATGGCGCAGCATGTGGTAGACGGTCGAAGCTTTTTCGTAGAGGTGCCGGTCGTAAAGCTCGATCGGTTCTTTGTAGACGTTGGTGACAATAGGCCGGCGATAGCGCTCGCTGTCCTCTTCAAAATAGGCCTGGGCGGTCTGATAGCGGTAGTAGGCGGCGTCCTGCGACCCATACTCGTGCTCGCGCCACAGCGACTCGAAGTAAGTGGCTGCCCCTTCTTTAATCCAGGCGTGGGACCAGTGGCGGATCACCACCAGATCGCCGAACCACTGGTGCACCAGTTCGTGGCACACCAGATCTTCGGGCCAGCGGATCTCGCGGGCCGCCTGTTCGTCCAGCAGACAGCGGTCGGTCTGGGTGGTAGCGCCGGTGTTCTCCATGCCGCCGAAGATAAAATCGACCGCGCAGACTTGCGCGTAGCGGGCGAACGGATAGCGCACGCCGAAGCGCTCCGAGAAAAAAGCGACCATGCTCGGGGTCTTGGCAAAGGTGCGGCGCGCCTCCTCCTCGCGGCCCGGGGTGACGTAGTAGGGCGTCGGGATGTCCTCCCACCGGTCTTGAATTTCGCTCAGTTCCGCCACCACCAGGGTGATGAGGTAGCACGGGTGCACCTGCGCCTGGTGCCAGTGATAAATTTTTGAGCCGTTGTGCTCTTCAATGCGCATGAGCACGCCGTTGGAGACCGTCTGGTAGCGGGCCGGCACCTGCACGCGCACCTCGGAGGTGGCCAGTTGACCGGGGTAATCGAAACAGGGAAACCAGAAGCGCGAGTCTTCGTCCTCTCCCTGGGTCCAGACCTGCACAGGCTTGTCGGGATAATCGGCGTCTGGGCCGACAAAGTAGATGCCGCGCCGGGGTTTCTCCACCCGGTAGTCAATGGCCAGTTCCACCACTGCTCCCGCCACAGGGGGTACGGCGGGCCGCACCCACAGCACCGCGCCGTCGTGGTCGAAGTCCGCCGGGTTGCCGTTGGTGCGCACTGCCTCTATTTGCAGCTCAACCGCATCGAGGCTGAAGACGCGCGTCTCGTCGGCAATGCACCGCAGGCGGATGCGGCAGATACCGCTCGCGCGCTGCGCTTCGAGGTCGATGGCCAGATCGAGGGCGATGTGCTCGACATTTCCGGGCCGGTCGGGGTTGTAGTGGGGTCGGGCACCGGGCAGGGCAAACTCTCGTCGGGTGGACACGCGGCAGGACTCCGAATGCGAAGTCTATAGCTTAGCCCTAAAAAAAGTCCCAGCAGAAGGGCGGCTCCACCTGCCAGGCGCGATCGAGCACTTCGAGCACCCCTTCGTCGCCTTCGACTTGCAGCTGCCCGGCCCAGTGGGCGGCGCGGGCGTTGCCGTAGCCGCTCCACAGCTGGGTGAGGGTACCGATATCGAGCTTGAGGGTGGTGGCGGCGGGCTTGTCCACCAGGTGCAGACGGCCGCCCTCGATTTCGACCGGTCGCAGGGTGGTCCCAAAAACCGGGTCGTGGACTTCGAAGTTGAAGGCAGCATCCCCTGCCGGCCGCACGGGCCGCAAAGCCAATGCCCGGTCGAGATCGACCATCCGCCACATGAAGCTGCTATGGATGGCTCCGAAACCGACGGCGTTCAAAAAAGTCCGGATCGATCGATCCCCGGCGGCGCGCTGTTCGGTGAGCAGCCGCGGCAACGGGTCGGCGCGGTCGGTGTCCCAGACCACCGCATCGACTTGATCGCGCTGGGCGCCAAGAAACCCCAACAGCGCCCGGTAGGCGCGGGCGGAGGCCGCCACCCACTCGCGTACGGCGATATGGGCCACTTCGGCGCTGTCGGGGGAGACATTGACGTAGCGGAGGATCACATACCCCTCGAGGTCGCCGCCGAAGCGGCAGCCAAACATTTGCCAGGCGCTGTCGGGCTTGAAGTGTCCCTGCCAGTGCTCCGGTTCGCGCACCAGCCAGCCGCTGTGGCGGGGAGCCTCGCGCCCGTAGAGTTCTTCGACGGCCGCGCGGTCGGTGGCGGCGTCGAGGGGCAACACGTACCGGGCTTCCGGGTAGCGGGGCAGATCTTCGCCGGCCACCCGGTAGCGGTAGACCTCTCCCACGCAGGCCCAGCCGAAGCGGCGGTAGAAACCGTGGCGATAGGCATAAAGCATCGAAAGGGGATAGCGGTGTTCCCCAAGCACCTCCAGGGCGTGGCGCACCAGGGCGCTTGCCACCCCGCGGCCCCGGCCCTCGGGAGCCACCGCCACCCCGCCCAACCCGCCCAGGGGCATCTCACAGCCAGCCACGTAGTTGCGATAGGGCAGCAGCGCGTATTTGCCCAGCAGACGTTCCGCCTCGCAGGCGACCACCGAGCGGGCGACGATCGTGGCGTCGGATTGGTAGCGCGCTTCGATTTCAGCAAACGGCTGGGCGGGGGCAAAAGCCAGGTGCGACAGCCGTGCCAGCGAACGGCGTTCTGTGTCGTGGGCCGGGCGAATAATCCAGTCCATCGCAACGAATGTGACGGTGCGGATGTAGTTTCCAACACTATCCGGCTTCTGTAAACCGTGGCCATCATGCACAGCCCGGCAAACAGGGGGATAATGACGCCATGCGTCGACGGGTTGCTGTTGGCTTTTTGCTCGAAATGGTCTGGGCCTGGCCGCTCAGGGCAAACGAGCGCGAGCTTTTTGCAGTGACGATGCGGCGCGGACAACCTTTTGTATCCCTGATGTCGGTGGCCCAGGCGTTTCAGGCCAACTTGCGGATCATCCCCGACGAGCGGGCGGTCAATCTGCAATTCGACAATCAAGAAGCTTCGATCACCGACGGCACGGTACTCACCCTCAACCGCCAGCTTGTCGTGCTGAGCGTCGCTCCCTACTGGCGCGGCGGCGAGCTGTTCGTGCCCCTCGATGCGGTGCAAAAGATTTTCTATGTCACCGTGCACTGGCGCATCCACACCCGGCAGGTGGCCTTCTCGCCGGCCCTGCCGCCGCCGCGCCGCTAGCAAACCCGCCCCCCAACCCGCGGGCTTTTGCATTACTATAGATATTCGTGCCCAGGTGGGCACCGGTCTTTGCGATGCGAGAGTAACACCCATGCCCAAGATGAAGACGCGCCAGTCTGCGGCCAAGCGCTACGAAGTGACCGGTAGCGGCAAGCTCCGTCGCCGCCGCGCAGGCAAGAACCACCTGCTCCAACACAAGTCAGGCTCGCGCCTGCGCAGCCTGTCCACCAAAGTCGAGGTCTCCGAGACCGATCTCTACAAGGTCACCCGCCAGTGCCCTTATCTGTAGCCCGAATTTTCACCGCTGGAGTTGAGTTATGGTCCGTGTCAAGCGCGGCAACGTCGCCCGCAAACGCCGCAAAAAAATCCTGAAGCTGGCCAAGGGCTTTCGGGGCAGCCACTCGAAGCTCTTTACCGCCGCCAACCAACAGGTGATGAAGGCGTTGCGCAACGCCTACCGCCACCGCCGCACCAAAAAGCGCGACTTCCGCTCACTATGGATCGTGCGCATCAACGCCCAGGCGCGCACCGAGGGGCTCTCCTACAGCCGACTTATCGATGGTCTGCACAAAGCCGACGTCGCCCTCAACCGCAAGATGCTGGCGCAACTGGCCGTCACCGACCCTGAGGCGTTTGCCGAAGTTGCCCGCGTCGCCAAATCCGCCCGCCCCGTCTGAAGTGCGCGCGGCACTGCGCGCGGCCGTCCTGACGGCGAGCCTGCTGCTTGCTGTTCTGCAAGCAGCCGCGGTGGCTGCGTCGCTTGAAACAATTCAGCAGCGCCGGTATCTCATCGTGGGCGTCAAGGACAACCTCTACCCGCTCGGTTTTCGCGACGAACGCGGCGAACTGGCGGGTTTTGAAATTGATCTGGCGCGCACGTTGGCCGAGGCGCTCTTTGCCGATCGGACGGCAATCCAACTGGTGCCGGTGCGCAACCGGGATCGGCTGGAGGCACTAGAAAAGCAGCACGTCGATCTGGTGATTGCCAATTTAAGCATCGGCGTACCGCGCGCCCGGGCCGTGGACTTCAGCTTTCCGTACCTGACGGTGAACCAGGCCGTGCTGCTTAAGCGCGAGAGCACCCTGCGTACCCTGTCGGATCTGCAACGCGTCCGGCTTGCGGTGCTTTCCGGTTCGAGCAACGAACGGGCCATCCGCGCTTTTCTGCCCGGCGCCGGGCTGGTACCGGTGGCTTCCTATCAGGAAGGAGTGCAGGCTCTCGAGACCGGCCGGGCCGACGGTTTTGCCGCCGACGGCACCGTCTTGGGCGGCTGGGTGCAGGACCGTCCTGCCTACCGGTTGCTTTCTTCCGAACTTGACACCAGCGGTCTTGCCGTCGCCATGCCCCGAGGTCTCCAGAACGACAGCCTGCGTCGCTGGGTCAACGGCCAGATTGAGCGTTTGCTCAAGCAAGGTTGGCTTGCCGAACGGGCCAGGATCTGGGGCCTGAAGGGAAGATCATGAATATTCAGGCGCACCACGCTAAAAAGCGTAAACTTTGATATATAGACAAACAAAAATAGAAAGAGCACTTAACACTCATGGTCCGACTCTCGTGGAAAACCATGGCCATTCCCGGTCTTGCCCTGCTGGTGGTGGGTTTGATCGGCTTCGCCATCAACGCGATCGCCGAGGCTGGTCAGACCCCCTACGAGCGCTCAGTACTCTCGTTCAAAGGCAATGTGAGCACCGGCCAGGATCTTTTTGAGGCGAACTGTTCGGCCTGCCACGGCACCGAGGCAAAAGGCTGGGTGGGGCCGAATCTGGAGGAAGTCAAAGAGCGCAAATCGGACCTGCAACTCATTCGGCAGGTGACCCGCGGCGAGACACCCCCGATGCCCAAGTTCGAACTGAACGAAAAGCAGATGGCGGATTTGCTGAGTTATCTGAAGAGTATTTAACAGTCCCCGTATCAGGCCGTGTTCCGGAGTCGAACATGTACCCACCTGGCTATCGGCTGCGCTGGAGCAGTCGCAACTGTTGGTGCAGAGCCTCACAGCCCTGGGTAAACCGGCCCTCTTGCAGGTCTACCCGAATAGCGGCCACGGCTTTTTGATCTACCAGAACCGGGAAAAACAATGCCATGGCACCGCCTCCGTGCAATTTCGGGAAGCTCGCCGTGCCTGGCAGGACGTGGTGACGTTTTTGCGGCAGCAGCTGGGCTAAAAGAGATGCTGTCTTTGGCTCCTCGCCCACCACCGGCATGCTGCCGCCCTTTCAGTCCTCACCAAGGTCGATTGGCCACAGCTCGGCCAGTTGCAACTGCCAGCCGGGCAGCAACTCAGGGAGTTCCAGGATGTCGTTGTCGAAAAACCCGACCGGCTGCACGCCGCAGCGGTAAACCGTGGCAGTCTGTCCATCCGGATCGACCAGGACACCCACCTTTGCCCCCAGCTGCAGGTAGCTTTCGATTTTGTCTTCAAGGGACTTGAGCCGGTCGGTGCTGGATTTGATCTCCACGACCAGATCGGGGACCAGTGGACCGTAGGAGCGCGGCAAGCGCGAAAGGCGGGCGCGCGAAACATAGGACACGTCAGGGGCAGTCAAATCCCCATTGGGCGGTTGGAATCCGGAACTGGAATCGAAAACAAAACCAAGCTTGCGCGGATCCACCCAGTTGCCCAAAAACCGCGAGAAGCGTGCACCGATCATGCCAGAGACAATGTCGGAGGGGCTCACAATCGTGATGGCGCCGTCGCGCAGTTCGATCTTGTGTTCCGGAAAAAGCTTTTGGAGTTTCTCGACATCCTCGACCGTCAGTGCCATTGGCGATCTCCGCTTCGCTCACCCATGTAGAACCTACAGGCACATTTGCCGCCAGTGATGGTAGCGGATGATAGTTGCGGACAACCTGCCGAGCACGATGCTGCCTTTCTCATCTTTGAATTGGCGCAGATCCCCATACTTTCGCCCAGCCGGACTGTGTTGAACTGAATCTGATATCAGGTCGCTTCGCGCTTGCGCGAGAGGTTGATGTTGTCCTTGAGGATCGCCACCTCGCCCTGGGCTTCCACGGCGATCGAGCGGGTGAGATCGCCCTTGGTCACCGCCGTGGCCACCTCGGCGATAGCGCGCACCTGGGTGGTGAGGTTGGCCGCCAGTTCGTTGACGTTGTCGGTCAGATCGCGCCAGGTGCCCGCCACGCCGGTCACCTGGGCCTGGGCCTGGCCGCCGAGTTTCCCTTCGGTGCCCACCTCGCGCGCCACACGGGTGACTTCTGGTGCGAAAGAACCAAGTTGCTCAACCATGACATTGACAATCTGAGCTGTCTGCAAAAACTCGCCCTGCAGCGGTCGGCCGTCCAGTTCGGTAGGAATGCGCTGCGAGAGATCGCCGTTGGCCACCGCCCGGATGACGCGGGTGGTCGCGGTGGTAGGTTGGGCCAGATCGGTAATCAGCGTGTTGATGGACTCGACGCAGAATGTCCAGGCGCCCGCAGCATCACCTAGAGCAACGCGCTGGTTGACCTTGCCTTCCTTGCCGACCGCATTGCCCACCCGGCTCAATTCGACGCTCAAGTGCTCGTTGAGGGCAATGATCCCAATGATCCCATTGAGTGTGGCGGCGATTTCGCCGCCGATGCCCGTCCCTTCTGTGGGCATGCGCACCGAAAAATTGCCGCTTCTGACCGCAGCAAGCGTTTCGAGCAGTTGATCGAGATCTAAAGAGGCCGCATCGGCCTTGGCTTTTTTGCGACTGACGGCGGTCATGGCTCTCCTTCGTCGTCCGTGAGGCGACCGATAGCAACAGTGCATAGCAAGCCGGCAAAGTACCCGCGACCTATGGGCGTTGCGCCGAAGTCAGGCGACCGTCCAGGTTGCGAAAAACGCTATAGGTCCACAGAGTTTATTGACAATCGCTCGGGTTGAAATCCGCCCCTGGTTAGAAATTTTAGATATTGGCCGTTTGGGCCCCGTATGTTACTTCGCCTCCAACCAGTTGGGGCCGGCGTTGAGTTCGACTTTGAGCGGCACCAGCAGATCGAGGGCATTTTCCATCCCGGAGCGAATCAAAGATTCGACCTCTGGGCGCTCCTCGGGGGGCATCTCGAAGACCAGTTCGTCGTGCACCTGCAGTAGCAGCCGGGTGCGTCGGCCTGCGAGCGTTTGCTCAAGGCGCACCATCGCAATTTTGATGATATCGGCGGCGGTGCCCTGGATGGGGGCGTTGAAGGCGGCGCGCAAAGCCCCCTCCCGGTCGCGCTGATTGAGTTGGCCGAGCCCTCGAAAATAGCGCCGCCGACCCAGCAGGGTTTCGACGTAGCCTTGCTCGACCGCCATCCGGCGGGTCTGCTCCATGAAGCCAAACACCGCCGGGTAGCGCCGATAGAAAGCCTTGATAAAATCCTCCGCCTCGGTGGCGCTCACCCCCGTCTCGCGGGCGAAGCGGCGCGCTCCCATCCCGTAGACGACGCCGTAGTTGATGATCTTGGCGAGGCGCCGCTCTTCAGCAGTAACTTCTTCGCGACCCAACAGCAGCCGGGCGGTAAGGGTGTGTACGTCGCCGCCGGTCCGGAACGCTTCGAGGAGCACCGGCTCCTGCGTCAGGTGCGCCAGGATGCGCAGCTCAATTTGTGAATAGTCGGCCGCCACCAACAGCCACCCCGGCTCCGGCACGAACGCCCGGCGGATGCGCCGCGAAAAGGACGTGCGCACCGGAATATTCTGCAAATTCGGGTTGGAACTGGACAATCGGCCGGTGCTGGTCACCGTCTGGTTGAAGTCGGTGTGCACCCGGTCGGTGCGCGGGTCGACCAGCACCGGCAGCGCGTCGACGTAGGTGGATTTGAGCTTGGCGAGGGTGCGATAGCTCAAGATCGCTTCGACAATCGGGTGGTCGTCGCGCAGCTTTTCGAGCGCCGCCGCATCGGTGGAATAGCCCAGCGAAGTTTTGCGGCTTTTTTTGGCGTTCAGGCCGAGTTTGTTAAAGAGCAAGTCGCTGAGCTGCTTGGGAGAACCGAGATTGCATTTGCCGCCCGCCAGGGTGTAAGCCTCCTGTTCGAGCGACTCCAGGTCGCAGTCGAGTTCTCGGGCCAACTCGCCCAGATAGGCTTTGTCGATGCGGATGCCCCGTTCCTCCATGCGCGCGAGCACCGGCTCCAGGGGCACTTCGATTTCCTTGAAGATGCCCGCGAGGCGCGGATCGGCATCGAGTTTCGTCTGCAACACCGGCACCAGCCGCAGGGTGACCGCCGCATCCTCGCCGCAGTAACGGCTCACCGCCGCGATCTCCACCGCGTCGATGGTCTGGCCCTTGGGCACGAGCGCCTCGTAGGAGCCCATGGTGATTTGCAAATGATTCTGGGCGAGGGTCGTGAGATTGTGCTTGCTCTCCGGGTCGAGGACATAGCTTGCGAGCATCGGGTCAAAAGCGATGCCTGCGAGTGCCACCCCGTAATTGCGCAGCACCAGCCAGTCGTACTTGGCGTTCTGCAGCACCTTGGGCCGCCCGCCGTCCTGCCAGTAGGGCGCAAGCGCCGCTACGACCGCATCGGTGTCGAGGTTGGGGCCTTGCCGGTGGGCCAGGGGCAGGTAGTATGCCACTCCCGGTTCCCAGGCGCAGCCGATCCCCACCAAGCGGGCGTGGCGCGGATCGAGGTTGTTGGTCTCGGTATCCCAGGCCACCAGGCCATCCTGGGCAAGTAGCACGTCGAGAAAAGTCTGAAAAGCCTCGGCGGTCTGGACGACGCGCACTTCTAGATCCATGGGAACGCTCGGGGCAAAGTCGAACCACAGCTCGTCCGCGCTGGCGGTGCCTACGCCGCTCAGCGGATGATCGGCCTCTTCGTTCCATGCCGTCGGGCGCGCGGACGGGGTGCCGCCAAAACTGCGCTGCAACCGCTGCAACTGGCGCAGGAACGACCGAAATTCGAGTTTTTCAAGCAGCGGCGCCACGCGCTCGGCGTCAAAACCGACCAGCCGGCAGGCCTCAAAATCGATGACCAGCGGCACATTGGTCTCGATGGTGGCCATCCAGTAGGAATGGCGGGCGTCCTCGACCCCTTCTTTGAGCTTTTTGCCCAGAGCGCCGGGGATCGTATCCACCGCTTCGATGAGCTGGGCAAGCGAGCCGTACTCTTCGAGCAACTTGACGGCGCTCTTGGCACCGATACCGCGTACCCCGGGGATGCGGTCGGAACTGTCGCCGCACAGGGCCTTGTAATCGACCACCTGCCGGGGGGCGATCCCGAGCTTCTCCTTGACTTGGGCGGGGCCGAATTCTTCGGTGCCGGTGCGCGTATTCTGGTGCAGTACGCGGATCGAGCCACCCGGAGCGCCCTCGTCGGTGATGAGCTGAAATAAATCTTGATCGCCGCTTAAGATCTTGACGTCGTAACCCTGGCCGGCTCCATGCACCGCCAGAGTCCCGATCAGATCGTCCGCTTCGTAGCCCGGCAATTCGAACTGGGGTAGGTCAAGGGCGGTGAGAATCTCGCGCAAATTCTGCAGATCGTCGATAAATTCGTCCGGGGTCTCGGCGCGGCCGGACTTGTAGGTGGCATCGACCTCGTGGCGAAAAGTCGGCATGCGCGTATCGAAGGCCACCGCCGCCATCGACGGCTTGTCGCGCTCGATGGCGTCGAGCAACAGTTTCAAAAAGCCGAACGAAACGCTCGTGGGAATGCCGCCGGAGGTGCGCAGGCCGGTCTCGCCGCCGCGTACGTAGGCAAAGTAGGCACGGTAGGCCAAAGAGTGGCCGTCCACCAACAGCAACACCGGCGCGTCCGAATCGGGCATAGCTTGAGAACAAGTGTCGCCAACCAGTCTGGCATATCAGGTGCCAGGTGCCAGGGTGCACTTACTGACACCTGACACCTACTTACGATGCTGCCCAGGAAAGTGATCGATGTGAGCCCGGCCCTCGAAGATAAGCTGCTGGTTGCGGATGCGCAGGCGGTGCACGCGCAGGGTCGCCCCATCCAGGTTGAACTTGTCGAGATCCATGATCCGATTGAACTGGGCTACGAACAGATGGCCTAACTGGCAGACCTCCTCGCTTTGGCCTTCAAAGTCGGTTTGATCGAGCACGATGCGGCGCTGCTCTTCGGTGGAGAGGTGGGCCTTGAAGCGCAGCGGCTCGCTGCGCCCCGATTGCTCGAAGACAATTTCGGTCTTGAAATCCATCCAGTTGTCATCCAGCAACTGCACCCGCGTCTGGCGGATGGCGAGCGTCTCGTCGCCACCCTCGACGCGCATGCCGCGCATCTTCGAGAGCACCAGCGGCGCCTCGAAGGCGGTGTTGATGTCCTCCTCGCGCAGCACCACCGAAGCGATGGCCTCGGTGGGCCGTTGCAGGCGCACCCGCCCCCCCAACATCGCGCCGAGATCGACGGCGATGGCGTCGGTGTCGACGCGCAGGCTCTCGACGCGAAACTGGTTTTTGATCACCATGCCGCGCCCGCGCAGGTTGAAGCTGTCGATTGCCCCCTGCAGGAGCTTGGACATCGGCTGGCAATAGATGCCAATCTGCAGATCTTCAACTTTGCTGAGAAGCGCGCGGATCGCTGCCGCCACCACCGAGTTGATCAGCTGCTCGCCGGCGTCGGCGCGGCCACCGGCCGCCGGAAACGGAAATGGGAGCATCATAAGTTCTCTGTCACAGGGCAAGGGAAGACGGCAGTCCCTCATACGCATCCTATTACAAAACTTTACGGCGTCAAAACCGCCGTTGCGCTCCCTCCCTGTAGGTGTAGTGATGCCTATGAGCCTTCCACCTGTGAAGCTTTGGAAGATCTTGCGTCGGAATCGGCGTTGTGTAGTAGCATCGTTGAAGGCTGGAAAAGGTGTGTTCTGGCTCCGTGCTTTGTGAGGAGTATAAAAATGCGAAAGCCAAGCTTGCTTGCTGGAACGATAGGGCTTCTGACTCTCCTGGGTCTGGCCGGTCCGGCGCTTGCGGAACCTTCCGACACCCAACAGATCGACCAGTACCTGCAGCAGGGTATGGGAGATTCCGTCGCTCAAGTCAACTCGGTCTCCGAACTGACCGACGTTGATCCCAACTCCTGGGCCTTCCAGGCGCTCAAATCCGTCGTCGAGCGCTTCGGCTGCCTTGAGGGTTATCCCAATAAAACCTACCTGGGCAACCGCCCGACCTCGCGCTACGAGTTTGCCGCCGGTCTGAACGCCTGCCTTGAGAAGGTCAACGAACTGATTACCGCGTCGACCGCCGACAAGGCCACCAAAGAAGACCTGGCCACGCTGCAGCGCCTTCAAGAAGAATTCCGCAACGAACTGGCCGCCCTGCGCGGTCGCGTGGACGCCCTGGAGGCCAAGACAAAGGACATCGAATCGAAGCTGTTCAACGTCAACTCCAAATTGGACGCCTCGGTGGTCATGGCCGCCACGATCGGCGGCGGCGACACCAGCAAGTTCTTCTTCACGCCGGTACCGGTGGGTGTGGGTCCTTCCTACGGCGACTCGCAGTTTTCCCGCTTCGTCGCCACCGGCGACGCCAACGCTCCGGCAACTTCGCTGCCCTCCCGCGCCCTCGGTGAAGCCAACGCCAGCTTTACCGCCCGCACCAGCCTCAACATCCGCGCCACCTTCACCGGCACCGACGAGTTGCTCGTGCGCATGCGCGGCGTCACCGGTCAGGATCTCGGTGCGGTTTTCCAGGGTATCGCGAGCGGCCTGGGCACCCAATTCTACGCCCTCGGCCCCGGCAACAACGCCTACGACGGTTCGACCGTCGGCGGCGGCACAGACGGTCGCGCCCCGGTCTCCTTCGACAAGATCCGCTACACCACCAACCTGTTTAGTGATTCGTTCCGGATCTTCGTCGGACCGCGCATCGACATCTTCGAATTTATCGACACCAACTCCTTCGCCAACAACGAAGAAGTCGATTTCTCCAGCGGCTTCTTCATCAACAACCCGCTGACGACCTTCATCTTCACCGGCCCCGGCGGCGGCTTTGACCTCCAGCTAGGTGACGCCTTCGCCATCCGCGCTATCTACATCGCGCCCAGCGGCGGTGCGTCGGGAACCCGCAGCGGTGCGAGCATTCCTTTTGGAGGCTCGGGCCTGTTTGGCGGCTCCTACACCGCGGTGGGCGAACTGGAAATCAACCCGATCAAGACCGCTTCAATCAAGCTGCAGTACGCGCACTTCCTGGAGCAGGGCGCGGTACTCGGCACGGCTCTCACCCTGGGTGACGGCACGGCCGTCGGCACCTCCGGTGTGACCGACGTCTATTCGGCGAACGTCGAATGGGCGATCTTCCCGAGCCTGGCCATCTTCGGCCGCTACGGCTACGGCAACAGCCGCATCAACGGCGCTGCCTCGACCTCCGCGAGCGAGATCGAATCGAGCACCTGGCAGGCTGGTTTCGCCCTGCCCGGCCTCTTTGGTCCCGGCAACACGTTCGCCGCGGCCTACGGCCAGCCTATCCGCGTCAACAGCGGCCAGTTTGCTACCGGCCTGTCCTTCGTGCCGACCGCATCCGAGGGCAACGTCGAAGTGTTCTACCGCTTCCAGGTCAGCGACCGCCTGAGCCTGACGCCGGATGTGCAGTTCTACATCAACCCGGTCAACTCCAACTCCAACGCCGGGATCACGGTGGGCACCATCCGCGCCACCTTCACGTTCTAGTTGCCGCCAAGGCACAAAAAAACCGCCCGGCAGCCATGCCGGGCGGTTTTTACTAGGCACCGGTTCCTGCGCCATGGCGCCGGGGGGCCGGTATCATGAAGAACTATGACAACACAAACACCTCTGCCGCCCGAATCGACCGATTACCCTGCTTCCCGCCGTATCCTCGCCGGGGTGGGCTGGGGTGTGCTGTGGGGAGGCGGCATCGCCGCGGTGATTTTTCCGCTGGTGGCGGCCAACCTGACTGTAGGTATCTTGCTGGCGCTGATCGTGCTTGTTGCTATCGCAATGGGCATCTCGCTGCACTGGAACGCCGCGCGCGAACCCTGCCCCAAGTGCGCCACGGTATTCACCGCCACCCCGAGCGGCGGTCGCTGCCCCAAGTGCGGCGAGCGGGTGCGGGTGGTGGACCGCCGGATGGTCAAGCTCTGAACCATCTGGGCTACGGGTAGGGGATATCGCGCACCAGTTCTCCTGTACCGGTGTCGCGCAACTGGAGCTTCAGCACGCCGCTATCCGGGTTGGCAAGCAGCGCGGCCAGCTCTGGTCTGCCGTTGCCGTTGGTGTGGGCGAGGACCTCCAGGTCTCTGGCCAGGAAGTTTTTGTCGAAGGTGATCTACCGGCTGGTTCCGCTTGCTGCTCCCTTGTCGTAATCGGTCTGGGTCTGGGGGCTGGCCGGGCGCAGCTTCTGCACCCAGGTGGGCTTATCTGAGACATCCTGTTCGTTGTAGTTGGGCGGGCGCCAGGGGGGGACATCGGCGTAGCGCCCGGCGTGCCTTGGTGCGGGGGTGTAGGGAGCATGGGGAGCAAACGGTGCTAGAAACAGGAAAAAAGGTTTATCGCTTGCTGCCGAATTGGTGATGAAGGCCACGGCCTTCTGGGTCAGCACGTCGGTGGAGTAGTTGGATTCGCTGCGCCCGTAGTCTTCGATGGTGCCGTTGGCGTTGATCCGGCGATGAGCACGACATTGGGCGGCGGGGCGGCGATGGCGGCGGCGGTGCTGAAGAAAATCCCAATAGCGGCGGTCGCGGCAGAAGCGAGGGCGGATGGCGCGGCGGTGGGCGGGCTGCTGCTGTTCTTCGGTGGTCACCTCGTTGCAATGGAAGGGTCAGACAAACAGATTCGCGTTCGCGCATTTAAGATGTCACCCGGAAGCGGCGGGCGCTAGTCGCTGTGCCGGCCGGAGTGGTGACGGCGATCGGACCGCTGGTCGCTCCCGCAGGCACGATGGCGGTGATCTGTGTGCCTGAGACCACGGTGTATGCGGCGCTCGCACCGCCAAAGGTGACGGCGGTGGTGCCGGTGAAACCCGTGCCGGTAATGGTCACTTCGGTGCCGACCGGCCCGCGCCGGGGAGTAATGGAGTCGATGACAGGCAGCACCACCCCGTCGCCGGTGTTGATGAGTACCCCGACGTTGCTGGCAAAGCCGTTGATGACGGCCAGATCGAGATCGCCGTCGCCGTCGAAGTCGGCTGCCTCCACACCGGTAGCTCCGTCGCCCCCGGTGTCAAAGGAGACAGCCGTGCCAAAACCGCCGCTGCCGTTACCCGGCAGCACCGAGACGTTGCCGGAGCCGCGCCGGTTGGCGGTGAGCCCATCGAGATCGCCGTCCCCGTCTAGATCGCCTACGGCAACCGCCAGGGGATAATTGCCCACCGCGAAATTGCGGGTGGCGCCGAAGGTGCCGTCGCCGCCGCCCAACAGCACCGAGACATTGTCGGCGCCGCGGTTGGCCGTCATCAGATCGAGATCGCCGTCCCCGTCTAGATCGCCTGCGACGACGTCGGAGGTGCCCGCTGCGGCGGGATAGTTCTGGGCCGCACTAAAAGTACCGTTGCCGTTGTTCAAAAATACCGAGACGCCGGCGGCAAAGACGTTGGCTGTCACCAGGTCCAAGTCGCCATCCCCGTCTAGATCGGCAACAACCAGCGCAGAGGGACCGGAACGAGCAGGAAGGACCAGGTTGCGGGGTGCACCAAACGTCCCGTTGCCGTTGTTGGATAGCACCGAAAGCGTATCGGAGTACCGATTGGCACTGACTATATCGAGATCGCCGTCGCCGTCGAGATCGCCCGCGGCCGCATCGGCGGGAAAGGTGCCGTCGATCGGATAGTTCACCGCCGCCGCAAAGCCACCGTTGCCCCTGCTGATCAGCACCGAGAGGTTGGCTGAAGAGGAGTTGGCGGTGATCGCATCGAGTAGACCGTCTCCGTTGAGTTCGGCCAGCACAGGAGCGTAGGGCCTGCTGCCGACCGCAAAATTCTGAAGATTTGCGAAGGTGCCGTCGCCATTGCCCAACAGCGACGAGAGCGTACCGGTGCCGAGGTTGGTGGTGAGGATGTCGAGGGTACCGTTCCCATCGAGATCGCCGACGGTCACGCCGCGGGGGGTGTCCCCCACCCCGAAAGTCAGGGCCGGGGCAAACCCGATCTGAGCCTGGGCTGGTGAAATGCTTAATGCCAGTGCCGCAGCCAGCCCGCACCCGATAAGCCGCACTCTTTGTCCGGGCAGGCTCGATTGCAGTCCCGCACATCTGTGGATGTACATATGAAATTCTCCCTATAGAGATCTTGGTGAAGCGCTCCTCAAAAACAGGCCCACTCCCGCGCGTAGGCAAAGTCGCGTTCGTTGGCGGGTGCAGTGTGAGCATTGTCGGTGGGAGCGGTGAGTTCCACCCAGTTGTGATTGGGATTCGATTCGCTCGTGGATTTTCGCAGGCCGAGGGTCTCGTAGTTGGCTACGATCCCCGCGTAGTATTGATCGCCTTGGTGCACCACCCCCCGACTCTGCTCGACGGACGTTTGCCAGGATTGCTCGCCCACCCAGTAGGCGGAGACGGTCTCGACTGAGCCTCTGGGTGGGTTGGCCTGGGTGGTGGAATCGACCGGGGAAGCCAGAAAACACAAACGCTCGACGGTTTGATCGCGGGCAAGGTACCCGGCGTGCCCCCCGCCCTGGCTGCTGCCCCCGAGGCGCAGCTTGCGCCAGTTGATGGTCTTGCCGCTGATCGCAGCCGGAAAGGGAAAGTCCGTGGGCAGGTAACGCTTGAGAAAACCGATCAACGCGTCGAGACGATGGACGATGCTGTTGGCCTGATCGACGCGCACCTCCGAAGCGACCGGTGTGCCGTAGACAATTTCTTCGCGAACCGCTCCGTAGCAGCTGCTGCGGTTGCCGCAGAGGGTGCCGACCGGATCGGCGTTGGCATGGGCAAGCGAGATCACCAGATAATTTTGGGCCATCCCCTCCTCCATGCTCTGGCCTGGGGTGAAAAGCCCCCGGTCGGGATCGAACGGTTTGCCGCCCGAGCCCAACAGATATAGAAACACCCCTTGCAGGCGGTCGAGATGCTTGGGAATGCCCACGACATGGTAGCCGTAGCCCCTGCCGGAACCGTCGAAGATGGCGCGGTCGGTGAGGCTCGGTTGAATAGCACAGACGACACCGGCAGGCACGTCGAGCTGGCTGTCGGTTCTATCCGGACAGACGGCCGTCGGTTGTGCCTGCGCCGGGGCAAGCCAACAGATGGCACCCATCGGCAGACCACTGCCCAGCATGAACCGAACGCACGGGTGGTTGCGGCGCTGCATTGGATTCTCCTGTGTGGATGGAAGTCCTACGGGGTTGCTACGGTTGAACCGACCCGAGTCCGGTGTCGACACGATAGATAGAGGTGGTCCCGGGAACGAAGATGCTTGTGAAGTAGATGTACGGCCCTTTATCGGTGACGAACACCTCCGGATCGAGGCGCACCCGCGCCCCGGATGCGCTCAACTGCCGGTAGAATGGCGCGGCTGGATCGACACCCGCCAGCCAAATGTCGGAGGGGGTGATGAGTTTCTCCTCGCTGGTGCCGCTCACAGTCGAGGTTGCCATCGAAATGTAGGATTTGCCGTTGTGGACAAAAACTTCCGGCGACAGCAGGTACTGTCCGGCTGAGGGCGGCTTGAGGGAGTGGCTCCGCTGCCAGACACCGTCAAGCTTGCGGTAAATATCAATTCGACTCTCAACAACCACGGTAGAAAAGACGTATTCGCCGTTGAATTCCGGGGCCTGCCACATGGTGCTGGTCGCCTTCGGCAGCAGATCGAAGGTGAGTTGCTCGTACACCTTGGTGTCGATGTTGTACAAGTACACCTGCGAGGTGCCCTGCGCGTCCAGTTTGTTGACCAGCATGGCGCGCAGACCCGGCACCCAGTGCCCCGGGAAGAGGGTGCCGGGCAGAATCTCCTCGCTGGCCGGGTCGTCGAGTTTGCGCCAGTAGTTGCGCACCTGGACGATCGATTCGTTTTCAGAAGCGTAGGCGTAGGAAATGCGCGGCTCGGGATCACCGGCGTCGGGGCTGCCGAAGGGCAAATAGCGGTTGCTGCTGCCCGGCAGGATCTCGCCAAGCCAGGCGATGCCGTCGAAGCGGGCGCGGCCGAGGGCAAAGCGTCCTTCGCTGTCGTACTTGGTATAGACCACCTGGGCTCCGGCGCTCGAGAACGCCCACTCAGGTCCGTTGCGGGTCAGTTTCGGCGGCACCGCCCCGGTGTCCACCAGTACGCCTTTGCCGTTGCGCGGCGAGAACCGGCCGGTTCTGCGGCTGACCTCGCCTATCCAGACATTCCCCTCGCCGTCGATCCAGCAAAAGCGGCCCCCCGCTTGATCGAACTCCGGGTCGCTGATACCCACCTGCGGCTCTGCGACGAGGACATCTTCGCCGACTTGGGCCAGGGTGGGCGGCTGCCAGGATAGGGTCGTACAGCTGAAAAGCAACGCAAAAATGGCGTACTGACTGAACCTGAGGGAAGGGAAATGCATGGTGACTAGCTCCTGGAGTGAAAAAATCCGTCTGGTTGACCGGGTGAACACGGTGGTTCGAATCGGCCGAAAAAGCCAGCTAGCGGAAAAATCCCTGGGGGTTGCCGATTTTGCCGACCACGGCGTCCTCGAATCCGGCGCTGGTGAGGGTGGTATCGACCCATTGGGCGGTACCCTCGAAAAATCCGCAGTAGACATAGTTGCCGAGGTTGTCGGCGGCCACGGCGTAGGAATAATCGTCTCCCGAACCGCCCGTGGGCGTGCTGAGCGAGAGCGGGGCCCCGCTCGCTCCATCCAGCAAACCGATCAAAAAGTCGGTGCTGCCCTGGGAACGCACCCGCGTCGAACCGAAGGTGAACCGGCCGCTGTAGGCCCCGGCGATGATCACGTTGCCGCCGATGTCGAAGTCCACTTCGGTACCTTCGTCGTCGCGACGGCCGCCGAACCCGCGGACCCATATCAGATCGCCGCCGCCGCTCAACCGGGCGACAAAAATATCCTCGCCGCCTGCGGAGGTGAGGACGGTGGAGGTACCCAGGACGTTGAAACTGTTTTCAAACTTGCCCCCGAGCACCAGATCGCCTGCGGCCCCGGCCACCCCGCGCACGACATCGTCGCCGGTGCCGCCGATGGCGCGCGCCCACAGCCAGTTGCCGCCGGGGCCGAGGCGACCGATAAACGCGTCGGCTCCCCCCGCCGCGGTCAGGCTCGTCGAGCCGTGGCGCGTCGTGCCCTCCAGCTGGCCGCCCACGAAGATATCCCCGGTGCCGTCCCTTGCCAGTCCGAGCGCCCGCGCCTGGTTGGTCGCCCCGGCGGTCTGACCCTCGGTGCGCTGCACCCACTGGAAGTTGCCGTCGCTGTCGTACTTGACGATAAACCCGTCGAAATCGGCGATTACCCCCACCGGGGGGGTGCCGTCGAAACCGACCCGGGTCGTCTGGTCGCCGCCAAAGGTTCCGGAGATGATCACAGCTGCGGCATCGACTACACACTCCGAGCCCAGCACCGGGATGGCCAGGTTCGAGACGACCTGCGCCCCCGGCGTCACATTGCCGGAGACGTACCGTCCGCTCGTCCTGGCCCAGAGCACCTCGCCGTCCGGGTTGAGTTTGACGGTAAAGGCGTCGGGAGCCGGCCTGCGGCTGTTGGGGGGCGGCACCAAGTTGGAAGTGAGCGCTGTGCCGCCGAAGCGAACGGTGCCGGTAAATAGCCCGGTGACGTAGACATTGCCCACCGCATCCACGCAGTTGGCCAGCGCCTGATCTTGCAGGGTGGAGCCGAAGGACCTGGCCCAAAGCAGCGTGCCCTCCGGGTTGTACTTGGCCACGGCGATGTCCTCTTCACCGGCGCTGGTGAGCGTCGTGCTGGAGTTGGAAAACGTGGCGGTGTCGCCGAAGGTGCCGCTCAGATAGACGTTCCCGGTATCATCGGTGTCGACCCCGCGCCAGATCTCGGTGGGGATCCCCCCCTCCCGGTAGGTGGCACTGCCCATCCGTTGCGCCCAGGTCGTGAGCTGGGCGCGCAGAGGGCCGTAAATAGCCGCTCCAAGCAGCAAAGTGCCGCCGAGGGACAAGACCAACGAAAAGCGCAGCATTTTATGTGTCAGCATGATCGAATTTCCTGTGGGTCCGTTGAATTTATTGGTCCTCTAGCTGCCGGCAAGTGATGCCGCTGCACAGACGCAGCTCAGACACAAGCGCACCGAGGGCGGCGGTGGTATCGGGTTGGGCAAGGTGCTGGCTTTCGAGTTGGGCAGGATCGGCGTTGAGCTCATACAGTTCCCGCTCGCCGATGTCGAATTCGATAAAGACCGTGTTGGGGTAGTCGGGGTCGCGGCTGCCGGTGCGCACACCGGCGCTGTTGCCGGAGTCCTGGACATCGCCGTGTTCCAGCAAAAAGCGCTTGCGCCACCCCGGTAGTTCGGGATTGCCCAACAGCGGCACCAGCGACCGGCCGTCCACCGTCAGCGTCGGGGTAGCCCCCGCCCACGCGGCGATGGTCGGGGCCAGATCGATGTTGACCGCCAGTTGCTCGATACGGCGCGGGGCTGTGCTGCCCGGTAGGCGCACAATCAGCGGCACCCGGATGGATTCCTCGTAAATCACGTCCTTGCCGGCCAGGCGGTGCTGGCCGAATAGATAGCCGTTGTCCGAGGTGAAGAGCAAAATCGTGTTGCCCAGGATGCCGCGGCGCTCGAGGGCGGCGATGAGCGAGGCCGTCAGATCGTCCACGGCGCGCAGCGATTCGATTTGATCGCGGTAGATGTTGCCCAAACAGTCGATGCTGCGCTTGCTGAGCAGGGGGGCAGCCTGCACCCAGGTGGGTTTGTCGGAGACGTCCTGTTCGTTGAAGGCCGCCCCCTGGGGCAGCGGCACCTGGCCGGCGCTGCCCTGGTGGCGCGGTGCCGGGCGAATCGAGCGCAGGCTGTTGGGAAAAAGTCGGCAGGAGGAAACGCCGGGGGCAACCTCGAAGTGCGGGGCCACAGGAGCCACCGTCAAAAAGAAGGGTGCTGTGGCGGCCGCGTCCACAAATGCCACCGCCCGCTCGGCTAGAACGTCCGTCTGGTACTCTTCAGGCGGTTCTGCCGGATCTTCGCCGTAGTCAATCAGCGTGCCGTTGTCGTTGAGCACGTAGTTGTACATGGTGCCGGTGATGAGGGCCTGCCAGTCGTCCCAGCCCGGCGGGATATAGGTCGGATCGTCCAGGGGGCTGCGCCGGTTGCGGTCGGACCCGTAGCCGTTCAGGTACTTGCCGATATACCCGGTCCGGTAGCCCGCCGCGTCCAGCCAGGTGGCGAGCGTCGAGCGATCGTCGAAGGCCGAAACGGAGCCCTCGGGCGGGGTATTGCTCTCGACGCCATGGTTGTGGGTGTACTGCCCGCTCAGAAAAGTCGCCCGAGAAGGACAGCACAGCGACTGGGTGGTGAAGGATCGCTCGAAGCGGGAGCCTTGATTGACCAGCCGACTGGCGATCGTCGGCAAAAATCCCCGGCCGAGCGCCTCGTCGAATACCTGCTCGGAGAGATCGTCGGTCATGACCACGACCACGTTGGGGGTCTGCTGGGCAAAAGCCGCCGTTGAGAACAGCATCAGCAGCCCCACGCACGCCGCAAACCCGGTCAGCGCGGCCAGACCAGGCGTCCCTCGACTGATAGGGCAAGTTTTCATGGCGAATTCTCGGGGGCAAAACAGGCCCAGGCGCGGGCGTAGGCCAGATCCGGGTGGTTGGCGGGGGAGGTGTGGGGTTTGGTGGTCGGTGTGTTCACCGCCAACCAGTCGTTGTTGGGGGCGAGGGTGCTGGTGGAGGGCCTGAGCCCCAGGGCGCGGAAGTTGGTGGTGATGCTCCCGTAGCTGCCGTCCTGGCGGTGGACCACCCCTTTGAGCCGCTCGGCGGGGGTCTGCCAAACCTCCTGGGCGATCCATTCCACAGCCGAATAACGGGTGGTGCTCTCGGTGGTCACAGTGACGGTGTCCACCGGCGAAGCGAGAAAGCAGACCCCCTGCGTGGGGTAGTCGTGGGCAATGTATCCGGCGTGTCCTCCGCCCTGGCTGCTGCCGCCCAGGCGCATCGCCTGCCAATCGATGGCGGCGCCGCGGATGGCCTGCGGCATAACCACCCCATCGGGCATGTTCGCTTTGAGGTGAGCCACGAGGGCTGAGAGGCGGTGCATGATGCTCTGCTCGGGGGAAATTGCCACTGCCGTCGAGACCGGTGAGCCGTAGATAATTTCCCGCCGGGCCGGACCGTAGCACCCACTGTCGTCGCCGCACAGATCGGCGACCGCCACATCGTTGGGATAGGCGAGCTGCAGGACCACAAAGCCCTGGGCGATCCCCTCCTCGACGATCGAAAGGCTGGGAAAGCTGTTGCTGACCGGGTCGTAGGGTTTGCCGTTGGTGCCCATCAAGTAGAAAAACACGCCCCGAGCGGCGGCGATATCCTCGGGCAGACCGACGACGTGGTAGCCGTAACCCAGGTTGGTTGTACCCCGGTCGGCAATCTCGGGATCGGTGAGGCTGGGCTGGATTGCACAGATTGCTCCAGCAGTGGTTTCGAGTTGGGCGTGTGTCCCGCTCGGGCACGGGATGGTAGAAGCCAGAGCCGATGGCGACGGCAGGGAGCAGGCCAGCGCGGCCCCGACCAACGATGCGAAAGTGCGCACGCAGCAGGTGCGGATATTCATAGTCGAACTCCTGAATACCGAAAAAATGAGTCTTTGATGGCAGCTATAGCAGGGCTGTTTCATTC
Source organism: Aphanocapsa lilacina HA4352-LM1 (assembly GCA_019359725.1). Lineage (GTDB taxonomy): Bacteria > Cyanobacteriota > Cyanobacteriia > Gloeobacterales > Gloeobacteraceae > Gloeobacter > Gloeobacter lilacinus. The sequence continues at coordinate 810 of JAHHGR010000036.1, read as the reverse complement.
TCCAAAAACCCCATTCGGCCATGTCAATAAGCTTGACCTGCTCAACAAGCAATAAGGCTTTTGCCGCTCTCGATTCTCATTTGCATCCAATGCAAAGCTAGAATGAAACAGCCCTGGCAGCTATAGCGAAGCAGGCCGAGCTGAATGCATCCGCTTCCCAACGGTTGGGGCGAACTCAAGAAAGAACCTGGAGCACGCACTTACCAGTCGTGCAGGCTTGAAGCCCCAATCGACCGCTACGCGTGGGCAGGGCAGGGAAGACCGAGATTACGCAAACCGTCAAGTCTCAACCTGCAAACCTTACAGTCGCTCGAAAATCACAGGGCAGCTTGCAGTACCTGGAAACGGCACTGCGCTCCTGCCTTAAATTCCGGGCAGGAGGCACTTTCCTCCAAGGAAATATCCAATCCATCTCGGTGCAGCTGAACCGTGGTGAAACCACAAACACAAATCTTTGTCCATGACGCGTGACTCACAAACGTGGAAGGGAATAAACTGGGGAAACCGCAACCGCCTGGGGACTTCTCTCATTTATAGGTTGATGCATAACCGGCTATGCAGCTAGCGTCTAATCGCTTAGGAACAAAAACGGATAACCATCAACCTCCGGGCAGTTCTCTCGGTGGCTCCCCGTGGGCTCTTGAAAGGGAAGCGAACCCATGGTTTTGCGCCGACAGTCGGAATGACCTGCCCCTGAACAATGAGCCACTGAGAAAGTGAGTTTTCGGCCTGGGTTTTCATCATCGTACAGGTTGATGCCGTTCGGGCGACAGCGCAGCCTGAATGGCAGCGACCTGTTGCAGAAACTCC
>JAHHGR010000035.1 GCA_019359725.1 Aphanocapsa lilacina HA4352-LM1 | reverse complement strand
TTTGACAAGTTGCGGAAAATCGAGTAGCATCGGGGCAATTAAAAGGAATTGAACACAGTCCGAAGTTTACACTACTTCGGGCTGTTTTTGTAGGATCAATTCCTGACATTCAACACTTCTGGATCAAAATCGAGTAGAGCATGACCTCTGACATCCTCCCGACGCTGAATCAGAGATTACAGCGCGGGGTTCCTGGTTCAACGAGCCAGCTTGCAACATTAGACCTCTTGCATGAACTGGATCACGAAACGAGTTTCCAATGGTTTGAGCTGTTTATCTTGGCATTCGCGCAAGAGGTCTATTAGATTGATTAAGGCTTGCCCAACCATCACTCAAAAAGCTGGATCAGGCCCATTCAGACCGCAAAAAAGCGCGGGGTGCCTTCTGGCACCCCGCGCTTGCAGCGACTGCAGATACACTCAGAGCCGTTCTACGATCTGGGCTCTCAGTTCAGGGGGCAGATCGCCCAGCACGGCAAAATACGGATTGAGCAGGTCGGCTTTGTTGTACTGGAGCGTTTCACCTTTGAGGTTGGTGACGGTGCCGCCGGCCTCGACCACGACGCTGTGGGCAGCGGCGGTGTCCCATTCCATCGTCGGGCCGTAGCGCGGATAGAGGTGCGCGGCCCCTTCGGCCACCAGGCAGAGTTTCAGGGAACTGCCGATGGAGATGACGTCGATATCGCCCAGTTCGCGCAGTTTGGCAAGAAATGCCTCGGTCTCAGCACCACTGTGGGAACGGCTGGCGACCACCAGCATCGGGGCGCTCGCGGGTACAGCCGCCCGGATGGGCTGGGCCGCGGCTGCGGCGGTTTGCTTGAAGGCGCCCAGGCCGCGGGCCGACCAGTAGGTCGTCTGGACGGCCGGCGCGTGCACCACCCCCGCCACCGGCTCGCCGTCCTCGATCAGGGCGATGTTGACGGTGAATTCGCCGTTGCGCTTGATGAATTCTTTGGTGCCGTCGATCGGGTCGACCAGCCAGAAGCGCGACCAGGTCCGGCGCTCCTCGTAGGGCTTCGAGCGGGATTCCTCGGAGAGCACGGGCAGATCGGGGGTCAGTTTGGTCAGCTCGCCGACAATCAGACGGTGGGACACCAGATCCGCCTGGGTCAGGGGCGAATTGTCCTCCTTATAGACTGTACCGACATCCGCCTGGTTATAAATTTCCATAATCGCTTCTCCCGCCCGTCTGGCGAGATTGACGACCTGCTGAATCAGTTGGGTAGAGAGTGTCAAGCTTTGCATCGAGCCTCAAGCTCCATAGAGGTGGTCCGGACAAAGGACGGCAAGGCGGCCCGGATCGCCGAAGGCGTGAACCGATCGCAGCCTACCACTGTTGGCCTGCTAGCGGGGACAGGATCGGGCTTGCAGGAACCCCGGGGTGAGCAACAACTCCCGATCGAGAGTTTTGACACAAAACACCCGGACGTATCCTTGATCGGTGTGGCCGTGCAAGCTGGCACTCAGGCCGCAATCTTCAGGTGCGCAAAAGCGGCCGCGGCTGGTGAGGAAAACCGGCTTGCGATTCATCGCAAGGGGTCCAAGGTGCTTGCAAGTCTGTCCAACCCTGAGAGTCAAGCGAGATTTCAAGGAAACACACCCATGCAGATTCATACACCGAACTGGGTAAAGCACGCTATCTTCTATCAGATTTTTCCGGACCGCTTCTCCCGCACCCAGCAGTTAAAACAAAAGCTGTTGCAGGCGGTCTCCTTCGAAGATTGGGCGGCCGCCCCGACCCTCTACGGCTATAAAGGCGGCGATCTGTGGGGGGTAATCGAAAGACTCGATTACCTGTCGGATTTGGGCATCAACGCCATCTATTTCACTCCGATATTTCAATCGGCGAGCAACCACCGCTACCACACCCACGACTACTACAGAGTCGATCCGCTGCTGGGAGGAAACGAAGCGTTCAAGGCATTGCTCGATGCCGCCCACGCCCGCGACATCAAAGTGGTGCTCGACGGTGTATTTAACCACGCGAGCCGCGGTTTTTTCTTCTTCCACGACATTCTTGAAAATGGCCAACTCTCCCCGTGGCTCGACTGGTTCAAGATCGAAGGCTGGCCCCTCTCTCCCTACAACGTCGAGCAGCCCGCCAACTATGCCTGCTGGGAAAACAACCGCGCCCTGCCCCAGTTCAACCATGCCAATCCGGTGGTGCGCGAGTACATCATGGAGATTGCCGAGTACTGGATCAAAGCGGGCATCGACGGCTGGCGCCTCGATGTGCCCGGTTGCGTAGAGGCGGACGGTTTCTGGCAGGAATTTCGCGACCGCGTCAAGGCAATCAATCCTGAAGCCTATATCGTCGGCGAAATCTGGGAGGATGCCCGCCGGTGGCTCGACGGCACCCAGTTCGACGGGGTGATGAATTATCTGTTTGCCGCCCCGACCATCGCCTTTGCCGCTGGGGATCGCGTCCAGGTGCAGTACGTGCAGGACCGTTCCTACAGGCCCTACCCGGCGCTGTTCGCCGTTGAATACAAAGAGGCGATCGACAAATTGTTGGAGCTGTACGACTGGGAGATCCAGCTGGCGCAACTCAACTTGCTCGATAGCCACGACACGGCCAGGGTACTGACCATCGCCGGGGGCGACCGCGCGAGTGTGGAACTGGCGACACTGCTGTTGCTCACCTTTCCCGGGGCGCCCAGCATCTACTACGGCGACGAAGTGGGCCTGCCCGGCGGCATCGACCCCGATTCGCGCCAGGGCTTTCCCCCCGAATCGCAGTGGAACGGCGAACTGCTCGCGCTGCACCGCGACTTGATCGCCCTGCGCCACCGCCACAGGGCGCTGCGCATCGGCAACTACAAAAGCGTCTATGCCTCCGGCCAGTGCTATGTCTTCGAGCGCCGCCTGGAGGCAGAAGTGCTGCTGGTGGCCGTCAACGCCGGGACCGAACCGGCGCGCGTCACCCTCCAAGCGCCTGGGCAAACCTACCCGCAGAAAGTGCTCTTTGGTCCCGGCCAGGTGGAAGCCGCCCAAGGGCATCTGGAATTGAGCCTGCCGCCCCGCAGCGGTCTGGTGCTGGGGTAGATAGACGGGGTACTACGCCGCTTCTTCGGATTCGGCGGCGAGGGCTTCTTCCTCCGCCTGTCGGGCCGCCTCTTCTTCGGCTTGAAGCCTCGCTTCTTCCTCCGCCTGCAACCTGGCTTCTTCTTCTTCTGCTGCTGCTGCTTGCTGAGCTTCGAGTTCCGCCTGCTGTTGCGCTTCTTGTTCTGCGGCCTGCTGCTCCAGCAGTTGTGCCTCAGGATCGCTCTGGAAGGTCTCTTCGCCAGTTTGCCCAGGCTGTGGCTCAAACCAGCCCGATGGATCGTCTGTTACCGGTTCGAAACTGTCCTGCAGAGCCTCCGGGTCCTCGCTGAAGCCAAAATCCTGGACAGGCGCTTCGAGCAGATCCGCCGACGCTTCGGCTGCAGTATTTTCGAGCGCTTCGGTAGGCAGAGTGCAACTGTCGTCGAAGAAATACTCCGGGCTCTGGCCTTCGGGATCTGCCGGCTGCTCACCGTCGGGCAGTTGCGGATCTTGGAGACCGTTTGCGTCCTCGACACCATCCCCCAGCTGCTGCGCATCGGGTGGGGTGCCTTCGCGAAACTCCCCCTCCGCCTCCAACCGATTGCGGGCTTCATCTAATAGCGCCTCCGCCCGCTCCGCCTCGGTGATCGCACCACTTTCGACCAGTTCGCTCAGGTTGGTGTCGGGGTCGGCCAGTTGCTCCGGCGTCGGAGCAACTGGCACCGGCGGGGGAACTGGAATCGGGGCGGGAGCGGGTTGCGGTGCAGGAACCACCAGCTCCATCCGGTCCGTGGGTTCAGGTTCGGGCTGCGGCTCAACTGACGGGAGGGGTTTGGGCTGCGGCTCGATCAAACCGGTTGGCTCATCGGCCGGATCGGTGGCTGGATCGCTTGTCGGATTGGTGGTTGAATCACTTGCCGGATCAGTAGCTGGATCGCTGCCCGGGTCGTCGGTCGCAGTGCTCGGCGGTGGGTCCTCCACGGCCACAGGCTCCGGCACGGGCACCGGTTCGACCGGCGGTGGATCGACCGGGGCGGGTGGCGGATCGGCGAAGGGGTTGATGCCGGATAGAAAATGGCCGACAGTATCGATGGCCTGGGCGCCAAAGTCGAGCAGGTTCTGGTTGTCCTGCTGGACATCCGCCGCCGCCGCCAGATAAGTATTGCCATTGGTAAAGTCCTGCCAGGCGCCGCCGAGGCCCTCCTGCACCTGCTGCCAGGCGCCGCCCCAATCTCCCTGCTGTACTGCGTCGAGCGCTTCTGAGCCGTTGGTCCACAACTGCTGCCCTGCTGCGATGCTGTTGACCCCGAAGGCGGCGACGGTCTCATCGAGGCCGCCGGCGACGAAGTCCCCGGCATCGCGCAGAAACTCCATGCGGCCCATGAAGTTCTCGCCGGCGTGCTCCCCCGCCACCTTCAAGTCCTCCCACATCGTCGCTCCGGCGGTCTGCAGATCGCTGCCGACCTCCTGCAGCTGCCCCAGGGCCGCCTGGCCGTCGTCCCAGCCCAGGCCGTCGCTCAGGTCCACAGCACCCACCGCATCGCCGACGCCCTCGACGACGGCACCGCCGCCCCCGACCACCACGCCGTTCCAGAGCGCGCCGATCGTCTCGTCCATCGCATCGCCCACCAGCAGTTGGCCGCCGGTGTAGATCGCCGCAGCGGTGCCCACCACCGGCGAGGCCGCCACCGCCGCCGCCCCGGCCCCGAGTTGCCCCAGCACCCCGGACAGGGGCAATTTGGAAGCTACCTGGCCGACTTTGGCAATGCCCGAAGTCGCCCAGGCGGGCACGATGCCCGCCTGGATGAACTGGGCGCCGGCTTTGATGCCGCTGCCGATGCCGTCGGCGATGCGCAGGCCCGCTTCGACGTCTTTGCCGTTCCACTGGCCGTCGGTCAGTTCGCTGATGCCCACGCCGATGTTGGCCAAACTGCCCACCCCGTAGCCGAGCCCTTCGACGTGGGCGGCATTCTTGGCCACATCTCCGGTGCGGCCAAGAACGTTGGCGATCGTGTTGGCCAGGCCGGGGGCATTGTTCTTGGCGCCTTGTGCCGCTAATTTACCGACCCCCAGCGTGGTGTAAGCCGCCGAGGAGCCTGTGTAGGCCGCTCCCCGGACATAGTTGCCTTCAGAGAAAGCGTCGTGGGCCCGAAAGCCGTCGCCCAGCCCCATAAAAAGCGAGCCGCCGCCGGTTCCGGTGATCGATTTGACCTCCTCGGAAGGTTTGGCGGTCCAGGGGTTCATGTTGAGCGCCGGGTTGCGCAGGTCGGTCCCCCGATAGCCCAGGGTATTCATCACCCGGCCGCTCGAATTGAGCAGATGGCCGGCGGCCTCGTCCCCGTCTCCAGCTTTGCGGGCGTCCAGGTAGTTGCCGAAGGACAGACCGACGCTCGCCAGATTCAAGTTGGCGCTCGCCCGGTTGATAACTTCCTGTTTCTCCTGCTTGAGGGCCGCTTCACGCTCCCTGTCGCCCTGCAGCTTTGCGTCGACTTCTTCGTACTTGTTGCGGCCGTCGAACACCCGGGCCGGTCCCCCCAGTCCGCGCCGACCGAACACCGCCGTTTCTTCCCCCTGTTGACCGAGGGGGAAGCGGTCCCGCATGCCCAAACCGATGTCGGGATGCTGTTTATCGTCCGGTTGCGGCGGGGTGCCGCCGGTACCGCCTTGATCTTGGGAATTACTGGACATGCTTCCACCTCAAGAGACGCCTGCCACCTGCTGCGGATGTGCAGCCTGAGCGCACCGCCCGGTTCTGTGCCCCGGCAATAGGACACCCGGTTTTTTAGGGGGGGGATGGCGAATCTGTAAGCCCCCACAGGCTGACAGCACCGCCCGCAGCGGTGTTGGAGCGCAGCCGTTTGCGCTCGACGTTCCTGCGGCCATGGTCGATAGTAATTTTTGGTGCGACCCTCCATGAAAAAGCGCTTTCTCGGTGAAGGGCCAGGGGCGACAGCCGACACCGGCACTACTTACGGCGCTTGCACCAGGGCCGCAACGTCCGTCATACACGACGGCGCCATGCAGACCCAACGCGCCCATGCGGGTGAACATTGCCAGGTGATCCGTCCCATCGAGACCTATGGCCTTGAAATTAGTCAGCAGTTGCTTGATTGCACGCTCTGCGTTTTTGGGACTCAGTTGCGGCCGCGCGACGCCGGTCATGAACCGGAAATACTCGCTAAGCGATTGGAGGCAGAGGTATCCTTCATTGCCTCTCGAAATGATGCCCTGCATGACAGGTAGGCACCGCCCATGCGCCGGATGGCTGGGTACAGTCCCGGCGATGAGGATATTCGTGTCGATAAGGAGTCTCACCCTTCGCGCAGTTTGCGCAGGGTAGTTACCAAGTCTTCATCGACCTGGGTGTGGACGAGCGGCAGACCATCGACAATTTCGAGTCGAGCGCCCGCTTGGTCATGGTTCTAGTGGCTGCCGACAGTATTGTTGTTACCTGTGACGATGTTGCTACCGCTGACATTGCCGCCGATGGCCACGGAGCGCTCTCCACTGGCAGTTACAGTCCGGCTCCTCTGACCCTGTCCCCACAACCAGCCGATTTCATCAGCAAGTTCCGGATTCTCGTTCAACAGCTTTTTGATTTGCTGGCGCAAAGCGGCTTGAGCGTCCTGGTCGTTCGGCGCAGCTAGAACATCCTGCGTGGCTTCTACAGCAACGGCCTTAGCTTCCATCTTTGGCCAGAGCCTGCTCCACAGCGTTTTCGCTTGATTCCAGGCATCGGCACCCAGTGCTTTGCCCGCCGCTTCGGCGGCCTGCTTCGCGGCATCCTTGGTAAGGGCCAACAGATGAGGCAAAAAAGGAGATAAAAATACTGTCACTTCTCTCGACAGGGCGGCCAAGGCGGTGGGATCCATGGAAAAGCTCGCAAGACGAAAGGTCTGCTTCAATCTTAAGAAGGACATGGGAAATTCGCCACCTTGCGACATAATTTTTTTGTGGCGAGGATAGATGATTATGTGTGCAGAATGCTCGACCTAACAGGGGGACGCCCATGAAGGACTTTTTCATCAGCTGCAACCCAGCCGAACAGGAGTTATCGGAGTGGATTGCGCGTGTTTTGCAGGAAGCCGGATACACGGTTGAACTGCAGGAAGAATACCCCCAGCCGTACGGTGACTCCGGGTCGTGGCTGAGCAAAACGGTGTCCGAATCGCGCCGCACTATCGTTGTGCTATCGAAAGCTTACCTGCTGAACGAATACTCGCACCCGGGGTGGGAAAATACATTTTTGTGCAACCCAATGGCAGCGGATGGAGCGATGTTGACCATCCGGGTGGAAGCTTGCCAACCCACAGGAGTGATTGACGCGTTCATCTGTGTTGATCTTGTGGGTTTACCCAAGGAAGACCACCGCCGGGTACTGCTCCATGCGGTAAAGCAGCAGTCACCCTCGGATCCAACAAGCACTCTGCGCGAAAGCAGCGCCCTTGCATCCGGTGCAGCGAGTATGGCAGTCGGCAGGGATCTTGTTGACTCAAATGTGGTCACAATCACAAATAGTAACTTTTACTTTAGAGGAACATCTCAGCCCCAGACAGCCTCCGTTCGGCACCATGGTGCTGACTTTTTAGGATTGTGGAATGTGCCGCTCGACCGAAATCCTTGTTTTACTGGACGCGAGCAATTGCTTATACAGCTGAATAAACTCCTTCGTGAAGGCACAAAGGTAGCCCTAAGCGGGATGCCCGGAGTCGGCAAGACCCAAATTGCCGCCGAATACGTCCACCGATACCGGGAACACTACCGGGCGGTATTTTGGCTGCGAGCGCAGACCATTTCAGAACTGGTTGCCGGCTTTGTCGATCTGGCCTTGCTGCTGGAGCTTCCGCTGCGAGATGAAGGAAATCAGGCCGAAGTGCTGGCGGCGGTCAAAAGACGCTTGACCCGTGAGGGCAGTTGGTTGCTGGTAGTAGACAATGTAGACGATCTAGAGATGGTTCTACCCCAGTTGCCCAACAACCCTAGCGGCCGTGTGCTTCTGACCACCCGGGCGACCACCACAGGACTCCTACGTCGCGTCGAAGTACCGGCACTGGAAACTGAAAACGGTGCTTTATTACTATTGCGACGGGCAAAGATCATTGAGGCTCAGGCCACCCTGGAGGATGTCCGGCCGGAAGAGCTTTGCATTGCCGAAGAGGTTTCCCGGGAAGTGGGCGGATTGCCCCTGGCTTTGGACCAGGCAGGTGCTTACATTGAGGAAACCCGAGCTAGTCTACAAAAGTACCTGCGTCGATACCGGCAAGATGGTGCCAGATTGCGCGCAATTTCTAGAAAGTTCGCCATAGGACACGCTTCGGTGACGGTGGCGTTCGATTTGGCCTTTATGGAGATACAGCGCAGCAGTCCAACGGCCTCGGAACTGCTCCGTGCCTGTGCTTTTCTTGCTCCCGATGCAATCGCCAGAGAGATCTTTACCGGAGCAGCTCAGGAGTGGGGGGATACCCTCAGAGATGTTGCCGATGAGGAGATTTTCGAGCGAGCCGTGGAGGCAGCCTCCTGTTTCTCGCTACTGCACATGGACATCCGCCACCGCGTGTTGGGTGTGCACCGCTTGGTCCAGGACATACTCAAAGACGGCATGAGCAACGATGAACTCCGCTTGTGGGCAGAGCGGGCAACTCGGGCAGTGGAAAGAGTCTTTCCCTTCGTACGACCAGACAATTGGCCAGTATGCGAACGACTGTTGCCCCAAGCCCAGGCTGTGAAAAAGCTGGTGGAAGAGTGGAGCTTAGAGTTTGAAGTGGCCGCCAACCTTTTAAATAAAGCTGGCTACTATTTGCGCGAACGCGGCCGTTATGCAGAGGCAGAATCTTTTTACAAACTCATGTTGAGCGTGCGAGAGAAGGTACTTGGAGTGAATCACCCACGGGTGGCTTCCAGTATCAACTACTTGGCGGGTCTCTATCAGATTGAAGGCCGACACAACGAAGCGGAGCCGCTTTTCTGTCGAGCGCTAAAAATTTTTGAAGCCGCAATGGAGACCGGCAAACCTGCTTTGGCCAGCATCAACGGGCTGGCCAGGCTCTACAAGGAACAGCGCCAGTTCGACAAAGCTGAAAAATTGCTGTTACGGGCGCTGGAAATTCGCAAGAAAAATTCGGGGGAGGAATCGTCCCAAGCGGCATTGAGCCTATATGACCTGGCCGAACTCAATAAAGCCTGGCGGAGGTACCGCAAAGCCCAGCAGTGGTACGAACAGGCCTTGGCAATCCAAAACGAGCTACCGCAATCGGAACAGAGCGATCTGGCGAGAACACTCGACGGCCTGGGATGGCTGTTTGTCTCCCAAAACCGTTACGCCAAAGCCGAGCCCTTGTTTGTGCGCGCGTTGGGAGTACGAGAAAGATTGAGCGGTCCGGAGCATCCCGATGTGGCGACATGCGTGCTCGGTTTGGCCTCACTATACAGACGACAAGGCCGGCTTGGCGAAGCTGAGCCACTCTACCAGCGCGCGTTGAGCATTCGAGAAAATACTTTTGGCTCTGATCACCCAAAAGTTGCCGATGTCTTAGATGGCTATGCCCAGCTGCTTCACACAATGGGGCACCCCATAGAAGCGGAAAACCTGGAAGTGCAGGCTGAAAAGGTTCGGTCATACCTCACTTGATGTACTGGTAAAGGATTAAACCGTGGTCACTGTTGATAGTCTGAACTGTCTAATCACCTAAGACCAGCTGCTATCTTGTCGATAGTAATCGCGCACTCCAGCTAGAAGCGACGCGACGAGCACCTGTTCCCGACGGCGCAACAAGGACCACAAGCTGACCTTACCGACGACGCGCACTGCGAAGTTGGCGCGGGCGGTGATGCGCTGCAGTGGGCTGCACCAGCGGTCGATGAAGTAAAGATTGTTGCGAGCGTCGTAGTAGGCGTGGGTGGGTGAGAGGCCGTCGGCACCGCGCGCTGAAGAACCCTCGCGGTGCCAGACGCGCGCCTCGGGGACGAACAATAGCCGGTAGCCCCGGCGGCGGGCCTGCAGGCACCAATCGACATCCTCAAAGTATAGAAAATACCTTTCAGGAAGCAGCCCAACCTGCTCGAAGGCGGCGCGGCGCACCAGCAGACTGCAGCCGGTTAAAAACGCCACCGGCCGGGGCGGGCCGCCAAACTGGCCGCGATCGGTCCGGCCGCGACCGATATGCCATGTGACCCCCCGCCAGAGCGAGACCGCCCCGCCGGCAAACCAGACCACTTCCGGGCGATCTTGTTCGTAAATCAGCGACCCGCAGGCGGCCGCGTCCGGATGGCTCTCGGCGGCATCCACCAGGGCGGCCAGGGCGGCCGGATGAGCGGTGGCGTCGTTGTTAAATAGCCACACGTACCTGGCCTCCCGCTCAAGTGCCTGACGGATCCCGACGTTGCAGCCGCCCGCCCAGCCCAGGTTCGCTCCGCTTTGCAGCACGGTGGCACGTCCGGCGAGCGCCGCGCGCAGCCGCTCTTCCGAGCCGCCCGGCGAGGCGTTGTCCACGACGATCACCTCCGGCAGCAAGTGCTGGGCCATCAGTGAATCGACCGCCCGCAGGGTATCGCCGTCGTTGCACCAGTTGACCAGGACTGCGAAGACCCGGCCCCTGGCGGCAGCGGACACAGTCAGAACGCTCCGTCCAGAGCCAGGACGCACCGCTCGCACAGCGTCGGGTGCTCGGCATCCGCGTCGACGTGGACCGAGTAGTTCCAGCAGCGCTCGCACTTGCGGCCGTCCGCCGCCAGGACCACCGCCGCCACCCCTTCCTCGACGGGCACCTCGGCCGGGGGCTCGTCCAGCAATTCCACCTGCGAGACGATAAACAGATAGCGCAACTCGTCCCTCTGACGGGCCAGTTCGTCCGCCAGGATCGGGTTTTCGACGTAGAGTTGAATCTTCGCCTCCAGCGAGGAGCCGATGTGCTTGGCGCCCCGGGCGGCTTCGAGGGCGACGTTCACCCGGTCGCGCAGGGCAATCAGCCCTGGCCAGCGATCGACTGTGAGCGGTTGGAACCACTGGGAGTTATCGATTGGCCAGCCCGCTTCGAACACCGAAGCGTGACTTTTGGGGTAGGGCAGATACTGCCAGATATCCTCCGCCAGGTGCGGCAGCACCGGGGCAATCAACCGGGCGAGGCTCTCGAGCACATGGTAGAGCACCGTCTGGCAGCTGCGGCGGCGCAGGGAAGCTTCGGCGCTGATATAGAGGCGGTCTTTGGAAATATCCAGATAAAAATTCGACAGATCCGCCACACAAAAGTTCTGGATGGTCTGGAAGAATCGGGAGAACTGGTAACTTTCAAAAGCCTGGGTGACTTCGAGATGCACGACACTCAGGCGATGCAGCAGGTATTGATCGACTTCACCCAACGAATCGAAGGCCACCAGGTCGCGCTCCGGTACGAAGTCGTTGAGGCTGCCCAACAAGTAGCGCGCCGTGTTGCGGATTTTGCGGTAGACCTCGGCGGTCTGGGCAAGTACGCTGGGGCCGAGCAACTGGTCGCTGGTGTAATCGACCGAGGCGACCCAGAGCCTCAGCACGTCCGCCCCGTAGGCGGGGTGCTGCTTCTGGTTCACTCCGCCTTCGATCACCAGTTTTGGGTCCACGACGTTGCCCAGGGACTTGGACATCTTGCGGCCGTGCTCATCCAGAGTAAAGCCGTGGGTGATCACGGTTTTGTAAGGAGCGGTGCCCTCGGTGGCCACACAGGTGAGCAGGCTCGACTGGAACCAGCCGCGGTGCTGGTCGGATCCTTCGAGGTAGACATCAGCCGGATAGTGCAACTCGGGACGCCGGCCGAGCACCCCGGCCCACGAAGAACCTGAGTCGAACCAGACGTCCATGATGTCTTTTTCTTTGCGAAAGGTGGTGCTGCCGCAGTGGGCGCAGGCGATCCCCGGGGGGAGCAGCTCGCTTGCTTCTTTTTGCCACCAAATATCCGAACCGTGGACGCGCACGGCCGCCTGCACCGCTTCGACCGATTCCTGGGTGAGTAGCACGTTGGCGCAGTTTTCGCAGTAGAAGGCCGGAATCGGCAAACCCCAGGCGCGCTGGCGGGAGATGCACCAGTCGTTGCGCCCGGCCACCATAGCGGTGATCCGGTTCTCACCGCTGGCGGGGATCCATTCGGTCTGGGCAATGGCGCTCAGTGCCTGGGGGCGAAAATCGGAGACCGAGGCGAACCACTGGGTGGTGGCGCGGAAGATGGTCGGTTTTTTGGTGCGCCAGTCGTAGGGATATTTGTGGACGTAGGCTTCTTCTTTGAGCAGCGCTCCCGCCGCTGTGAGCGCTTCGATGACCGCCTGGTTGCCGTCGCTAAGCACCGCTTTGCCCGCGAACACCGGCAGGCTCTCGCGCCGGTCGCTATCCGCCTCGCGGGTGAAGCGGCCGTAATCGTCCACCGGCGAGAGCACCCCGAGGTTGTAGCGCTGGGCCAGCTCAAAATCCTCGCTGCCGTGGCCGGGGGCGGTGTGTACCGCCCCTGTGCCCGATTCGGTGGTGACGTGATCACCCAGCACGATGGGGCTGGTGCGGCGGAAGAGCGGGTGAGCCAGGAGGCTGCCCTCCAGTTCGCGGCCTTTGAAGGTGGCAATCGTCTCAAAGCGGGTGGCGAGCGTCCCTGCCAGCCGCGCCGCCAGTTCAGCTGCGACGATGAGCAGGCCGTGCTCGTCGCTTGCCGCCAGCGCATAGTCGAGCTCGCCGTTAAGCGCCACCGCCAGGTTGCCCGGCAGCGTCCAGGGAGTTGTGGTCCAGATGGCTACGGCGATCTCGGGAAGGTCGTCGCGCTCACCCAACAGCGCGTCGATCAGTTCTTCTTCGCGGTCGTGAAAAGTGCTCAGGCGCGGCAGCAGTTCGGCGGCCATCACCGTGGCGGTCTCGGGTGCCGCGATGGAGATAAGCGGGAACTTGACGTAGACCGAGCGGGAGGTGTGGGCGGGGCTGCCGTCGTCCTTGGTCGGGTACTCCAGTTCCGCTTCCGCAAGAGCGGTCTGGGAACTGGGGCTCCAGTGGACGGGCTTGAGGCCCCGGTAGATATAACCTTTGAGGGCCATTCTGCCGAAGACCCCGAGTTGGGCCGCTTCGTACTCCGGCTGCAAGGTGAGATACGGATGATCCCAATCGCCCCAGACGCCGTAGCGTCTGAAGCTCGCGCACTGCGACTGGACGGTGCGCTGGGCGAAATCGCGCGCCCGCGTGCGCACATCGAGGGGCGTCAATTGCGAGCGCTCCGCCTGGGGGAGATCCTGCAGCACTTTTAATTCAATCGGCAGCCCGTGGCAGTCCCAGCCGGGTACGTAGCGCACCCGCCGCCCTTGCAGCAGCTGGTAGCGGTTGATAATGTCCTTGAGGATCTTGTTGAGGGCGTGGCCGATGTGCAGATCGCCGTTGGCGTAGGGCGGCCCGTCGTGCAGGATAAATACTTCGCCGGGATTGTCTTGGGCAAGACGCCCGTAGATGCCCTGTTCCTCCCAGAACCGCTGAATCTCGACCTCGCGGGTCGAGGCGTTCGCCCGCATCGGAAAATCCGTCTTGGGAGTACGGACGGTCTGCTTGTAGTCGACGGGGGTCTGGGTCACGGGTGGTTTCCTAACAAAAGCGCAATCTTTTCTTCAGTTTAGGGGAGCGACGCCCCCACCTGCAGCCGAGCCGATCGTGGGGTGAGCGAAGGTCCTGCCTGTGCCGTGTCTGGTATGACGAAGCTGTCCCTTCGTCTTGAGTCAAGCCGCATATACCTATAGCAGAAAAACCAAAGCGCAATGCCGCCGCTATGGCCAACGCCGTTCCCGCCGAGATCACCCTCGTTTCGAACAACACCGTAAATCCGCCAGTCTGGACCTATTATCCAGGAGGTTTATGGCAAACATTTAGAAAAGCACGATTTGAGCAGATGAGAAAAGGATCCTCCGCACCCATCCGGTAGTGCTCCGCCGAATCGTGTCGATGTTCACTAAGGCCGGACTCACCGGTGCGCTGACCTAGACTGGGTTCAACCCGTTCTTGGGCTCGGTGCCGCCATGCGTTACGTCCGACCACGCCTCGAATTTGTCCCCCAACGTCTTAGCCTGGGGGTGGTGCGGGCCTCGCACTGGGTGCTGCCGTTCCTGCTGCGCGTTCGCACGCGGCCCTGGCTACCGGCGGGCATTGCCCGGGTTGAGGCGGTAAATGCCGAAGGGTTGGTCAAGCTTTATCAGCGGTTTCAGGCGGGCGAAATCCGCTTTTTGATGGCATTTCGCCATCCCGAAGTGGATGATCCGATGTCTTTGATGTATCTGTTTTCTCGCATTCTGCCCGGGGTGGCCCGCCGGCAGAAAATCGCCCTCAAACTTCCCCTGCACACGCACTTTCTGTACGACCGGGGGATGCCGCTGTGGGCCGGCAACTGGCTGGAGTGGCTTTTTTCGCGGTTGGGGGGAATGCCCATCCACCGCGGCCGGGCGCTCGATTGGACCGCTATTCGCGCTGCCCGCGAACTTTTTGCAAACGGCAGCATGCCGATTACTATCGCCCCGGAAGGAGCCACCAACGGCCACAGCGAAATTGTTAGTCCCCTGGAGCCTGGGGTCGCCCAGTTGGGTTTCTGGTGCGTAGACGATTTGCGCAGAGCCCATCGCTCCCAGGAAGTGCTAATTGTGCCGATTGGCGTTCAGTACCGTTATCCTAAGCCGCCCTGGGCACAGTTGGACCGCCTGATGGGCCGCTTGGAAGCCGACTGCGGCCTGCCGCCTGCTCCACCTTTTGATCCGCACGCCCGGGATGGCTTTGAAGAAGCGCTCTACGCACGGCTATTGCGTCTTGCTGAACGATTGCTCGACACGATGGAACAGTTTTATAGCCGCCTCAACCATCGCCCACTGGAAGAGTTGAGCCCGAAGATTGCAGACTTTACGGGCAATCCACTGGCATTGCGCCTGCAGGCCCTGCTCGACGTAGCTCTGCGCACCGCCGAACGGCACTTCGGCATCTCCTCCACCGGCGGGATCGCCGAGCGGTGCCGCAGGCTGGAGGAAGCGGGCTGGATAGATACCTACCGCGAGGATCTGCCGGAGCTGGGCAAGCTTGCCCGACTGGAGCAGGGCCTGGCGGATTGGGTGGCACAAGCGGCCATCCTCCCGGTCAAGCATATGCGTCTAGTCGAGAGCTTCGTGGCCGTCACCGGCAACTATGTGCGCAACCGGCCGACCGCTGAACGATTTGCCGAAACGACGCTGATTCTTTTTGATCTGGTTTCGCGCATCAAAGGGGAGAAAAACCCGCGCAGGCCACGCCTGGGCTGGCGGCAGGCTCGGATCGCTATCGGAGAGCCCATCTCAGTTACAGAGCGGTGGTCCGCCTACCACACCAGCCGCTCGGCCGCCCGGCAGTCCGTTCAGCGTCTGACTGGGGATCTGCAGCAGGCTCTTGAAAAGCTCATCGACTGATCCGAAGGTCGCCGGTATCTGCCGTGGCCCTGGCAGCCCGTATGGCTCGACTGCTGAGTCCTCAGACTGTGTCGCTTCACTCGGATTCGAGATCACACCGCAAAACGAGCTGCATCGACGACACCTGCACGACCATCGTGGCGCAAATCGATGCTGCCGGCCGCGCACTGGCCCCCGCCCTCAGCGCATCCCGACCATCACGCCCAGAGCAATCACCGAGGCGAAGATCACCAGCAAATAGACCTGCGCCTTGCCGGTCTCCAGATACTTCAGGCTCTCGCCGCTCAAGAGCGTCGCGGCACTCACCAGGTTGACGATGCCGTCGACCACGTTGCGGTCGAGCCAGGCGACAACCACGGCGACGCCCGCCAAGCCGTTGCCGAAGGTGCGGCTGTAAAAGTCATCGATATAGAGCCGGTTTTTGAGGGCGGTGCGCAGGGGGACGAGCGCCTGCACCACGGGCTTGGGCACCAGATTGAGGACGTAGACGGCAACGGCGACCGCAAAGCCGACGGCAACCACCCCCGAGGAGAGCACCAGCAGCGTCGTGTCGAGTTCTTCTTTGAGGAACCACGCGTTGCCCAGCCCGCCCGCCGCCGCCGAGGGCACCGCCAAAATCACCAGCGGCAGCGACATCGTCCAGGTCGACTCGTGGGCGCGGCTCGATTTTTCAGAAGGCTTGCCCAAAAAGACCAGGATGTACTGGCGGGCCATGTAGAAAGCGGTTAGACCGGCGGTCAACAGCCCCATCGCAAAGACCGGATAGAGTTCAGCCTTTTCGAGGGCGTGCAGGACGGCGTCCTTCGACCAGAAACCGGCAAAAGGAAAGACACCCGCAAGCGCCAGCACACCGATACCGTAGGTAAAGGCCGTCACCGGCATTTTGCCCACCAGGCCGCCCATCTCGCGCATGTCCTGGGTGTGGGCGCCGTGGATGACCGAACCGGCCCCGAGAAACAGCATCGCCTTGAAAAAAGCGTGGGTGAACAGGTGGAACATCGCCGCCTCGGTGTTGCCCACGCCCAGAGCCATGAACATATAGCCCAACTGGGAGATGGTCGAGTAGGCGAGTACCCGCTTGATATCGTTTTGGGCTGTGGCAATCAGGGCCGAACCCAGGGCGGTGATGGCGCCGGTGTAGGCGACGACCATGAGGGCCGTGCTCGAGAGGGCAAAGATCGGCTCGAGGCGCGCCACCATGAACACCCCGGCGGCGACCATCGTGGCGGCGTGGATGAGGGCCGAAGCCGGGGTCGGACCTTCCATCGCGTCCGGCAACCAGACGTGCAGCGGGAACTGGGCCGACTTGCCCACCGGACCCGCGAACAGCAACAGCACGATCAGTGTGGCGAGGGGAGCGGCGATCGTGGCTGTTTCCGCCCATTCGCCCAGGGCTGTAATTTCAAGCGTTCCGGCGTTAACGTAGAGCAGCAGAATGCCAATCAGCAGCAAAAAGTCGCCGACGCGGGTGGTGAGAAAGGCTTTTTTGGCGGCGGCGGCGGCGGCGGGCTTTGACCACCAGAAGCCGACCAGCAGATAGCTCGACAGGCCCATCAACTCCCAGAAGCCGTACATGGCGAGCAAGTTGTCGGAGAGCACCAGCCCGAGCATGGCCATGGTAAAAAAGCTCAGCAGGCCGTAGTAGCGGGCCAGCCGCGGCTCGTGGTCCATGTAGCCCAGCGAGTACAGTTGCACCAGTAGGCTCACCCCCGCCACCAGCACCAGTGTGCCGGCGGTGAGCGGGTTGATCAGGCCGCTCACCGCGATATTCAGCGTTCCAGAATCGATCCATGGAAAGCGAAAGGTGCCGCCCGCTCCAGCTAGGACCTCGGGCAACATCAAGCTCGCGTGCAGCAGCGCCAACCCGGTGAAGAACAGTCCGCCGAAAGCGGCAATTCGCTGGCCTTTCGACTGGGTAAGCGCCCAGGGTAGGGAAAACAGGGCGCCCGCCAAACAATAAAGTGGGATCAGCCAACCGAACTGCACAAGGCTTTCCATACGTCGCGCAACCGTCCTTCTCGCCAAGGGGGAAATTGTATGTGCCCAGAAGCCCCGTAAACAACTTCTTTGAAGGCATTCCGCACATTCTTCACCTTTCTTTACTTTACTCCGTTGGGTCGGACGGAGTCTAGTAAAAAATGCCTAGGATAAGGAGATTCTCATGGACCCGCGTTTGCAAGAATGCTTGCAGACAGCGATTGGCGGCCGGGATCTAGGGCCAGAGGTGTGGGGAGTGCTCGGCGAAGCGACGCGCTCCGATTGTTGGGAGGCCGAGACAACGCCAATCGAAAGCCGGGTGGAGCTTTTGACGGCCGGCTGGCCGCGGTTGAACGCACCGCCCTCGGCCTTGGAGGCGGCCTGGCGGTTGTGGGTGCCGCTGGCTCTCGATATCGATCGGCGCTGTCGAAGCGGCACGTTGTTTTGCCAGGGGATTCTTGGTCCCCAAGGCAGCGGCAAATCCACCCTCGCGGGGGCGCTCACGGTCTTGCTCGCCCATCTGGGGCAGCGGGCGGTGGACCTGTCGATCGACGATCTGTATCTCACGGCCTCCGAGCGGCGCCGGTTGCGCACCGAGCGGCCCGCCTTGCGTTGGCGCGGCCCACCCGGCACCCACGATGTGGCGCTTGGGGTGCGGACATTGGAAGCCCTCCGAAGCGGGCAGGCGCCTTTTTGGCTGCCCCGCTTCGACAAAGCCGCCGGGGGCG
The DNA here is from genome assembly GCA_019359725.1 of Aphanocapsa lilacina HA4352-LM1. GTDB lineage: Bacteria > Cyanobacteriota > Cyanobacteriia > Gloeobacterales > Gloeobacteraceae > Gloeobacter > Gloeobacter lilacinus. The sequence continues at coordinate 27,590 of JAHHGR010000035.1, read as the reverse complement.
GCGAGGGAGACCGCCATGCCTGGGTGGAGTTGCGCCCAGAAATCACTCTGACTGGACCGGTGCGAGCGGGCCACTTTTTTCTGGAGCGCTGCCGGGTACAGGGTCTTGACCTACCGCTTCCTGAGAACATGGGAAGCCCCGTGCCTCTGGATTTTCTAGACGGTGTGCCGGCGGACGGGTGGGCTGTGTGGTCCCGCGAGGAGGGCGAGGCGCGGCTGCAAATGGCGGAAGGTGTCTGGTCCGTTGCGGTGGATGGGCTGCCGGTCGGATGGCAGGTCTTGACCGCTCGGCCCGACGCGGTGATCTTCGAAGGCTGGTGCGTGGGGGTGCGACCGGTGCTGCGAGAGTTATCCGAAGAGGACTTGGCTGGGCAATCCAATCGGGAATTGGCAGCCTACGAAGCGCTCTGGGAGTTTCTTGACCAGCTGCTGGTGCTGAAGCCCGGGGACTTGGACTGGAGCAGGCAATGGCGGTGGACCGCTGAGCGGGAGCGCATCGGGCGCGGTCAGGGCGGTATGAGCGCTGCGGAGATTGCTCGATTTGTCGAATATTTCCAGCACGCCCTGCCGTGGGCAACATTTGTCGAGCCGCTGATAGCCTCCGGCCGCTGCGATCTGGTGGTGGAGATCGACGCGGAGCACAACCCGGGGCGGATATGGCGCCCCGGCGGAGGACTGGAGCGTTAGGGTCGCTGGCTCTGCTGCTGCATCTGCCGCAGGCACTCCTGGCCGGCGCCAATCAGCAGGCCGGCCACCGCACCGACCAGTGCGTACTTTTGGGGGAGGTTCTGGTAGAGATCCGCAGTGTAAGGTGTCGGGCGCAGGTGGGCGACGCCGAGCCCGAGCACCGCACCGACGATCGCTGTAATCACAGCCGAGAAGACGATCAGTTTCACATTCATCGGTAAGCACCTCCGGGGGGTGTCTTGCCCAGCAGGGGACCGCTGGTTTTATTGTCCTTCTCCATGGGCGGGCGGGGAACGGGCGCAAACTTACGCAACCATCCGGATCACTCCTCCGCCGCCACCTGTCGGGCGGCTTCCGCCGGGATAGGCGGGGCGGCGGGCGGCTCGGGCGGTTTGCCCTTAAAGAACCGTTCCTCCAGACTCTTGATCACCACGTACAGCACCGGCACCAGCAGCAAACTCAAAAATGTCGCCACCAGCAGGCCGCCGAACACGGTAGTCCCCAGCGAGACGCGCGAGTTGGCCCCGGCCCCGGCCGCCACCACCAGCGGCCAAAAACCGGCCAGCGCCGCCAGCGCGGTCATCAATATCGGCCGCAGGCGCTCCCGGGCCGATTCCACGGCCGCCTCGACGATGCTTTTGCCTTTGAGCAGCTGCTGGTTGGCAAATTCGACGATCAAGATGGCGTTTTTGGCGGCCAGGCCGATGAGCATCACCAGGGCAATCTGGCAGTAGACGTCGTTGATCAGGCCCCGGGCGAACACGAAGGACAGCGCTCCCAACAGGGCCAGCGGCACGGTGAGCATGATGATGAGCGGGTCGACGTAGCTTTCGTACTGGGCTGAGAGCACCAAAAAGACGATCACCAGGCCAAAGCCGAAGATGACCACAGCCAACCCCCCGGCCGCCACCTCCTCGCGGGCGGTGCCGAACCAGGAGTAGTTGAGGCCGGGGACGGCAGCTTCGGCAAATACCCTTTGCATCTCGGCGATCGCCTGGCCGCTGCTGTAGCCGGGGGCGGGGCTGCTCACAATATCGATCGCCCGGTAGACGTTGAAGTGATTGACCAGTTGCGGCCCCTTGCCGGTCGATACTTTGATCAAGTTACTCAGGGGCACCATCTGATTGTCCTGGGAGCGCACGTAGATCTGCTCGAGATCTTTGGGTGAGTCGCGAAAGGGCAGGTCCGCCTGGACGTACACCCGGTAGTAGCGCGGTCCGTAGACAAACTGGTTGACGTAGTTGGAGCCGATGTAGGTTCCAAGGGTCGTCATCGCATCCTGGAAGTTGACGTTGAGCGCTTCGAGGCGGTCGCGGTCGATGTCGATCTGCACTTGGGGCGAGGAAGGCGGAAACGGCGTGAACACCCGCCCGGCAAGCACCGGCGAGGCGTTCGCTTTGGCGATGATTTCATTGGCGCTTTCGACAAATTGATCGACTGTGAGTTTGCCGCCGCTTTGATCTTGAAGCTGAAATTCCAGACCGCTGTAGGTGCCCAAGCCGATGATCGCAGGCAGGTTGAGCGCCACCACCCGCGCATCGGTGATGCCGGCGAGATCTTTGTTGATGCGCGACAGCAACCCATTGACCGATTGGCTCGCTTCTTTGCGCTCCTCCCAGGGTTTGAGGCTGCCGTAGAAAAATCCGATGTTGGGGGCGTTGCCGGTCGAGGCGTAGCCCGCGAAGACGGTGAGGTACCTCAGTTCTTCGTACTGTTGCAGCTTCTGCCAGATCTGCTGGCCGACTTTGTCGGTGTAGGCGAGCGAAGAACCGGGCGGAGCCTGGATGACGCCCAGAAATACCCCCTGATCCTCCTCCGGCACGAACCCGCCCGGCACGGTCTGAAACAGCAGGACTGTGCCCAATAGACCTGCCGCGAACACCGCCATGACCACGTAGCGCACCCGGATCAGCAAGCGCACCAGTGCGGTGTAGCGCTCGGTGAACCAGGCAAAGCCCCGGTTGAACAGGCGAAAGAACCAGCCGAGCGGGCCTCCCCCTTCCTCCCTGCGCGGCCGCAGCAAGATCGCGGCCACGCTCGGGCTGAAGGTGAGGGCGTTGAAGGCCGAGACGGCGATCGAAAAGACGATGGTGAGGGCAAACTGCTGGTAGATGAGGCCGGTCGTGCCCGGGAAGAAGGCCACCGGGATGAACACCGCCATCAGCACCAGCGACATCGCGATCACCGCGCCCGACAGCTCCTCCATCGCCTCCAGGGCGGCCTCGCGCGGAGTGAGCCCCTGCTCGATTTTGGCGACGATGCCTTCGATGACGACGATCGCGTCGTCGACCACCAGGCCTGTAGCCAAGATGAGGCCGAACATCGTCAGGGTGTTGAGCGAGAAGCCGAATAGATAGGCGAACGCCAGCGCCCCCACCAGCGACACCGGAATGGCCACAACCGGGATGATCAGGGCGCGCCAATCTTGCAGAAAAATAAAAATAACCAGTACCACCAGCAAAATCGCTTCGATCAGGGTGACGAAGACCTCTTCTGTGGAGGCGTTGACAAACAGCGTCGTATCGAAGACCGGCTCGGCGGTCAGGCCCGGCGGCATGCTCTGCTTGAGCTGATTGATCTTGGTTTTGACGGCGTTGGCCACATCGAGGGCGTTGGCGTCGGCCGTCTGGAAGATGAGCAGCGCGACGCTCGGCTTGCCGTTGGTGCGGGCGCTGGTGGTGTAGTCCTGCGCGCCGAATTCTACCCGGCCCACGTCGCGCAGGCGCACCAGATCGCCGTTGGGTTGAACTTTTAAGATCAGGTTCTCGAACTGCCGGGTGTCCTTGAGCTGGGTCTGCGAGGGGATGGTGAACTGAAAGGTCTGGCCGTCGGCGGTGGGGGCCTGGCCGATGGCGCCCAACCCGATGAGGGTGTTTTGCTCTTTGAGGCGGTTGACCACATCGGTGGAGGTGAGCCCCCGACCGGCCAGCGCCTGCGGGTCGAGCCACAGGCGCATGGCGTACAACCGCTGGCCGTTGACCGTCACCAGCGCCACGCCCGGCAGGCGCTGGATTTCATCTTGCACGTACAGATCGACGTAGTTGCTGACAAAACGCGTGTCGTACTGACCGTCGGGCGAGAAAAACCCGTAGACCAGCAGGATGCTGGGGGAGGTCTTCTGGACGGTCACACCCACCTGCTTGACCTGGTCGGGCAGTTGCGGCTGGGCGATACCGACCCGGTTTTGGACGTCGACCTGCGCCAGGCTCTGATTGGTGCCGGGGGCGAAGTAGACCGTAATCGAGCACTGGCCGTTGTCGTTGCTGGCCGAGGTCAGATACAGCATGTTGGTCGCACCGTTGATCTGGCGCTCCAGCACGGTGCAGACGGTATTCTCGACGGTCTGGGCGTCGGCGCCGATGAACTGGGCGCTCACCTGCACGGTGACCGGCGTCAAGGGGGGCAGATAGGAAATGGGCAACAGCGGGATGCAGACCGCCCCCACCAGCAAGATCAGCAAGGTGCAGACCGTGGTGAAGACCGGCCGCTTGATAAAAAACGTCGCGATCGAAAAAATACCCATGGAGGCCCCTCTCTTAAGATTGCGGCTGGATGGGCGCGCCGTCCCTGAGCCGTAAAATGCCCGAGACGACGACGCGATCGCCCGGCTTCAACCCCGAGACGATCTGGTAGCTCTGGCCCTGCGGTTCACCGAGCTGGACGGGCCGCTGGCGGGCAACGGTCTGCACCTTGCCCTGCACCTGCTGCTGGTCGGCCACGTAGACAAAATCCTGGGCACCGATGCGCGACACCCCAACTACCGGCACCAGCACCCCCGGCCGCCGGCTCCAGATCACCCGCGCCTTGACGAATTGCCCATCGCGCAGCCGACCGTCGGAGTTGGCAAAGCGCGCCCGGGTCAAAATCGACTGCGCACCGCTCGCCACCTCCGAGGAGATAAAGTAGACTCTGCCCTTGGTCAAGCGCTTTTCGGTGTCGGGATCGACCAGTTCCACCTCGGTGCCGGGACGCAGTTGCGACGAGCGGTTGGAGGGCACCGAGATCTTCAGATCCAGCGCGTCGTTGCGGGTGATCGTGGTGAGGGTCTGGCCGGTGTTGACGTAATCGCCCACTTTCACCGAGAAGTTGCCGACCGCACCGGCGATCGGGGCGCGCAGCTGTTTGTACTGCAAAGGCACCTGCGCAGTGCCCACGGCAGCCTGGGCGTTGCGCAGATTGGCTTTGGCCTGGTCGACGGCGGCGCCGGACGCCTGTACTGCTTGATCGGCCGCCCTCAGGTCTGCCTGGGCCACATCCAGGTTTTTAGTCTCGGTGTCGAGGGTGATTTGCGCCTGAGCCCCAGCTGCGACCAGTTCCTGGGCGCGCTTGTAGTTGACCTTTTGCAAAGCAAGTTCCGCTACCGCCGTCTCCCGCTCCGCCTGCGCCTGGCGCAGGTTCGCCTCGGCCGTCTTCTGCGCCTGGCCGGTGGCGGCGGCGTTGGCCTGGGCGGCTTGCAACTGCGTCTGGGTCTGATCGGGACGCAGCTGCATAATCAAATCGCCCCGCGCAACCCGCTGGCCGTAGGTGACCGCAATCTGAGCGATGCGACCTTCGATCTCCGGCTTCAATTCGACTTTTTTTTGGGCCTCCAGGGCTCCCACATACTCGGAAGCATCTTCGAGCGCACTGGTGGCCAGCACCTGCGTCTTCACGGGCGCAGGCGGCGGCGCCGCCGCCTCGGCGGTAGACTTTTTCTCGCCGCAGCCACTGACTAGAACCGCGCCGAGCAGGGCGACCCCCAGAGAGATCCATGCCGGAGCAGTTCCACGCCCGAGGCGATGATTGTATAAATCACTTTGTGTATTCATTTGGTAAAGTTTCAAGGCCAATGCGGCGCTTTACTTCTAGTCTTGTTCGCGTCGGCTGTCAAGCTTGACTACGTTGTTGTAACAACGTCGATTTGCTCGTGGGGCTCGGTATCGGTAGCTGCCGGTTCACCCCTCAGGCGCCGGAGGCGATTTTTTTAATCCCCGGCAGTTGCTTAAGCGCCTGTACCGTGGTACCCCCCAACTGCCAGCCCTGCTCGACACCGTTGCTAAATAGCAATTGCACCTTCAAGGTGCGATTGGGCAACCCGGCGATTTGCTTTTTGAGGGCCGTCAGATCGAAGCGGGTGCTGCCGGCGCTGCACTTGATTTCTGGAAAGTACGAACCGGGATCGACGACGTACCCGCCGTAGAAGCCGCCGTAGAGGCCGCCCACCACCACCGGCGGATTGTAGCGGGCCGGGCGGGCTTGCTTTTCGCGGGCGCGCTGGGTGTCAAGCACTCTGGAAATGCGCACCAGGGGCCGATTGCCATCCAAAAGAATCATCTCGGCGAGGAAGGCTTGATCGCCGGAGACGTCCTGTTCCGGCACGCAGTAGCGCACGGCGACCTCGAAGGCTTTTTGCGAAGGGGCGTCGATCCAGAGGCTAAAAAACTGGATGTTGGGTTCACTGGGGTTATAGTCTTTGTCTTTGACGAAAGAGGCTTTGCCGACGGTGAAGACCTTGCTGAAGGGAGCTTTGCGCACTGCCGCCGCCGCCGCCGCGGCCGATTGCTCCTGGGCCGAAGCTGCGACCGGAATCGACAACAGTGCCCCAACGGCAATCGCCAGGTATCCGGCCACGGCGCGGCAATGAATTTTAGGCATCGTGCACTATCTCTCCAGCCATCGTTATGAGCACAAGATTATCCCGCCCATCTGCTGCCGCAAACTTTCGTTTCAATGGACCAACAGGGTGTAAAAATATTCCCATACCGGCCCCGACTGTCCGGTGGTTCGGAGGAATCCGTTGTGATGAAGTGCAAACCGGCTACAAGCCTCGCCATCGGTCTGCTGCTCCCGGTTGCCCTCGGCGCGCTCTTGCCCGCATCGACCCTTGCCCTCACCTGGGGCGAAGTGATCGGGATTGGCGCGGGGGTCACCGCCGTCAACACCATTCGCTCCAACAACCAGACCCGCGGCGGCTACTATCCGCCGGAGGCCGAGTACGGCCGGGGGGTCAACGACGGCCTGAAACACCTGCGCTACGACAACCCGCGCAACTCCTCCGCCTACGACCAGGGCTATCAGGAAGGCATCCGCCGCGCCTCCGGCGGCCGCTAGCGCGGACCGGTGCGATCAATCCAACTGTCCTGAACGCTGCACCTCCATGCACGCAAGCGGGGCTTTCGGGTTAGGCTAGGAAAAACGCACAAACCGGAACAGGCACCTGTGGTCGCCTCCGCCCAACTCGATCTACTGCAATTATTTCCGTTTGACCTCGACGATTTCCAGCGCGAGGCGATTGCCGCTCTGGATGAAAACGAATCGGTGGTGGTCTGCGCCCCCACCGGTTCGGGCAAGACGGTCATCGCCGAATATATGGTCTACCGCGCCCTTGCGCGCGAAAAACGGGTCTTCTACACCACGCCCCTCAAGGCGCTGTCCAACCAGAAATTCCGCGATTTTTGCTCCCAGTTCGGACCGGAGCAAGTCGGCCTGCTCACCGGCGACATCTCGCTCAATCGCGACGCGCCGGTAGTGGTGATGACCACCGAGATCTTCCGCAACATGCTCTACGGCATGCCCCTGGGCGAGATGGGCACGACTTTGGCGCAGGTGGAGGCGGTGATCTTGGATGAGTGCCACTACATGAACGACTCCCAGCGCGGCACCGTCTGGGAGGAGTCCATTATCTATTGCCCCGCCAATATCCAGCTGGTGGCGCTCTCGGCGACGATCGCCAACGCCGGGCAGCTCACCGACTGGATCACCCGCGTGCACGGCCCGACCCGGCTTATCTACTCGGACTTTCGGCCGGTGCCGCTGGAAATTCACTTTTGCTCGCCCAAGGGGCTTTTCCCGCTGCTCGATCGGGGCAAGCAGCGCATCAATCCCCATTTCAAGAACATCAAAAAGCACCTGCGCGGCGAGCGCAATCTGCAGGCCGATGCCCCCAGCCACAAGTACGTCATCGGTCAGCTGGCCCGCCGCGACATGCTGCCGGCGATCTATTTCATCTTCAGCCGCCGCGGCTGCGACCAGGCCCTCGAAGAACTGGGCGATCTGTGCCTGCTTGACGCGCACGAGCAGGAGCAACTGGCCCGGCAGGTGGACGATTTTGTGCGCGAACACCCCGAGGCGGTGCGCACCCACCAGCTTTCTCAGATCTACAACGGGCTGGCGGTCCACCACGCCGGGGTACTGCCCGCCTGGAAAGCGCTCATCGAGGAGCTGTTTCAGCAGGGGCTCATCAAGGTCGTCTTTGCCACCGAGACGCTGGCCGCCGGCATCAACATGCCGGCGCGCACGACGGTCATCTCGATGCTCTCCAAGCGTACCGACAGCGGCCACCGGCCTTTAAACGCGTCGGAATTTTTGCAGATGGCCGGGCGGGCCGGACGGCGCGGTATGGACGAGGTCGGCCATGTGGTGACCTTGCAAAGTCCTTTTGAATCGGCGCCGGAAGCCGCCGCCCTGGCGTTGTCCCAGGCGGATCCGCTAGTCAGCCAGTTCACTCCGAGTTACGGCATGGTGCTCAACTTGCTGGAGCGCCACTCGCTGGAGACGGCCCAGCGCCTGGTGGGCAACAGCTTCGGGCAGTACCTGGCGACGTTGCACCTGGAGCCGGTGCGCCGCGAGTACGCCGAGGTGAGCGCCGAACTCGAAGCGCTCGCGGGTGGCGACGCCCCGGTGAGCGAGGCGGAGCTCGCCGCCTACGAGAAATTGCGCGGCCAACTGCGTGAGGCGCGGCGGCTGCAGATGATCCTCAAAGAACAGGCCGACCGCGAGCGCGAGCAGGCGCTTGAAGGTCAGCTCAAATTTGCCCTGGTCGGGTCGCTGGTAGTGTTGACCGACCCGCTCGACCGGGTAGCCAAGACGGCTGTACTGGTGCGCAAGGTGCCCGGACCGCCGCTGATGCTCGTTTGCCTCACCGCCGACAACCGCTGGGTGGTGACCGGCGTCGGGGGGGTGCTCGACTTTCAACCCCACTCGGGGCGCTTCGACGAAGCCGAGGGCCTGTCCATTCCTACCTACCTGATGCTGCGCCCCGGCGGTCACATCGCGGGCGGCTCCGAGAGCCTGGATCTCAGCTGCCGGTTGCCCTCGCTGCCGGTGCCCGAGCCGCCGGAGGCGGTGACGGCCCAGAAAAACGAGGTCGAGCAGTTGCGCCTGGCCCAGGAGAATCATCCGGCCCACCGCTGGTCCGGCCGCTCCGCCCACCAGCGCGCCCAGCACCACCGCGAAAAATTGCTCAAGCGCCACCAGCGCCTGGCCGAGCAGCTGAGCGGCGAATCCGACCGCTACTGGCAGGAATTTCTGCGCCTGGTGCGGGTACTTGAGAAGGTCGAATTTCTCGACAACCACAAGCCCAACGCCCTCGGGGCGGTGGCCGCCGCCATCCGCGGCGACAACGAACTATGGCTCGCCCTGGCCCTGCTCAATCCGGAAGTCGAAAAGCTGAATGCCGTGCAGATGGCGGGGCTGGCTGCCGCCCTGGTGAGCGAACCGCCGCGGCCCAACACCTGGGCGACGGTCACGCCTTCTGCGCAGGTGGAAGAGGCGATTGCCGCCTTGCAGCAGACCCGCCGCAACCTGGTGCGCCTGCAGCGCCGCCAGCAGGTACTCATCCCGGTCTGGTTGGAGGAGCGGTTGGTGGGCCTAGTCGAACTGTGGGCCAAGGGTGCCGACTGGCAGACGCTCTGTGGCAGCACCAACCTGGATGAGGGCGATCTGGTGCGACTTTTACGCCGCACGGCCGATCTGCTTAGGCAGGTGCCCCACGTTCCCTATTTGACCGACGCCGTGCAGCAAACCTGCGCCGAGTCCCAGCGGTTGCTCGATCGCTTCCCGGTCAGCGAAGCGGTCTAACCCCGGGCTCGCGCTACACTTTTGGCATGCTGCCAGTACTCACGATCGTCGGTCTCGGTCCGGGTTCGCCCGACCAGCTCACCCCCCAGGCGCTCGCGGCGCTGCGGGGGGAAGCCCCTGTTTTTTTGCGCACCGCCATCCATCCGGTCGTACCGGCGCTTGCGGATCTGGGGGTACGCTTCGAGAGCTTTGATCACCTCTACGAGCGCTGCGAACGCTTCGAGCAGGTGTACGAGGGCATCGTTGCGGAGCTGCTCCAGGCGCTCGCGGTGCACCGCGCCGCAGTCTACGCCGTGCCGGGGCATCCGCTGGTGGCCGAGGCGACTGTCCAGGCGCTGCTTGCCGGGCGCGGGCGCTACCGGGTGGTGCTGGTGCCGGGGCTCAGTTACATCGATGCGGCTATGACCGCCCTGGGCCTCGATCCGAGCGGCGGGCTGCAACTGCTCGACGCGCTCAAGCTGCCCACTTCCCTCAACCCGCGCCAGCCGCTACTGATCGGTCAGCTCTATTCGCCACAGGTTGCCAGCGAGGTGAAGCTGCAACTGCTGGAGATCTATCCCGAAGATCATCCGGTACAGCTGTTGCATCACCTGGGTACCGGCGAGGAAGCGGTTGCCCGGTTGCCGCTGGTGGAATTGGACCGGCAGGCGAAGATTGCTCACCTGAGCAGCCTGTTCGTGCCTGCTCTGAGCAACCTGCCCCCCGAGTCCTACGCGCTCACCCGGGCGGCGAGCGACCTGGTCGAGGTGATCCGCCGTCTGCGCGACCCGGTGGGGGGTTGTCCGTGGGATCTGGAGCAGACGCCCCGCACCCTGTGCAAGTACATCATCGAGGAAGCCTACGAGACGGTCGACGCGATCGAATCGGACGACGTGGAAGCTATCTGTGAGGAACTGGGCGATCTGCTGTTGCAGGTGGTGTTGCAGGCGCAGATCTTTAGCGAAAGTGGCGAATTTACGCTTGCCGAGGTGGCGGGCGGTATCACCTCCAAGCTCATCCGCCGCCACCCCCACGTCTTTGGCGACACCCAGGCGCCTACGGCCGAAGACGTGCGCGTCAACTGGGAAGCGATCAAGGCCCAGGAAAAGCCCGCGCCCGCCACGGTGAGCGCGAAACTCGAAAAGCTTGCCCGTCAGATGCCCGCGCTGGCCGCTGCCGCTGAGATATCCAAAAAAGTCGTCAAGATTGGTTTTGAGTGGCCCGCCGCCCCCGCCGTCTGGGCGAAGCTCGAAGAGGAACTGGCCGAATTGCGCCACGCCATGGCCCATGAAAGCCCCGAGCGCCAGGCGGAAGAATTGGGGGATGTGCTCTTTACGCTCATCAACGTCGCCCGCTGGCAGAAAATCGAGGCCGAGGCGGCCCTCAGAGAAACCAACCGCCGCTTTCTGGCGCGCTTTGCCCTGGTCGAGCAACTGGCGGATCGGGACCTTACCAGCTATTCGATCGACGAACTGGAAGCCCTCTGGCAAACGGCCAAGCGCCGCCTTGAGCAGCCGTCAGCGGCTGTCGAGCCGCACACTCCCTGAAAGACCCTATCCATCCATTACCCGGATTTTTGAGAGCGCCTCTGCCTGCTGTGCGCCAGCCACACTGGGAGCGTACTGGCTCAGCGGTGGCCCATGCCGACCATCGACCCCTGGACCGAACACGAACTGCAACCCCTCGATTTGGGCGATGCCCGTCGCCACACCCGACTCAAGCAGCTGCTCTCCAGCCTCGCCCGTCAACCCCAGGCCTCCCTGCCCCAAGCCTGCGAGAATGCCGCCGCCCCCAAAACAGATCTTCGCGGGTGCCTCAGCCCAGGGCCACTGGCGGTTGCTCGTACAACCGAAAACCGCTCTAATAGAAGAGTCAAGGTATTAAGGATTGTAAAGTGAAGCGCTTGCTTTGGGCTCTGGTGCTTGCCGGTTGTGCCTCCCAGACCGATGCGGTCTCCGAAGCACCCAAACCCTCCGATGCGTCCCCCACCGCCACTGTTCCCGACGGCCGCAAGCGCCTGGTGCTGCCGGTGCGCTCGGCGCGGGACGTTTTTGTGCTCAAGGCGGACGGCACCCCCTTTCGCGACGCCCGCAACGGTTACAAAGGCGAGATTTCCGTCGAACCGTACACTTCCAGGCTCGATTTGAGCGCGCTTTCGGTCACCCGTGGCGGTGCGACGCGCCACAGCCTGGTGGTCGAGCTGCCCCACACCGACGCGCAGCACAACGTCAGCGACGATCGCCCGGCGGTGTTTCTCGAAGTCGATGGCCGCACCCTGCGCGACGGCGTGGCGGTTGACAGCGTTATCCAGACGGTGGCGCGCGACGAGCAAAAAGCGACGCGCATTGCCTTTGCTCTGCTGGAGGAAGGCCTCGCCCAGATCCGGCAGGCGAAGGAGCGGGTAGGGATCAAAGTGCGCCTCAAATCGGACATCCTGGCGGCGGCGGGCGAGTGCGAGCGGGCCGCCCCCGGCTCCGCCGCCGCCCAGGACTGCCGCAAGCCCTTCTCCGGCCGCACCATTGAAGGTCAGGGTCTCGATCAGCTCAAGACGTTTTTGGCAGGTGGGTGATTGTAGAAGCCCAGAGGTATTTTGAGCGCAGTCAGGTCCTGGTGCCCTGCAAACTTGCATAGACCAGGCTGCTGCGGCAGCAACGGACGCCGCGCGGATGAAGTCATAGACTTTAATCTATCATTTTTGAAATAATCATCAGCTTGTCTCCGGTTGCTTGTAACGGTAAGTTAAATGCAAGCACAAACAAGCTGGAAACTGCCTTGTTTTTCCGGCACACGAGGCGGGTGTAAATCTACCTGCGGGCGTGGAGCCTCAGACTGTTTGGCTTTATCGCATGTCGCAGACTGCGCAGCTGATTTTTGCTGGCGCACCGAATTGCATCGTCCAATCTGGAAGGTATTTTATTGGACATCGACGAGATGGCGGCGGTGCCCAGGCAGGCCGAGGCGACCGCCGAACTGGCCGCCGAACCCCAGATCCAAACCCGGCTTTCAGCCCAGATCGCTACCGCCAAACCGGCCCAGGCAGATCCCCCGCAAAAGCCAGAGAAGCCCTTCAAGCCCCTGGCGATGGATTTTTTCGACGGCGATGCGGCGGAGTCCTACGACCCCTGAATCGTCTGCTTGTGCCGGGCGCTCGAATCGGCAAGCAAGATAGAATGGCTAACGTTTCGCCTGAGAGGCTACGACGCAATGTTTCAGGACCGCTTGGTTATCTTCGACACCACCCTCAGGGACGGCGAGCAGTCGCCGGGGGCTACGCTCAATGCCGATGAAAAGGTGGAGATTGCCCGGCAGCTTGCCCGACTCGGTGTCGATGTGATCGAGGCCGGCTTTGCCTACGCCAGCCCCGGCGATTTTGAGGCGGTTGAGCGGGTGGCCCGCACGGTGGGCACCGAGGACGGGCCGATGATCTGCAGTCTGGCGCGGGCCATCCGCTCAGACATCCAGGCAGCGGCCGAGGCGATCCGCCCCGCCGCCCGCGGCCGCATCCACACGTTCATCTCGACTTCGGATATTCACCTGGAGCACCAGTTGCGCAAAAGCCGCCCCGAGGTGCTCGCCATCGCCGCCGAGATGGTGGCTTTTGCCAAAAGTTTCGTGGACGATGTCGAATTTTCGCCGATGGACGCCGGCCGCTCCGACCCGGAATATCTCTACCGGGTACTCGAAGCAGCCATTGACGCCGGGGCGACCACCGTCAACATCCCCGACACGGTGGGCTATCTCACGCCCGCCGAATTCGGCGGCCTCATCCGCGGCATCGCCCAGAACGTGCGCGGCATCGAGCGGGCGGTGATTTCGGTGCACTGCCACAACGATCTGGGTCTGGCTGTTGCCAATTCCCTTGCCGCCATCGAGAACGGCGCGCGCCAGATCGAGTGCACCATCAACGGCATCGGCGAGCGGGCGGGTAACTGCTCGCTCGAAGAAATCGTCATGGCCCTGCACGTGCGCCGCCAGTTCTTTAATCCGATCTTCGGCCGTCCGGCCGATGCGGCCACCCCCCTATGCGCCATCGACACCCGCCAGATCTACAAAAGCTCGCGGCTGGTCTCGCATCTGACCGGCATGCTCGTCCAGCCCAACAAGGCGATCGTGGGAGCGAACGCCTTTGCCCACGAGTCGGGCATCCACCAGGACGGCGTGCTCAAAAACCGGCTCACCTACGAGATCCTGGACGCCGAGACGGTCGGAGTGAACGAAAACCGGATCGTACTGGGCAAGCACTCGGGCCGCAACGCCTTTCGCACCCGATTGGGCGAACTGGGCTACGAACTGGGCGACGCCGATCTCAACCGCGCCTTTTTGCGCTTTAAAGAACTGGCGGACAAGAAAAAGACCGTGAGCGACTGGGACATCGAGGCCGTCATCTCCGATGAAATTCGCCTCATCCCCGAAGCCTACCACCTGGAGCAGGTGCAGGTGAGCTGCGGTGAGCCGGGGCTGCCCACCGCCACCGTCCGCCTCACCGGCCCCGATGGCGTCGAGCGCGTCGATGCGGCCGTGGGCACCGGCCCGGTGGACGCGGTCTACAAAGCGATCAACCGCCTCATCGAACTACCCAACGAACTGATCGAATTTTCGGTCCAGTCGGTGACGGCGGGCATCGATGCGATGGGCGAAGTGACCATCCGCGTGCGCCAGGACGGACGCACCTTCAGCGGCCACGCGGCCAACACCGATATCATCGTCGCCTCCGCCCGCGCCTACCTCAACGCCCTCAACAAGCTCCACTTCGCTCTGGCCCACCCCACCCACTCCGGCGGCGCCCTCGCCCACCCCAACGCCGCCGCCCAGAAACTCTGATGGTCGCCCTCTCCCGCCGCCACTTTGTCAGCTCAAGCCTCGCGGGGGCGGCGGGACTGTGGCTGCCTGCCGGTGCGCGGTCCGCCGCCTGCCCGCGCACCGAGAGCCTGACTGCCGGCCCGTTCTACCGGCCGGGTGCCCCGGACAGCACGGATCTAAGGCCCTCGGGGTTGACAGGGCGCGAGTTGGTGCTCAATTTAACGGTGCGCGGCCGGGACTGCAAATCCGTCTTTCCGGTCCTCATCGATCTGTGGCACGCTGACCCACGGGGAAATTACGACCTTGAAGGTTTTCGCTTTCGCACCCGCCACGCCTCCGAGCGGCCGGGCGTCAGGCTTGTCACCTTTGTGCCCGGCCGCTACCCGGGCCGCACACCCCACCTGCACCTGACCGTGAGCGCCCCCGGCCACCGGCCCCTCACCACCCAGCTGTATCTCCCCGGCGAAGCGCTCAACGAGCGCGACTTTCTATTTCGCCCGTCTTTGCTTTTGAACCTCACTTCCCCGGCTCAAAGCGCAGGGCCGCTATCCGGCAGTTACACTTTCTACCTGCAACCTGCCTGAGCACCCAGGCCTTTTGGTATCGGACAAGCGCTACGGCGCAAACCCCAACACCCGGTCGAATCAATGTAAAGTTTTTCTCACAAAGCCCTCACGTTCGGCTCATGGTCCTTTGGGACTCTGAAGATATGAGCTTAAAGCGCTCAATCACCAACTTTCAGCCCCGGAGGGACCAGCCATGCTTACCCGTTTCGCCCCATGCTCGCCGCTTTCGCCCTGGTTGCGCTGAGCGTTCCGGCCATCGCCGCGGACAAAGACGCCCAAAAATCCGAGTCGCCCCGTCAGGAAGTCCAGGCCGATAAGCAGGCCGCCTCGGGCAGCATCGTCTTTGGCGACGAGAAAAGTGCGTCGACAACCCGCGCTGCAACCCGGACAACGACGAGAACGGCCCGCGCGCCTCGGAGTCTTGGAGCGATTCCACTCCTTACGTCGGCACCTCGAGCGCCGGTCTGGTGCCCTGCCGCTAGGGACCCGGCTTATGCCGGTTTCCTGCCACCTAAAAGCGATGCCCACCCGCCTTGGGTGGGCTGTTTTTGGGTTCCAAGCCGCCAAGGTCGCTTGAGACGTATTTCCCAGATGCTTATCGCTGATCGGCAGCAGCCTGGGAGCCCGAAGCAGCATCCACTGCGCCGATTCCAGAAGTGCCAACGGTACCGGCCCGCACTTTTCCTTCGACATCGAAGCGCAGTGCTTCACGCTGCAGAGTCACCTCAATCTGCTTCTTCTCGATGGTGGTGTGCCACTCAATCGAGACTGCTTCTTTGAGGACTTTTCTAGTCTGATAGGAGACTTGCTCCTCGCTCAAGACAATCCGTATCACCTCCTCCACCGGCGCCACCGCACCTGATTCGGCCGTAGGACGGCGCTCGACCACCAGTTCCTCCCGCGTGACAGGAACCTCGATAGTCTTGAGCTCCCTAATCGTCTCCTTGCGCACCGTAATCTCGCCTAAATAAACTCTCTCCTTACGGATAGAAGCCCGTTCTGCGAGCAGCTCCAAGCGCTCCTGCTTCGGTGAGTCGGTTTCGATGGAGGGGGCTTCTGCGGCAGAAAAGGGCAACGGTGGCTTTGGACATCGCCGTAGCTTTTCGCTGCTTCATGCTCTTCCAACGAAGTCATTTTCTTCTCGATTATGCGTGGAACAGCAGCGAGCCGCTGGGCGCGGGGCCTCCGCTGTGCCCGCTGCTGCGTGAGGCGTCTACAGGTTCAAGACCGCGGCAGGAGGCGCGGTCAAATGCATGAAGTTATCTGGCGGGGGGAACGCGCTTGCCCTCGCTATCGACAATCACCTCACCCTCGGTCTCCGTGCGCAGCTCTTCGCGCCGGACGGTGGAGGTGCCAGGGCGCCAGGGCGCACTTACTGACACCCCACACCCGATACCTGCGCCCGGCCGGACTCCATCCGGATTCGACATCAGGTCTGAGGCCGGGGCATATTCAAACTTACCGCCCGCGTTCGTCGACGATGCGGTTGTCTTTTGAACCGACAAAGGCACCGCCGAGGGCGGCTCCCAGGCCGAGCAGCGCGCCGATCGCAAAGGACCAGCCGCCCCGCGCGGCATTGCCGGCGATGTCGCGGGCCTGGTCAGCACTCACGCCGGGCAGTTGGTTCGGGATGTTGCGCCCTGCGCGGTCGGTGAGATCCGGGTTGGTGCCCAGCACGCCCAAAGCTCCCGAGACGCCGCTTGCGAGCAAATACGATCCCAGAGCCAAAGTCGTGGCCCAGAGAATGGCGCCGTTGAGCAACGCGCCGTTGCGGGTGATCGGACCGCTGGTGCGCGCAGTCACCCAGCCGCCGGCGAACAGCGAAGCGAACAGGCTCAAAATCGTCCAGATGCCGATGGCACTGCCGATGTCGTCGCTGCTGGAGGGGGGGGCGTCCGAGGTGGCGATGGCGGTCAATCCCAGGGCCGCGCCCAGCGAACTGAGCACCAGTTGGGTGCCGATGGCCACCACCAGGCCGGCAACGATCGGCCCCCAGCGGACACGGTCGTGATACTCGATCACCTGGGTGGCCACTGGCTGAGCAGGGACCACGCGACCGGGACCGGGTTGGTCAACATAACTCATGGTCGGTTTCCTCGAAATTGGGTATTGAGAGACGGCAGGCGGGAGCGCGGAACATCGCGATGTCCCGCCGGGTACCGATGTCCACACCATTGGACCGGTTGTTTTGCAGAGTCAGCCGTCGGACCCCCGACAGCGGTTGACATAAGTAGCTAAATTCAGCAAACGGGGCGAGCGATCGCGCCTACACTCCACCATCCTACGGCCGGTTCGGGATTCTAATCTCCGCCACGAGTACGACCAATGCTTCTATCCACAGACATAGATCTGCGCAGCCGTACGCCCCTGAACTACCCGCAGAGGCGGCGTTGGGCCAAGGGAAGCCGATGGTGATGAAAAGCCATATTTTTCGCTTTCCACTAGTGCCGCTTACGGCTTGGCTTGCCGCTGGGCCTCGCCCCCAAGGGGCAGCACGATGGTGAAAGCGGCCCCTTTGCCTTCGCCTTTGCTCTCGGCCTGCACCGTGCCGCCGTGGGCTTCGACGATGTGGTGCACGATGAACAGACCCAGCCCCAAACCTTTTTGTTCGCGCGTGCTCTTGGTGTCCGCCTGCCGAAAACGCTCAAACAGGTGCGGCAAAAATTCGGCGGGGATGCCAGCGCCGGTATCGCTGACGGTGAGCCGGGCCGTCCCCCCGCCCGACTCCAGCCGTACCTGAACCTGTCCTCCGGCCGGGGTGAACTTGACGGCATTAATGAGCAGGTTCCACACCACCTGCTGCAGGCGGGTCGGATCGGCGCTGAGCGGTGCCGTCGTCTCCAGCTGTTCGATCAGCTGCACTTGTTTGGCTTCTGCCAGGCCGCGCACCGCTTCGAGGGCGCAAACGGCGATGCCGGCCAGCGTGGTGGGCTGGGGGGCGATGCGCAAGGAGCCGCGCATGATCCGCGAGACATCGAGCAGATCGTCGATGAGTTGGGTCTGCAGCCGGGCGTTGCGCTCGATGATCTCCAGGGCCTGATCGTGTTTGCCCGGGCCGACCTTCCCGCGCCGGAGCATCTGGGTCCAGCCGATGATCGGATTGAGCGGCGTGCGCAACTCGTGCCCGAGGATGGCCAAAAATTCGTCTTTGGTGCGGTTGGCGGCTTCGGCCGCCTCCCGGGCCTGCTCGGCGCGCTCGAGCAGTTGTTCGCGCTCAGCCTCCAGCTGCTTGCGCTCCTCGATATCGGTCGCTGTGCCGAACCACTTGAGAATGCGGCCCTCCCCGTCCATCAACGGCATGGCCTGGTGGAGGTGCCAGCGGTAAGTTCCGTCCGCGCGCCGCATGCGTCCCTCGGCCCGATAGGCGGTGGCTTTGCTCGCCGCTGTCCATTGCCGTCGCAAACCCGGCACGTCCTCCGGATGCACCACCGACTCCCAACCGGACTTTTTGACCTGTTCGAGGGTGAACCCGGTGTACTGGGACCACCGCCCGTTGACATCCAAAAGCGTCCCGCCGACATCGGCCGTCCACACCAGCTGCGGGATCGACTCGGCCAGCAGGCGGTAGCGCTGTTCGCTCCCGGCGAGCGCCTGCTCGATGCGCTTGCGTTCGGTGATATCCAGGGCGGTGCCGATAAAATCGACCGCCCGCCTGCTCCCCGCTTCTGTCTGCTCAAAGAACACCTGCCCGTTGGCTGAGACCCAGCGCTCGCTTCCGTTGGGCCAGACGATGCAGTAGTCGATTTCGAGGGTGCCCGCCGAGGCCGGATCGAGCGCCGCGTCGACCGCCTGGGACACGCGCTCCCGGTCGGCCGGGTGGATGCGCTCCATCGCCTGCGCCAGGGATAGTTGGAAAGTACCCTCCGGCTCGCCCCAGATTTCGCGCATCCGCTCGTCCATGGTGGCCACGCCGCTTGTCGGAGCGAAGCGCCAGGTCCCGAGCTTTCCTACCCGGATGGCCAAGCGGGCGCGCTCCTCGGAGGCGCGCAACAGGCGGGCAGCCTCCCCGCGCAGTCGGGCCATCTCCAGGTTGGCTCTCACCCGTCCCAACAGTTCGCGGGCGGCGAACGGTTTGCTCAGATAATCGTTGGCCCCCCTTTCGAGCCCCAGGAGCGTCGCCTCCTCCCCGGCCCGCGCCGAAAGCACGATCACCGGCAGCGCGCGGGTGCGTTCGTTCTCCCGCAAAGCGGCCAGCAACCCGAAGCCATCCAGGCGGGGCATCATCACATCGGTGAGCACCAGATCCGGCATCCGGCGCTCAAGGGCGGCCAGTGCCTCGACGCCGTCGCCCACCAGATCGACTTCGTAGTGGGCTTTGAGCAACGCTTCGAGATAAGCGCGCATGTCGGCGTTGTCGTCGACCACCAGGATGCGCGGACGGGGGGTGTCGGAGGCGGACCGCGCCGGGGCTTGAACAAAATCTGGCACCCGTTGCGCGGGCAAGGCCTCGCCCAGGCCGCCGGTCCACAGCGCCGCCTCCTCGGCGTAAATCTCGGCGGCGACGGCGGTGGAAGCAAGCCCCAGAGCCGCTCCGATGCGCTCGGCGGGTAGGTGGGCCGTCCCGGTGGGCAAAAGCACGCTGAAGCTGCTGCCTTGTTCCGGAACGCTCGTGACCAAAACCTCGCCGCCGTGGATGCGGACCAGTTCGGCCACCAGGGCCAGGCCGATGCCAGAACCTTCGTGGGAACGCCCCCGCGTCTCCTCCACCCGGTGAAAGCGATCGAAAATGCGGGGCAACTCGTGGGCGGGGATCCCGACGCCGGTGTCTTCGAGTTCCAGGCGGACCGCGGCGGCCTCCCGGCGCAGCCGGACGGTGATTCGCCCCTGGAGGGTAAATTTGAAGGCGTTGGACAGCAAATTGAGGACAATCTTCTCCCACATGTCGCGATCGACATAGACCGCTTCGCCCAAAGGCGGGCAGTCGATCACCAGTTGCAGACCGGCTTTTTCGACCGCCGAGCGAAAGACCGACACCAGTTGGGTGGTGAAGGTGGCCAGGTCGGTGGGCAGGAAGTTCGGCTGGGAACGCCCGGCCTCGATGCGGCTGAAATCCAATAACGTATTGACGAGCTTCAAGAGCCTTCTGCCGTTGCGCTGCGCCAGGAGCAACGGTGCGCGCGTCGCGGTCGATAGGGCGGAGTCGGCCAGCGCGTCTTCGAGCGGACTCAAAAGCAGCGCAAGTGGCGTGCGAAATTCGTGGCTGACGTTGGAGAAAAAAGTCGTCTTGGCGCGGTCGAGTTCGGCGAGGGCCTCGGCGCGGCGTCGCTCCGCCTCGTAGGCCCGGGCGTTGGCCAGCCCTGAGGCGATCTGACCGGTCAACAGCTCGACAAAGCCCGCGTACTCGGCGTCGTAGCGGCGGTACGGGTTGAGGGCCGCCACCAAAAAACCGGCCGGCCGCTGCTGTCCCTGGCTTTTGATCGGCACGACGCTCACCTGGTGCGGCGGTATGTCCCAGCTTCCGGACGGCACAGCCGCCCCCGCCCGCCGTTCAAAATCCTCCAAAACCGTGGCCAGTGCCCCCTCCCAAAGCCGGCGCACCGGCCACGGTCCCTCGTCGGATTCAAGAACGATCGGCGTGTGCGCCGGCGGGTGGGCAGCTTCGATGCCTGTGGCCGCCGCCAAACGCGCCCGGCCGTCCGCTTCGTCGTCGAACAGGTACACCAGCGCGAAGGGCAAATCTCGGCGGTATTTGCCCGTCTGCCGCTCGAAGGCGGCGAGGACCTCTGGCTGGGTGTGGGTCGCGGCCAGATCCGAGGCCAACTCGCGCAACAGCGCCATGCGCCGCTCGCCGATCACCCGTTCGGTCTCCTCGGTAACCACGCAAAGATGCCCGGCAATCCGGCCGTCGTCGTCGGCTAGCGGGCTGTAGGAGAACGTATGATAAGTCTCCTCCGGAAAACCGCTGCGCTCCAAAATGAGCAGCAACGCCTTGTCGTAGGTGGCTTCGCCCGTTTCAAGCACCGTTTCGATGCGCGGGCCAATATCGCGCCAGATTTCCTGCCAGACTTGCTGTGCGGGACGGCCGAGCGCCCAGGAATGCTTGATGCCCAAGGTCGGACGGTAAGCATCGTTATAGAAAAATGACAGCTGTTCACCCCAGCCCATCCACATCGCGTACCGCGAAGTCAACAAAATGCGCAGGGCTATTTTCAAACTTTGCGGCCAGTCTTCGGGCGCTCCTAGCGGCGAGTCCGACCAGTCTTTTGCGCGCATCAAGGCCCCCATTTCGCCGCCACCTGCCAGCCAACCGCGCGCAGGATCCTGCCAAACCAGGTTGCAAACGGACGCCAGATTCGAGCCACAGTCGGGATCGTGTCGCGCCATAGATCACACCGCACCTTTGCCTAACAGAGTATCAACGGGACGCTCAGCAAGGGAAGCCCGCCTGCGTTTTCTATCCGAAGGCGTATTTCTGTAGTATCTGTAGTAGGAGATGCGCGAACTATTGCTGTTTTCACTATTCGCGCTGTGAAGACGATACGGTGTCTTCCGCTTGCGGGCGCACCACGGTGGCCACCCTGGAACTGCGGTCCCGCTTCGGGTCCCGGCGTGGGAATTCTCACCGGATGGATTTGAGGTATCGATTCGGATCTAAAGCAGGTATCGGGTGTCTTTGAGGCACCTGTTTCGATGCAGGCCGGTGGCGAGGGTGCATAATCGGTCAGGCTTGAATCTAGGGTGATAAAGAGATTTGTTTCGACGCAGATTTGCTGGGATGAATTCCTTCGCGAGTCATGCCGAAATCACCCTTCAAACCAACGATTAAGGAGATACCATGATCGTATCAACATTCGAGCTGCTGGTGAAAAATCAACTGCCCAAGCTGGGCGATTTGAGTCCGATGCCGCCCTCCTTGCCTCCGGGGGTGGCGAACCTGTCTCGCACGGTAATCCAGGGATACTTCCTCACCATTGCCAACTTAAATCCTGTGGATTTAGTGGTTTCTGTGGTGTTTACAGCAAACCTCACCCCTTCGCTTACCTTAAACGACATTCTCGCCGCGCTCGATGTCAGCGGCGAGAATATTATCGGCGACTTGATACAGACTGTGATTGCGAACAAAGCGAGGTTTACCTTCACTTTGCCGGCCCATGCCACCAGCTTGCTCATTGTTCAACCCGATTTTATCGAAAAGCCGGAGCTGCTGGTAAATGCCGATTTCGAGGTGCGCGGGTACGTGGATATCTTTATTTCTTCGCTTGCGTCGGTAGTCAGAAGCGCCGACCTTCAGGTCACCCCCGAGCACCGCGGAACGTTCTTCAAGGACCTCGCCGCCACGGAGCCGGAGAAGATTTTGCTCGACCAGATTGCTTACGCCCTACCGGTGCCCAACGGCGGCTCGTTGAAGCTGATCGCTTGATAGCCGGTGCACTGTAAACACTGGCCGGGGGCTTCCAATGCATTGGAAGCCCCCGGCGGCATTCAATACCAGGAGGAAACCCCGATGAGCACCGACAGTTTGTTTCGGTTGGTGGGTCACAGCAGTTGGATTGCCGAGCATCCCGCCCCAAGAGGGGTGATCGAATTTATCGGCGGTGCCCTGCTGGGAAACGCTCCGATCATCAGTTACGACTATTTCTTGTGCAGCCTCTACGACGCCGGTTACACCGTGATCGCCATTGGCTTTCGCTTCGGCTTGAACCACCAGAAGGTGGCCGAGCAGTTGCTTGTCGAACAAAACCAGATTGTGAATTCCCTTGCCGAGAAGCAGCGGCGGGTGCCCAGATTCTGGGTGGGTCACAGCCTTGGCTGTAAATACCTGTTGCTGTTGGAATCGAGCGGCAAAATCATGGATCAGCCGTCGCTGCTGATCGCCCCGGATATTTCTGACACCGCTGAAGCTGTGCCGCTGCCCTGGCTTGCGGATTTGCTCGACGCCTGCGGCGTCGGGGTCACTCCCACCCGCGAGCAAATCGAACGGCTGCTCAAAAACTCCACCCTGTTCAACCTGACGTCGCTGATATCGTTTACGGACGATACCATCGCGGGCAACCAGCACTCCCCTCCGCAGCAAAGCGACGTCGCGCTGTTTGTTCTGGAACTGGGAGACCGCGCGTTGATCAAGGGCGAACTGCCCGGCGGCCATTTTGAAATCAATGGCCTGCGCGCCAGGAGCGGCGACGATATCTATTTGATCGACATCGATCCGCGCGACGGCTTTCTGGAGAAGCAGGCGGGGCGGGAGCTAGAACCTCTGGCCCTCGACTTTTTGGCACAACTGGAAAACCGGTTGGCCCTGCACGGTGGCTCCCAAAACGTGCCGGCCGGCCCAAACAATCCGGCACGGGGCGAACCCGCAGACGCTACTCGCGGTGGCGATGGCGGCAGCGCACGGTGAGCACGTCGGCCATCTTGCCCATCTGGGCGGCGACTTGATCGAGTTGCTGCTTGCCGGTGATGTCGATTTTGAGATCCACGATCGCCGTCGAATTGGGGTAGGTGCTCACCCGGGCGTCGCGCACGTTGATCCGTTCGCTGGCGAGGCGATCGAGCAGATCCTTGAGCATACCGATGCGGTCGATTACTTCTACCTGGATCTCGACCGGGTAGGTGTGGGGGCGGCCCTGCTGGGTATAGCCGCGGTTCCAGAAGACCGGAATCAGTTGGTCGGGATCGACTTTGCTCGCGTTCGGGCAACCGTGGTGGTGGATGCTGATGTTGCGGTTGACGCGGGTGACCACGCCGATAATCGGCTCACCCGGCAGGGGATTGCAACACTTGGCCAGGTGGTAGGGCATCCCCTCGATACCGACAATCGGCTTGTCGCTCGGGGTGGGCATCCCGGCGCCCTTCTGGGTAGGCAGTTCGACCATTGCGACCGGGGCGGAGGTCGGGGCGCTCTCCTGGAGCTTGTTGAGCACGCTGGCCTGGGTCACCTCGCCATACCCGAGGGCGGCGAGCAAATCCTCGACGGTGGTGAAATTGAGTCTTTGGGCGACTTTGAGCATGCGGTCGGATTTGAGCAGGTTCTCAAGATTGCCCTTGCCCAGTTCGCGGGCGAGCATGTCGCGGCCCTGCTCGATATTCTGCTCGCGGGTGGAGCGCTTGAACCACTGGCGGATGCGGTTTTTGGCCGAGGAGGTGACGACGAAATTGATCCAGTCGAGGCTCGGGTGGGAATTTTTGGACGTGAGAATCTCGACGATGTCGCCATTTTTGAGCTGCGAATCGAGCGGCACCATCCGGTCGTTGACCTTGGCACCCACGCAGCGGTTGCCCACCTCAGTGTGGATGCGGTAGGCAAAATCGACGGGGGTGCCGCCGCGCGGCAGTTCGACCACGTCGCCTTTGGGGGTGAAGACGTAGACTTCTGAATAGAAAAGATCTTCTTTGATCGTCTCCAGGTATTCGCCCGCGTCTTTGAGATCGCTCTGCCAGTCGAGCAGTTGCCTCAGCCAGGTAAATTTTTCTTCCTGGCTCGCCACCGCCACCGAGCCGGCCTCCTTGTATTTCCAATGGGCGGCAATACCGTACTCGGCGATGCGGTGCATGTCCACTGTGCGGATCTGCACTTCGAGGGGCTTGCCTTCGGGGCCGACCACCGCCGTGTGCAGCGACTGGTAGCGGTTGGGTTTGGGCAGGCCGATGTAATCTTTGAAGCGGCCGGGGATCGGGCGGAATTTGTTATGGACGATCGACAGCGCCCGGTAACATTCTTCTTGCTGCTCGACGATGATCCGCACCGCCGAGACGTCGTAAATTTCATGAAATTCTTTTTGTTGGCGCTGCATCTTCTGGTAGATGCCCCACAGATGCTTCGGTCGGCCGGTGATCTCGCCATGAATGTGCTGGCGGTCGATCTCGGCACGGATGGTCTGCACGACTTGATCGATAAATTGCTCGCGCTCGGCCCGCTTCTGGGAGACGAGCTTCTGCATGTGGCGGTAGGCGTCGGGATCGAGGTACTTGAAGGCGAGATCTTCGAGTTCCCACTTAAAGCGCCAGATACCGAGGCGGTTGGCCAGGGGCGCGAAGATGTCCATCGTCTCCTGGGCGATGCGACGCTGCTTGTGGGCGGGCAGAAAATCGAGCGTCCGCATGTTGTGCAGGCGGTCGGCAAGCTTGACGACGATCACGCGGATGTCCTGGGCCATCGCGAGAAACATGCGCCGGAAATTCTCGGCCTGGCGCTCTTCTTTGCTGTCGAAGGTAAACTTCGAGAGCTTGGTTACCCCTTCGACCAAAAGCCGCACCTGTTCGCCGAAAAGCTGTTCGAGGACTTCGGAGGTGGTGGCGGTGTCCTCGATGATGTCGTGCAAAAAGCCCGCCGCCACCATCGCGCTGTCGGAACCCAGTTCGCGCAGCATCCCTGCCACCTGCACCGGGTGGAGAATATAAGGTTCGCCCGAGGCGCGGTTTTGACCGGTGTGCAGGCGATAGGCAAAGTCGAAGGCGCGGGCGATCAGGCCGCGGTCGAGGCTCACGGTGCGCGGCGTGGTCAGGCTCGTCTCGCTGTTGGCGGTGGTCCACTCCTGGGTGCCGTGCGGATGATCCAGGCAATCTTTGAGCCAGTCAGGAAGCTGGAGCGTTTCGAATTCGGCTGAGACCAGATGCATACCGCCCACCACCCCTTTTCTCACGTTAATAAGAGACCAAAGCAACTGCCGAAGGACCCTCCGGCAGTCTCGCGCGCCCGTTGAGAAAGGTTAACTCTATGATAAATCCGAATCCCACAACTGTACCCCCGGCCCGCTCGACCAGTTGGGCGGCGGCGACGGCGGTCCCGCCGGTGGCCAGCAAATCGTCGACCACCAGCACTCGGTTGGGGGCCAAAAAGGCGTCCTGATGGATTTCGAGGGCATTCTTGCCGTATTCGAGGGTGTACTCTTCTTTAAATACTGCCGCCGGCAACTTGCCGGGCTTGCGCACCGGCACGAAGCCGCAGCCCAGCTTGAGCGCCAGAGGCGTGCCGAAGATAAATCCCCGCGATTCGATGCCTACGACATAATCGGCACCAAGGGAGCCCACCTGTTCCGCCAGACTGTCGATGGTGTAGCGCAGAGCCTTGGGTTCGTGCAGCAGCGTGGTGATGTCGCGAAAGAGAATGCCGGGTTCAGGGAAATCGGGGACGGTGCGGATGTAGTCTTTGAGGTCCATCGTGAACACGCCGCGGTTGTGGCCAATGGTAGCATCTGCGACACCGGCCGGCCGGTGTCGAGGGCCGTCGGTTATCCGGTTGAGTCGCCCTCGGCTTGCAACGAGAAAAAACGGCGCCAGCGGTTGAAACCGGCGCCGTCGATACCGACCAACAAGCGAAAAAACGAACCGACGCAGCTTTGGGAACGAAGTTTAGTACTCGTCCTCCGGCACCAGGCCGTTGTCGTATTCTTCGACAAAATCCCCCGCGCCCCAATCGGCGCCGGTCTCATCCGATGCGTAGGCACCGTCGTCTGCGCCGGGGAGCGACCCGCCCCCTTCGGCTTCGCCCGCCCAGATGCCCGAACTGTCGCTGCCGTCCTGCTCGAAAGGATCTTCACGACCGCGCAATTCGTTCGCGACCATGCCCAGACCGATGGGACCCGGGTTGAGGATGCCCAGCGGGGTGGTCGCAGCTCCGAAGCCGATGAGCAAATCGGCCGGGTTGTTTTCGCCGATTCCGAACTCTTCGTTGATGGCCTGGCCGAACCCATCGAAGTGGCCGTCGCCTTTGTAGTCCTCGTCCTCGCACTTCTCGGCGTCAAAGGAGCCTTCTTCGCTAAACAAACCCTGATTGCGGGTGCCCAGAATGTCGGTGGTCATATCCCCCAGTTCCTCGGCGACCGGCTCCAGGGCTCCCTTGGCAAATTCACCGACCACAGGAATCTTGCCGACCAGATCCGGAACGAAGTTGTCGATCAAGCTGCCGTCGTGGTCGGAATCAATTTCATCTTCAATGGCTCTTGCCGAGTGCGTAACGCTGTCGAGGGCTTTGTTACCCAGGCGCTCGGCAGAGTCCAGAGCGTTATCTAGCCATTCCATCGTTTTCTCCTTTTGATTGCAGTAAGTGACTGGACCCAACTGTCATCTGAAGAAGATTACGAACCGTGGGTGACGACAGACCCACCCTACTGGCGAACATTGCGCCGAAGCGCAAGGGCACTGGCCCACACAGCACAAAAGCGGAGAGGAAGTTTCCTCTCCGCCGAGATTGCAACCCGTTCGGTCGTTCCGTTACTCCTCGTCACTGCCAAAAAAGTCGATTATCGAGCCCCAGGCATCTCTGGCGTAATCCGCAGCGGTCTGGCCTCTGCTTAAACTACGAACCACCCCATGCGGCAGATCGGCTGTGGGGAATAGGCTTTTTTGCGGCTGCGATCCGTCCGGCTACTTGCGGCGTACTCACCCAAGGAGCACCCTGTGAAGCCGTGCGCTCAATGCTTTGCCGCATCGGGAGGCTTGAATCTCCACACCGGAAGGTGGAGCATGGATCGCACACGTTCGAAATGCTGTCAAAGCACTTTTTTCGACAAAGTCTTCACAAAAACCAAGCGTTTGCGAACGTGTCGGACCACCCTGCGCATCAGGTCTATTTCATTCTGAAGAGAATTTTGAGGATCGATAAGCCAAACATACAGCGTCTCTGCGCCTGAGCGCGGTTCTCCATCAGCAGCGAACGGTACAGATTCAATGCAAAGCTTCGCGCCACACTCCATACTTGCACCAACGGTAAGGTCCGGATGCGACTGCGGTCCTCACCGAAAGTCACGTCCTTCGGATAATGGACCTGATTCTCCACTCCCCA
>JAHHGR010000034.1 GCA_019359725.1 Aphanocapsa lilacina HA4352-LM1 | reverse complement strand
CATTGTCAACCGTGCGAATCTGGGGATGGAAGTGATGCACGAGCGCAATGCTCACAACTTCCCCTTGGATTTGGCCGGTAGCGAATCGGCTCCGGTGGCGGTGGGCAACGCCGACCTCAACGGCTAACTTTCTCTCTCGATCTGTGAATGCAGGCCCCTTCGGGGGCCTTTTTTTGGGTAAGACCGTGTAGCTTCTGAGTCTGGCTCTGGTAATTCCAAATGCTATGGTCGAAACGGTCAAAAGAGGAGCATCTGCTGTGAAACGCCATTTCTGCCTGGCCGGGCTGTTGTTGAGCCTGGGTGCCCATGCCGTCGCCGCCGAGCCGCTGCCCCCGCGCGTGGCCACGACTAAAAATATTGCCGAGGCGCAAGCTTTCATGCAAAAAGCCGAGGGCGAATTGGTGGCGCTGGGGGTGCAGTCCAACCGGGCCAGTTGGGTCAACGCCACGTATATCACCGGGGACACCGAGGCGTTGGCGGCCGAAGCCCAGAAAAATTTGGCCGCGGCCACCCAGCGGCTGGCCATGGCTGCGAAGCGTTTCGACGACGCGCCCCTGCCACCGGAACTGGCGCGCAAATTCAAACTGCTCAAGTTGAGCCTGGCGGCTCCGCCCCCGGGTGATCCCAAGGCACAGGCCGAATTGACCAAAATCACCGTCGGTATGGAGAGCGAGTACGGTCGGGGCATCTACTGCCGGCCGGGGGCAGACGGCAAAGAAACTTGTCTGCAGATCAACGAGCTTTCGCGCATCCTCGCCACCAGCCGCGATCCGCAGGAGCTGCTCGATGTCTGGCAGGGCTGGCACCGGGTGGGCGCGCCTCTAAGGCCCCGCTACGAGCGCTTTGTGCAGTTGGCGAACAAGGGGGCGCGCGAACTGGGCTTCGCCGATGCCGGGGCGATGTGGCGCTCCAACTACGACATGGAACCGGACGCCTTTGCCGCTGAAGTCGAGCGGCTCTGGGGGCAGGTGAAGCCTCTGTATATCTCGCTGCACGCCTACGTGCGCACCAAGTTGGGCGAGCAGTACGGCACCAAACTGGTACCGGCGAATCGACCCATCCCCGCCCACCTGCTCGGCAACATGTGGGCCCAGGAGTGGGGCAATATCTATCCGCTGGTGGCCCCGGCGGGGGTGGTTCCCAGTTACGACCTCACCCAACTGCTCAAGGCCAAAAACGTCGATGAGCGGGGCATGTTCGGATACGGCGAGCGCTTTTTCACCTCGCTCGGATTTGATTCTCTGCCCAAGACTTTTTGGGAGCGTTCGATGCTCGTCAAACCCAAAGATCGCGAGGTGGTCTGCCACGCGAGCGCCTGGGAAATCGACAATTCCGACGACATCCGCATCAAGATGTGTACTGAGGTGACGGGCGAGGATTTTGTCACTGTCCACCATGAACTGGGCCACAACTTCTACCAGCGCGCCTACAAAAAGCAGCCGCCGCTGTTTCGAAACAGCGCCAACGACGGCTTTCACGAGGCGGTGGGCGACACGATCGCCCTGTCGGTGACGCCGGAGTACCTGGTCAAAGTCGGACTGATGGGCACCATCCCCGGTCCCGAAGCCGACACCGGCATCCTGCTGCGGCAGGCGCTCGACAAAGTTGCCTTTTTGCCCTTCGGGCTGCTCATCGACCAATGGCGCTGGAAAGTCTACTCGGGCGCCGTCCAGCCCAAAGACTACAACAAAGCCTGGTGGGCAATGCGCGAGCGCTACCAGGGCGTCTCGGCCCCCCTGCCGCGCTCGGAGGCCGACTTTGACCCCGGCGCCAAGTTCCACGTACCGGCCAACACCCCCTACACCCGCTATTTCCTGGCGCGGGTGCTGCAGTTCCAGTTCCACCGGGCGCTGTGCCGGGAAGCGGGTTATACCGGCCCCTTGCACCGCTGTTCGGTCTACGGCAACAAAGCGGCGGGGGCGAAGCTTGCGGTGATGCTCGAAGCCGGACAGAGCCGTCCCTGGCCGGAGGTGCTCTCCGCGATGACCGGCGAGCGGCAGATGGACGCGACCGCCATGCTCGACTACTTTGCACCTCTCAAATCCTGGCTCGACGAACAAAACAGAGGCGTCAAAGTCGGCTGGGAGAGCGCCGGATCGGTCAGTTCGACAATTCGATAGACCCGAGCCGCTTCTCCATCCGGTAGTTGACCAGTTCCTCCCCGCGCCGGACGACAGTCTGTGCCTGCAACACCCGAAAGCCGCGCCGCTCGAAAAAAGGCCGCGCCGTGATGCTCGCCTCGGTGAACACCCGGTCGAGGCCCAGGCGCATCGCCTCGGCCTCGACGGCGGCAAGCATCGCCCCGCCCACACCCCGGCCCTGGTGGTCGGCGTGGACATAGAAGCGATCGAGGTGGCCGTCGCGCTCAAAATCGGTGAATCCGACGACCGCTTCGCCAATCTGCGCCACGACAGCAAAGCGGTCGGCCAACTGCCCTTCCCAGACCCGGGAGTCGATGTCCTCCGGTGCCCAGGCCGCCACTTGCTCAGGCGAGTAGTCCCGAACGTTGATGCGGCGAACGGTATCTCGAAATAAATGAACGAGCGCAGGTGCGTCGCCGGATTCGTAGGGGCGCAGCCGGATCATCGCAGATCATTTCCTGGTTGTACAATTTTCTCGCCAATTGTACCGCCGCCCACGGCCGCACCGGTGTAAGGCGCCTGACACATCCCTTGCCTACCTGTAGGACCGGCACTGCACCAATTTACCGAGGCCGGCCCATGCGCCACCCCCGCTTCTTCCTTGTCGCCTTTGCCCTCACGGCCGTTGTAATCGCACCCGTCGCCGCGGCCACCGGCCTGCAGCGCGTCTCCCCCGAAGTGTAGGCCGCCACCAAGAACGCCCGCTACTGTGTTCCCGACCAGAATGCCGCGCTCATCGAAATTCCTGCCTACGAAGGGGCCGTGCTCAACGGGGTTGATCTGATGGACGGAAGCCGCACGCTGCTTGCCATCAACCGGGAAGTGGCCGAGCAACCGGCAGATTACCGGAGTCTGCGCCAGGGAGGGGCCACCGACTACTTCGGCGTCTACGACCCCTGGGACGATCCTTACTGGGGCCAGGTGCCTACCGATACCACCGATCCGAGGCGCTCGAACCGTCGATCTACGTACCGAGCGCCTCGTGCAGCGCCGGGAGCGCACGCTTCATCTGACAACACTCAAAAATGCGATCGCCCAACTGCCCGAGCGCACCCTGACGATGAAACCCATCTTCAGCAATGGTGCCAGCCAGATCTGACCTCTGGGGGCGGCGCGGTGCAGGCGCTCAAGCAGTTGCCCACTATTCGCACCGCCACAAGCAGTTGAAGGAGCGGCGCGTTCCTCAGCTGCGATTTTTCATCCCTCGGGTGGTGGAAAACGCCGCTTGAAGCCCGCCTACATCGGAGCCGAATCGTCGCCTTCTTCGCCGTAGGCAAATCCGAACGATCCTGCTTCCGCCGCTTCGTCAGGCATGAAGATCTCGGCAAGATCAAAGCCGTTCCCCGCGTCCAGTTCCATACCGGTCGAAGCCTGAGTGAACAGCTCGCCCTCGGCGTTGTTGTTGTTCGCCGCTTCGTTCTCCCCACCAAAGCCGAAGCGCTCGGCCAGGTTGTCGAGCCCCATGCTCGCGAACATATCCCCGAGGCCGCCGGAGAGCCCCTCCTGCTGCTCATCTTCCCCTTCCATGCGTCCGCGCGCTTCGGCGAGCAGCGCCTGGGCGCGGTCCTCCTCGGAGATTTCGCCACCTGCCACCAACTCACTCAGATTGGTTTCCGGATTGGCGAGCATTTCGGGGGTGATCTCCTGCTCGTTCTGCGAAAACATCTCGCTCAAACCCATCATCGAATCAGCGAGGGCAAAACCGCCCATCACATCGGCGAACTGACCGATGTTTTCTTGGTCGATGTCAAGGCCCATAAACGAGAAACCCTCCGGCGAGCCATTTTCATCGCCCGCGGCCAGAAAACCTTCAGCCCCGGCCATCGCCGAGCCCAGGAGCGTCCCCGGCTGATCTTCCATCGCCACAGCGTTCTCGACTTCGTAGCTGGCTTCCAACCCAACAGACTCTGGACTTTCCATCGCTTCGCTCCCTATTGCTTCTATGGACGCCAGCCTCCTAGGGAGAAGCGGGCAAAAAGTAGATCAGCAATGATCCAGGGCTGATTTTACGGGTACTTTTAGCCAACCCCCCACCCCTCGTACTCGTCTTGAGGACCATCCGTAAGCGCGAAGGTTTCGTCGTACCCTTCCGGAGAAGCGCTTTCGACTGCTTCCGCAGCAAACTCGTCCTCCGTCGCAAGGTCCACCTCGCCGTAGGCCAATGGCTCCTCCTCAGAAGCAAGAGCCGCTTCGGCTTGCGGATCATCCCCAAAACCAACATTTGCCGCCAGATCGCCGAAATCGTCGAGGGTATTCTCGACAAAATCTCCAAAGGTGCTCGCTTCGGGGTCGGCAGGGAGGGTGCCATCCTCTTCTGCCGCCAGGGCTTCGCCTCCTCCCAAAAGGGCGCCGCCCAGGCCCAACAGACCCGCACCGGCGACGACCGTGGTGGTGACCGGTGCGGCGACAAACGCGGCGGTGAGCAGTCCAGCACCCAGTAGTACTCCCCCGGCGACGGCGGCACCCTCGGCCAGGTTGCCCTGCTCCTCAGGGCTCAGACCAAACAGCGACGGGCCACCTTCATCCTCCTCCGGCGTCTCTTCCACCGGCCCGTCGATCGGTCCTTCAAGCACTTCGCGTTCCCGGTCGCGCTCGCGCTGTTCCTGTCGATATTTTTCGGTCTCCTGGGCGTCGCGCATCATCTCGTCTTGCTGCTCCGGGGTAAGGATGACCGCGTCGTCTTCGAGGTCTTCCTCCTCAGGCAGCTCTAACTGAGCCGACTGGCGGATCTGTTCGGTGCCCAGATCGCGCCAGTCGGCGCCTTCGGGCACATCGACTTTGGTATCGCCCACATCCTGAGGCTCCCTGAGCCTCTGCCATTCGGAATACCCCGGATCCCCCGGCTTGAGATTGGCGGTGTCGATCTGCGGTGTCAGGGGACTGGGCGGTCCTTCCTCAAAACCACCGCCGCGCCAGTTGGGATTCGGGCCTACCATGTCTGTGCTCCTTGTCGCTGCACGATTTCGAGGCGCTAGGGATAAGTCCGCCGACAGAACGTCAGGTCCATCAGAGCGGCGTCTCCTCCGGAACCGGTTCGGGGTGCCCGGGAGCGGGGGTGGGGGTGGGCAAGTCCGGGGGCAGCGGCTCCGGCGGCAGCGGCGCGGGCGTCGGGAATGGTCCCGGTTTGGGCAGCGGTGGGCCGGGTGATGGCGGTTCGGGCTCGGGAACCGCCGGACCGGGGATGGGCTGTGGCCTGGGAAACGGAATTTCGACCGCCGCCGCACCTGCTGCACGGATTGCAATTGCCATGGGTTTCTTCCCGCTGAAGCTTACCCGTGCATCCTACGGAACGGCGACCCTACCGTCATCGGGAGAAAGAGAGAGCCGGGAGCACTTACGCCTCCGGCACCACGAACCGGTAGCCCGAGCCGTGCACCGTGAGGATATAGCGCGGTTCTTTAGGGTTGTCTTCGAGCTTGGAGCGCAGCCGGGCGATGTGAAAGTCGATGGTGCGGTTGGTGACGGCGGTGTCGTAGCCCCAGACTTCCTGATAAATCTTTTCGCGGTCCACCGTCTGTCCGGCGTTGCGAAACAGACACTCCAGCACCTGGAATTCCCGCGAGGAGAGATCGAGCTTTTGGCGATGTTTGCAGACGCTCATGCGCTGAAAATCGATCTCCAGATCGCCCACGCTCACCTGCTGGGAAGGTTTGCCCTGGTGGGCGCGGCGCAGAACCGCCTCGATGCGGGCGAGCAACTCGTCGATGTTGAAGGGCTTGCTGAGGTAATCGTCCGCTCCCAACCTGAGCCCGAAGACTTTGTCGGTATCGAGGCCCCGAGCCGTCAGCATAATAATCGGAGTGACGACATTCTCGGAGCGCAGGCGCTGGCAGACTTCCAACCCGCTCATGCGCGGCAGCATCAAATCGAGAATGATGAGCTGCAATCCCGGCTCCCGGCCCAGCTCCAGAGCCGCGCGGCCGTCGCGCGCGAGCGTCACGGTGTACCCTTCCGATTCGAGCGTCTTGCGCAGGACCTGCGCCAGGGTCTCGTCGTCCTCAACGACCAAAATGGGGTTGCTCATGGGGAATCTTGACGGTGAATGTACTGCCGATACCGACGCGGCTTTCGACCAGTATCTGGCCGCGGTGGGCATTGACGATCTGCGAAGCGATGGCCAGCCCCAGCCCGGTCCCCTCGGTATCGCTCACCAGGCCGTTGCGCACCCGGTAAAACTTCTGAAAGATAAAGGCCTGCTCCTCGGCCGGGATGCCCACGCCCCGGTCCTCGACCAACAGATGCAGTATGCGCTTCTCGCCGAAGCCGCTCCAGTAGGACTGCACCCGCACCCAGGGCTGGGCGTCGCCTGAGTAGCGCACGGCGTTGTCGATCAGATTCATCAGCACCGTGGTGAGGGCGTTGGCGTCGCCTGTGACCTGGCCGGTGGCCACTTCGCCCCGGGCGATGATTGCCTGCGGGTGGGCCACCTGCGATAGACCGATAGCGTGATCGATAAGTTCCGGAACACTCAGGGGCGCCGGTTTCATCAACAACTGGCGCGATTCGAGCTTGGCCATCGTGAGCACCTTCTCGACCACTGCGGTGAGCCGCCGCGCTTCAGCCAGGATGTAGCCGGAAAATTGTTTGGTTTCCTGAGCACCGCTCGCGCGTCCCGAGGCGATCAGCTGGGCGGAGGCGATGATTCCGGCCAGCGGCGTCTTCAGGTCGTGGGAGACCCCCGCCACAATGTCGGTTTGCAACTCGGAGACTTTTACCGCCACCAGCCCGGCCCGAAAAAGGACCACCAGCAAAATCCCCAACAGCACCGCGACGATGCCGCTCGCCCAGAACATCTGGGTGAGGCTGCGCTCGGTGGCCTGCTTGAAGTTGCTGCGGGTGATGGCCGAAAGCTCCCAACCGGTCAAAAAGCGCTGCTCAGGGGTGATCCGAAAATCGGCACGGATAAAATCGCTGCAACCGACGTTTTTATCCCAACCGGGATCTTTGTAGAGCACCTGCCCCTTTTCGTCTTTGACCTGGTAGTAGTAGGTCGTGCCCGCCAGTTGCGAATCGAGGGGAGTGGTATCGAAGCGGCTGGTCACTCCGGTCTGGGTCTGGTATTTGAAGTTGTCCTTGAAATCTTTCTTGGTCAAAGTGAGGCCCATGACTGCTTTGATCGGACGCAGGGGGGGGGTGTCGGAATTGACGAGCGGTGCCGGGGACATCGTGTGCAGCAGCACCAGCATTTCGCTTTTGGCGTCGTAGTAGTACTGGTGGCCGGTGTCCTGCCGCTCCGGCGGCAGTGTAAAGAAGTACTCGCGGGCGCGGGCGACTGCGGATCGCCGTGCCGGGTTGTCGCTGTCGCTGCGGCCAAAATAGGTCTGCCAGCTGCCGTCGGGTTCCTTTGCGAAAATAAATAACGCCAGTTGCGCCTCTTTTTTCTTTGCCATATACCCGTTGCTGGTATTTTGAAGCGCACCGACGATGGTCCCAGCGATCCCGGGTTTGCCGCTGAATAGCTCGTTGTGCTCGCGATCGACAGAATGGAAAACTTCGCTAGAACCTCTATAGATGTCGGTGTAGATTCTAAGCGCCATCCGGCCGAGCAGGCTCTGCATCTGCTCTTGCAGGGCTCTGGTTCCCTGCTGCTCGTACTGGACCATCGACTGGTACTGCAGCACATTGAGCGTGCCGATGGGGACGATCACCCCCAGCAGAATAATCGCCATCGCCTTCAACTGGTGTTTGAGGCTCCATTGGATGGCCGCATAAAAATTCTTTTCAATTGCAAAAGTGATCTTGCTCATTGGTGTGGATCCCATCAGCCGTCAGGATAACCCATCGCTCCCGCCCTAGATGTGAGATTTTATGAGTGGTGATGAGCAGTTGCATTCGGCCCCTCGCACAACTTCATAGACGCGCTACAACCGTTGCGCGAAGGGCGATTGCCATTGTTCTAAAGTGAAGCTGTCGACACCGGAGTACCCAACCATGTTGAAAGAAGCCCCGTTCGATGTCCTGGTGCATCTGGTGCTGTTGGGCATCGTCCTGATGACGCTGACTGCCTCGGTGCTGTCGCTGCCGACCGTGGTACTGACCGAATCGACCACCGCCGCGCGCAGCCCGAGTGCACTCTTCAAAGCCTGAAAGTCGGCGGTGTCCAAAGCTTTCCACTTGTTGTCGAGTCCGTCATGAAATGTCGTTGCGTCGATCCGTTGGTGTCCACAAGCAGCCTGTCGGCGATTCCCCCTTCGCTGGCTATGCGGCTGCAGGCCCTGTCGCTGGCGCTCCTTGTCTTTTTGCTGGCCAACGGGTTTTTCCTAGCTACCTGTGCGCGGCCTCTCTAGCCATTAGCGGTGCTGTCATCATGGACAGGCGGTAATTGGGCAATCTGCTGGGTGAACCAGGCAGCAGCACTGGTATTCGTTCCCTCGGCCAATCGCTGCAAGGTTTCTTCCAGCAAAGCAACCGGCAGACCCGCCAGGGAGCGCGATGTGCTGCAAACCCGGTACTGCCCGTTTTCAGCCAATTCAAAGGCGAATACCCGCCCCCCCAGTACATCCACTACCCAGTATTCGGGAATGCCCAAAGCGGCGTACAGATGCTTTTGTTCGTCTAAGTCGCTTGTGAGGGTGGTATCGGAGATTTCGCCCACCAGATCCGGGACTCGCGTTCGCGTCAGGTCGACCCGGCGCGGCTCTCCTGATTGCCACCGGGGAAAATCTTCGCCGACGTAGAGCACCAGATCCGGTGCGCAGGCTTGGGTTTCGGGTTTTTCCAGCAGGCAGCGCCCCAGGGAGGTAAACAGTTGCTTTGGGCGTTGAATAGCCCACAGGAAGAGCATACTAGTAAACAAATCGCTCACACCTGCATGATTAATCCCTTCTCCGCCCATATCCACCCATAGCCGGCCGCGATCGAAGGCCAACTTCATCCGCTCGCGGATCGGCGCGTCGCGCAGGGCAACATAATCCTGCCAGTCGGCCCGGTGCCAGTGCCGCAAAGGGGGCAAACCGGCGGACAACTGCGAAGGAGAAGTTGCGGTCATCAGTTCAGTTGGGCGCTTCGCTTTCGATTATAAAGAGGCCCACGGGCGACCCGAGATCCAAAGGGCCGGAACTACACTGAAAAGGTGCACCGAGGACAAGCGATGGGCGAGAGCAAGCGGCGCAAAGACCAGATGGGCGCGCTCTACGGCAATCCCGACAAAGCATACCTGATCCCGGGTCTGCCGATCACCAAGGAGCAAAGCCGCTACTGGTACAAATTCACCGTCACCGGTACCTGGATCTGCATCGGGGTGATCGCGCTTATCTGGGTGGTCGTCAACTTCGGTCACTATATGAAATGGTGGGGCGTCCAGTAGAACCCGGTGCCCTCCTGCAGGGGCAAACCGTCACTGTCCCCATCACGGCCCTGGCTGCGGGGGGCGATGGGATCGCCCGGCTCACCGACGGCCGGGTGCTCTTTGTGGCAGGGGTGGTACCCGGTGACACCGTCGAAGCGCGGCTGGTACACCTCAAAAAGGACCACGCTTTCGGCAGGATCCTGCAGATTGTGCAAGCCTCGCCCCACCGCATCGAAGCCCCTTGCCCGGTGGCCGAACGCTGCGGCAGTTGCCAGTGGCAATGGATCGATTACCCGTTTCAACTGGAGGCGAAGCAGCGGCAGGTGCGCGAGGCGCTCGAACACCTGGGCGGGTTCGCAGAGCCGCCGGTGGAGCCGGTCATTGCCCAGCCGCGCCCTTTTGGCTACCGCAACAAATCGACTTTCCCGATCGGCCGGGATGCCCGCGGTGAACCTGTCATCGGCTACTACCAGAAAGATTCGCACCGGATCGTGCCTCTCAATGCCTGTCCGGTGCAGGATAGCCGCCTTGACCCGTTGCTCGCGGCGGCGCGCGAATTGATCCGCGCCCAGGGCTGGAGCATCTACGACGAAAAACTCCACCGCGGCGCCCTGCGCCATCTGGGCCTGCGCATCGGCGAGCGCACAGGCCAGAGATTGCTTACCTTTGTGGTGAACGGCCAGACCCTCTCGGGGATCAAGCCCGCCGCCCAGGCACTGATGGACCGCTTCCCCGACCTGGTAGGGGTCTGCCTCAATACCCACACCGAGCGCGGCAATACGATCTTTGGTCCCCAGACCCGCTGCGTGGCAGGCCAGGACTGTATCGAAGATGTGCTGGACGGCTTTCGCTTTCGCATCGAGTCCACGACATTTTTTCAGATCTGCACTTCCCAGGCGGAAATCCTCGCCCGCCTGGTGGTTCGGGGGGCAGCGGCCACCTCCGAGCAGACCGTGATCGACGCCTACTGCGGCATCGGCACGCTGAGTCTGCCCCTGGCGCGCACCGCCCGCTCGGTGGTCGGCATCGAAAGCCATGTCCGTTCAGTAGAGCAGGCCCGGCGCAATGCTTGGATCAACGGTGTCGAGAATTGCCGCTTCAAAGCCGGCACAGTCGAGGCGCTGTTGCCCGCTTTGAAGGCCGATATCGTCGTGGTCGATCCGCCGCGCAAGGGCTGCGACCCGGCGGTGCTCGCGGCGATCCTGGGCTCGCTGCGGCTTAGGGTTGTTTACGTCAGTTGCAATCCGGCCACCCTCGCGCGCGACCTGCGGCAGTTGGTGGCGGGAGGCTATCGGTTGGTGCGCGTGCAGCCGGTGGACTTGTTTGCCCAGACCCACCACGTCGAGTGCGTGGCGACGCTGGAGCGTCCGTAGAACTCACTATTGTCACCCTGACACTGAGACCTATCCCCTACTTGAAACCCCCAGTCCGGCAAAGGCGATCGTAGGCAGGCACGCCGAGCCGAATACCCATTCGGTCTCAGCCGAAAGCCCGGCCAGTTGCGCGTTGAACGCTTCAAAGATGTTGCCTGCCACCATCGTGTTTTTGAGGCGACCGACGATTTCGCCGTGCTCGATTTTGTAGCCCAGATCCAGATTCACCGAAAATTCGCCTGCGAACTGGTTGGATTGGCCCGCTCCCAGCACCTGCTCGACCAGAATGCCCTCGTCGATTGAGCGAATCAGGTCCGCCGCCGGTACCCGGCCGCCGGCCATGCACAGATTCACCAGTCCCGGCGAGGGTCGTCCGAGGCCGCCGCGAAAACCGTTGCCGCCTAGCGGCTGCCCGGAGCGCGACGCCCAGGTGCGGTCCCAATAAAATTCGCGCACGGTGCCCTGTTCGATGAAGCGTTTGGGCCGCGTCGGGGTGCCCTCGTCGTCAAATGGCGCCGCCGAGGTGCCCGCGTTCGGATCTTCGTAGAGCGTCAGCTGTTCGCTAAAAAGCGTCTGGCCGACTTTGTCCGCCAGGGGTGACGTCTTTTGGACCACCGTCTGCCCGGAAAGGGCCGTTTGGAAGAGTCCCCCGAGCGTAAAAGCCGCCGCCCTGGGAGAAAAGACCACCGGCAGATTGCCGCCTGCGACCCGGGCGTTGCGCTCGGCGCGGCGGAACTTGGTGAGCACTTCTTCGACCAACTGGCCATAGTCGGGCTCACCGTCGCGGGCCACCCCGTAGCCGTAGGCTTCGAGCAAGTCCTCGCCGCGCACCAGATTGCCCGAGAGGGAGGCGGTTACCGTGGCGCGCTCGCGCTCGCCATGGGCACCGCCGGTGGTGGCGATTTCGACGCGCGAGCGGCGCACAGCAAACGTGGCGCTCACCAGAATGTCGCTGTTGTAGGCGCGCACGCGCTCCACCAGCGCTTCACCGCGCTCGACGAAGCGGGCGGTAGGAGGCACCTCGAAAGCGGAATGCGCCGTGGGCAATGCTCCGGGACCGGCAAAATCGAATTCGGCCGCGTTGCCGCTCGCGGCCGTCTCGATGGCCGCCTCCAACAAGCCTTCGATGCGGCTCAGGTCGGTGGAACTGGCAAAACCGAGCCTTCCATCGGCAATCACCCGCAGGGCCAACCCCGTGGTCGCCTTGGTCTGTAGACTCTTAAGGCGGTTGGCCTCAAACTCGACCGGAGTCTCGTCAACTTGCAAATAGAAGACCTCAGCACTGACCCCACGCCCTTCGGCGAGGCCGAGGATATTATCGACAACGGCGCTCACGGCAACTTCGGCAGATAAATCGGTCGGCGGTGCAATCGGGGTTCGGGGGTGGCTTGCACGCGGGTGGGGTTGATAACGCGGCCTGCTACATCGAGATGCCAGATCTGCTGACTTTTGAGGTTTTTGAGGCGGCGGGCCTGACCGTCCCAATGGAAAGTACCGTCCCACTCGCAATGGAGCAGGCCATCCTCAATCACCGCCACAGAGCGCAACAGGCGGGTACACAGCGGGCAGTGGCGAGGCTGGATCATATCTCTCCTGAGTAAACAACCAATCTGAATTGAGAATAGCAAACCTGCCGGTTCAAACAAAGCTTTTTCAGGTGTCAGGTATCAGATTCCCCAACGACAACACTGCTGCCCTTCAACTGCTCGAATCGCCAGCGCCCGGATCCTCAACCAAAAGGCGCCGCGGCCCAACCGTTGGTCCGTGGCCAAAGCTATACATTCATTTCGGTTGAGTTGTCCCTTTGCCTAGCACCGACGCCCCAAGGTCCGCCCCGTTTTACACACTTCTTTACAGGCCGACAGAAGACCTGTGACCGTCTCCAGGCAAGGGGATCAACCGGTACGCGGCCGAGGTGAATTGACGGCGATCCTGCGCACTTGCGAATATGAACAATTCCTAAAAATCCAGGCGCATCGAATAATTTTCTGGAACTCTAGAAGTGAAAAAGTGTCGCCCTAAAGAAGTGAGCCCGTGAACACCGGTGGCAAGTCTCTTTCACCCAAGCACCGCCTTTCGTACCAGGATGTCTATCCCTGCCCAATCTGCCGCCATGGAGAGATAAGCAGCCTGGTGCTCACCGAGGCCTTTGCCTGCAACTTTTGCCGTCACATTTTTACTGCCGACCTTGAAGAGAACACCCTGCGCGTCGAGGACAGCTCCCAGCCGCTCAGTTGGCGCTGGAACGGACGCCACTGGCAATCGATCCACCGCGAAGACTTCGATCTGACTCTGGTTATCTGGATTGTCGGTCTGGCCTTGGTGGTTTTTCCGCCGACACTGGTCTGGTTTTCCTATCGTTCGCTACCGGAGCCGCCGCTGCTGTTTCCGCTTATCTGGACCGTTGTGACGCTGATTGCGCATCTGGGGCTGGTGGGCTGGCTGCTGGCGGAGCACTATCAGTTTCCGCTCTATATTGCAGGCAAAATCCGGTTGCGCACCTGGATGGAGCACCGCGAGTCAAAAACTTGAGTATTTGGTGAACTTGATGTCAAAAGCCCCGGATGGCCTGCATCCGGGGCTTTTCTGCAAATAGGCAAGGAAAAAGGACCGAGCGGACAGGCAACGGTCCCTGGCTTCGGGATCCCCGATATGATCCGCCCTGTGCCCTTGGACCATAGCGGGAATACCCCCCTTCCAAGGGCACAGTGTAGCACGAGCCACAATCAGAGTTCTGCACGGAAGTTACCGGTGTTGCAATGGAGCAAATGCAGTAAAGACCGTACTGGTAGAGTAAGGATGAGGTTTGCTGGAGAGATATTCCGTGGAGCCAGTCCTGGATTTTTTTCGTTACCTGGGCAACTTTGAGGAACTCATCCGCGCCGGGGGGTACGTGGCGCTGACGGCCATTATCTTCGTGGAGACGGGGCTGCTCATTGGGTTTTTTCTACCGGGCGACTCGTTGCTCGTCGCTGCGGGCGTGCTGATCGCCGCTACCGGTCTGCTCAATATCTGGGTGTTGGCGGCCCTTTTGTGCACAGCGGCCATCGTCGGCGACACCGTCGGCTACTGGATTGGGGCAAAGGCGGGGCCGCGGTTGTTCTCGCGGGAGAAATCCCTGTTTTTTGCCAAGGACCACCTGATCAAGGCTGAGCGCTTCTATACCAAGTACGGCGCCAAGACCATTTTGCTGGCGCGCTGGGTGCCCATCGTGCGCACGTTTGCGCCGGTGGTGGCCGGGGCGGCAAGGATGCACTATCCGACGTTTTTGCTCTTCAACGTCGTGGGCGGGGTCACCTGGATCGGTTCGCTGCTGATTGGCAGTTACTTTTTGGGTCAGCTCATCCCAGATCTTGAAAAAAATGTCCACATCGCCGTAGCGGTAGTAGTTTTGCTGTCGATTCTGCCGCCGATTGTTGAGTATCTCAAAGCCCGCCGCGAGCCGGACACCTCCCGATAAAGAAGTATGGGCGGGGGCAACCACCACCCCGGCTGTCTCGGTTCCGGCTGCCCCTGCGCGGGATCTGTAGCCGGTAGTACCATTGATCATTGAGCGTAAGAGAGAGGTTTCCATGACGCAGAGAAACTGCGCCGAGGTCTGCCAGAGCGGCTGCATCGAGGCCGCCAACGGCACCCCCGAAAAGTGTCCCCACTACGAAAGCATGCTGCAGGCCCGCGCTTCCGTCGAGAACACCCCCTTCGAGCGGCTGATGGAACTGGCCGAGGAGGGGGCTGCCGAATCGCGCCTGCGGGGCATCGGTGCCACTCCAAAGTTCGAAGATCTCCCGGAGGACTGGCGCCGAAGTCTGGGTGGCTAGAAAAGCCTATTTTTTTGTCGGATAGATCACATTGCTCATCGGTGAGAACCACTACACTCACCTGAGCCAACGGTGAAGCCGCCGAACCGCTTATCAAGTCGCCAAACCCACTCCTTGGCGCCGTGACTCACCCAGGAGCTTGCCGCAGTCGACACGCAAAGCGTGCACGCACTACAAAATCAACCAAGCCCACCCACCGACTCTCCCGCCGACCTTGCCCTGAAGTCCGGGGGGTGTCGGGGGGGTGGCACCCCCTCGACGCGGGGAGGCTGGAGAGCGCGAGAGGGGAAGCGCGAAGGGGGTTCCGCCTCTCGCCCCACAGACTGTCGTGCACAGCCAACTGCCAGGATTAAAAGCGTCACACCAAACTTCATAGCCGGACGGCCGTGGTGCTCAAATGCCCAAACCAAAATCCTGCACCCATAGTTCGTCGT
Source organism: Aphanocapsa lilacina HA4352-LM1 (assembly GCA_019359725.1). Classification (GTDB taxonomy): domain Bacteria; phylum Cyanobacteriota; class Cyanobacteriia; order Gloeobacterales; family Gloeobacteraceae; genus Gloeobacter; species Gloeobacter lilacinus. The sequence goes on along the minus strand of JAHHGR010000034.1, from coordinate 30,697 downwards.
CCTCGACGCTGACGCCGGTGCCGACCGGATCGACGAACCTACGAAACACCTGCGGGTCGAAGCGGCGGCTCACCTGCATCGGCGGCAGCGACTTGAGGATGGTCTTGCCATAGGACTTGCGCTGCATGCGCGGGTCGAGAATGGCGACGATGCCTTTGTCGGTGCGGGTACGGATAAGCCGGCCGGCTCCCTGTTTAAGCCGCAACTGGGCGTAAGGCAGAGCGAGCCGATCGAACCAGGCCCACCGATCGCCGCTGGTGCGCGAAAGCAACTCGCAGCGCGCGTCGTAGACAATATCGCCGGGTGATTGAAAAGGAATGCGGTCGATAACCACCAGGCTCAATTGCGGTCCTTCGATGCTCACCCCTTCCCAGAAACTTGCCGTGGCAAAGAGCACCGGGTTTTTGACCGTGCGGAACCATTCGACGAGGCGGCGCTTGGGCATTTGCTCCTGGTGCTGCGCGGGCCAGAGCAACTTCGCTTCGAGCAGGGCATACACCTGCTTCATCTGCTGGAGGCTGGTGAAGAGCACAAAGGCGCGGCCCTCCGAGAAATTGACCAGCTTCTCGATTTCGGCGGCGACGGCGTTTGCGTAGCTGGCGTCATTCGGGTCAGGCAGATGGGTGGGCAGGTAGAGCAAACCCTGGCCCGGGTAGTCAAAGGGGCTGGGGAAAATGCGCTCCTCGGCGGTCCCAGCCGGCAGCCCCACCTGACGGCGAAAAAAACCGAACGGGTCCGCTCCAGTGGTGCTGAGGGTGGCCGACATCCAGACGGTGGTGGGTCCGTCCGGGTGGCTGAACCACTGGCCCAACGGCGGCGCCACGTCCAGGGGCGTGCAGTTGAGCGCGACATTGATCCCGCCGCCGCGCGTCGTCTGGTAATCGACCCAGTTGACCCAATTTTCTCCTGGCTCCGCCAGGACACGCAAGTTGCCCTCGTAGCCGGTGAGCGTCTCCACCAGCCGGTCGCGGCGCATACGCGCCACATTCGTTTCGAGGTTGTCCTCGCTTCCGAGGTTCAGTTCCTTGAGCGATTGCAACAGCCGCACGACGGCTGCCGACAGATCGTCGGCCATCGCCGGGTCGAGGTTGTAGCGGCGCGTCTGGTGCGCTTCGGTAAGCAGCACATCGAAAAAAGCGTTCGCCTCCGCCTCCGCCCGCGCCAGGGCGATGCCCAGGTTGGGAAACTGCTTTTTGATCCGGCTCAGGGTGCGGCCGACGCCGAAGTTGCCGAGGGTGAGCGTCAGGGCACGGGTGGCGTACTCGGCAAATTGATGGGCCTCGTCGATGACCAGCAAGTCGAAGTCGGGGAGGATCTGCCCGTGGCTTGCCCGATCAATCAGCAATAGCGCGTGGTTGGTGATCAAAATCTGCGCCTGCCCGAGCGAGCGGCGCGACTCGAAATAAAAGCAGCTATCAAAGTGAGGACACTTCTCGCGCAGGCAATCGTCTTTGTCGGAGTGGATGTCGTCCCAGATTTCGGAAGGCGGACTGGTGGGCAGGTCGGCTAGATCGCCGCTCTCGGTCTGCTCGTACCACTCGCGCAACCAGGTGATCCCCGGGGCAAGCAACGATTCTGACCAGCGCCGCTTGGAGACATAGTGGCTGCGGCCTTTGACCAGCCGCGCCTCGAAGCGCACCGGGAGCGCCTTTTGCAGCAAAGGAATGTCTTTGTAGAGATACTGCTCCTGCAGGGCGATGGTGGCCGTCGAAATCACCACCCGCTTGCCGCTGAGGATGGCCGGGATGAGGGCGCTAAAACTCTTGCCGGTGCCGGTGCCCGCCTCCGCCACCACCGCGATGCGTTCGGCGAAGCCCCGCTCGACGGCGCGGGCCATATCCAGCTGGGGCTGGCGCACCTCGTAGCCCGGCAGTACCCGGGCCACATCGTCGAAGGCATCGCTAAGGCTAATCATCTGTCCAGTGTAGGGGCTCATCTGTCCACCTTGCGACCCGCCGACAATTGGTATTTTGCTGTACAGAAGCGTCCGGGAGTGACGAATTTACACCATAACCATCAAGCAAAAGTGTTGAATGTCAGGAATGGATCCTACAAAAACAGCCCGAAGTCGTGTAAACTTCGGGCCGTAAATCATTTCTTTTTCGTTAGAGCCGGGATTCCGCAGGTAGATAGAGCGGCTGAAGTATTTTGGTTGGGTGAGCCAGCCTCCCGCTGAAATCCAGGTCCAGAATCTCGACCACCTTGGCATCGTGGCTGGCATCATCGACTCTATCGGCCTGGTTCAGGAAGTTGAGCAGCTCCTGGGCACCCATCCGCAGGAGCGTGTGACTTGCGCACAGGTACTCAAGGGCCTCATTCTCAATGGACTCGGCTTCGTTTCGGCACCGCTGTACCTGTTCGAGCAGTTCTTTGTCGGTAAAGCCAGGGTCGTTGCCCCAACGACCTCCACCGAGCACCTGATTGGTCCGGGCGTGCTGCCCGAGCACTTCAATGATGACCGGTTGGGCCGGGTGCTCGACAAGCTCTACGAGGGGGGCACCACCAGGGTCTTCGTCCATCTGGCCCTCAAGGCGGCCAGGCGTTTCGGCATTAAGACCGGCAGTGCACCTCGACTCGACATCGTCCCATGTTGATGGCGGGTACACTGCGAGTGGACGGGTGGCCCCCCAAGCAGAAGACGAACCGCAGCCGATCGTCATCACCCACGGCTACAGCCGGGATCATCGCCCCGATCTCAAGCAATTCTTGTTGTCGATGATTACCAGCGGCGATGGGGATGTGCCGCTGTATCTGCGGGTGGGTAATGGCAATGAGGTGGACAAGGCTATCTTTGCCCAGATAATCCAGGATTTCCGGGCACAGTGGGACGTGGATGCCCTGTTTGTAGTGGACTCGGCCCTTTACAGTGCCCAGAACTTGAGCGAGGTGCAGGCCATGCACTGGCTGAGCCGGGTACCCTCGACCCTTGCACAAGTCAGACACCTGCTGGCCGCACTGAGCGACGAGCAGTTTGCCCCTGCCCAATTGGGCTACCGAGTGGCTGAAGTCGGCAGCACTTACGCCGATATCCAACAGCGCTGGGTCGTGGTGGCAAGCGACGAGCGGCGCAAAAGCGACCTCGCGGCACTGCAGAAGCAACTCACTGAGCTGGATGGCAAGCTGGGCAAGATGGAGTTTGCCTGTGAAGCGGAGGCACTGGAAGCGGCGGAGCGGTTCGCTACTGGGTTGAAGTTCCACCTGCTGGGGGCGGTACGGGCCCGCCAGCAGAGGCGCCACCCAAAAGCTGGGCGACCGGCGCGGGGTAGCAAACCCGAAAAGACGGGCGTGTGGCTACTGACAGCCGAACTGGTGCGCAATCCGATGGCTGTCGAGGCCGAGCAGCACAGTGCAGGCAAGTTCGTGCTGGCAACGAACCTGCTCGATGAGCAGCGACTTTCGACAGCCCAGGTCTTGTCCGAGTACAAAGCCGCACGTCCGTTCAGCGCCTGTTTGGTGAGTGTAATCCGTTGTTCTCTAAAGCTTTTGACTGACCAAGGAGAGTTGACCAAAAGTGGAAGCTTGTGCCTCAGCTCAGAATCACCATGCCGCAGGGGGGCAAGTCGATGCGCACCGTGGCGCGCCCGTAGCCGTACTCGACAGGTACAGACTCGGCCGAGGGCGGCTTGCGCAACTGGTCGTCGCTCCATTCGCTGTGGTACAGAACGCTCATCGACGAACCCTGGGGGTGCAGCGACGATTCCACCGTCACCTGCGCGCCGCGGCTCTCCAGGCCGTGGGTGTTGAGCACCATCAGCACTTCGCTCTCAAAGAGAATTTGCGACCAGGCCACCAGTTCGCCAGGCCCCGGAATCACAAAGGGGCGCTGCAGAAACGCGGTCTCCCGCAGGTAGTGATGCCCCCGGCGCAGCGTCTTGCCCACGGTGTCCGGGCGGTTGCGCAGGCGGGCGATGGCGGCGATGCGCCGGTAGGTGGGATGGTCAGGGTTGAAAAAGTGACAGCCCTCGGTGCGAAAGGCGCCGAAGGCACCGCCGAACATCGCCTCGCGCACGTAGCGATCGACGTACTCGTGCGACCCGTCGATGCCATAGTCGTGGTCGCTCTCGGAGCCGTCCAGGGCCTGTTCGGTGCCGTAGTAAATTGAAGGGATGCCGGGCATCGTCAGTTGCACGCCGACCGCATGGGCCACCTGCCGCGCCAGATTGGGCACCCCCGCACCGTGGGCGGCAAAGCGCGATTTGTAGCTGCGCGAGGACATATCGTGATCGTCGAGCACCGAAACGTGATAGGGTCCAATTTGCCGGTAGGCGCCCGCTAGGGTGTTCTCGTCGTACAGGCCAAAAAAGGCGCCTGGGTGGGCGAGTCCTTTGACTGCGGCGGTCAGCTGAATCGGCGCGCTGACGATATCGAGGGCCGCATCGAGGTTGCGCCCGACAATATCGAGGTAAGCCAGCACCATGCGGTTGTCGGTCAATTCGCCGGTGAGCAAAAAATTGTCCTTGCCGATCGCCTGGGCGTACTCGTGGATGGCGGTGCAGAATTTGCGCGATTCGACCGGCGAGACGTGCTTGACCGCATCGACGCGAAAGCCGTCGCAGTCGCTAAGAGCTATCCAGTACTGGTAGACGCGGGCCAGACCGGCCAGGGTGGCGGGGTTGGCCAGGTTGAGATCTTTGAGGTCAAAAAAATCGCCCCGCCGAAATTCGACCTGGGGGCTCAGATAATCTTCCCAGGACGCCTCGCTCCAGTTGATGATCCGCCCGGCGCGGGTGTACCAGTCAAAGTTTTGAAATTCCTCGGGCCAGACACCGTCGTCGAGAGACGCAATCTCACCGACGCTGCGCCCGTCGCCGGAGCGCCAGCCGTGCACGGGATAGCCGGGGGCGTAGCGGTAGGGGCGCATTGATTGCGGGCTGCCGTCCCACTCGTCCTGGTAAAACCAGTTGTTGCCGCTGTGGTTGTAGATCACATCGAGGATGACGTACATGCCCCGCGCGTGGGCGGTATCGACCAGGTCGCGCAGATCCTGGCGGGTTCCGAAGCGCGGATCGATCTCCAGAAAGTTCTGAATGCCGTAGCCGTGATACGTCTCCAGGTCCGCTCGCTGCTTCCAGGGCGGGTTGAGCCACAGCGTCGTCACCCCGAGCCCCTGCAGATAGTCGAGCTTGCTTGCCACACCTTTGAGGGTGCCGCCCACGAATTTTTTGCCCGCCGCCATCCAGGCTCCTCGGTCCTGGACCTGGAATCGGGTCGGCTCAGCCGGGTCGAACAGCGGGCGCTCTACCTCGCGGCCGTCGCTGAAGCGGTCCGGCAGCAGCTGGTAGAGAAACTGATCGCGCCAGCTGGCCGGGCTCGGGTGCACCCGGCCGCGCGGTCGCAGGCTTGCTTCTTGAAGTTTGCGGGGAGCTTTTTCTTCGATGACCGTTGCCATGGTGGGTGGGGATCATTGGGTGAGTACGGCCTTGCTTAAAAGATGAGCCTCTTTGTCGAGTTCGTAGACGATTGGCACCCCGGTGGCCAGCTCCACCTTGGGCACTTCCTCCTCGCTGAGGTTTTCAAGAATCATCATGATCGAGCGCAGGGAGTTGCCGTGGGCCGCCACCAGCACGTTGTCCCCCTGCTTGATATGGCCCAGGATGCGATTGGTGAAATAAGGATAGACGCGCTTGCGCGTGTCCTCCAGGCTCTCGCCGCCGGGGGGGCGCACCGAGTAGGAGCGCCGCCAGATCTGGACTTGCTCCTTGCCGTACTTCGCGGTCGTCTCGGCTTTGTCGAGGCCTTGCAGATCGCCGTAGTAGCGCTCGTCCAGGGTCGCGGTGGGATAGATGGGCAACTCCGCCGCCGGGTCGCCGACGTAGTTGTCCCAGCCGTGCCAGTTCTCGTCGTCGGCTTCGTGTTTGATGATCGGGATTTTGCCGCCGCAGATGTCGTCGCACTCAGTCAGGGTAATCACCGCCGTTTCGATGGCGCGCATCAGCATGCTGGTGAAGCAGACGCTCACCCGATAATCCCGAAGTTTACAAGAAGCGATCGTCGCCTCCGCCCGGCCGCGCTCGCTCAAGGGAACGTCCACCCAACCGGTAAATTTGTTGGCGGCGTTCCAAAGACTCTGGCCGTGCCGGATGAGAATGAGGTGAGCCACGGAAAGACCCTCGCTCCAGAGCAATCACTTATGCCAGTTTTAAGACGGCCCCGATCCCAGCCCCCAATTCCTCCACTGTGATCTTGCCGTCGTGGTTGAGGTCGATGGCGTCGAAGACCGCATCGGTGCCCATCCACTCCTCGCGGGTGATAAAGCCGTCGCCGTCGAGATCGAATGAGCGGAAGATGCTTTCAAAAGCCCCACTCAGCGCCGCTTCCCCCTCCAGGTGCGCCAGGCGGTCGGCCAAAAGCTGCTCCAGGGCTACCAGAGCCTTGGTGAAGCCGGTGATGCCCTCGTCGAGCTTTTCGCAGGCCATGCGGTCGTGGGTGTGCATTTTCTCGAAGGTCGCCTGGTCCATAGCAATCTTCTCGATCTCCTGGGTGGCGGCGTTGGCCGGATCGAGCTTGCGGAGCAATTCGCCTTCGCTCGCTTGCAGTTGTTCGAGCAGCTTGGGAGAGATGGTGAGCAAATCGCAACCGGCCAGTTCGACGATTTCGCCGATGTTGCGGAAGCTTGCCCCCATCACTTCGGTTTTGTGGCCGAATTTTTTATAATAATTGTAAATCTTTGTCACCGAGACCACGCCGGGATCTTCGTGGGGTTCGTAGTCGCGGCCGGTGTCTTTTTTGTACCAATCGAGGATGCGGCCCACAAACGGCGAGATCAACGTCACCCCGGCCTCGGCGCAGGCGATTGCCTGGTGGAGGCCAAATAGCAGCGTCAGGTTGCAGTGGATGCCCTCGCGCTCGAGAATCTCGGCGGCGCGGATACCTTCCCAGGTGGAGGCGATCTTGATGAGCACCCGCTCGCGGGAGAGGCCTGCCGCTTCGTATTGGGCGATGAGCGAGCGTCCCTTTTCGATCGTCGCCTCGGTGTCGTAGGAAAGCCTGGCGTCCACCTCGGTGGAGACCCGCCCGGGGACAATGGCCAGGATCTTGAGGCCAAAGGCCACCGCCAGACGGTCGAAGGCGAGGGTGGCAACCGCCGTGGCCTCCGCCTGCGGCCCCAGTTGCGCGCGCGCCTCCTTGAGGGTGTCGTCCACGATTTGCTGATACTGCGGCATCTGGGCGGCGGCGGTGATCAGCGAAGGATTGGTGGTGGCGTCGCGCGGTGTGAACTGTTCGATGGCCTGGATATCGCCGGTGTCGGCGACGACGATGGTCATCTGCCGCAGTTGTTCCAGTAAACTTCCGGTCATGCCCGTCTCCTTCGACTAAGGGTGCTCTGGCTCGATTCAAGCTCTCCCTGGACCAGGACTCGCGTCGGCGGCTAGCCCCAAAAATACCAGCCCCTTCCTGCTTGGACAAGAACGCTGGAATACCTCCGAAAACCAACGAGCCGCTTTTTGCAAACTTTCTGCGGCAGTTCAGTCTAATCCAGCGGCAATAGAGCCGCCATGATCGCCCACCGGATGGGCGACGTTCGCCCGGCGGCGGAGCCTGAAGCGGGAGGGCAAAAAGTAATCCGCGCTTCTGTCTTGACGGGGCAAAAAATCTACCGGCCGGATCGCCCCGGGGAATTTTGGGGTACATTGTGTTTGCTCGCGCAACCGTTACCGGCATCGTCAAGGGAGGGCACCATGGGCCAATCCACCGGCGCCTCCTCGCAAACCGCCCGTTCGTCGGCCAAAATCCGGCCCCCCGGCCGGCCCCCGGCCAGGGACATGGTATGGATCGCGGGGGGAAGCTTCTCGATGGGTTCCGATCACCACTACCCGGAGGAAGCGCCTGCCCACAAAGTGCGGGTGGACGGCTTCTGGATGGATCGCTTCTTGCTGAGCAACGAACAGTTTCGCCGCTTTGTCAAAGCTACCGGTTATCTCACCCTGGCCGAGCGCCCGGCCAACCCCGAAGACTACCCGGGGGCGGTGCCCGAACTGCTGCAACCCTCCTCGGTGGTCTTCGTCAAACCGCCCCGGCCGGTGGATAGGGGCAACCACTACAACTGGTGGTTCTACGCGGGCGGCGCCAACTGGCGCCACCCCGAAGGACCGCACAGTTCGATCAAAAACCGCGAGCAGCATCCGGTGGTGCACCTGGCCTACGAGGACGCCGAAGCCTACGCCCGCTGGGCCGGCAAGGCACTGCCCACCGAAGCCGAGTGGGAGTTTGCCGCCCGTGGCGGCCTGGAAGGGGCCGAATTCGCCTGGGGCGACCAGTTGTACCCGGGCGGGCGGGCGATGGCGAATACCTGGCAAGGGGAATTTCCCCACGAGAACCTTTGTACCGACGGCTTCGAGCGCACCTCGCCGGTGGGGGCGTTCCCGGCCAACGGCTACGGGCTTTTCGACATGATCGGCAACGTCTGGGAGTGGACCTGCGACTGGTACCAGGAGCACGCCCAGAATCCCAAAAGCCCCTGCTGCACCGTGGCCAACGCCCGCGGCGGCGAGCGGGAGGCGAGCTTCGATCCGCGCACGCCCGAGATTCGCATCCCTCGCAAAGTCACCAAGGGCGGCTCGTTTTTGTGCGCGCCCGGCTACTGTCGGCGCTACCGGCCGGCGGCGCGCATGGCGCAAGCTGTCGATACCTCGACCTGCCATCTGGGCGTGCGCTGCGTCGTGCGGATCGAGGGTTGAGTCCACCAAATCTTAAATCGAAACACCTACAGGAGGCCTGAGATGGCTAGTGACAAGCCAAACATCCTTATCGTCTGGGGAGATGACATCGGTATCAGCAACCTCAGCTGCTACAGCGACGGCCTGATGGGCTACAAAACTCCGAATATCGACCGCGTCGCCAAAGAAGGTATGAAGTTTTTGCACTACTACGGCGAGCAAAGCTGTACCGCCGGTCGGGCAGCCTTCATCACCGGACAGAGTGTCTTTCGCTCCGGCCTGAGCAAGGTGGGTTTACCCGGCGCAGCGCTCGGGTTCCGTTCTGAAGACCCGAGCATTGCCGAATTGCTCAAGCCCCTGGGTTATCGCACCGGACAGTTCGGCAAGAACCATTTCGGCGATCGCGACGAGCATCTACCGACGATGCATGGCTTTGATGAATTCTTCGGCAATCTCTACCACCTCAATGCCGAAGAAGAGCCGGAATTGCGCGATTATCCCCCGTCGGAGGATTTTCCAGCCTTCCGCGAGCGATACGGCCCCAGGGGAGTTCTGCACTGCTGGTCCGACGGCAACGGTGGCCAGAAAATCGAGAACACCGGCCCCCTCACCAAAGAACGGATGAAAACGATCGATGACGACTTTCTAGCGGAGGCCAAGCGCTTCATCCGCGATGCCAAAGATGCCGGTGAGCCGTTCTTCGTCTGGTTCAACACCACCCACATGCACTTTCGGACCCACGCCAAGTCGGAGAGCCTCGGGCAGTCCGGGCGCTGGCAAAGCGAGTACCACGATGTGATGATCGACCACGATCGTAACGTCGGCGAAGTGCTCGATCTGCTCGACGAGTTGGGTCTTACCGACGACACGATCGTTATGTACAGCACCGACAACGGTCCCCACATGAACAGTTGGCCGGATGCCGCGATGACTCCTTTTCGCAACGAGAAAAATTCCAACTGGGAAGGTGCCTATCGCGTTCCGGCCATGGTGCGCTGGCCTGGCAAGATTGCACCGGGATCGGTCTGCACCGGCATTGTCAGCCACCTCGACTGGTTGCCCACTTTGCTTGCGGCAGCCGGAGAACCGGACATCAATCAGAAGCTATTGAGCGGCCATTCGATCGGCGCCAAAACGTTCAAGATTCACCTCGACGGCTACAATATGCTGCCCTATTGGACAGGGGAAGTCGATCAAAGCCCCCGCAAGGCATTTTTCTACTTCTCCGACGACGGCGATCTGACCGCTCTGCGCTATGACAACTGGAAACTTGTGTTCATGGAGCAGAGGGTAGAGGGTACCTTGCGAATTTGGGCAGAACCGTTCGTCGCTCTGCGGGTTCCCAAAATTTTCAACCTGCTCACCGATCCCTACGAAAGGGCCGACATCACGTCGAACACCTACTACGACTGGCTTATGGATCACCTTTTTCTGTTACTTCCCGGCCAGACTTACGTGGCCGATTTTCTCTCGACCTTTAAAGACTATCCACCCCGTCAGAAAGCATCCAGCTTCGGCGTCGATCAGGTGATGGAAAAGATCGAAGCGGGCTTCGTCGGCGGCAGCTCGTAGGCCGGGTGTCCCATCTCCGGTTCACAGGCCGTGGTGTGCCTAGAATGGGCGAGTATTCGACCCAACTCAACTGATGAGGTGAATTGCAATGGCTTTGAACGAATACAAAGCCGGTATGGCTTTTCCCGGCATCATCGGGCGCACCGCCGATGTCTCCACCCCGGCCTGGCCGCAACCCAATCGCGCCCGATCCGGCACGCCAAACGTGCTGTTTATCGTGCTGGACGATACAGGTTTCGCTCAGCTGGGGTGCTTCGGCAGCCCGATAAGCACCCCCAACCTGGATGCGCTCGCCGCCGACGGGTTGCGCTACAACAACATGCACACCACGGCGCTGTGCTCGCCCTCCCGCTCGTGCATGCTGACCGGACGCAACCACCATTCCAACGGGCTGGCCTGCATCACCGAGGGCTCGATGGGCTATCCGGGCTCCAACGGTTACATTCCTTTTGAAAACGGTTTTCTATCCGAGATCCTGCTGCAAAAGGGCTACAACACTTACGCGGTGGGCAAGTGGCACCTGACTCCCGCCGAGCAAACCAGTGCTGCCGGTCCTTACGATCGCTGGCCTTTGGGGCGCGGTTTTGAGCGCTTCTACGGCTTTCTTGGCGGCGACACCCACCAGTACTACCCCGAACTGGTGAGAGACAATTCCCAGATCGAGCCGGAGAAAACCCCCGAAGAAGGTTATCACCTGACGCCGGATCTGGTCGAAAAGACCAAGGCGATGATCGCCGACGCCAAGCAAGTAGCTCCCGACAAACCTTTTTTTGTGTACTTCTGCACAGGGGCCATGCACGCTCCGCACCACGTGCCCAAACAATGGGCGGACAAGTACAAAGGGCAGTTCGACGACGGTTGGGACGCCTACCGCGAAAAGGTGTTCGCCAGGCAAAAAGCACTGGGTATCATTCCCCCCGATACCGTCCTGTCGCGCCACGACCCCGATGTGCAGGATTGGGAGTCGCTCTCGGCGGATGAGCGCAAACTCTACGCCCGGATGATGGAGGTGTTTGCCGGATTTCTGGAGCACACCGATCACCACATCGGCGAGCTGATTCAGTTCCTCAAAGACCTGGGCGAGTACGAAAACACCTTGATCATGGTGATCTCAGACAACGGAGCCAGTTCCGAAGGCGGGCCTTCGGGCTCGGTCAACGAAGGCAAATTCTTCAACAACGTGCCCGATAACCTGGAGCAAAACCTGGCGGCGCTGGATGATATCGGCGGTCCCAAGTACTTCAACCACTACCCCTGGGGCTGGACCCACGCCGGAAATACCCCCTTTCGCCGCTGGAAGCGCGAGACCTACCGCGGCGGGGTCAGCGATCCGTTCATCGTGTGCTGGCCCGCCGGCATCGAGGCAAAAGGCGAGATCCGCGCCCAGTACGCCCATGCGATCGACATGGTGCCAACGGTGCTGGAGGCGCTGGGCATCGAGCCCCCCACCGCGATCCGGGGTGTGACCCAGTCGCCCATCGAGGGCTTCAGTCTGGCCGATTCCTTCGACAACGCCGAGGCGCCCAGCAAACACATCACCCAGTACTTCGAGATGTTTGGGCATCGCGCTCTCTATCACGACGGCTGGCGTGCGGTCTGCCCCTGGCCCGGCCCCTCATTTAGCGAGTCGGGGCGCAAGTTTGGCGATCCGATCACCTACGACAAGTTGACGGAACTGGATGCCCGTGGGTGGGAACTGTACAACCTGAAGGAGGACTTTGCCGAAACGCAGAACCTGGCTGAGGCGCAGCGCGATCGCCTGATTGCCATGATCGGCATGTGGTACGTGGAGGCGGGCAAATACAACGTGCTGCCCATCGACAGCCGCGGCACCGCCAGGTTTGCCGTCGAGCGTCCCCAGATCGCAGCCGATCGCCAGCAGTATATCTACTATCCGGGCACCCAGGTCGTGCCGATCAATGTAGCTCCACGGTTGCTAAACTGCGCCCACTCGGTTTCGGTGGACGCCACCATCCCAGAGGGTGGGGCCGAGGGGGTGCTCTTCAGCATGGGCGGCAACGATGGCGGCTTTGCCTTCTACGTGCGGCAGGGCAAGTTGAGCTACGGCTACAACTACGTAGCAGATACCTACACCAGGGTGGAATCTTCCCAGCCGCCGCCCACCGGTCGCCACATCTTCAGTTTCCAATTCGAACCGACCGGCCCCGCGGATATCGCCAACGGCAAAGGCACTCCCGCCAAAGTGACGTTGCTGGTGGATGGCAAGCCCGTCGGCGAAGGGGATCTGCCTGTGACCATTCCCCTTCAGCTTGGTTTGGCGGCAGGGGCCGCCGTGGGTGCCGATCCCGGCTCTCCGGCAATGCCCGACTATCGGCCTCCTTTTGCGTTCAGCGGGCAGGTGCACAAGGTGCTGGTGGATGTGAGCGGAACCCCCGTCGAGGACTACGAAGCCAAGATGCGGATGTATCTGGCGCGGCAGTAGGTGCCACCCTTTGCAGGTTGATTTGACGGCTCTAACGAGTTTCAGACAGTGAAGGAGAAGGCAGTGGCAGCACAAGACACTATCCAACGCACCGTACTTCCTGTACCGGATCGGCCCTATGTCGGGTTGACCACCTACGATGCGAAAGATCCTGATACCGAATACCCCCCAATTCGGGATTTGCGACCGCCCGAGAAAGCACCCAATGTGCTGATCATCTTGATCGATGATGTCGGTTTTGGAGCCTCCAGTGCCTTTGGCGGTCCGTGCCGGACTCCGCATCTGGAGCAACTGGCCGCCAATGGCCTCAAATACAACCGCTTTCACACCACGGCGCTCTGCTCACCCACCCGGCAGGCCCTTCTGACCGGCCGCAACCACCACGCCGCCGGCATGGGGGCGATCACGGAGTTAGCGACAGCGGCACCGGGTCAGTGCTCCTTTGAAGCTCAATGGCTACTCCACAGCGCAGTTTGGCAAGTGCCATGAAGTGCCCGTCTGGCAGACCAGTCCGATGGGTCCCTTCGACGCCTGGCCCACCGGCGGCGGTGGGTTCGAGTACTTCTACGGTTTTATCGGCGGCGAAACCAACCAGTACTACCCGGCCATCTACGAAGGCACCACCCCGGTCGAGCCCGAGAAATCCCCCGAAGAGGGCTATCACTTCACCTCGGATATGGCCATCAAGGCGACCAAGTGGATTCGCCAGCAAAAATCCCTGATGCCGGACAAGCCTTTTTTTGTGTACTGGGCTCCGGGTGCCACGCATGCCCCACACCAGGTGCCGAAGGAATGGGCCGACAAATACAAAGGCCAGTTCGACCAGGGATGGGACAAGCTGCGCGAGGAGACCTTCGCCCGCCAGAAAGCACTTGGGGTTGTTCCTCAAGAGTGTGAGCTGACCGGGCGGCACGAGGAAATTCCAGCCTGGGACACCGTCTCAGCCGAGATGAAGCCGGTACTGGCTCGCCAGATGGAGGTGTACGCGGGATTTTTGGAGCACACCGATCACCACATCGGCCAATTGGTGGACGCGCTGCGGGATCTTCAAATCCTGGATGACACGCTGATCTATGTGATCATCGGCGACAACGGCGCCTCAGCGGAAGGATCGCTCCAGGGTACTTTCAATGAGATGGTCACCATCACAGGCTTCGGCCATCTTGAGACGCCGGAGTTTCTCAAGGCCAATCTCGACAAGTTCGGCGGTGTCGAAGCTTACAACCACTACGCCGTCGGTTGGGCCCACGCCATGGACACCCCCTACCAGTGGACCAAGCAGGTGGCCTCCCATTGGGGTGGCACCCGCAACGGCACCATCGTGCATTGGCCCAGGGGGATCCAGGCCAAAGGCGAGATCCGCAGCCAGTTCCACCATGTGATCGACGTGGCTCCGACGATTTTGGAAGCGGCGGGTCTGCCTGAACCCGTCTTTGTCAACGGTGTGCAGCAACGCCCTATCGAAGGCGTGAGCATGTTGTATTCGTTCGACGACGCCCATGCCGCCGAGCGGCACCAAACCCAGTACTTCGAGATGCTGGGAAATCGCGGCATCTACCACAAGGGCTGGACAGCGGTCACCAAACACCGAACCCCATGGGAGGCAGGCGTTGCCCCGGTGCCGGCCTTCGATGAGGATGTCTGGGAACTGTACGACACCAACACCGACTGGAGCCAGTCGAAGGATCTAGCCAAAGCGCATCCGCAAAAACTGCACGAGCTGCAGCGGCTATGGCTCATCGAGGCCGTCAAGTACAACGTACTGCCCCTGGACGATCGCTTTGCCGAACGTGCCAACCCCGATCTCGCAGGTCGCCCACAACTGGTGAAGGGTACGCGGCAGCTGTTGTTCGGCGGTATGGGACGGTTGAGCGAAAGCTCCATTGTTAATTTCAAGAACAAGTCCCACGCCATCACTGCCGAGGTGGTCGTACCAGAATCCGGAGCGCAGGGGGTGATTGTCGCCCAAGGCGGCATTACGGGCGGCTGGAGCTTCTACGCCAAGGAGGGCAAGCCCAAGTACTGCTACAACTTCTACGGTTTGCACCGCTACACAATCGAAGGCACGGCGACCATCCCGCCTGGAACCCATCAGGTGCGCGTGGAGTTCAAGTACGACGGCGGCGGCCTTGCCAAGGGCGGCACAGTGACGCTCTACATCGACGGCAACACCGTCGGCGAAGGTCGCGTGGATCAAACCGAACCACTGATCTTCTCCGCCGATGAGACCTGCGATATCGCTTTTGAAGCGGGTTCGCCCGTCACCTACGACTATCCGACCCACAACGGCAAGTTTAGCGGTGAGGTGAACTGGGTGGCGATCGATGTCGATAAAGATGCCGAAGATCTCGATCACCTCATTTCAGCGGAGGAACGACTCAAAGTCGCGATGGCCTTGCAATAGGTCGAGCGTTTTCCCCTTCCTCTCACGCGAGCGGCAGCACCCGCAACAGCCTCAATCCCGCAAGAACGATCTGCACTCCGAGGGCCACCTGCACGATCCCAAGGACCGCCCCCAGCAGTTGCAAAGGTAACTGCAAAAACGTCAAGATCTGCTTGGCAAACAGCATCGCCAGCAAATCGAGCGCCAGCACGAGCAGGGCGAGGGCAAACACCGTCCACTGCAGCGGCGGAACGAGCGTCAGGATGACGATCAGCACGGCCAGTCCGTAGGGCGTGACGATCGTCGGGAATGTGAGCGGTGCAAAAGCCACGGCCATGGTCGGTGGGGTGGCATCGGGGGTGGGTTTTTCCGGCTTGTACTGTTCGAGCACGCCATTGAGGGCAACCAGGAACAAAATCACCCCCCCCGTGAGGAGCAGCGCGGCAGTCGAAACACCCCAATTGGTCATCAGCCGCTCACCAAGTAAACCGGCGACGACGATCGCGGCGCACGAGAGGCCGAAGGCCCGCACGGCCAGTTTTTGCCTGAAAGGATCGTCCGCCCCCGCGGTGAGCCGCGCGAATGGGCCGACCACCTTCAACGGCCCCAGGGTCACAAATAGATACAAAAAAATTTGTTTGATACTGAGAAATTCCACCAAAAACGCGGTCGATGCCTCTCCGGGACTTTGCCCCCAGGCGCCTCGGGCGATACCCACCACGGCGAGCATTGCCACAGGAACTCCCCGCGCTCCTGCACGCACCGCCGCCTGTGGCAACCCGGGCAAGCGGAGTAAAAATCGATCCCGGATCGAGCGTTCCATTGATTGGTGCCTCTGGTTTTGGACTTCAGCATAATGGACAGTGATTAAGATCGCCGTAAGTGCAAGTCCCTGCGGTACCGACGTTGCCAGGCCGGGGGATTGCGAGCGGTTGAAGGTCAGCTAGCAGGCGGCAGGGCGGCTGAGGGCCTCGACGGCTTTCGCTAGCCAACGATCGAGCGATTTGGGGAATGGTGTTCATGGTAGGTCGGGGCGCAACGACGATCGGACTGCTGGCCGGGCTGGGCTGGTTGCTGCTTTTGCAGGCGCAAACGTCCTTTGCGGCCTCCCCCTTTCGCCTGCCGGAGCGACCGGTCAGGGTGACGGTCTACCCGCTCAAGCCGAGCGCCTTTGTCGAAGACGGGCGGCTGCAGGGCATGTCGATCGAGGTGTGGCAGCAAATCGAACAGCTGTTGGAGATCAAAACCCGCTTCAGCACGGTTCGGCTGGTTGACGACTCGTTTGCTGCCGTCCAATCCGGCCAATCGGATGCCGATATTAGCCTGGTGCCCCTCGCTTCGGATCTGGAGGTAAAGTTCGATTTTTCCACGCCGGTCCTTTCTTCCGGTTTGCAAGTGCTGGTTCCCGCCCGACCCAGCTACAGACCGTTTCGCCGGCTACTTGCGGCGCTACTGTCGCGGGACTTTCTTGAGCTGACCGCCGCGTCCGCCTTGGCGGTGTTGTTGCCCGCCCACCTCGTCTGGTGGGTCGAGAGGCGCAAGCCGACCGATTTTCTTGGAGACCGATCCTACCTGACGGGCATCGGCAAGACGATCTGGTGGGCCTTCGGCACGCTGGCCACCCAGGCGGACGAGATGCCCAAAACGGCCGTCGGCCGGATCGTCGCTTTGTTCTGGATGTTTATCGGGGTGCTGTACGTCGGCTTTTACACCGCCACGATAACCAACGTGTTGAGCGAGCAGCAGGCCCGGGACGATATCGCCGCAGCGGCGGATCTGCCCGGCCGCCTGGTGGGGGTGATTGCCGGTTCCCCGGCAGCGGCCTACCTGCAAACCAAGCAGATCCGCACCATCGAATACGCGCGCTTGGAGCTTGCCTGCGAAGGCATGCTGGCAGGACAGGTGGACGCGGTGGTGGCGGACGCTTTGGCCCTGCGCTACTACGCCAACTTTGCAGGCAAAGGCAAGGTCCAGACCGTCGGGGAGATCTTCGAGCGGCGGGATCTCGGATATTTGCTGCAAAACAACAGTCCCTACCGCAAACCCGTCAGTTGGGCCCTGCTGAAGCTGAAGGAAAACGGGACCTACCGGCAGATCCATCAAAAGTGGCTTGGCGATCTTCCGTAGGGCAACAAAGCACCTTGCAACAGGCACTACAACCCGAGGGCTCCGCCAAGGGTCGAGACTAGTTTTTTGATCGGATGAAAGCGTCCCTCCCAGAGGCCCGGTTCCTCGCTCGGCTGGACCACCACGTACCCTTCGCCTTCAAATCGCATCTGAAACGGTTCGCCGCCGCCGTGCTTGAACAGCGACCGCCAGCTCAGGTCGGACTGTAAATTCGGCGAGAGCCCCGCCGACCAGGCGAGGGTGGCGTGCGGATCGCTCAGCAGCGGCTCTTGTGCGCTCACCCGCAGCGTGAGCGGATCGCCGTGGACGGCGAATGCCAGCATGCCGCTGCCCGAAAGGCGCACAGCAAATAGCCCGCCTGAAACCAGACCCACTTTGTGCTCCACCAGGTAGATCGAATAATCCAGCGACTCTTCAAAGGCCAGCAGTTCGTTGGCGGCAAAGTGCACCGTCTCGCCCGCCAAACGGAGGATCCGCAGGTGGTAGCCCCGGTGGGCGCAATAAAGCCGGCCTTTGCCGACGGCCCGGGCCAGCGGCACCAGTTCGCGCGTCGCCATCCGGCCGGGCGGGATGCCGCCCTGGAGGGTGGCAAGCCGCTCAAAGCGCAGATCGCCGCGGTAGGCGATGGCCGCCCCCGGTTTGATCCACACCCCACCGTCCACCTCGATGCGCAAGACGCGCTCGGACTCTTTTTCAAACACTTCGTCGGTGGTGCCCTTCTCGCTGTTGCCCTCCAAATAGGCGGCAAGGGAATACGCGGATTCAGACACGGCATCCTCTTGGGTTAACGACAACGACAGCTCCAACGTTGCGGTGGGCAACTCTAGGTCTTCTGCGGAAACAACAAAGTAAATACGAACCGAACGGTCCAATCGGCCGCGCCCTCCGGCCTGACGGCGTTCCAGTAAAACTGCAGCGAAATGCTGACCGGTCGGCGGCCGAGGGTGAGCAGCTTACCGCCGCCGCCGCCCACCGGCACGGTCCACTGGTTGCCAGCACCGCCCAGCCAGTTGGCCGTGACAATCGGCGAAGTGACCACAAACCAACCGCCCGGCAGGTTGTAGTTGAGAAACGGTTGGATGAGAAACTGGCTGAGATCGGGGCGGCCGGCGTCCCCGGCAAAGGACCAGACCTGGTTGACCAGGGCGCCGGCGACGATGCTGCCGCTGGTGTAGACGAGCACGGCGCCCGGACCGGCCCCCCACTTGCCCGCCCCCAGGCTGCGATCGCTCGCCGTCGGAAAAAGCAGAGCCGGCCCAAAGCCGTAGGTGAGCGCCCCGGTGTTCTTCGGGACAAAAAAGAACGTCGGATTGATGTCGCCTAGGCCGAAGACGTTGCCGACACCGGCCGACAGTTCAGGCTGGTAGATAAGCGGAACGATGATCCGGCTGACCAACAACCAGTCCCGGCTCAACGACACCGGGATCACCGGCTGGATGTTGAAGATCTCCTGGGTACGGCCGAACGGCCCGACGCCAAAGTTGGTATTGCTCTGCAGCGGGACGCTCACCAAATTGGCGATCGGGTTTTGCGATTCGGCAAGGAGGTTGCCCTCGGCGGTCGCATCGCTGGAGGCGGCAGGATCCGGCACCTGCTGTCCACCTGCGGACGGTTCAATTTGCCCGAGCAAATCGGCAGCCTGGATACTAGGCGCGGTGCACCGGGGCGCCTGGTGCGCCAAACACGGCCACTCGGGCGGCGTCGCACCGCCGGCGTGGGCCGCACCAATTGGCAGCAAGAGCGCCGCCAGTGTCGTCCGTATGATCGCGATGGGTGACATGCTTGCACTTCCAGATGTTGAAAAACCGATGGACCGTCGGGAACGGGGTCCATCGGTTTTTGCTTTGGCGCCTTACTGCGGCACCAGTTCTTCTTCGGTGTAGGCCAGGCCCGCGCTCAGCCCCTCCTTCTTGAGAAGATCCTCCCCTTCGACGGCGCCGAACAGTTGGATGAGCTTGGCCACCAGGCCCGTCCAGCCGGTTTGGTGGCTCGCCCCCAGCCCGGCGCCGTTGTCGCCGTGGAAGTATTCGTAAAAGAGGATGCAATCGCGCCAGTGCGGATCGCTCTGGAACTTTTCTGCCCCCCCGAAGACCGGCCGCTTTCCAGTTTGATCGCGCAGGAAGATAGCTGCAAGCCGGTTGGCAATTTCCTGGGCCACCTGGTAGAGCGTCAGGTACTTGCCCGAGCCGGTCGGGCACTCGACGGTAAACTCGTCGCCATAATAAGTGTACAGGTTGAGCAGGGCGCGACCGATAAGCCCGTTGACCGGCATCCAGATGGGGCCGCGCCAGTTGGAATTGCCCCCGAACATGCCTGTGGTCGATTCGGCCGGTTCGTAGTCCACCCGGTAGGCGCTGTTGCCCACGCTGAAGATATATGGATGCTCCAGGTGGTGGCGCGAGAGCGCCCGGATGCCGTAGTCGCTCAGAAACTCGCTCTCATCGAGCATCTTGGCGAGCACCCGCCGCAGCTTTTCCTCGTTGAGGGGGCTAAGCAGGTAGCGGCCGCCCACGCCCTGCTTGGTGGGCGGGGCGATGTTGGCGGCCAGTTCCGGATGGCGGCGGATGAATTTGTTGACCGCCTCGAGGAACCTCGGGCAGTTTTCGATCATCTCCTTGGGGATTACCGTCGAAGCGCACAGCGGCAAAAGCCCGACCATCGAGCGCACCTTCAGCCGGAAGGCGTTGCCGTCGGGCAAGCGCAGCACATCGTAGAAAAAGCCGTCCTGCTCGTCCCACATCTCGTCGCGGTTCTCACCGATGCGGTCCATCGCCCCGGCGATATAGAGAAAGTGCTGGGCGAACTTGATGGCGATGCCCTCGTAGGACTTGTCGTTCTCGGCGAGTTTGAGGGCGATCTGCAGCATGCACTGGGCGTAGAACGCCATCCAGCCGGTGCCGTCCGCCTGCTCCAGGTGGCCGCCGATGGGCAAGGGGGCGCTGCGGTCGAACACCCCGATGTTGTCCAGCCCCAAAAAGCCTCCTTGAAAAACGTTCCTGCCGGTCAGATCCTTGCGGTTGATCCACCAGGTGAAGTTGAGCAACAGCTTGCGAAAGGCGTCTTTGAGGAAGGCAACGTCGCCCTTGCCGTGCAGTTGTTCTTCGGTGCTGAAGATAAACAGCGTCGCCCAGGCGTGCACCGGCGGGTTGACGTCGCTGAAGTTCCACTCGTAGGCAGGAATTTGCCCGTTCGGGTGCAGGTACTCCTCGTTGAGCATCAAATCGAGCTGCTCCTTGGCGAAGTCCGGATCCACCATCGCCAGTGCGATCGTGTGGAAGGCCAGATCCCAGGCAGCGTACCAGGGATATTCCCACTTGTCCGGCATCGAGATGATGTCGTCGTTGACCATATGGAACCACTCGGCGTTGCGCAAAAAGCTGGGCCTGGCGCCGGACAGCGGGTCGTAGTGGTGCTCCTCCAGCCACTGGTCGAGTTCAAAAAAGTAATACTGCTTGGTCCACAGCATACCGGCGAGGGCCTGGCGGATCACCCGGCCGTGGTCCTCGTCGAGGTTGTCCGGCGTGATCTGCTCGTAGAAACGATCCGCCTCCGCCAGGCGCGCTTTGAAAATGTCCTCGAAGTTCGAAAACGGTGCAGCTTGAGGCTCCTTGCTCAGCCGCAGCCGCACCACCTTGCTGCCGCCGCCCGGCACCTCCAGCGCGCAGTGGCAAGCGGCCTTGGTGCCGAACAAATCCGGGTTGACCGCCTCGCTTTTGCCCTGCACGACGCAGTTGTGGATGCCGTCTTTGACGTAAACACTCTCGTTGGGGGTGCCGAAGATGCGTTCGTTGTTGGTCTCGTTGTCGGTAAACAACAGCGGCACCTCCCCTTCGCAGTAGAGGCGGTACTCACCCATCTCCCTTTGGGTGGCCACCAGCACGCTCGCCCCGGCTGTCGCCTCCCCGGCTTTAATCCTCGGTTTATCCTGCTTGGCTTCGGTGGAGATCCAGGCCGACCAGTTGTTGCGAAACCACAGCGTCGGCAGCACGTGCAGCGAGGCCGGCTCCGAAGCGCGATTGTGGACGGTGATCGCAATCAAAATGTCCTCCGCCTCGGCCTTGGCGTACTCGACGAATACATCGAAGTAGCGCTCGTCGTCGAACACGCCCGTGTCGATCAGTTCGTATTCCATTTCGTAGCGGCTGCGGGTGCGGTTGGTCCGCACCAGATCGTCGTAGGGAAAAGGAAGCTGAGGGTATTTATATAGATACTTCATGTAGGAGTGGGTGGGCGTGCTGTCTAGGTAGTAGTAGTACTCCTTGACGTCCTCGCCGTGGTTGCCCTCGGAGTTGGTGAGGCCAAAGCAGCGCTCCTTGAGAATCGGATCGACGCCGTTCCACAGCGCCAGCGCAAAGCAAAGCCTTTGTTTGTCGTCGCTGAAGCCCGCCAGACCGTCCTCGCCCCAGCGGTAGGCGCGCGAGCGCGCCTGATCGTGGCTGAAGTAATCCCAGGCGTTGCCCAGATCCGAGTAATCTTCGCGCACGGTGCCCCACTGGCGCTCGCTCAGGTAAGGTCCCCACTTTTTCCAGGGCACCCGCTTTTCGCGGGCTTCCTGCAGCCGCTGCACTTCGATGTTTTCCGTCATGCTCACCCGCCCCTTTTGCTCTGGTAGAACCGATATGCTTTCGGCCCCATCATCATAATGGGGGATGGCGCAGTGCGCTAGAGGCGGTGTGCCCGTGGCACATCTCCCGGCAACAAAGCGCTAGGATACCCCTGAAAGCAGGGCGCCTTGCCCGCTTGAGCCCCCTTATCCGTCCCATCCTGCACCGGAGGACCTATATATGATCAGCGCGCTCACCGCTGCGACGCGCCTATGGGCCTTCGCCCTCGCCGTCTGCCTTGGCTGCTTTTTGCCCGTAACCTGCTACGGCCAGACCCCCAGCACCCCCGCGGAGGACACCCGCCCGCAAAGGGCCGCCGCCCCCGTCGTCCTCGAAGAGCGGACCCTCTTTGAGCTTAAAACCGGACTGGGCGCCATCACCGCCGCCGAACGCGCTCAGGCGGTCTCCCAAAGAATTCTGCAATTTGCCCAAAACGAAACGCTCGCCCCCGACAGCCTCAAACTGTCCACCGCCGCCGGTGCCATCCTTATCGAGGCGGGAGCAAACCTGATCTTCGCCGTCACCCCGGCCGATGCCACCGCCAACGGCCGCCCCCGCGAAAAGCTCGCCGCCGAGTACCTGCGCACCATCGCCGAGGCGGTCACAACCTACCGGCAGGAGCGTGCGCCCCTGAGTATACTCATCAGAATAGGCTACACGATCATCGCAGCCCTCGCGCTGCTTGCCGGTTTCTGGATGCTTAACCGTCTGTTCGGTTGGATTCGCGAGCAGATCGACAGCTGGAACATCGGGTTGAATTTTGCCAATCTTCAACTGCTGGGCGCCAACCGCGTGCGCGGGCTGCTGCGCAACCTGGCGCGTTTTGGCCTTTTGGCCGCGCGCTTGTTGCTTCTGTATATTTTTATTCCCATCGTCCTCGGCTTCTTCCCGCGGACCCGGGCCATCTCCACGTTGATCTTCGATAACCTGTTTGCCTCCCTTCGGCTGGTGGCGGACACGATTGTCGGCTACTTGCCCAGTCTGTTTATCATCGTGCTCGTCGTGGTAATCGCTTACTATCTGGCCCGGTTCTCCGGTTTTATCTTCGATGAAATTGACGCCGGCAACATCACCATTCCCGGTTTTTTTCGCGGCTGGGCAAAACCCACCAATAAACTCACCATCTTCTTTATCATTGCCCTGGCAGCCACCGTGGCTTTTCCCTACCTGCCGGGCTTCAACTCGCCCGCCTTCCAGGGCATTTCGGTTTTTTTGGGGGTACTTTTCTCCCTCAGTTCTTCCGCCGCGGTCGCGAACATCGTCTCGGGAGTGATTTTGATCTACACGCGCTCGTTCGACATCGACGATCTGATTAAAATTGGCGATGCGACCGGGATTATTATCGAAAAAGGGCTGCTTGTCACCCGCATCCGCACGCCCAAAAATGTCGTAATTTCTATTCCAAATTCAGCGGTGATCGGCAACAATGTAATCAACTACAGCGTCTCCCGGCGGGACTACAACACCCCGCTGACTTTGAACACCACCATCACCCTGGGCTACGACATTCCCTGGCGCAAAGTCCACCAGACGCTGATCGCCGCCGCCCGCTCCACCAACCACATCGTCGCCGAGCCGGCCCCGTTTGTTTTGCAGACGAGCCTGGACGATTATTACGTCAGCTACGAACTGAACGCCTGCACCGAAAGGCCCGATCTCCTCCCGCGCATCTACTCGGAATTGCATCAGAATATGCAAGATTGTTGCAATGCCGCCGACATCGAGATCCTCTCGCCGCGCTACACGGCGCTGCGCGACGGCAACCACAGCACCATCCCGCAGGAGTATCTGCCCAAGGACTACGCTCCCCCCGGCTTCAAAATCGACGCCGACAGCAGCGCACTCAACGGCCAGAACCAGCCGGGCCGGGTGGAGGGGGCGTAGGGTACCTATTCGGTGGCGGGGGCGGCGGGAGCGGGGCTCACGCCACGGTTGGTCAGCACCTCCTGCAGCGCCCGTTCGTCCTCTTTGCTGAGGGAGGAGCGCAGCACCCGGCCGCCGAACTTGCTCACATCGGCGAGCACCTTGTCCGCGGTGACCCTGCGCACCAGCACGAACAACGCCGAACTACTGGGCGGCAGAATTTCCGACAGCTCGCGCATAAAGTCGTCGTTGACGCCCACATCCGAAAGCGCCCCGGCAAGTGCTCCTGAGGCGGCACCCACGGCCACGCCCAACAGCGGATTGAGAAAGAGCGCCCCGATGAGCAATCCCCAGAAGCCGCCGCTCAGCGCTCCGGTGGCGGGCAGGTTGACCGCCTGTTTGAGCTTGATTTTCCCTTCGCTGTCCTTGACCACCACCGCTGCATCTTCAAGGTCGATGAGATACTCCTGCTGCAATCTGACCAGTTCCAGCCGCACCTCCTCCGCCCGGTGCTCATTGTCATAACCCACCACAATCAAATCCGCCATGTTGCCGTTTCCCCTGCAAGAGCGTGCCGTGACAAGATACCGTATCGCCCCTCGCACGGGCAACGGCCGTGGGCCGGATTCACCCTTGCAAAAACGATCCTTGCAGGTTGCAGGCCCGATGGGTAACAATACAAGACTGTGCCTTTGTGCAGCGCGCCTCTTTATTTCGACACACCACCATGGCCAAGAAAGTCTCAGCAAAAATCAAGCTGGCTTTGCCCGCCGGCAAGGCGAACCCCGCTCCCCCCGTCGGCCCCGCCCTCGGCCAGCACGGCGTGAACATCATGATGTTCTGCAAAGAATACAACGCCCGCACCGCCGATCAGGTGGGCATGGTGATCCCGGTCGAAATTACGGTCTTTGAAGACCGCAGCTTCACTTTCGTACTCAAGACCCCGCCGGCGTCGGTGCTGCTCACCAAGGCGGCGGGCGTCGAAAAAGGTTCAGGCAAGCCCAACAAAGAAAAAGCAGGCACGATCACCGGCGCCCAACTGCGCCAAATTGCCGAGCAGAAACTACCCGACCTCAACGCCAACGACGTCGAGGCGGCGATGAAAATCATCGCCGGTACCGCCCGCAACATGGGCATCGTCATCGCCGATTAGTTGTCTATCGGGGCAGGGAATCTTTTCCCGCTACGACCCCACGGAGGAAACCATGGTCCAGTTGTCCAAGCGCCTCAAAGCCCTGCGCGAGCAGGTCGACCGCCAGAATATCTACGCGCCCCCCAAGGCCCTCGAACTGCTCAAGCAGACCGCCAACGCCAAATTCGACGAGACCGCCGAGACCCACATCCGACTGGGTATCAACCCCAAGTACGCCGACCAGCAGGTGCGCTCGACAGTGGTGCTGCCGCGCGGCACCGGCAAGTCCATCCGCATCGCCGTTCTGGCTAAGGGCGAGAAGGTGCGCGAAGCGGAGAAGGCCGGGGCGGACATTACCGGTTCTGAGGAACTGATCGAGCGCATCCAGGGCGGCTTCATGGATTTTGACCTGATGATTGCCACCCCGGACATCATGCCCCAGGTAGCCCGCCTCGGAAAATTGCTCGGCCCGCGCGGCCTGATGCCCTCACCTAAGGGCGGCACGGTGACGATGGATCTGGTGGGTGCCATCCGCGAATTCAAAGCGGGCAAACTCGAATTTCGCGCCGATCGCACCGGCATCGTCCATATCCCTTTCGGCAAGGTGAGCTTCGCCCCCGAAGCATTGATGGACAACCTCAAGGCGGTGCAGGATGCGATCGACCGCGCCAAGCCGTCGGGGGCCAAAGGCCGCTACTGGCGCACTTTTCACATCAAGTCGACCATGGGACCGTCGATTGAAATCGACATCAACGCCCTGCGCGATCTGAAGCTGGAGGGGGCCGCCTAGGGACCAGTTTTTTGCAACCGCATCCGCGACCGAAGACAGCAGGGGCCTTTGTGCTTAATTTTCCTGCCGAGGTTGGCAAATCGGAAGTCTGCCCACGGGCACCCTTCCTTTGCGCCTCGCTTCGAGAATCAGCGGGGCGATTTTTTTGCCCAAGCCAAGGAGGTGAGAACCAGTGGGAAAAAGACCAGTCAAAGAATTGCTCGTAGGCGAGATTCAGGAACTGCTGGAGCGCAGCTCGGTGGTGATGGTGATCGACTATCGGGGCTTGAGCGTGGCTGAAATTACCGGTCTGCGCCGCCGCCTGCGCGAGCACGGCGGCACCTGCGTGGTGGCCAAAAATACCCTGATGGGGGTCGCCACCCGCGAGACGGCCTGGAAGACCATCGATCCGCTGCTTGCGGGTCCGTCGGCCTTTCTTTTCGGCAACGAAAAGCTCAAGGAGATGCTCAAGACTTACGAGGACTTTGCCCGCGAGACCAAAAAAACCGAGTTTCGCGGCGCGGTCATCGACGGCGCCCTTGTCACCCTCGACGGGCTCAAGGCGATTGCTGACCTGCCGCCCAAGGAGGTGCTGCTGGCCCAATTTGCCGGTGCCCTCAAGGTGCTGCCGACCAAGATCGCCGTGGGCATCAACCAGGTGCCGACGAAGGTGGCCGTGGGCATCAACGAAGTGCCCGCCAGCCTGGCCCGGGTGCTCGAAGCGCTCAGAAAGCAAAAAGAAGAACAGCAGCAGCAGCAAACTGCCGCTTGAAGCAACCATCGACCTACAGGAGAAATAGACCATGGCAAGCGAACGTGTCGAGAAAATTCTCGAAGAATTGAAAGCCCTCAGCCTGCTTGAGGCGGCCGAACTAGTCAAAGGCATCGAAGAAGTCTTCGGCGTCAAGGCCGAGGCGCCCGCCGGGGGCGGCATGATGATGATGCCCGGCATGATGCCCGGCGCCCCCGCCGCCGCCGCCGCCCCGGCCGAGCCGGTCGAGGAGCAGACTGAGTTTACCGTCATGCTCGAAGAAGTGCCCGCCGACAAGAAGATCGCCATCCTCAAGGTGGCCCGCGAGATCACCGGCCTCGGCCTCAAAGAAGCCAAGGATCTAGTCGAAGCGGCCCCCAAGGCGGTCAAAGAAGGCGTCAACAAAGACGACGCCGCGGCCATCAAGAAGAAACTCGAAGAAGCCGGCGCCAAAGCCAGCATCAAGTAGTTTCAATTCCCCGGCAATCCCCTCCCGGCCGACAGGACCGGGAGGGGGTTTGGGGATCGCCAGCGATTCTTGCTATGGTTGGGAAATAGGTGCTGCCGGGCGGGAGACGGGGCTGTGGATATACAAATTGGACGGAGCAAGACCGTTCGCCGCGCATATGGTATCGATGAAATTGCCCTGGTGCCGGGGCGGCGCACCCTCGATCCCGATCTGGCCGACACCCGCTGGACCGTCGGCAACGTCACCCGCGAGATCCCGATCATCGCCTCGGCCATGGACGGCGTGGTCGATGTGAAGATGGCCGTCGAGCTCTCCAGGCTCGGGGCATTGGGCGTCATCAACCTCCAGGGGGTGCAGACGCGCTACGAGAATCCGACCGAAGTGCTTGCGCGCATCGCCTCGGTGGGTAAAGAAGCGTTCGTCGGCCTGATGCAGGAACTATACGCCGAGCCGGTGAAGCCGGAACTGATCCGCCGCCGCATCGAAGAAATCAAAGCGCAAGGGGGCATCGCCTGTGCCTCCGCGACGCCGCAGGTGGCCGGGCAGTACGGTCCCATCGCCGCCGAGGCGGGTTGCGAGCTATTTTTTGTGCAGGCGACGGTGGTCTCCACCGCCCACCTGTCGAGCTACGAAACGCTCGATCTGGCCGAATTTTGCGCTGCGATGCCCATTCCGGTGGTGCTGGGCAACGTCGTCACCTACGAAGTCGCCCTCGATTTGATGCAGGCCGGGGCGGCGGCGGTGCTGGTGGGGATCGGCCCAGGGGCCGCCTGCACCAGCCGCGGCGTGCTGGGTGTGGGCATTCCCCAGGCGACGGCGGTCAGCGATTGTGCCGCCGCCCGCGACGATTATTTTGCCCAGACGGGCCGCTACGTGCCGGTAATTGCCGACGGCGGCCTGGTCACCGGCGGCGACATCTGCAAGTGCGTCGCCTGCGGTGCCGACGGTGTGATGATCGGTTCCCCTTTTGCCCGGGCGGCCGAGGCTCCCGGCAACGGCTTCCACTGGGGGATGGCCACCCCAAGCCCGGTTCTGCCCCGCGGCACACGCATCAAAGTGGGCACCACCGGTACCCTCGCCGAGATCCTGCGCGGACCGGCGCGCCTCGACGACGGCACCCACAACCTGCTGGGGGCGCTCAAGACTGCGATGGGCACCCTCGGGGCCAAAGATCTCAAGGAGATGCAGCAAGTCGAGGTCGTCGTCGCTCCTTCGCTGTTGACCGAGGGCAAGGTTTATCAGAAGGCCCAGCAGTTGGGCATGGGCAAGTAGCAGCGATCCCGGCTGCCAAATCGGCGGGCCGATGGGGCTGAATTTCCCATAACATGGTAGTCATGGATACCCTACGCCCCACTGCCTTATCCCGCGAACTCGATACCCTTCTTAAACGACTTGCGGACCATCCCCACGGCGAGCTGATTGCCCGGACCTTGCAGCAGATTGTGCAGATTAGCAACGCTCCGGAGCGCACCCGCCTCGACTGGAAGATTATCAACAACGCCCTGCAGGACATGGAGCAGGCGTTTCGGATCTTTGCACCCTACGCCAACCGCCGCAAAGTGGCGATCTTCGGCTCCTCGCGCACCGGCCCCGGTACCGCCATCTTCGAGCACGCCCGCGCCTTTGCCCACCGGGTTGTGGAGCGCGGTTTCATGGTGGTGACCGGCGCTGGGGGCGGTGTGATGGAAGCGGGCAACGCCGGGGCTTCCACCGAAGAATCGTTCGGCCTCAACATCAGTCTGCCCTTCGAGCAGGGGGCCAACCCCCACATCGACGGCGACGCCAAGCTGATTCACTTCAAGTACTTCTTCACCCGCAAGCTCTTTTTTGTGCGGGAGACGGACGGGTTTGCCCTGTTTCCGGGGGGCCTGGGTACCCAGGACGAGTGCTTCGAGGTGCTGACGCTGTTGCAGACGGGCAAGGCGGCGATGCTGCCCCTGGTGATGGTCGACCTGCCCGGGGGCGACTACTGGCAAAGTTGGGACGCCTATTTGCGCACGCAGCTGTTGGGCCGTGGCCTTATCTCGCCCGCCGACGTCAATCTCTACCGGGTTACCGACGACATCGACGTCGCCTGCGACCACATCTGCCAGTTCTACCGCGTCTACCATTCCAGCCGTTACGTGGGCTCGCAGCTGGTCATTCGCCTGCAGCAGGAATTATCCGACGCGTTTGTCGAATCGCTCAACGACCACTTTTACGACATCCTCGACCAGGGACGGATCGTCAAAAGCCCGGCGCTGGCGCGCGAAGAAAAAGACGAGGCCCATCCGCTTCCCAGGCTGGTGCTGCACTTCGACCGGGCGAGTTTTGGGCGGCTGCGCATGCTCATCGACGCCATCAACAACTACGAGCCGTCGCGGGATCTGCACACCGACCCGGCGGTGCGGCTCGGAGGCAGCTGCGGCACAAATCTGTAAAACCACCGTTGACGAACCGGGCACCATTGCAAAAGTAGGTATAATGGCGCTGTATGGCTTCCACACTGGCGCCCGGTTTTGGAGAGCACGCCATGGATCTGATCGAATGGTTCAAGGACCGGCGCAAGAACGGTCGCCTTACCAAAGAGCAGCGACAGCGCGAGATCGCCGACGGTCTTTGGACCAAGTGTGTTTCCTGCGCCGCGCTGCACTACACCAAAGATTTTCAGCTCAATTGGTGCGTCTGCCCGGCCTGCGGCCACCACGAACGGGTGGGTGCTCCCGAGCGCATTCCCCAACTGGTGGACCCCGACAGCTGGGTCTCCACCGACGATCATCTGCTTGCCAACGACCCACTTGGCTTTAACGACATCAAGAGCTACCCCGAGCGCCTCGCCCAAGCGCGCGAGAAGACCGGGCTTTCCGACGCCATCGTCACGGGGCTTGCCACCCTCGAAGGCCGGCCGATCGCCCTGGGAGTGATGGATTTTCGGTTTATGGGCGGCAGCATGGGCTCGGTGGTGGGTGAGCGGATCACCCGGCTGGTCGAGCGAGCCACCGCCGAGCGGCGGGCGGCGATTCTGGTGTGCGCCTCGGGCGGAGCGCGCATGCAGGAAGGCGTGCTCTCGCTGGTACAGATGGCCCGCACCAGCGCGGCACTGCAGAACCACCGCTCTCAGCGGCAGCTGTTCGTCTCGGTGCTCACCAACCCGACCACCGGCGGCGTGACGGCAAGTTTTGCGATGCTGGGCGATATTATCCTGGCGGAGCCCAAGGCCACGATCGGTTTTGCCGGTCGCCGCGTCATCGAGCAGACTCTGCGCCAGAAGTTGCCCGAAGGGTTTCAGACTTCGGAGTTTTTGCTCAAGCACGGGTTTGTCGATCGCATCGTCGAGCGCGCCCAGTTGCGCCCGACGCTTGCCAGGATTCTGCGCCTGCACGGGGTTGGGCAGGTGCAGGCCTACCGCCCAGCGCCCCAGGCTTCGATCGCCCAGGATCAGCAGTAGCCGCTGCCGAGATCTAGCCCACAGAGCGCTGGACAGCTATCGTTGAGGTTGGCAACGGTTTGATGCGGCGATGACAGGCATGCAACTGCGGGATCTTCTGCAGCGCAAGTGGGGGCGGCCCTACGACGTTCAACTATTGCGGCGCGGCGATCGCCTGTATCTGCAGGTGATGTGGCGCTACCTGGGGCAGGGAACCTTTGCCCTGAGCGAAGCTCAGTACGACGCACACCTCGAGCGCATTGGTCGGCAGTTGCGCGAACTGGATGTCGAGGAGCAGGTAATCGCTTTTTTGGAGCGCACCCGCGAGAAGCCGCGCATCGGCCGGGCGGTGTCGTTGCCTTTGCAGCTGCCTGAATAACCTCTCATCTACTTTTCATACCATTTAGCGCAATAGATAAGCGCTATAATAGAAATATCTGACCGAGCAAACATCATGCCCAAACTCCTCACTCTTACCGTTACACAGTCTCCTGCCCAGCTACAAAAGTTGATGGCTGAGC
>JAHHGR010000050.1 GCA_019359725.1 Aphanocapsa lilacina HA4352-LM1 | reverse complement strand
CCGCGGCTACGCCCTCGACAACGAGGTGGCCCAATTGATGGCGCTGGTGGCCACCGAGCGCACCCGCACCATCCGTGACGAGTTGTGGCGCGCCCGCGCCGCCGAGCTTTACGCGCTGCCCGTCGCCCTGATGCTGCTTGAAAAAGACGCGACCGTGATCACCGCCCACTCGCGCACGGCGGATCTGGCCGCCATCACCCAGATGGCGGACGTGCTGGTGGTGGCGGCCGGGCGGCCGGAGCTGGTGACCGCCGCCATGGTCCGGCCCGGGGCGGTGGTCATCGACGTGGGCATCAACCGCTTCACCGACTACGAGGGCAACAGCCGCCTGGTGGGCGACGTCGATTTTGATTCTGTGCGCGAGGTGGCTGCGGCGATCACCCCGGTGCCGCGGGGCGTCGGACCGATGACGGTGACGATGCTGTTGGCCAACACCGTCCAGAGCTACAAACAGCGCCTGATCGAATAGATGCCCACTTTCAAGGGTGCATGCCGACTGAAGAAGAATAAGTCCAGCGCACCCACCAATTCTCGTTCCCACCGCGCCGATAAGTCCTCCAGCGGGTTCCACCTCTCGCGACCCAAACTCGCGTGCCAAGCCAACAGCCAAAGAGCACCCCCCGAACCCTGCCGCCCCACCGCGATTCGTTCAAAAAAAATGCCCCCTGGCAAAGGGGGCGGGCAAGTCAGTTGCCAAAAAAACTATTCTTGCTGTTGGGTCGCCGGTCGGGTGAAACCCTGGCCCTGGGTGGAAGAAGCGATGTCTTCTTCCATCGCACCAAGACCACCGATTGAACCGGTGTAGGCTTCCTCGCCGTGCTCGGTGGTGTCGAGGCCCTCCTGTTCGGCTTCCTCGCTCGGGCGCAAGCCCAGGGTGAACTTGAGCGCCAGCAAAATGACCGCCGTGCAGACCGCCGCATAAACGGCGGTGGCACCGACACCAATCAACTGCTCGACAAGCTGCGCACCATTGCCCAGGAGCAAGCCGTTATCACCCAGGGAATTGAGCGATTTGTCAGCAAACACGCCGGTGAGAATAGCGCCGGTCAGACCGCCCATGCCGTGGCAGGCAAACACGTCGAGCGAATCGTCGTAGTTAAGCTTTTTCTTTAGCTGAATGGCGCCAAAGCAGATAATCGCAGCGGTGCCGCCGATGGCGATCGAAGAAAGCGGGCTGACAAAACCCGCCGCCGGAGTGATCGCCACCAGACCGACGACCGCACCGGTGGCCGCACCGACGGCCGTCGGCTTGCCGCCGATAAAGGTGTCAAGTAAAAGCCAGGTGGACACGGCCGCCGCCGTGGCGACATTGGTTGTGACAAAGGCCAGCGAGGCGAGGCCGCCCGCGGCGAGCGCCGAACCGGCGTTGAAGCCGAACCAGCCGAACCACAACAGCCCCGCTCCCAACAGCACAAAAGGCACGTTGTGGGGAGTCATCGGCTGGTTGGGGAAACCCTTGCGCGGACCAAGAATGATCGCCGCCACCAGTGCCGAGATGCCCGCGGTCAGGTGCACCACCGTGCCGCCCGCAAAGTCGAGCGCCCCGATGGCTCCAAGCCAACCGGGAAGCATTTTGGTCGGGTCGGTCGGATCCGGATTACCCAGCGACCAGACCCAGTGCGCTATCGGCGAGTACACCACGACCGACCAGAGCATGATGAACACGACATAAGTCTTGAACTTCATGCGATCGACGATCGCGCCTGAAATGAGCGCCGGAGTGATCACAGCAAACATCATCTGAAAAATCATGAACGCTAGGTGCGGAACCGTTGCAGCCTGGGCGGCATTGGGTTCCTGGCCGACTCCGTTGAGACCGAGCCAGCTGAAGCTGCCAAAGTAACCGTTGCCGGGTCCAAAAGCGATCGAGTAACCCACCAGCGTCCAGACAAGCGCGATCACCCCAAGGGCGACAAAACTCATCATCAAAGTGTTCAGTGCGTTCTTGCCTCGCACCAACCCGCCGTAGAAAAAGGCCAGGCCGGGAGTCATCAGCAGCACCAGCGCGGCCGAAACCAACACCCAGGCAGTATCGCCGGTGTCAATTTTTGGCGCGTCCTGGGCAAACGCCGGGGCGGCAGTGGCGAGAGCCGCTACCAGCGTGCCCAATCCCCATTTCCATTTACATTTCATTCACATTCTCCCCAGATCGAGATCACGCCCACTGAAAAGCTCAGCCGGTTGGCGAATAAGGAGAGTTAAGCGAATCCGCCGCAACTCATTTGTATCAATGACTACATGGATAAATTTCTATGAAATAACGTATTAAGAAGCGGCAACACAACTGGATAAAGGCCGACTGCTCGAACGAAGCGCGGACAGGGGCTTTTCGATCGGGTGAACTTTGTGGAATAATTAGAGATCGCGCAAAGAAAAAAGAGGACTGTTCGATGGCGAAGCCTGGTGCCCGCATCATTATTACCCTGGAATGTACCGAGTGTCGGACGAATACGGCCAAGCGCCGGCCCGGCGTCTCGCGCTACACCACCACCAAAAACAAGCGCAACACGACCGGGCGCATGGAGCTGAAGAAATTCTGCCCCAATTGCAACAAGCACACCGTACATAAAGAGACCAAATAACCATGACGTCGTTTGGATATCGCGGCAAGCGGGTTTCACCGGTCCCGCCCAAGGACAAGATTGACTACAAGGAAGTGGATTTGCTGCGCAAGTTCATCACCGAGCGCGGCAAGATTCTGCCCCGGCGAATTACCGGATTGACGGCCAAGCAGCAGCGCGATCTAACCGTGGCCATCAAGCGCGCCCGATTGCTGGCCCTGTTGCCCTTTGTCAACCAGGAAGGCTAGTCGCCTCCAGCAAATTGTTCGATCGCCCCGGCGGTCACCTGCGGCTTTTCTAGATGCGGCACGTGGCCGCAATTTTGTATCCAAACCAGGCGGCTACCGGGGAGCGCTTTGTGAAACTTGTGGGCGTCGGGTGGATCGAGGATGCGGTCGTTTTCGCCCCAGAGGATCAGGGTCGGCGGACTGAGGGCAGGCAGTTTCTCGCCCACCGGTGCGTAGCCGCCGCTTCTAGTAAAGGCGATAAGCGATCATCGGCAGGTCACAGAAGCACCAGCCGCTGCAACAGTCCCACCAGCGCGCCGCCCAGCAAAATGAGCGTGGCGACGGCGGAGACGGCAAAGCCGGGGCTGCGCCGCTCGGGAGCCTCGTAGTAGCCAGCGCGTATAGCACCCGCCCGACAATCCAGACACTACCCAGGACGGCTGCCCACAGCGGATTGACAAACAGCGCGTACAGCCATAGCGACGGCAGGAACAGCACCAGTTGCTCGGTGGTGTTCTCCTGGGCGCGCAACACCCGCTCGAAGTCGGGACTGCCGTTGGTCTTGGGTGGTGCGACGCCGTAGCGGACACGGGCGCGGCCGACATTCAACGAAAGGCCATAGTAGACCACCAGCGCGGCAACGGTGACCAGACCCGGCCAAACCAGCGTATCCAGAGCGCTCAAACCTACCTCGCCAACGGTTCAGCTTTCCCAGTCTCGCACAAGCCCCTGGCGTAGGATGGACAGACTCGTCGCCCGCCGTAGGCGCTGTCGCCAGCGATTGCCATGCCCCACGATCAAGACACCGCCAATTTGATCCTGTTTATTCAGAGTGAGATCTATCTGTACCGCAGCACCGGAAAAGCGCAGCACCTGGATAATTGCCTCCAGGAGTTGCGCGACGCGGTTGACTACCTGGAAGTGCGTCCCTGGTACGAAGAGCTTCTCTACAGCCTGCGCGATCAAATCGGCCGTTTGGAGGAATGGAATTGATCCCCAAGGGGGACATCTGCTTATTTTCCATCGCGAGATAGAGGCTGATAGAGCAGCCTATGCAGGAGACAGGAGAAAAGAAAAAGAATCCCAACCGCCGGTGCCTATGTTTGTCAAGCCCCACGTCCTCTGGCACGACTGGATGCGCTTTTCGATCGTCTGTGAGCGCTGCCACCGTCGTTTGCTCTTCAGCCAGTGGTCCGACGGCGGCGGCGAGGAGTGGCCCCAGATTAAAAAGGCAGAGTGCAGGCTTGAGGCGCGCCATGGGGTGCAGCGCGCCGAGCGGTGCGAATCGTGTGGGCGGTCCTTCGCCACAGCCCGCCGTCCGGTGCGTTCTATGGGTGTGGATGAGTTGCTCGCGCGCTACCGACGGGGCCAGCGCCGTTTCTCAAAACTGGTGGTGGTGGGCGACGATTTGAGCACGGTGGCACTGGACGGCGCCCGGATGTTCGAAGCCAACTTGAGCGGTTCGCGTCTGGTGGGAACGGGTTTGCGCTCGGCGGTGCTCACGGGCGCTTCGCTCGTCGGCGCGGATTTTGCCGCCGCCCGCCTGCAACGGGCGGATCTCAGCGGCGCGGAACTGGTGGGGGCGAATTTGAGCGGCACCGACTTGCAGGGCGCCAAGCTGATCGGCGGCGACCTGCGCGGTGCGAGCCTCTATTGGGCCAACCTCGAAGGGGCGCAGCTGCGCGGAGCCTTGCTCGACGACGCCAGTTTGCGCGGAGCGCGTCTGCGGGGTGCCATCTTGCCGGACGGCCGGCTGCTCGATTAAGACTTGTCGGTCCGGCTGCGCCCTTTGGCCCACTGGGCATAGAGCAGCGCCAGGGCTACCAGGACGTAACCTATCGCCCAACTGGCCCCTGCGCCGGGGCGCAGGTCGATAATCGTGTCGGTCGCCGTCCAGCGAAAGCTGTGCATCAACCCGAACCAGCAGAGGACGGCCCCCGCCAGTGCCCAGAGCGCCCCTTTCCAAAATTGACGCTCGACGATGAAGACGGTGACGGCGGCGAGGATCATCGCCGAGAAGATAAATCCCTGCTCCAGCGCAAAGGCGCCTTCGATGTACGTGTCGCTCAGGCGAAATTGGGCCGCCAACTCCGGTGTGAGCGGGTTGTCGGGGGTGGCAAGGCCCGCCGCCCTCAGGGTGTTCTTGGCCATCAAGGCGCCCCAGCCTGCGATCCCCGGCAGCAGGCCCATCACCACCGCCGGGGCGT
This sequence comes from Aphanocapsa lilacina HA4352-LM1, assembly GCA_019359725.1. Lineage (GTDB taxonomy): Bacteria > Cyanobacteriota > Cyanobacteriia > Gloeobacterales > Gloeobacteraceae > Gloeobacter > Gloeobacter lilacinus. Next base: position 30,896 of record JAHHGR010000050.1, on the reverse strand, counting down.
GGGCGGCGGGGGTGGCGGTAAAAGCCTGGGCGGCGATCACCACCGCGATCCAGAGCACGATCGCCATACCCGCCTCGATGGGCACAAAGTAAGCCACCAGTGCCACCGTACCGCTCAGGCACAACAGGCTCATCGCCACGCCGTTGAGCACCGAGTAGCCGACGCGCGCCCCGAGCGCCTTCCAGCCGGGATGGCCGATATAAATCGTCGTCGGAAAGCACGAGCCCGCCACGGCCGCCGCGATCGAACCGAGGCCGTTGACGGCGAGACAGGGGGCGGTCTCGAAGCGATCCCCCGCCGCCTCGGCGCTTTCGAGATTTTGCAGACTGCCCACCAGGTTGAACAAACCCATGGGCAGAATAACGCTCAGGTAAGCGCCCAGGGCGGCGCGCCCTTCCCAGAGATCTCCAAGCCACAACCGCGGCAGATAGAATCCTGCCGGCGCCAGGGCCTCCGCAAAGCGGCTATCGTTCCAACCGACCAGTCCCGTTCCCCAGGCAAGGGCGATCCCCAGCAGCACCGAGACCAGTCCCCCCGGCAGCGGCCCGAAGCGCACGCCGCCAAAGTAGGTGAGCAAGATGATCCCCAACGGCAACATCGCGACGATTGGGGCGGCGAAGGTGCGAAATAGAAAGCCGAGGGCGATAAACGTCAGGGCGATCCCGGCCAAAGTCGAGAGCAAGGCGGCCCGGGGGGCAAGTTTTCTGAGGGGGGCAGCGACCCACGCCCCTGCCAGTTCAATCAGCCCCGAACCGAGACAAGCCGCCAGTCCTGCCTGCCAGGCCAATTCCGCCGCCTGCTCAGGCGACTGGCCCGCCCCCATCGCCGCCAGTTTCACCGGCAACATCACCAGAAAGACGTGGGCGAATAAACTCACCGTGTTGATGCCGTAGGGCAGTGCCGTCACGTCGTCGCGTCCCTCGCAGCGGGCGAGGCGGTCCGCTGTCCAGGCGTAGTACAGGTTGCCCACCAGCAGCGAGAGGGCCACCCCAGGAAGCACCCGCCCGTAGAGCAACTCGGAGCCGAAGCCAAGCACCCCCCCGCACAGCCCGACGATCAGCAAAACCTGAATGAGATTGTCGAGGGCCAGGCCGAAAAAACCGTCGATGTCGCTTCGGACCAGCCAGCGCGGCGCGGATTTGACACGTTTCATACGCATACTTCAGCCCAATTGCACCCGAAAAGTAGTGGACTGGGCTACCGTTTTCGGCTTCCGTCCCCGCACAGTTGCACAATTGTCCATCTGGTGTTTTGATGGAATCATGGACAAGCGTTCATGTTTGGTCGGATGGGGGTGGGTCCGTGGCCGGTGAATTGACCTTCGACGGTTACGAGGAGTACCTGGGCGGTCTCAAAGGGCGCATCCGCGCCGCCCAGATCCGGTCGGCCCTGGCGGTCAACCGCGAACTGGTGGCGCTCTACTGGCAGATTGGCCGCGACGTGCTGCGGCAGCAGCGCCGTCAGGGCTGGGGCCGCAAGGTGATCGATCGCCTCTCGGGCGATCTGCGCCGTGAATTCCCTGAGATCAAAGGGTTCTCCGTGCGCAACCTCAAATACATGCGCGCCTTCGCCGAGGCTTATCCCGACGAAGGGTTTGTGCAGCAGCTTGCTGCACAAATTCCCTGGTTTCACAACTGTGCCATTCTCGACGCCGTCAAAGAGCCTGCCGCCCGCGCCTGGTACGTCCGCCAGACGATTGCCCAGGGCTGGAGCCGCAGCGTGCTAACCCACCAGATAGGCGTTGGGCTTTTCGAGCGCCAGGGCGGTGCCGCCACCAACTTCGCGGCCACGCTGCCGCCGGTGCAGTCGGATCTGGCGCAGCAGGCGCTCAAGGACTCTTATCTGTTCGATTTTTTATCGCTGGGGCCGGCGGCACGGGAGCGCGATCTGGAGCAGGGTTTGCTCGAGCACATCCGCAAATTTTTGCTGGAACTAGGCCGGGGCTTTGCCTTCGTGGGCAACCAGTACCACCTGGAGGTGGGCGATCAAGATTTTTATATCGACCTGCTTTTTTATCACTTCAAGCTGCGCTGCTTCGTGGTCATCGATCTTAAGACCGGCAGCTTCCAGCCCGAATTCGCGGGTAAGCTGGGCTTTTACCTATCGGCGGTGGACGATCTGTTGCGCCATCCCGACGATCGACCGACCCTCGGGCTGATTTTATGCAAATCGAGCAACCGGGTAATTGCCGAGTACACCCTGCGCGATGCCCGCCGTCCGATGGGTGTCTCTACCTACGAACTGCTCCCCGAAGAGATTAAGCGCAGCCTGCCCAGCATCGAAGAGCTTGAGACCCGCTTGTGCCTGTCGCTGCAAGAAGATCTTTAGAGCAGGTAATAGGCTAGGTGAAGAGCGGACTGGTGTCGGTATAGAAGCGCACCCCACTCACCAACCCGGCCGCGTTGCGATCGGTAAAAGCGACGGCCCTCAGCGTGAGCGCCCGGCCGTCTGTGCGGGTGTAATGATTGAGCGCTTCGAGCACGAAGGCTGCGTCGGTTCCGTAAATGTTGAGCAGATCGTGCTCCAGGGTGCCAAAACTTGGCCAGTACTGGGAAAGCCCCTGCACAATGGTTGCCTTTCCGACCATCGGTGGGTCGTTGTTGGAATACATGGTGCACTCGTCAGCAAGGAATTGCTCGTACTGTTGCAGATCCTTGGCATCGAGCGCCGCTAGATAGGTCAGGTACCACTCGTACGCAGCGGCAGAAAGCTGATTGGTTCTCAGGTTGCTTGTGATCATTGGTCACCTGCCGGATCTGTGCCATGTCTGCCCATAGGGTATGTCTTTTTCGGACAGGGCGGCTGCGCTGTAGGAGATGCCTGGGGAGCTGTTGAGCCCGATGGCGAACCTCACTACTTGAGGCCAAAAGCGGATCTGTCCTGGGGCAGTACCTTCGGCGCTTGTAAGTGGGCTTACTTGCTATTGAGGCACAGTCAGCTTCCGGTACAAACGCCTGTTTCAAGGCGGCCGGCCGGTTTACTGTCAAGCCACTCGATGTCGGTGTAAGCTGCGATTGCGTGCGTCGCGGCAGTCTTCCTGTGCACGAGGACAACTATGCTGCACATTTGCCGCCCGCTGCGGCCACTCGGATCCGCGAGTTCCTTCCTCGCCCGCCTGTCCTACCCCCCCTAGTCGATGCGCCGTTGCTGCCGGAGTGCCGCAGTTGTGTGATTGTGCCGGTGCGCGACGAGGCGGAACGGATCGAGAGCACCCTCGCCGCTCTCGCCTGCCAGATCGAACGGCCCGGCTTACCCCTCGATCCGCGCAGCTACGAAGTGATCGTGCTTGCCAACAACTGCCACGACCAGACGGCGGACATCGCCCGCCGCTTCGGCGACGATAGGCCGCAGTTGCGCCTGCACATCGTCGAAATGACCCTGTCCGCCGCCGAAGCGCACGTCGGCCGCGCCCGGCAGTTGTTGATGGACGAAGCCTACCGGCGCTTCGCCGGGGCCGGCAAAGCCCGGGGGATCATTGCCTCCACCGACGGCGACACCCGGGTGGCTCCGGACTGGCTTGCGGCCACCGCCTTCGAGATCGACCGCGGCGCCGACGCCGTGGGGGGCCGCATCCTCACCGACGACAACGAGCGACAGGCTCTGGAGGCCCAGGCGCGCCGTTGCTTTTTGTACGACGTGGGCTACCAGCATCTGACGGCCCAACTGGAAGCCTGCATCGACCCGGATCCGCTCGACGCCTGGCCCCGCCATTACCAGCACTTCGGCGCCAGCCTGGCGCTCAGCGCCGAGGCTTACGCCCGGGCAGGGGGCTTGCCCGCCGTGCGCTCCCCCGAGGATGTCGCCCTTTATTGCGCCCTGCGGCGCATCGACGCCGGGATCCGCCACAGCCCGCTGGTGAAGGTGATCACCAGTGCCCGCCGCCATGGACGTGCAGGGACGGGTCTGGCCGCCCAATTGGCCGATTGGAGCACTGTGGGCGCCGGGCACAAGCCGCATCTGGTCGAAGCGGTCGGCAGGACCGAGGAGCGCCTGATCGATCGCTTTCGGTTGCGCCAACTCTGGCGTCAGCCCCGCAGCCCGGCATCGACCGACGCAGAGGTTGCGGCACTGGCGATAAGATTGCGGGTACCATCGGAACGCCTTGCGCAGGAGTTGTCCGCTTCTCAAGCTTTTGGCCTGCTCTGGGAGCGGTTGAACCCCGAAGATCCCGCGAACGCCCCCAAAAGCGAGGTCGAAGAAGCGATCCGGCAGTTGCGCAGGCGCATCGTCCTCTGGAAGCAGGCGCTCAAATCCGCTCGTACAGGTCCAGTCGGTATTGCTCCTCGCGCCGCCCGAGGCGGTGGCTGAGCCCCGCGAGCGAGTCAAAGGCATCGTGCACTTCGTCGCCCCTGAGCGGGTAGTCCCTGGCAAAGGGTGTCCAGTGCACCAAAAGCAGGTGACCTCCGGGTTCCAGGTGCTCCAGAAGCAACCTCTGGGCCCGGCGCAGTTCACTCCAGGACCAGTAGTACCCCACCTCCGAGACCAGGGTCAGATCGAACGATCCAAGCGGGTAGCACTCGGGCACCCGCAACCGCTCGAAGCGTACCTGGGCAAGGGTCCGGCAGCGCTCGCGCGCCCGGGTGAGCGCCTCATCGCACACATCCACCGCCAGGAGCGCCTCGCAACGTTCGGCGAGGCGGGCGGTGAGCACACCGATCGAGCAACCGATTTCAAACGCCGAGCGGTAGCGGGGCTTGGATAGGGCGTCGAGGGTCGCCGTGTATTTGGCATCCTCGTAGGGGCTGGTCTCGAAGTCCCAGGGATCGGCATTTTCGCGGTAGAGCGCTTCAAAGTACTCGGGCATCAGCGAGGGGCGTTCGGGTTGCATGGTGCCTCCAGGTAACATTCCCAGGGGCGCTCGAAGTAGGCGAGCGTCTCGGGGGTGAGCCGAAAACCTTCCGGATCGTCGTCGATGAGATCGCTGGTCTGGGAGCGGTGGGCGGCCACGGCGGCGCGTTTGAGCGCCAGTACCGGACCGATGGCGAGCCGCCAGATACGGACCTCGCCCTCCATCGGTCGGTGGAAACGTTCACCTTGCTCCCACAGCCAGATGGGGTATTCGAGGCTGCGAGCGAAGGCTGCGCAGCCTTCGCTCGCACGGTGCATCAGGTTCCAGACGGCCCGGTGATCCGGATGCGGGTCGCGCCGCCAGGGCAGCACGACGGTCCGCACGGGCTCCAGCTGGGCCAGATAGCGGCGGCAACGGCCGAGCGCATCGGCAAAATCGGTGTCCCCCTCAACGGGTACCGCGCCGTCCTTGAGGCCTAGGAACGTGACGGCGGCCGGGGCGACCCCCAGCACCGCAAGGGCGGCGCGCGTCTCCGCTTCGCGCAGGGCGAGCAGGGCCGCAGGGGGGTAGCGCCGGGAGTTGGGGTGGGAGTGGGTGCCGTCGCTCACCACCAGCACCCGCACAGTCAGGCCCAGACGGCGCAATAGGGCGATGGTTCCGCCGCAGCCGAGGGACTCATCGTCCGGGTGCGGGGCGACCACCAGCGTTGAACCGAGGGCGGCCGCCGCCTCGGGCGGGTGCAGGGGAGCCGCCTCGGCCAGGGCGGCGCTAGTGACGCCCATCGTGCCACAGCGCCTGAATGGGGACGTTTTGTTCGATGACGTAGGCGCCCAGCTGGGCAAGGGCCGCATCCGGGGCAGGCTGGCGCAAGTAGAGCGTCAGATCCCGCACGATGCGCTCGATCGGGTGCGGGCGCAACAAACAGCGCGCCCCCACGGACTTGGCGGCCAGTTGCACGACCTCCTGACAGGCGACTTCGACGGCGGTGCGCACCATGTTGGCGTAGGCCACCAACCCCTCGCCGCCGACCGGCCCGGCCGGATTGTCCAACCACCGGTCGATGCGCTCGGTCGCCCCCTGCAACCACAGGCGTCCCCCTTCGACGGCGATGGCGGCGCGGGCCATGCGCTCGCGCTGGTGGGGGTGTTCTTGCCAGCCACGGTTTCTCAGGTGTGCGCGGGTGCAGTCGAGCAGGGCCGCCGCCCCCCCCAACTGCACCGCCGCGAAGCGCACCACCCCGGCGCTCAGCCACGGCTGGCGGAAATAATCGCCTCGAACACCCAGCAGGGCGTCTTCTACCAACTCGATGCCCGAAAAATCGACTTTGAAGCTGGCCGAGGCGCGCATCCCGAGTGGATGCCACCAGCCAGGATCGACGCGCTCCGTGTACAGCTCCATCGGAACGATCACCATCTGCCAGCCGCCGTCGGGTAGGGCCGCGCCGATGATCGGCCGCTCCACCAACCCGGCGCCCGAAGCAAAGGTCTTGGCCCCCTCCAAAAGGTAGCGGCCCCCCGGCAGCGGGACAAGCTTGGTGCCGTCCTCCCCTTCGGTGTTCCAAACATTGTAAATTTTGCCGCCGTGCACGGCGGCGGCACAGGCCGACTGTTGCTCGCGCGAGCCGAAAATCTGAATCAGCTGCAGGGCGTTGACGTGCCCCTCGTAGATGCGGCCCACCGCCAAGTTGCCCCGCCCGACCTGCTCCAGCACGCTCAGCAGCGCCGACGTGCGCCCAGGGATCGCTCCGAGTCCGGCCCCGCCCAAAGACGCATCGAGGGGAGCGGCCAACAGTCCCGCCGCCGCCAGCCGCCGAAATTCTTCGATCGGCACGGCGCCGTCTTCGTCGATGTGCGCGGCGTTGGCGGCGCAAAAATCGGCAACCCGCCCGGCTCGGGTGAGCGCTTCGCCCACCGACAGCGGCTCGCGGCCGACAGCCGCAGTGTCGAACAACAGCGGAGGGGTAATGTCTTTGCTCCTCTTCAACGGATGATCAGTTCCATGGCAGATCATCGGGGAGAGCGCCCCGCCTGTCCTCCGCCGTTGGGGAGAAAACCACCCATCTTGCCCGCGCCGAAAAGCCGTCCGCCGCCCTGCACTGCAGGACCGGCAGACGGCCACACCGAGCTGACGTTTACCTCAGGATCTGGGGCTCGCTGTAGATGAAGTCGTCCATGGTGACGACATCGTAGCCACGTTTGCCATCGGTTGCCGTGGCACTCGGGGCAATGTTGCCGCTGGTGATCCGGACCCGATAGATGCGCTTATTAGCAAAACTGGCGCCGATGAAGGCGAGGCTTTGCTGGTTGTTGGCTCCCTGCTGGAAGGGGACCGGCAGGCTGAGCAGCAGATTGTCCTTGGCGTCGTAGTACTCGATTTTGCTGGTGTTGGTGTCCACATCGGTGAAGACGGCGCCAAAGGCACCGACGGTGGCCGGCGTCTCGGTACCGGGAAGGAAGAAAAAGACGTCCGTAAATTTGCTGTCGATGGCCGTGAACAGCTTTTGGGGGCTGAAGATGCGAAATTCGGCGGGATAGGTGGGGTTGAGGTTGCCGAACAAGATGGGCGTGCCGGTGCCGTCATTGGCGCTCACCTGGAAGCCCTCGCCCGGAGTGGAAAAGACGACGCCACGGGCGGAATTGACGTTAAAAAAGTCGGGCGGGAAGGCATTCGGAGCTGAAGAATCGTCCGGTACACCATCCCAGTTCACCTCACGCCGACCGTCAGCAAACGAACCGCCGGCTCCATTGTTGGCGCCGCCGATGTCGGCCCGGAACAAGTCGACTGCCGATTGAATTGCGCTGGCGTCGGGACCGGTTGCCTGACGGACAAGCGGGGCAGCCGAAGCGATAACGGGTGCAGACATCAGGGTGGCCAAGGTGACCGTAGCCCATCCAAAAAACGGTAAGGATTTCATGCCTTTGCTTGCCTTCTCTCAATATCGAAAGCAGACAGACAATTGATCGCCTTCCGGTTAAAAGGCTAAGCCGATGCTTGGTCTAGATTATCCATAGTAAAATGCGGAACCTGGCTTGTAGCCTAGAAATTAGCCGCACCACCTTCACAGTCGAATTCTTTATGCTCAAGTGGATGCTCTGAAACATCCGGCTTCCTGGAAGAGCGCAAACCATCGGCTATGTCGCCCGCCAGAAGCGCGGTCAAGCTTCTACTTTCGGGTACGCAAGTAGCTAGGGACCAAAAAAGAAAAACGCAAGCACCGCGAGAAAAAGTTGAACTTTTCACGAATAAATCCCTTCGATTTTGTGCACTTTATTTCCGAGGCGGACCACGCCTGTCTGCACAACCCGCGCATAAATTCCGCGCAGGTGCAATTCTTTGCGCTCAGGAGCGTTGATAAATCGCAGCGCCGCTTTGCCGTATCGGGCGTTGAATTTTGAGCAGCCGGTGTGGGGCTTATCGGTGACTTCCAGGATCGCTTCGCCAACCGCGAGGCGCTGGCCAATCGGGATATTCACTTCACTTAGGTCCAGATCCACGATCAGGTTGTCCCCGGCCAGGGACATACGGTCCTCCGCCCCGGCGATCAGGCGCAGTACCCGTATATTCATCAGCGACACCTGCGCCCGCGGATCCGGCGCGCGGCCGTTTTTGCCGAGCAACCAGCGATCCCCCGCGAGCCCGCCGTCGGGAGACAGATACACCTCAGAGCAGGTGCGCCGCTTTTCTTTGGGAAGGCGCGCGACGATCATCTCCAGGACACCCGCGTCGCGGGGAGAGTCTAGAAGCTCCGCCAGAGCTGCCTCGAAGGCTTCGGTGGTGATGTGGGTACTCTGTGTTTCCATCCGTCGGTTTCTCCTTGCGCGGTGCCGGCCGCCCACCAAAAATAGCCCCAGGCAACCGTGCGTGTCACCTATGCAGTACGTTGCTCAACTGGGAGACGGCGCATTTGCAGTGCGACCTGCGCGCACAAGAGCCTTGAGGTAGCGTTGCAAACAGCAGCCAACCCGTGGGTACCGACTCAACTCCCACCCCTGGGGAACAGCGGATAAGATTCATATGTCCTTCCCCCGGACTATTGGTGGTTGGCGGCCATGAAGTCGAAATCCCCTTTCTGGTGGGTCCTGCTGCTGGTTCTTGGCTTGTGCCTTCCCATCGCACCGCCGGACGCTGTGGCCCAAACGGCTACCGGCGACCAGGCCGCCCGCTTGATCGGCCAGGGTGACAGCAAACTGCACCGCCAGGACTTTGCCGGGGCGATTGAGGAGTACAGTCGGGCGATTCGTCTCAATCCCAGTAATGCCCTGGCCCATAGCAACCGGGCGCGGGCCCGCGCCGCTTTGGGAGATACCGCCGGGGCGGTGGGCGACCTCAAAAAGGCGGCCCAACTGGCGAAGGTCCAGGGAGACAGCACTTTGTACCAGTCGGCGACCAGTCGCATCCGCCAGTATGGTGCCCCGACTGTCGCCTCTGTCCGTGCTCCCAAAGCAACCGCCGTTCCCCGAAGCAGACCGGCCGCCAAATCCGCACCGACCGCCGAACCCGAATGGCAGTTGCGGGTGCCGATGGAACCCAGACCCGTGCCGTTGATGCTGGGTCTGGGGATCGGCGAAGGGGGCGGGCCGGGACTTGCCATCGTCAACTGGGTGGCGAGCCAGACGCGCCATAGGGGTCTGCGCACCGGGGATCGTTTGGTGGCCCTCGACGGACGGGCCGTGGACAGCACCGCGGATCTCTCGGCGGTACTCAGGCGCCGTCGGCCGGGCGAGCAGGTCGCCCTCACCTACCGGCGCGGCGGCAGCGAACGGACGATGACCCTGCCGCTGCTCGATTCGGTGGTGCCTCTGGAGCCTGAGGAGCCACCCCGGCCGCTCGGTGCGCTCCAGGCCCTTCCGCCTTCTGCCCGGCTCGCGGCTGAGCAGATCTTCGGCTGGGGAAACGTGCGATCTGTCGAAGGACCGAGTAGCGAACCCCTGGTTGTCGTCGGGCCGCTCGCAAGCGAAGCCGTGCTGCGGGAGCGGACAGGAGCACTCTTTCGACAGTTGCAGCCTTCCGGGGTTCGGACGCTTGCGGTCGAGGTGGAGGCGCCGGCGCAGCCCTGGCGGGCCGTAGTAAGCAAAACCGGGGTGCAGGTGCAGGTGGCTCAACTGCCCTGGCGCAGTGCGCCCGTGACAATTGAGGCCAGCACCTACCTGCCGGTGCAACTGGACTGGCCGACCGCAGGACGTCAAGGAATTACGGACCGCCGCCCAACGGCGGGTGGAAGATCCCCTCCAGGCGGATATCGCCGTGGTTTTCGTTGCGGCGGACCGCAAAGGGCGGGCGGGCCATGCCACCTTCACCGGTCTGGGCAACCGCATGCCGATGCTCAAGGTCACCCTCGGCCTCGGGCACCTGCTGGGCGAGCGACCGGGCGACTTGCCCGAGTACATCCAGATGCTCGCGGTGCATGAACTCGGCCACGCCGTCGGCCTCTGGGGCCACAGCGACGACCCCGAGGACATCATGTATCCCGAGATGCGCGGTGTGCACGAACCGTCCGGACGGGATCTGCAGACGCTCCGGCGTCTGTACGCCATGCCCGCCGGGATCACGCGGCCCTAGGCGGACGGGCGGTACAGCACGCCCACAGTAATGTCGTCGCCGCTGCCGCGGCGGGTGAGGTCCTCCAGCACCGCTGGCAATTCAGCGCGCAATGGGTCGATTCCCTGGGCGCGCAGAAATTGCAGATACTCAGAACCAATCGATTCGAAAGCCGCTTCGGTGCGGTAAGAGTTGGCGTAACCGTCGGTGGCAATCAGAATCAAGGCGGGGGATGGTGTCGGCCAGATGCACACGCGCGTCTCCTCGGCCGCCGCCTCCAGACACAGCGAAGTGGTCTGGTTGAGAGCAAAACGGCGGTCGCGCTCAAAAGGACGGCTTGTGACACCCTGTGCATCGACGCAGAGGATATCGCCGTCCCCCAGTTGCACAAACAGCAGAAACGCCTCGGTAACGAGCACCCCCAGCGCGGTCGAACCGTAGGCGGTTTCGGGACTATGCTGCTGAAAGAAACGGGCGGCGGGACCGGCGGCGGCCTCCAGTTGTTGCCACTCCGCCTCGGTGACCGGCTTTTTTGCCAGATGCTCCGCTACCATTTGCCGCCAGGTTTCCACCAGATGCACTCTGAAGTGGGCGTGGGCCACATGTTCGACTGCGGCCGGATCCGCCGGATCGGTGAGGGTGGCCGGGAAACTTTCGAGCGTGCTCGCCATCGCCTCGACCGCCAGGCGCGATCCTTTCTGGCTTCTGAAGTGGCGAATGCTGCCGTGGCCGTCGGCGACTGCCAAAATGGGCCGCTCGCCGGTGCGCCAGGTCATGGCGTCCTGGTTGGGCAGGCCGCTGGTGTAGTGGGATGCGCCGCGCACGGAGCAACCGGTGATTTGCCAGGTTTCGCTCATCATCGCCCCTGGGCTGGGACCGCCCCAGCCGGCCCGACGCTCCCCCACGAACGCGCCAAACACAATCGGCAACGAGTCGATCGTACCAGTATCGGACAGGGCCGCACCCCCTGCTTGAGCGGTGTTGCGGTGCGCGGTGGGGAGTGCCACCATTGATGGCGTTGCCGCGTCGAAGCGAAAAGATGGCCTATCTCTGGTTCAAAGCGTTTCACATCGTCGGGTTTGTCACCTGGTTTGCGGGGCTTTTTTACCTGGTGCGCCTGTTTATCTACCACGTCGAGGCGAACGAGCAGCCCGAAGCGGCTCGGGCCATTCTCAAAAAGCAGTACGAGATCATGGAAAAACGGCTGCTCAACATCATCACCACCCCCGGCATGGTGCTGACGGTGGCGATGGCCGTGGGCATGCTCGCCGTACAGCCCGACTGGCTCAAGGCGGGCTGGTTGCACATCAAGCTCACCCTGGTGGTGGTGCTCATGGGCTATCACTTCTACTGCATGCGACTGCGCACGCAACTGGCGGCGGGCACCTGCCGCTGGGGTCCAAAGCAACTGCGCGCCCTCAACGAAGCGCCGACCATCTTGCTGGTGACCATCGTGCTGCTCGCGGTCTTCAAGAACGACCTGCCCACCGACGCTACCGCCTGGATTGTCTTTGGGCTGATGGTCAGCTTCGCTGTCACCATTCAGCTCTACGCCCGCAAGCGGCGCCTGGACAAAGAAAAACAACTTGCTTCCCAAGGGAGCCAGCCCTAAAAAAGGTGCCGGGGAGTTCTCCCCGGCACCCAAAGTCGAAGTTTGTTGCGCTTAGAGACCCTGCTTCTGCGCTTCGAACTCCTGCACTTTTTCGACCTGTTTTTTCTTGAGCACCAGCAGCAACTGGCAGACAAAAGCCGCCGCCAGGAAGGCCACCAGCCAGGTGACCCGCTGCGGATCTTGCAGGACGACGTCGCGCTCCTCCTGGCCGTAACCGCCGATGTTCGGGTCGTTGGTCAGCGGAGCGCCCGCCTTGATCTGGGCACCCTGCTTGACGGTATCGAGCAGCTTGGGGCCAGGCGGAATGTTGACGACGGTCGCCTTGCCCTTCTCATCGGTGATCGTCACCCGGATGCCGCCCGTGTACTCGAAGTCGGTAAGCTCGTTCCCCAGACCGTACTGCAGCTTGTCGGTGAAGGTGACCCCCGTCTGGACGGCGCTGATCGTGCCTGCTACTGGGGCGTTGTACTGGGCGTTGTTGCTCGCCACACCGTTGGAGTAGACCTGGCCGCGGCCACGGTTTGCACCCACGTAGACGCCGTATTTGCCGAAGTTGACCTTGGCGTCTTTGGCGTTCGGGTCGGGGGCTTTGACCGGCACGATAAATTCCTGCCCCGGCACCGTCGAGCCGTCGATCTGGTTGATGATCAGAATATTTGAGCGCTCGGGCTTGTCGGCATAGAGAGGAGTCACCCCGCCGTACTTCTCAATCGATTCTTTGGCCTCGGCGCTCCATTCTTTCTCGTCAGCAACGGTGAAACCTTCCGGCAACTGAATGTAGGCGCCGATCTGCATCGGCGCCGGGCTGCCGTCCGCACCCACCTGCTGGATTTTGGTGTCGTAGGGGACGTGGATTTTCAAGTCGAAGACCTTACCCGGCAGCACCGACTGCGGCACTTCGATTTCGGTCGGCTTGGCTGCCAGGTGGCAGTTGGCGCAGACAATCTTGCCCGAGGACTCGCGCGCTTCCTCGTAGCCCACAGCGAAACTCGGCCAGGCCGAGGCCCTGTGCGGCACGCTCACCAGTCCCGCCAGCGCCGCCGTCAGGCTGAAGGCACCGGCTATCCATTGCTTTTTCATGCTTCGATACCCTCTGCGTCGCTTACTTCGCCCAGTACGGATCTTTGTTGCACCACAAGTCGGTGCAGCGGAAGTCCTGCTCGGTCCAGGGTGCAATCAGCACCTTGTCCTCGGAGACGGTGGTTTTGACCAGCGCCAGCGGTTGAGGTGCCGGACCGCGCTCCAGACCACCGTCGGCATTGTAGACCGATCCGTGGCAGGGGCACTTGAATTGTTTGGCACCGTTGTCCCAGGGCACCACGCAGCCCAGGTGGGTGCACACGGCGTTGATGCCGAAGTTGGCGACTTCTTTTTGATCGTTGATGACGATATAGGTAGCGTCACCGCCGTTGACGTCGAGGCCCAGGGTGAGCACCCGCTCGCCCGGTGTCGCTGCGGCCAGCAACTTGGAGACAGAAATGTCCTTGCCTTCTTTGTCTTTGGCGGCGACCCCCTCGCCGCCGCCGGCCGTGGAAGGCGGCAGGAAGTACAGGACCACAGGATAAAGAGTGGCTGCCGTCGTCGCTGCAATCGCTCCGCCGGTGACGAAGGAGAGCAGCTGGCGCCGACTCATCGGAATTTCTTGGGCTGCGGATTCACTCATGGTTCTCTCTTATCGGGCTAAGCGGCAACAATAGGTCTTGAAAAGATATTAACGACCGATCGCCCCCGATGCGTACGATTGCTTAACAGAGATTAACACTTCTTTGCATGGGCGCTCAGCGGTGGGCGGCGCGGCCGATCCCCGGGTAGGGACAATCCTGCCCAAAGCTACAATCGCAGGATAAAATTCGCCGATAGATGGGATGACGGCCATGAAAAAAGCGCTGGTGGTCTTCTCGGGCGGCCAGGATTCGACCACCTGCGCTGCCCTCGCTTGCCGCGAGTACGACGAGGTGCACGCGGTCACCTTCGAGTACAACCAGCGCCATGCGATCGAACTGGAGAGTGCGCGGGCAGTGGGGCAGGCCCTGGGCCTGGCAAGCCACGAATTTATCGGCCTGGGTCCGGTACTCAAGGGCACCAGTCCCCTGGTGAGCGATGCTCCCCTCGGGCAGTACGCCTCGGCGGCGGAACTACCTGCGGGTGTGGAGCCCACCTTCGTGCCGGGGCGCAACATTTTGTTTCTTACCCTGGCGGCCAACCGTGCCTTTTGTCTGGGGACGGGCAACATCGTCATCGGGGTGTGTGAGGCTGATTTCGCCGGTTACTGGGACTGTCGGCAGGTATTTGTCGACGCAATGGCTCAAGCTCTGGGTGAGGGCATCTACGGCGATACAAATGCCATACGCATCCACACGCCGCTGATGCGGCTGACCAAGGCCGAGACTGTGAAGTTGAGTGTCGAAGTGTTGGGGGAGCGCTTTGAAGAAGTGCTTGCGCTGAGCCACACTTGTTATGCGGGGGTGCGGGGCGGCTGCGGCCGATGCCACGCCTGCCTCCTGCGCGACCGGGGCTTCCGCGAGGCGGGAGTGCCCGACCCGATCTGGAAATTTCGCAAAGAGCCCGTCTCGCTGTGAACGCTGCTTCGCTTGTTGTTAAACCCGTTGCCGCCCAGAGCATCCCGGTGCAGGAAACCTTTGGCCCCACTATCCAAGGTGAAGGGCACTGGGCGGGTGCTGTGGTCGATTTTATCCGCCTCTACGGCTGTCCGGTCGGGTGCCCCTGGTGCGACACGGGTTACGCCGACGGCGGCGCCCAATTGCCGCGCGAAGTGCGGGCGTTTGCAGATTTGATCTTAGAGCTGAAGTCGCCGCGGGTGGTTATCTCCGGGGGAGAGCCGTTCATTCATGCAGCCCTACCGGCTCTGGTCGAGGCGATCGGCAGGACGGGCCGGGCTGTGTCGATCGAGACGTCGGGGGCGTTCTGGCAGCCGGTGCCCGATTGGGCCTGGGTGACCCTCAGTCCCAAAGAACACGTCTCGCCCCGCCATCCGGTGAACCCGCAGATGTGGCGGCGGGCCAACGAGGTCAAAATCGTGATTGCCGGCGGCGAGGAACTCGATTTCTACCGGCGCTTTTTGCCGCCGGGGGTGCCCGTCTCGCTACAGCCGGAGTGGGAGGAGCGCGAGCGCACGCTGCCTTTGACCCTCGAACTGCTCAAGGCCCATCCCCGCTACCGGCTCTCGGTGCAGTTGCACAAATACCTTCAGGTGCCGTGATGCAGAGCGCTTACCTACAGGCGGTGCCGCCCGAAGAGCAGGTGCACCAGGGGGCCATCCGCTACGCCTACCGCATCGGGGCGCACTTTCGCCGCCGCCACGCCAATCCGCCTTTGTGGCACGACCGGCACGAGCACGATTTTGCGGTGACGCTCGACCTCGCTGCTGTGCGCCCGAGTACGGGTCTGTACGGCCTCGACATGGTGGCTTTGGAGCAGCAGTTGCAGCAGTGGGTCGCCGCGCTGCCGGAGGTGCTCAACGACTGCCCGCTCTGCCCCCACGGCACCACCGAGGAGTTGTGCCACTACTTCGCCACGCTTGCGCTGGAGCCGCACGTGAGCCTGCTTGCGGTGAGCGTCGCCGAATCGCCGGAGCGGGTGACAATTTTGCGCTTAGAGGAGCCCTAGCGGATGTTGCCAGTGATCGAGACGGCCAGACTGCGGCTTCGGCCCCTTGCGATTGCCGATGAAGACGAAATGTACGCGCTCTGGAGTGACCCGGAGGTGGTTCGCTATACCTCCGAGACGCCCCGCGCGCGCGAAGTCGTCCAGGAGATAACCCGGCGCTGGGTACAGTACGACCGGCACCCCGGCCACGGCGCCTGGGCCATCGTCATCCGCGAGTCCGGGGCGTTCGCAGGGTATTGCTTTTTGAGGTTTTTGCAGGAGACTCCCGACACCGAACTGGGCTACGGCCTGGGTAAACCCTTCTGGGGCAAAGGCTACATGAGCGAGACGGTACGCGCCGTGCTCGACTACGGTTTGGGGTTGGGCTTGACGCGCATTGTCGCCACCGCCATGCCCGAAAATATTGCCTCCTGGCGAGTGATGGAAAAATGCGGCATGCGCTACGAGGGATTCAAGGAGTATAAGAGTTCCATGGGCAAGTGCTCTATGGATAAGTACTACGCCATCGAGAGCAGCTTCGCCGCTATCAGCCAAACTCCGCCATAAATTGTCGGACAACGGCACTCTCGCCGACAATCTTCGCCTGCTCAAGCCATTGCGCCACCCGCTCGACGGGAAATCCAGCCAGCACCCGACTGGCGGACTGCATCAGATAGCTGCCCTTCGACTCCAGGCAGAAGACCTGCAGCGTCTCGCCGTTGTAGCGCCAGACTTCCGGCACCTCCAAGGCCGCGTAGATGGCCATGCGCAGCGAGGAGGGACTGGTGATGTCGACTTCCACCACCAGGTCCGGGGGAGGATCGCGGCGAAGATCGGTGCGCGCAACGTTTCGGATAGTACTTTCGTTTTGAATGTAATAACACTCGTCCGGTTCGACACCGCGGGCCAGGTCTTCGCGCCTGAGGGTGAGGGAGCCCCGGCTGGCAATATCCAGGTTCTGAAAGAGGCTCCAAGTTTCGATCAACCTGCCAATCAACGATTTTGCCGATTCATGCCGATCGAGTGGGCTCATGATCTCCAGGGTTCCCTGATCGTAGGCAAGCCTGGCGGCCCTTTTATCCCCCAGTACTTCCAGCAGATGCTCGAAGGTTTGCCAGGGCACATTGTGCAGTAGGACTCTTTGTTCGGCCGCCGGTCGTGTTTCCAACACCATTGCCTGCTTGCTCCGCAAGCGCATCACCGCCACCGTAGCAGTGAACTCTATGTCCAGCCGCGATAGAAACTGGCCCGCTGCCAGTTGCCCGCTGTGCGTGCAGTGATGCGCGCCTGCTGCTCGGCGGTAAGCGGCGCAAAATTGCGGGCGGCGGCGACGTTGGCTTCGAGCATGGCGACGCTGTCGCAGGCGATGATGCAGCAGGCCACCCCCGGCTGCGACAGCGCGTAGTGCATGGCTGATTTGATGTCCAGATCCGAGAGGATCTGGCCGTAGGCGGGCACCTTCATGGCGATCACCCCGACGTTCTTCGCCTGTGCCACCGGCAGCAGTTTGCGAATAAACGAGTCGGCGTGGTGGATATCGACGGCGTTGACCACGGTGAGCAGGGCGTCGAAGGGGTAGCGCTCCAGCCAGTCGGCGAGCACATCGGTGCGGTGGTGGCCGGTGACCCCGGCAAAGCGAATCAGTTTTTGGGCTTTGGCTTCTTCGATGGCGCGGATGACGCCGTCTTTGGCGAAGGCCGGGGCGGTGTCGCGCTCGGGGAGCGAGGCGCGGTGCATCTGCCAGAGATCGATGTAGTCGGTGCGCAGGCGCTTCAGCGAGCGCTCCAGTTCGCGCCAGGCTCCGTCGCGGGTGCGCTCGTCGCTTTTGGTGGCCAGAAACATGCCTTTGCGGCGGCGAGCCACTACCTCGCCCAGGTACTCCTCGCTGGTGCCGTAGGTGGCGGCGGTGTCGAAGTAGGTGATCCCCAGAGCAAGGGCACGCTCAATGATCGCTATTGCTTCCTCCCGTCGGCCGTTGGAGAGCGGCGTACGCGTTGAAGCGCCCCCAAGACCCAAGAGCGTCACCCGCTCCCCCGTACGCCCCAAAATCCGCTCAGGAAGCGTACCCACGGTGGCGGCGGGCTCACTGGCCCCGGCCGCGGCAGCCGCCGCAAACCCTGTGATGAGAAATTCGCGACGGTTCAGTTCTTCGGCCATGGCAGCCTCCATGCTCTCGTTCGATCCGACCACACAATGGAGAGGGTTTCCTCCATCCGCCGATGCGTGTTCACCTCGTCGACGCCGAAAAGTTTGTCTATGTGCCCCCGGCTGCCGCCCATAACGCCCGGCAAGTCCTGATCAAACCCAACCTGGGCTACCCGGCAGGACCGCCGGTGACGGTGGGTATGTCTGTACTGGGTGAGGTCATTTCCGGTATTCGCCGGGTCAACGGCTCTGCGGAGATCTTGGTTGTCGAAGGCGTTTGCCACCGGTTGGAGGCTGAGGTGATCGCTCGTAAATTGGGCCTGGGAGCCCTGCTCAGCGAGGGTGTGCGTTTTCTGGATGCCGACAGCCTGCCCTGCAAACCCTATCCCAACCGGGCAACGGTTCCGCAGCGCTTCGCCGAGTTGTGGGCGCCACAGCTGTTGGAAGAGGTCGATTGCCGCATCAGCGTCGGCGCCTTGAAGCGCACCATCCTCAAAGAGGCTGTGCTGATGAGTTGTGCGCTCAAAAATCTCTATGGCCTGTTTCCGCGCGAGCGCTATCGGGCGCGCAGTCCCCATGCGCGCGGCCAACTGCACCGCCCCGATGTGCACCGGGTCATTTGCGATGTATACACGACCATCGGTATCCTCTTCGACGGCGCGGTCGTGGACGGGGGCCAAAAATTTATCAGCAAAGACTGGCAGCCCGACGTCGGCACCCCTGCCCCCTGCGGCAAAGTGATCTGGGGAGACGACTTGCTTGCTGTAGATCGCGAAGCCTGCCGGGTGGCAGGCGAAGGGATGCCTGCTTATCTGGAGCTTATCGACCGAACCTAGAGAGCCGGTCAAGTCGTGTTCAGCCTGGAGGATCCGGCTCGGCTCGAGCACAGTAGGGCGCTAAAGCTGACACAGGAAGCAGTCTCCAGGCCCGTCCAAGGCTACGAGCGTATTAAAAGTGGAGAGTAGGGGATTCGAACCCCTGACCTCAGCAGTGCGATTGCTGCGCTCTACCAACTGAGCTAACTCCCCGCGGGAAACCAGCCTAACATTGCCGGCTTACTCGCTGCAATTTAGCTGCCGAAGCGTTTCTGGTGCCAGGTCCAGGCGGTGCGGACGATGGTCTGCAAATCCGCAAAGCGCGGTTGCCAGCCGAGAATCTCGCGGGCGCGCTCGGCGGAGCCCACCAGCGTCGCCGGGTCGCCGGGACGGCGCGCACCCATCTGCACGCCTATTTCGCGTCCGGCGACTTGTCCGGCCGTGTCGATCACTTGTTGCACCGAAAAGCCGCTGCCGTTGCCCAGGTTGAACACCTCGGTCGGGCCGCCGGATTTGAGGTATTTCAATCCCAGCACATGGGCGTCGGCCAGGTCGCTTACATGGATGTAGTCGCGCACGCAGGTGCCGTCGGGGGTGTCGTAGTCGCAGCCGAAGACGGTGATGTGGGGCCGACGACCGAGGGCGACATCGAGCACCAGCGGAATGATATGGGTCTCAGGATCGTGGTCTTCGCCGACCCGGGCGTCGGGATCAGCGCCCGCGGCGTTGAAGTAGCGAAAGACCACCGATCGCAGGCCATAGGCGCGGTCGAAGTCGCGCAGCATTCGCTCGACCGCCAGCTTGGTGAATCCGTAGGGATTGATGGGTCGCTGGGGATGGGTTTCGGTGATCGGGATCTGTTCGGGTTCGCCGTAGGTGGCGCAGGTAGAGGAGAAGACGATTTGCTTGACGCCGGCTTCGACCATCGCCTCCAGCAGGCAGAGCGTGCCGTAGACGTTGTTGCGGTAGTAGACGGCGGGTTTGGTGACCGATTCGCCCACGTAGGCGTAGGCCGCCATGTGGATGACCGCCTCGAGCGGATGCGCGGCAAACAGGCGCGCGAGCCCCACGCGATCTTCAAGGTCGCCGCGGATCAGCATCGGGGCCGGGACAAACTCGGCATGGCCATAAACCAGGTTGTCGTACACCAGCACCTCGAAGCCCGCGGCCTGTAGAGCAAGAACCACGTGGGAGCCGATGTAGCCAGCGCCGCCTGTCACCAAAATCATCGCGCTTTGCCTCATCGTGCAGCTTCACACCAGTATCGGTCCCGGGGGAGATGTCTGCATAGAGGCCAAATTGGTTGACTGGATTGGGTAAAAATAAAAATCGGAGAGCGCAGAGCTATGCCTAAGTTGAACATTGGCCTGAGCACTGAACAGCGAGAGGGGGTCATCGACCTGCTCAATCGGGATTTGTCCGATGCCTACCTGGTGCTCATCAAGACCAAGAAGTACCACTGGGACGTGGTGGGTCCCCAGTTTCGTTCGCTCCATACGCTCTGGGAAGAGCAGTACGAAGCGTTGACCACCAACATCGATGCGCTTGCAGAGCGTGCACGGGCTCTAGGTGGCTACCCGGTCGGTACCGCCAAGGGCTTTCTCGAGTATGCCTCGGTCAAAGAGCACGCCGGCGATATCCCGAACGCCCAGGGGATGGTAGCCAATTTGCTTGCCGACCACGAGCTCATCATCCGCAACCTGCGCGAGCACGTCGATGCCTGTTCTGAGAAGTTCGGCGATGAAGGCACGGCGGACTTTTTGACCGGCCTGATGGAGCAGCACGAGGAGATGGCCTGGATGTTGCGTTCGTTTATCGAGGGTGAAGCGATCGAGCCTACTCCCAGCCGTACCCCTGGGTCGGATGTGCGCGCCCACGCTGAGCTGAAGTAAGATTGCGGGCGCTTGGTGCCGATGGGGACACCGGGCGCCCCTGTTCGATCTATGGTCATCATCGTGCTGGGTGTCTCCGGTGCTGGCAAGAGCCGGTTCGGCTGCGCTCTTGCAGCCGACTTGGGCTGGCGCTTTGCCGACGGAGATGATTTTCACGCCCCCGAAGCCGTCGCTAAGATGCGCAGCGCTCAGCCCCTCGACGACGCAGACCGTGCTCCCTGGCTGGTGCGGATGCGGCTGGGGATCGAGGGCTGGTTGGCGCGGGGCGAAAATGTTGTATTGGCTTGCTCGGCTCTCAAAGAAAATTACCGTCGCCTGCTGCGGGGCAGCGATGAGCCAGTTGAGTTCGTTTATCTCAAGATCAGCCCGGAGCTTGCCACCGAACGGGTGCGCGGGCGAGCGGTAAGCGGTGGGCACTTCATGCCGCCAGAACTGCTCAAAAGCCAGTTCGAGACGCTTGAGGAACCCGAGCAGGCCGTGGTCACCGACATGGACAGGTTGGAGACGATATCACGCCAGATAGCTCAGGTGCGATGCGCGCTCGACCTTTGACACCGATTTTGCCGGAGGTGCACCTGCCGGCACTTACTTTTTTTTCAAGAACCCGAACAACGCAGCCAGACCCTTGCTTTCGGGTTTTACCGGCACAGACAGCAAACCCGCCGGAGCCTTGAAGTCAAGCAGCAGTACGATACGGGTAAAGCTGCCCCGATTCCAGGCTTCGTGTTCGGTGGCGTCGTCAAAAACCAGACAGCACCCTTCTCGCCAGCTTCGCACCGCTTCTCCCACCCGCAGCGCGCTGCCGTCCGGGACGATTAGTCCCAGGTGACACCGCAACAGACCGTCCGGATAACCGGTGTGCGGGGCGATATGGGTGCCCGGCTTGAGCGAAGAAAAACCGGCGCTCACCAGACCGGGGATCTGCTCGACCAGCCGGGTCGTCTCGGGGCAAAGTTTGCAGTTGGCGCCGACTTTGATCCCGAAGGCATAGAGGCCAAAAATGTCCCAGCCCTGACCATACAAATATTTTTCGGGCCAGGCGATAAAATCGCCGTCACCTAGATGTTCAAGTTCCTGGCGGATTGTCTGCCAGTGGGTCTCCAGTTGCGCGACGAATTCGAATTGTCCTGCGTCGTAGTACAACTTAGTGCTGCCAGCCAAACTATCTCAGGCAGGCTAACTCAGACCACACAGCCTGGCAAGTGCTTCAGATCCACGCTACCGGTTGGCGATCCATCCCCAGGTGACCAGGGTGCGCTTGATAAGCAAGGTCACCAGAAACACCAGGCTGCGGATCGTAGCGCGCAGCCCACCCAGACGGGTCAGCATGTGCCAGACAAAGGTCACCCAGGCCCAGCCCCGGCCGATCTCGCGCCGGAGGCTGTAGGGCTCGTCGTTCACCTGGCCGCAAGTCCGCTCGGGAACTGTCTGGTTATTTACAGGCTTCATCGCAGCCACCGTTGAAGGCAGATCGACAGGGCCAATTTTACCATCGGCACGGTTCAGTAGGGTTTCATGCCGACGGTGAGGCCGTCGGGGGTAGGTAGACAGACAGCGGTGCAGTGGGCAGCGACAAAGGCATGAAAGTCGCGCATCGCCTCGATAGCTTGCGCATTCCACTGATGGTCCGGAGCGCGCCCGGTCAGGTAGCCAAACAGATAGGTGTTGTCGCCGATAATCAGGCCCCCCGGCCTGAGGTGCTCAAAGGCCCAGCGGGCGTAGCGGGCATAGCCGGATTTGTCGGCATCCAGGAAAACGGCGTCAAAGGGAGCGAAGTGGGCCAGCTTGTCGAGGCTTTGCAGGCCCGCTCCTTCAAAAATGCTCACCTGCGGGCCGTAGCCCGCTCGCTCGAAGACTCCCCGCGCCACCCGGGCGTGCTCGGGGTTGTACTCGCAGGTCCACAGATGGCCGTCCTGGCCCATGGCCTTGAGTATCCACAGACCCGAGTAGCCGGAGAGAGTCCCGAATTCAACCACCCTGCGCGCCCGGATCATCTGCACAAGCAGGTAGAGAATCTTGCCCTCGGTGGCGGAGACCTGGATGCGCGGCATCCCTGCGCGGTCGAGTTCAGCCACAGCATAGGCTAGATCCGGATCTGGGGGAAGGTAAAGATCGTCGAGGTAAGCCCGTATGGCTGGGCTTGTGTAGTGGGCTCTACCGGTGCGCGAGTCGTCGTCCGCCATGGCGTACTTACAGCTAGGTTATGCCGGGCAGGCTAACCCAGAGGTACAAAGCTGCGCAAGCGATCGAATCGCCTGGTTGGCGAAGACCGCCGGCGGTCCGGATCACCAGGTCGCCAGGCTTGCGATCAGTTG
This sequence comes from Aphanocapsa lilacina HA4352-LM1, assembly GCA_019359725.1. Lineage (GTDB taxonomy): Bacteria > Cyanobacteriota > Cyanobacteriia > Gloeobacterales > Gloeobacteraceae > Gloeobacter > Gloeobacter lilacinus. Next base: position 8,184 of record JAHHGR010000050.1, on the reverse strand, counting down.
ACTGCGAACACGCTTCATGCGCTGGCGCTCCCGGTGCGCCAGCCACTGCCGGACGCCCTTGGAGGCCATCAAGAGACCAAACAGCGCCGTCAAAAATGGCATCAGCAACAGCACCGGCAGTACAGTCAGCACCAGAAACAGCGCCAGCGGCAGAGCCATCAACAAAACGCTCAAACGCCCACTGTGGAAAATCGCTTGCCCAGATGCCCGCATCACATTCGCCAGAACCCTGAGCCTATTTTGAACATCGACTCGGAACAGGGCTGGATATCGTAATTAAAATTCAACGGACGGCAGCAAGAATTTCTGAGCTTAAAACAGGAAAATCCTCTTGGGGCAAAGGCTTTGCGCCGCCGAGACAGTTAAGAACTGTAGCACGGGAGGGGATCATTTTGTTACAAGTTGCAAGCTCAAAGGGTAGGGTGCTGCGGTTACAACCGCAGCACCCTACCTGCAAATCCGTTCCGAATGGCGTGCCGCGCAGGACACTCCGACGAACGGTTACTCAAACTGCCATGAGTTCCTTCGATTCGGCGGCTTCGCCAGAATCTTCGCCGCTTCCGAGCATGCCCACCTGGAGGAGCTTGATGTGCTTGCGCCCGATCTGAATCTCAAATTCAGTGCCGGGGATCAAACCCATCTGGCGGGTATAGGCCGAGCCAATGAGCAGATTGCCGTTTTGCTGAACCTGGATGCGGTAGCTTGCCTTGCGACCACCGCGGACGGTTTCTACTTCTTCTTGTTCGGGCTTGATGGCAATGTTGTTGGCCTCGAGCACCGCACTTTGAAAGGCGAGCATCTTGACGCGTTTTTGACCGGTCTTAGTCACGGTCGTGTAGCCTGCCATCTCAGCAAGCTGTTTGGCGGATTTGCCGGGGTTCTGTTTGATAAGCTTCAGTAACTCTTTGCCGCTGACAGGCGTCATCGATTCGCTCCATGGAGTTCACTTCACCAATTTAAGGATACCTTAATTCGCAATCGCAATACACAAGCCCCCCCTATCCGGTAGGCCGGAGCGATCGAAATGGAGCCGATCCCCTTGTTCTATGGCCCTGCTTGCACTACAACCGACCTAGAGGGCTGCGAATACTATCGGCCTGCCAACATTCAAAGCCAGCCCGATTCACAACGCCCAGCGATTCGATCATCCACCGTGACCGGTGCGATCCTTCGATGGAGGCAGCAAATATGCCGCGGCCCAATATAGATCTATGCCGGAGTGCCGCACAGTGCGCTCGAGCCACGAGGACGCCGACGCCAGACCTGGGGGAGTCTGTCCGTCGCAGCCCGCCACAAACGGGAGGGCCATCACCCGATAGTAACCCTCCCGCAGGGTGGAAACTCAACAATCCGACGATACCGGCTCGTCCCCGGTCATTCGATTGTGGTTGCCCGGAGGTGCTTTTTCTGTCAGACCCGACCGGGCAGCGCACTCAGTAGGTTGAGTAGTTCCCGGTTGTTGAATGCCGGTAGATCGTCCGGTTTGCGGCTGGTCACCCAGTTGCCCTCGACGATCACCTCGCGATCTTGCCATCGCCCCCAGGGCTGTTTCATTCTCCTGAAAGCTGGGCTGAACATGCCAATAAGCTCTACTCGCTTAACGTGAAATCAGGCTCTTGGGCTCTCAATTCTCATTTGCAGGAGGTGCAAATTTAGAATGAAACAACCCTGCCATCGCCCCCCAGCATTGCGGACATCATCTTGGAGTGTGTGATAGCTGGTGAGCGTCCGCCCTTCCACCAGCCCCGTCGAGATCAAGATCCACGGGGCATGGCAAATGGCGGCGATGGGTTTGCCGGACTGGTGCATATTGCCCACGAAAGCCTGCACCTTGGGATCGACACGCAGTGCATCGGCGTTGAATGTTCCTCCAGGCAGCACCAGAGCGTCGTATTGGGTCGGTTGTGCTTCGTTGAGCGTTCGGTCGACAGCAACACGCACGCTCTTGTCGTGGTGGCGAAACGCCTGGATCTCTCCCGCTTCGGGCGCAATAATCTCGACATGGGCACCCGCTCGTTGGAGGGCACGCATCGGCTCGGTCAGTTCCGTTTCTTCAAAGCCATCGGTAGCGAGCACCGCCACCCGCAGGCGCGACAGATCGGCCATGCTCTCTCTCCTTGTCGGGGTTTTAGTAGCAATGCAGCGCTGGTGCTATGCTCTCGCAGCGACTGCAAACTTGCTCTTGAACTGCCCAATTGTCATCGCCGAGGGTAGGAGGCACCCTCTGCCTGCAGTCAGAAGTGCCCGGCCTCCCGGTTCCCCCGGCGCCGATCAAGTGCGCGCCAGAAGACGCTCGGCGAGTTTTTCCGGCACCTCCTGCAGGTGGGCGGGCCGCCAGGCAAAACAGCCGACACCAAGACTCAGCGAGCGCAACTCGACGGCAAATTCGTTCATCTGAGCCAGGGGCAAAAAGGCGTTGATGCAGTCCCAGTCGCGGCGCTCTCCATCGCCCTGGTAGTGGAGGATCTGGCCGCGTTTGCCGCTGAGCAGGCGCAGGGCGCGGGCGGTAAATTCCACCGGCACTGAGACATCCAGCTCGACAATCGGTTCGAGCAGCACCGGCTCGCAGCGGGGGAGGCCCTCGTGCATCGCGATGCGGGCCGCCTGCTTGAACGCCTGCTCGGAACTATCGACGGTGTGGTAGGAGCCATTGGTGAGGGTGACCGCCACGTCCACCACCGGGTAGCCCAGAGGCCCGCGCTCCAGCGCTTCGCGCACGCCCGTCTCCACGCCGGGGATGTACTGCCGGGGCACCGCGCCGCCCACAATCGTCTCGGCAAATTGAAACCCTTCGCCGCGCGCCAGAGGCCGGATGTCGAGGTAGACATCGCCAAACTGGCCGTGGCCGCCGGTCTGGTGCTTGTAACGCCCGTGACTGGACCAGGCGCGGCGGATGGTCTCGCGGTAGGGCACCTGCGGCGGGCGGGACTGCATCGGCAGGTTGTACTTGCGCCGCAACCGGTCGAGGGCCACCTGCAGGTGAATTTCGCCCTGGCCCCAGAGCACCACCTCGCGCGTGCTGCTGTTCTGCTCCCAACTGAGCGATGGATCTTCTTCGAGCAATTTGGCGACGGCGGCGCTGAATTTGACCTCGTCGGCGCGCTTTTCGGGGAAGATGGCGAGGGCGAAAACCGGGGTGAGGGGCGCGCAGCGCGCCAGGGGAGTTTCCTGTAATCCAAGTGCGAGGGTGTCGCCGGTTTTGATCCCTTCGAGGCGGCCCAGGGCGACAATCTCGCCGGGTCCAGCCGCCGCGAGGGCCGTCTGCTGCTGGCCGCACAGCCGATACAACCCGGCGAGGCGCGCACCGTTTATCTGGGCACCGTCGGCCAACACCCCGCGCCAGATGCGCACCAGCGAAAGTTTGCCGCTCTGGGGCGAATAAAACGTCTTGAGCACCTGGGCCACAGGCGGGCCTCCTATGGCGGCGATACCCCGGTGGCGGGCAGAACAGGCCGCCTCCGGCACCTCCGAGAGCAGTGCGGCCAGCAGCGGCCTGACCCCAAAATCGCGCAGCGCCACCCCGCAGAACACCGGCACGATGAGATCGTCTTCGAGGTCGCGCTTGAGGTCGCTGCGAATTTCCGCCTCGGGCGGCTCGATTTCTTCGACCAGTTCTTCGAGCAGGTGATCGTCGAACTCGGCGAGCACCTCGAGCAGTTCGGCCCGGGCCGCCTGCTCGTCGCTGCGATAAATCTCCGGTAGCACAATCGGGTCGGGCGGGCCGCCGACGTGGTACTGCCAGGCCTGCTCGCTCACCAAATCGATAAACCCGCTTAAACGATCGCCCTGGCCAATCGGGAACTGGCGCAGGGCGAGGGGACGGCTTGAGATCGACTGCAGTGCAGCCAGAACCTCTTTTAGGGGGGTACTGGCCCGGTCCATCTTGTTGATAAACAGCCCATGGGGAATTTGCCAGTCATCGAGAAACTTGAGCAGCGGCGCCACAGTCAAGGCCCGGGTCGCCTCCGGTTCGCAGACGACGATCGCCGCGTCCACACCGATCAGCGCATTCCAGGTCTCCTGGGCAAACTCGATCGACCCCGGGCAATCCAAAAAGCTCAACTGCACCCCCTGATATTCGGCAAAGGCAGCGTTGACCTCGACGCCCATCTGGCGGGCGCGCGCCTCGGCGGTACCGTCGGCGACGCTGTTGCCATCCTCGACGGCGCCCTTGCGGGAGATGGCTCCCGTCACGAACAGTAGGCTTTCTAACAGCGTCGATTTGCCGCTCTGGTAGGGGCCTACAATCGCAATACTGCGCCAATGCGCGCTCGTGCTGGTGGTCATGGCGTCACGCAAATTTAGGCAAAATCAAACGGAATCCGGCTCAGCAGTGCGGATTTGGCGTCTGAAAACTATTCTCGACATCGTATACGGAGTTCGCAGCGCTATTGCCGAAATGGATCAAAAACGTTACGAAGGACACATCCAATTACCCTGGGCGGGGATCATCTCAGCGAGAGCGATCGAGGCCGCTGCCGCTCTGGGCGCGCCCGGCGGCGAGGCGCACGCGGGCAACACCGTTTTCGATACTCGTTGCCAGATAAAGATCCGCACCGAAGCGTTCGACGTTGCTGAGACGATTGACCCGTCCAGTCGGATCTTGCAAGCTTTCCAGGATGCGACCGTTTTTATCGAGCAACAGGACCAATCCATAGCCTTTTTCGTTGCCGCGCACCCAACTGGCGGGCAGTTTGGCAAGCCAATTTTTTAGTTCGGCATTGGGATGAACGCGATCGATGTTGTCGATGCGCGGTTCGCCGATGGTCAGCCAGAAACGCTCGCCGTCGCGGGCCATTCCCCCTGGGTACCCTGGCAAATTCTCAATCCAGGGCTCGCCGGTCCTGGTCCCGGGGCCATCCAACCGGTAGCGCATCACCCGGTAACGCGCCGCCTCGCTCACCAGTACGGCGGTATCGCCGCTTGCTAGGGCGAGGCCGCCGGGTAGGGCCAGCCGGGTGGCCAGCACCTGCACCTGGTCAGTGGCCGAATCGTAGACCAGCAGGCGCCCGGTGGGTCGTGCCTCCAGTACCTCCAGGTAGAGGTCGCGGCCGTAGGGTTGCTCGCTCGCTTCGCTAAAGTAGACGCGGCCGTCGGCGGCTACGGCCACAGCCGTGAGCCACCCCAAAGCCCGCTTTCCATCCCGTTTGGCAAGTACTCGCACCTTCCCGCCCGCATCGATGGCCAGCAGCCCCTGGCGGGCATCCGCCACTACCAGATTGCCCGCTCCATCAAAAGCGAGCCCCCAGGGCCGCCCGCCGGTCTCGGCGAACACTTCGACCGTTCTGCCGCCCGCCGCCGCGAGGGCAATCCGGTAGATTTTGCCGTCTTCGGTGCCGGTGTAGAGCCGCCCTGCGCGGTCGAAAGCGACCGCCGCCGGGCCATCGAAGCGACCAATCAAATCCGCTCCCATCAGGCGGCCATTCTGGGCGAGGGGACCAACCACCGGCGGCCGCGGCGGCGGATTCCAGGCCACCGCCCGAATCGGCGAAGGCACAAGCCACAGGTACACCCCACCCCCGATGAGTGCTACAACCAGCATTGCCAGGATCCACAGGGCGTTTCCCCGCCGCCGCCTGGGCTTTTTTCGTGGCTCCAATCGCACTTTTCCAAGCGTTTCTAGTTGCACGGTACCGCACAATGGCCGGGCGCAGCGGCAACGGCCCACCGCTGGGCAATACTGGGAAAGTTCTTTCCTCGGCACACCCAACCCAACCCATGCGCTTTGCAATCACGAGCAATGCCGGCCAGGTGCTGGCAACCGGCAGTTTATTTATCGAGCCCGACCCTGGCGGCCAGTGGCGATTGTGTTTTCGCACCGACCTCGGCAACATCATCGAAGGGGGAACGGTGGGCGAGGACGGCGATCTAGCCGCCCCGGGCCGCATCTTGCTCGAAAAGCTGGTGTCCCGCTGGGGGGTGGGCAGCGTCACCCTCAACTCCGGCACCTACCGCGGCTGAGCGACAAAGCGCACCAGGGCCTGGTTGACCGCCTCAGGGTCCTGCTCCAGCGGGTAGTGACCGGCCTGAGCAACCGGAAAAAATTCGACCTGCGGGTGGGCCGCCACAAAGCTTTTGGCCATCGCCTCACCCAGGTAGCGGTCGCGCAGACCCCAGATGAGGGCGAGCGCAAAGGGGGTGGGCACCTGACCGTTCTGGCGCCAGGGAGCCAGGCCCGCTTCGATCTCCGCTATCGCCCGGGGCAGATCCAGATTGCGCACGGTGAGCATCAATGCCCGGCCGGCGTCGCCGCTCTCGCTGTAGGGGCGGCGAAAGGCGCCCAGATCGCCGTTGGAAATGACCGTATAACCCCCCCCTTCGAGGGTCTGATCCACCGAGAGCGGATTTTGGGTGAGCATCTCGCCCACCAGGGGCAAACCCAGCTGCCGGAGGTTCCAGGGCAATTTGGCACTCGTAGAGATTGGGGCGTTGATGACGGCCAGCCGGGCGATGCGCCGCGGCTCGCGCAGGGCGTACTGGATGCCTGCTGAGCCCAGAAATCCCTGCACCACCAGCGAGAATCGCTCCAGTGCGAGTGCTTCCACAAATGCTGCCAGCGCCGCGATAAAAGCATCCGGTGTGTAGTTGAAGGCGGATTTGTCCGGTTTGTCGCTACCGCCAAAACCCACCCAGTCGGCGGCAATCACCCGCAGACCCCGCTCGGCCAGCACCGGTACCGCCTCCCGCCAACCGTGGCTGTGGGAAGGCAGACCGTGCAGGAGCAGCACGGGCGGCCCAGACTCGCTGCCCGCTGAGCGGCAAAACCACCGCTGGGCCCCGGCGCGGACGGTACTTTCACGGATAAGCACGGCTAGCTCTCGCTCCTGGGCGGCGCGGCGACCGTTGCTTCGAAAGGCTTCCCATGGCTTGCGGCAGTTGGTAGGTCAACTTTAGGGCGTTTGTGGACCGCTGCCAATCTACTGCCCGTCACACCCACCCACTGGAGCCCGGTTGCCCCTGTTTTGTCGATAATGAAACTATGGAGACCGTTCGGCCAGTACCCCGAAGGGGTTCCATCCGACCGATATCGATGGGGAGCAAGTCGAAATGGTGGGTGCAGTTTCTTCTATCCGCGGCGAAGAGCAGATGATTTCCTGGCTGCGCGGCCTGCTGACGGTGGCCTGGGCGGACGGCGATTACGACGAAACCGAGCGCGCCTGTGTACAGGCCGTCATCGCCCAGGAAGGACTCGGCGGTCGATCGGCGCAAGTACTTGTGCCGATCGAGCCTGAGGAGTTGTCGGCTACCCTGGCCGCCGACCCGGTCCTTTCTGAACATTTTTTGCGCACAGCATTAATGGTGGCTCTGGCCGACGGTGAGTACTCGCAGGCGGAGGAGCAACTGATTGGGCGCTTTTGCGACGCTCTGGGCCATCGGTGCGAAGTATTGAGCGGCCTGCGCACCAATCTCACCGGCGCGGCCCAGGCACCGGTTGCCCCGGAGCACAGACCGCCCCACCTCGACTTGCTGCAGCCGGTCAAGCACTGGCTCGACGGCGTCGAAGTGCGCGATCCGGCCATTGCCCGCTTTCTGTGCCGGATGATTCCGTCCCAGTGCCCCTTTGAGCGCGATGTGCTCCTGCCGGGCGGCAAAGTTGTGCACATCCCGCCCATGTGCAAGATCAATCCGCTGTACGAACAGCTGGTGGGGCTGCGCTTTCGGGCGCTTTCGTACCTGGCGGACGATTGCCAAGAAGACGTCTCGCCTTACGTCTAAATGCGCAGGAAGGCAGGCTCTGGGGCCTGCCTTCCTGCAGCGATTGTCGAGGAAATCGTCCGTTACTTGAAGCCGATCGCGGCCTGCCAGACGAAAGCCAGGGCGAAAAACAGAAGCGGGATGATGGGAAGCAGGTCGATCAACGGATTTGCCCACTCCCAACCGGCGGGGATTCCCGGCGCCGCCAAAAGTGTCAGTGCTGTCATCTGTGAAGCCTCACTACAAAATGTGTGCTACAGTTCAACAATCGTAACATGGGTTGCACAAACGGGTCGCGATTTTACCGACCCGTTTGTGCCGGCAGGACTTAGACAGGCTTGCTGAACTGGCCGGAGACCACTAGATCTTTGGTGGTGACGAGGGTGCGCTGGCCATTCTTGCTTCGGTCGGTATCGGAACCCGCGTCGCCGCCGTAGAGTTTGACCATGCGCGGGAAGCCGCCTGCGGACTGACTGGTCTGGTACTTGA
>JAHHGR010000095.1 GCA_019359725.1 Aphanocapsa lilacina HA4352-LM1 | reverse complement strand
TGTTGCCCAGCACCTGGCGGTAGACGGCCCGCAGCACGCCCTGTAAGTCCTCTTCACTGGCGTTGGGGCGCAATTCAACCACGGAGGCGGGGGCGACGGCGGTGATACCCAGTTGCTTTTGAGCCGCTGCCTCACCCGTGCCGCCCACGGCAGGCCGCAGCATACCGCCGTCGGGTGGACCCAGGGTGCGCAGGCTCTCATAAGAAATGCTCCAGACGCCGGTGCGCGACTCGATACCCCGGGCCATGTCGAGGAAATTCGCAAAATCGCCCGGCTTGACCGGGTCTTCAATCTTGATGGAATCGATTACCTTGCGCCAGTCGTACGTGGTCGCGCTCATGCGGTTCTCCTGCTAGACACGCTGATCTGTTTGCATTATCGTCAATTCCCCGAACGGCGCAAGCGCACCACCGGCGCGGATCCCGCCGCCGGGGGGCCACAGGAAGCACAACTGGATGTTACAAAAGACTTACAAAGCGGGCGAGCGGCGATCCCCGCCGGATACAGTGATCGATCGGAGACCGCCGATACCGGAAGGGTAAGCGATGGCACAGACCCAAAGCCCCTCGCGACCGATCGCGAGCGTCAACCCAGCGACCGGACAGACACTCAAGACATTTGCATCCCTGGGCGACGCCGAAATCGAGCAGAAGCTTGCCCTGGCAAGTCGTGCTTTTGCTTGCCATCGGCGCACGCCCCTTGCCGAGCGCGCCCGCCATCTGCAAGCCGCCGCCGATGTGCTCACAGCCGGTCGCGAACGCTACGCCCGGCTGATGAGCGCTGAGATGGGCAAGACCCTCGCCTCCGCCTTGGCCGAAGTCGACAAGTGCGCCCTGGTCTGCCGGTTCTACGCCGAGCACGGTGCGGGTTTTCTGGCCGACGTGCCGGTAGTTACCGACGCGACGCGTTCCTTCGTGCGCTACCAGCCGCTTGGACCCGTCCTCGCGGTGATGCCCTGGAACTTTCCTTTCTGGCAGGTGTTCCGCTTCGCAGCCCCGGCTTTGATGGCGGGCAATGTCGGCCTGCTTAAGCACGCCTCCAACGTGCCCCAGTGCGCCCTCGCCATCGAAGCGATTTTTTTAGAGGCGGGCTTTGCACCCGGGTGTTTCCAGACATTGCTCGTGGGAGCCGAGCGCACCGCGGATCTGATTGCCGATGGGCGGGTGGTGGCGGTCACCCTCACCGGCAGTGAACCGGCGGGCCGCAGCGTCGCTTCTCAGGCCGGCAACCACCTCAAAAAGTGCGTCCTCGAACTGGGGGGCAGCGACCCGTTTATCGTACTGGAGTCCGCCGATATCTCAAAAGCCGCCCAGACAGCGGTGACGGCCCGCCTCATCAACAACGGCCAGTCCTGCATTGCTGCCAAGCGGTTCATCGTCGCCGAGGCGGTGGCGGATACCTTTGAGAAGCTATTGGTCGAACGTTTTACTGCCCTCAAAGTCGGTGACCCGTCCGATCCGGCTACCGACGTCGGGCCGCTCGCCACCCCTACCATCCTCAAAACTCTCGATGCCCAGGTACGCGATTCGGTGGCGCGCGGAGCGCGGGTGCTCATCGGCGGCAAAGCGCTCCCCGGCCCCGGCAACTTCTACGCGCCGACCATCCTTGCAGATATCCCGCCGGACAGCCCCGCCTACGGCGAGGAGTTGTTCGGGCCGGTGGCGGCGCTGTTTCGCGCCCCCGACCTGGATGCGGCCATTCGCCTGGCCAACGACACCGCCTTCGGTCTTGGGGCAAGCGTCTGGAGCACCGATGCGGCCGAAATCGAACGGCTTGCAGAAGAGATTGAAGCCGGTTCGGTCTTCATCAACGGCATGGTCAAATCCGACCCCCGTCTACCCTTTGGCGGCATCAAGCTCTCCGGCTACGGCCGCGAACTCAGCCGCGAGGGCATACTCGAATTTGTCAACATCAAAACGGTGTGGGAGTTATGAACACAGCCGAATTGTTGGTGCAGTGCCTGGAGAACGAAGGTGTCCGCTACATCTTCGGCTTGCCTGGCGAAGAGAACATGCAGTTTCTGGAGGCGCTGCAAAGCTCGTCCATCCAGTTTGTCACCACCCGCCACGAGCAGGGCGCCGCCTTCATGGCCGACGTCTACGGGCGGCTGACCGGCCGGGCGGGGGTGTGCCTTTCGACCCTGGGTCCCGGCGCGACCAATTTGATGACCGGCGTGGCCGACGCCAACCTCGATCGCGCCCCACTGGTGGCGATCACCGGCCAGGTGGGTACCGACCGCATGCACGTCGACGCCCACCAGTACCTCGATCTGGTGGCGATGTTCGCTCCGGTGACCAAGTGGAGTACCCACATCGTCCGCCCGAGCAACACCCCCGAAATCGTCCGCAAGGCGTTCAAGATCGCCCAGGCCGAAAAACCGGGGGCAGTGCACATCGAACTACCGGAAAACATCGCTTCGATGGCGGCGATAGGCGAGCCGCTGCGCGTCACCGACAACCACGATGTGTTCGCTTCGTTTAGTAGCATTACCCAGGCGGCCGAGCTGATTTCCCGGGCCGACAACCCGCTAATTCTGGTGGGCAACGGCGCCATCCGCTGCAGTGCGAGTGCCGCGCTCACCGAGTTCGCCACGCGCCTGAATATCCCGGTGGCCAATACCTTCATGGGCAAGGGGGTTATTCCTTATACCCATCCGCTAGCGCTGTGGGCGGTGGGCCTGCAGCAGCGCGACTACATCAGCTGCGGCTTCGACCGCGCCGACCTGGTAATCGCCATCGGCTACGACCACATCGAGTACTCGCCCAAAAAGTGGAACCCCATGGGCGACATTCCGATCGTCCATATCGGCCGCACCGCCGCGGAAGTCGACAGCAGCTATATCCCGCAAGTCGAAGTGGTGGGCGACATCTCCGACAGCCTGCAGGAGATCCTGTCGCGCGCCGACCGCCAGGGCAAAGCCGACCCCTATGCCATCCAACTGCGCGACGACATCCGCGCCGAGTACACCGAGTACGCCCACGACACCGGCTATCCCGTCAAACCCCAAAAAATAATCTACGACCTGCGCCAGGTGCTGGGCTCGGAGGATATCTTGATCTCCGACGTCGGCGCCCACAAGATGTGGGTGGCCCGCCACTACCACTGCGACCGCCCCAACACCTGCATCATCTCCAACGGCTTTGCCGCCATGGGCATCGCCATCCCCGGCGCTGTCGCCGCCAAACTCGTCCACCCCCACCGCAAAGTGGTGGCCGTCACCGGCGACGGCGGCTTCATGATGAACATGCAGGAACTGGAGACGGCCCTGCGCATCGGTACGCCCTTTGTGACGCTTATCTTCAACGACGGCGGCTACGGCCTCATCGAATGGAAGCAACAGACCCACTTCAACCGCTCCGCCTTCGTGCGCTTCGGCAATCCCGACTTTGTGCGCCTTGCCGAGAGTATGGGTCTTAAGGGCTACCGCATCGAGGCGGGCGACGAGCTGCTGCCCATCCTCAAAACTGCCCTCGAACAGGAGGTTCCGGCCATCATCGACTGCCCGGTGGACTACCGGGAGAACATGGAACTCTCGCAGCGGGTCATGCAACTCAGTTGCGCCGTTTAATCAGCTGCTTCTCCCAAAGGCCGGGTTGACTTTAAGTCATTACGGTTTCATCCGTTCGGGGGGCATCGGGCCGTCCGAAAATCATCCGACCCTCTTGTCAAACAAGCGCGGCAAATCGCACAACCTGGGATCGGCGAAAAAGGTGCCAGGGTTCTTGCATATCTCTATCCAGAGAGAGATAGCATACACCGCCTCAGACTTGTATACTACATTAACCAAGTTGCTATTGGTCAAAGGTATGGCACAGGGATGACAGAGAGTACCCAAGACCGAATCATGAGTGCCCTGCGCTCGATGGAAAAAGAGGGTCGCCTGCCGATGAACGCCGGCCTGCTGGTCGACGAATTGATGCAGGTGACCAACCTCGCCCGCAGCACCGTCTACCGTTACCAGCGTCAGTGGCGCAAATATGCCCGGGCGCCGCGTACGACCCTCGACGACGAACTGACGACGGCGAGTGCCCAGCAGCGCTTTTTGATCAGCATTCGCATGCCTGCGGATCTATTGCGCTGGCTTAAAGCGATGGGCGAAGCACAGAACATCGGCTATCAGTCGCTGATTGTCGCCTTGCTCTACTGGACCAAGGACAATCCGTTGCTCAGCCAATCGGGCATCGATTTCGACAGCCAGGACGAAGACTTCGAAGAAGAAGTCTCCTAGTTCCTTCCGTTCGGCGCCGCGCAGTACGAGCGAATATCCGTTTGCTCTGCTCTGCGACCTGAAGCGCCCTCCGTAGGGGCGCTGCGGCGCTGATGAAGCCGTCCTGGTGTCGAGCGATCATGTTCGATCGTACGCAAGAGCCTCTACCGTTACCGGACGTGCAGGGGTTGCTTGGGTGGCCGAAGTTCATCGAACCTGGCTGCCACAATTGCAGCATACCGTCAATAAAACGGCACATTGTACTCGCAGGCGGCGGCCGGATCGCCATCGTACCGGTCGCAGTGTGAGCCGGTGATGCGGATCTGGCCCACGAACGCTTCGGTGGTCACCCCGGAGGGCCGGTAGGGCCGCACTACCGCATAGACAAGGCCGTCGGGCAACAGTTGGTCCGCCGAGCGCTTCAAATTGGCGGGTGGATGGTAGTATTGCCGCCACAACTCGGCATCGAGGGTAGCCGGAGCCGTGACCAGATCCGGCAGGCGCAGATGATCCTTCAAAAAGGCGCGAGAAGCGGCCAGAATCCGGCCCATCTCCACCGGATATTGAGCCGCCATCTGGCTCTGCCGGTAGCTGGAGACAGCGATCAGGGTCGCCGGGGCGAGTATCGCCGCGATAGCCACCGCCGCCAACGCTTCGGTGAATGTGGATCCGTGGCAGTCGCGCCGCATCGGCCTACCGAACGTGTTGGCTCTATTTTTTCACACCCATGGGAAATCGACAAGCAATTTACAGGGCTTGGGCGCGGACGGGTTGCACTTCATCGAGCCAGGCGATATCCTCGGCGGCCGGGCGAGCGCCCTCCTGCGGCACGGACACCACCGAGGCACCATGGGGCGGCAGCACGAGCACCGCGTCCTGGGAACTCAAGTGGACGCCTTGATCGCCCAGATTTAAAAAGAAGTCGTACTGGCCGCGCCGGTAAGCCACCACTTGAGGATGGGGAACGTCGTAGACGACAAACCGCTCGCCCAGCGTCCGGCGAAAAGCCGCGAGGCGATCCAGAAAACGCCGGGCCGGGGGATGGCTGGCTGTTTTTGCTTCGCGCCCGAGTTGGACCGGCAGACGCACCGTGCGCTCGCCCTGGCCCAGGTATTCAAGGAAGGCCCCCGGCACGGTTGCGCACAACAACGTGGCATTCCACCAGCTCTGGCCGAAGACCTGGCGGGCGGGCGGCTCGTCGTGGTTCTCAGCAAAGCGCACCACCCGTTCAGAAAAACGCGGCTCCGCGCGCAGGTGGGCGGCAATGCCGTGGGCATCGCGCCGGCACAGGCGATCGTAGAGGGTCTTGTCGTAGCAATAGTCAAAACCCAATTGCATCAAATTCCATTCCAGTCCCCAGTACGCTTCGGCAATAAACAAAAAGCCCGGATGGCGCGCTTTGACGGTGGCGATCGCCTCGGCCCAAAATTCGACTCCCGGATCTTGACACCAGGTGCGCGCAAACACCTCGCGCAGCATCAACATGGCCATATCACAGCGCACGCCGTCGGCGCGCTCGGCGATCGAGAGCAACTGCCCGAGCAACATCCGGCGCGCTTCCGGGTAGGCGTAGTTGAACTGGGCCGTGTCGGTCCAGGCTGGAAAGTAAGGGTCGCGGCCGTGGGAGAGATGGGCGTCTCCGGTGCGAAAACAGCCGTTGCCCGACGCATCGAGGCAAGGCACGAACCACTCCGGATGTTCACTCGGCCAACGCGCATCGACAGCACAGTGGTTGGGAATAAAATCGACGATCACTCCGACGCCCAGCCGGTCGTTGAGCCGCCGCCGCAACCGTCTGAGCCCCGCCTCGCTTCCCAGGTGCTCATCGACCGTATAGCGGCGGATGGCATAGGCCGAACCGACCACATCTTCGAGGTGCAAATCGGGCAGAGCGCGGCGAAATTCGTACTGTAGACCCGGATGGTTCAGGGCGATGGTCCGGCCCGCCTCCGAGCGCTCCCACAGACCCATCAACCAGACATAGTCGCGGTGGCGAACGATAGGTTCGATATCGTCTGGACTCAGCGTATCGAGACGGTGCTGCTGCTCGCGCAGCCAGACCCAGCTGTTCAGTTCAAGAATCGACGGAGAGGTGGGTGGAAAGTTCACAGTCAGCCTGGCTTTCGGTTAACATATCTTACAATATCTGAGCAAAAATGTGTTGACCGTCCAAGTGCATCAAATTGTTAAATACCTTCGAATAATTGCTCGCAAACCCATGAATAAAATCCACAGAATTCGCTCGTATTTTGAGAGCCACCGCAGGTCACAGTTGTGCAGGTAGTGCGCGCTTACCCTTCCGAGCGCTCCGCCTGCCCGCAGGAAAAAGTTGCCGCAGACAAAAGCAACCTCCAGCGTCCGGCGGCATCAGTTCACCGCGCTGTTGCGAAGCGCATTCCGGGTTACAAAGAGGCGATCGAAGCTTCTTGACCTTCAGCAGTCAGCCATAGCGCAAATTCGTCGCGGCGATAGACACTCGGACGGTCGCGGCGACCGAAGCGCACCAAACTCGGCAGACCATGTTCAGAAATTTGAGCCTGGATCCAGGTGCGCACGCCTTGGCGGGAATTGGGCGGCATCTCGCACTGGTGGGGTCCGAACATCATCACTAGGGTATTGCTCGATTGCAAAGGCGCATCCTCGCGCATCAGCCGCGGCAGCAAACTCTTGGGGTTGAGGGTGGGCTCAAGACGGACACTTCTTCTGTGCTCCATAAGACCTTCCATGAAGTCCATTCCTGCAAGGAGCAGAGCGCGCCATCCCAGTTCGAGCCGATTTTGCTTGCAAATCCCGGCGAGGCCGATCTCGCAACCCCGAACCTTACAGAAAGTTACTGTTCTGCCGCTAGTCTACCAGTTCGATCGGATTGTGGCCACGCAAAAGTTAGAAACAACTGGCCGCCGCCAGCCGCTGGGGTTCTTTGAGGTAGATGCGGCGGTCGGAGCCTATCTCAATAAGACCGCGGTATTTGAGTTCACCCAAAAAGCGCGTCACCGTCACCCGTGTAGTCCCCAGGGCGTTGGCAAATTGCTGGTGGGTGAGGCGCACATCGATGCGGATACCCTCGCCGGTGGGATGGCCGAATTCGTGGGCGAGCAGGTACAAAAAGCCCTGCAGCCGGTCGATCACCAGGCGCTTGCCCGCTAGCGCCAGCAGGGCTTCCGCCTGGCGCAGGCGGCGGGCCATCTGTTCGGTCAATTCACGCGCCAGCCGTGGGCTGGAGTGGATCTCCTCGGTGGTCAACCGGAGCAGATCGACGTTGGTGAGCGCCACGGCATGGTAAGGCTCCAGCAGCGTCAGCGAACGGCCCAGCGGCATCAGCGGGCCTGCCAGCCCCAACAGCGCCTCGTCGCCGCTCGGTTGCAGCGTTGCTAGTTGTACCAACCCCCGGTAGACAATCCAGATTTCCTGGTTGCGCAAGGGGATGCTCTGTCCGGCCTTAAAAAAGCGCAGGGTCCTCTCCCGGTACAGTTCCTCGAGCAGCAGGCGGAAATCCTGTTGTGCGTCCCGGTTCGACATAAAAAAGTAGTCCAGATAACGAGTGACCTTACCCTAAACCGCCCAGGTAAAGGTCAGGTAATGAAGAACACCGAAATTAGGTGTCAGGTGCCAGCTTTCAGGCAGCGCGCCCTGAAGCTGGCACTTTTTAATCGCGCAGGCTGTAGCCGACGCTTCGCACAGTGTGGATGAGCTTTTTCTCGCCTTCGCGCTCGATTTTGAGGCGCAAGTAGCGAATGTAGACTTCGACGATGTTCGATTCACCGTCAAAATTTTCGCCCCAGACGTTGAGGAGGATCCGCTCGCGCGACAGCACCTCGCGGGCGTGTTCCATCAGGTAGTGGAGCAAATCGTACTCGCGGGCGGTCAGTTCGATAAGCTGCCCGCCGCGGCGCACCTCCCGGGTGCGGGTGTTGACGATGAGATCGGCTAGGCGCAGCACCCCGCTCTCGCGGCCCTGCACGCGCTTGAGCTGGCATTGGATGCGGTCGACTAGGGCAGCGATATCGAAAGGAGAAACGATGTAGTCGTCGGCACCCACATCAAGACCTGCCACCCGTTCGGAGATCGTATCGCCGTCACTGAGAAGCAACACCGGCAGGCTGTAGGTGGCCTGACGCAGGGCGCGGCACAGGTGCAAGCCGCCGGGACCGGCCGCCAGAATAATCAAGTCGGGATTCTCGAGCTGCACCAGGGCCAGAGCGCTTTCGCTCTTTTGCGTCTCGGGGCTGAGGCTTACCCGAAAACCGGCCTGGCGCAACCGTTCGCCGAGTCGCTCGGCGAGAGCCTGCTCCATTTCGAGCAGCAGCAGCGAAGCGCGGCGAGTCGAGCGGACGACGGGCGGAGCGAGCATAGGAGCAGGCGGACGACGGATGACACTGCCTCAGATTAGCTCACCCGGGGGCCGGGCGGCGGGCTTTGGCATCGCCGGACGTTGATGTCAGAATAAGCACAGTGCCTGGGCTCCCTCGTGTTTTTTAGCGTCGTTATTCCCACTTACAATCGGCTTGCCATCCTCACCAAGTGCCTCGAGGCGATGGAGGCGCAGCGCTGGGAGGGCCGCTACGAGATAGTCGTCGTCGACGACGGTTCGACCGACGGCACGGTGGCGTTTTTGCAGGACCACCCCGAGCGCTTCGGCCATGTGCGCCTGCTGGCGCAAGATCACCGCGGCCCGGCGGCGGCGCGCAATCTGGGAGTGGCTGACGCCCGGGGCGACACCGTTATCTTTATCGACTCGGATCTGGTGGTTACACCCGTATTTCTCGAATTCCACGCCCGTGCCCTCGAAGCGCACGCGGGCGACGCAGTCTTCACCTACGGCCGGGTGGTCAACACGTGCAACTTCGAGCACCCCGAGTCGGAACCCTACAAAATCACCGATTTTTCGGCCGCGTACTTTGCCACCGGCAACGTTGCCATTGCCCGCCACTGGCTCGAAAAAGCCGGCCCCTTCGACGAAGCCTTCAGCCTCTACGGGTGGGAAGATCTCGAACTGGGGGTGCGGCTCAAAAAGCTCGGACTCAAGCTCGTCAAATGCCCGGAGGCCGTGGGCTATCACTGGCATCCACCCTTCACCCTCAAGCAATTGCCTTCCCTCATCCAAAAAGAGTACGAGCGCGGCCGGATGGGGGTGGTCTTTTATCGCAAGCACCCGAGTTGGGATGTGCGCATGATGATCCAGATGACGCCGCTGCACCAGGCTCTGTGGGGGCTGCTTTCGTTGGGCGGCCGGCTCAACGAAAAAACGATGGCGCCGCTGTTGCAGTATCTTATCGACCGCGGCAAACCGCAGCTGGCGCTGGAATTGGCGCGGGTGTTTCTCAACTGGTACAACGTGCGGGGGGTCTACGCCGCCTACCGCGAAGCGGGTTCATGAGCCGACGCCATCGGGCGCCGGCCGCTTTTGCCTGCCTGCTGCTTGCCGCCTGCTCAGGTCCGCCTGAACCGACTCCTTCCCAGGCCAACGAAAGCCCCCTGGTGCTGCAAAACATCGTCCTCAGTGAAACCACCAGCCGGGGCGGCGCCCTGGTGTGGGAACTCAAAGCCCGGCGCGCCGAATACAGCCGCGACCGCAGCAGCGCTTCCATTCAGCAGATTCGCGGAGTGTTCTACGAGCAGGGGCGCAAAGTGCTCACCGTCGAAGCGCCCAGAGGCGAGGTGCGCATCGCGGCGCGCGAAATCCTGCTCACCGGTGGCGTCAAGGCCCTCGCGCCCGTGCGCGAGACCGCCTTCGATGCCGAGCGGGTGCAGTGGTTTGCAGATCGCAACCGGCTGGAGGCCACCGGCCCGGTCGAACTGCGCCAGCCTAAAGACCGGGTGCGCGTGCGCGGCAAACGGCTCGTAGGCGACCTTGCCGCCCAAATTTATACCCTCGACGGCGGGGTCGAGGGCGATTCGGCCGTCCAAAAGATCGCGCTGAGCGCTCCGAGTCTCACCTGGAGCCTTCGGCCCAACCACGTTACGGCGGCAGGCAGCGTCACCGTCCGCGATCTGGCCCGACAAATCCGGCTGGTGGCACCGCGGGCGGTCTGGCAGGTCGATCAAAACCGCGTCGTCGCCGCGGCCGAGGGCAACCGGCCGGTCACCGCCGAGCAACCGGCCAGCGCCGCCCGCCTCCGGGCGCGCCAGGTGGTCTGGGATATTCCTGGGCGCACCCTCAGCGGCACAGGTCAGGTGCACGCCGAGATCGGCCGTCCCGTCCAGGTGTTCGACGCCGCCCGGGCCACCTACCGCATCGCCGACCATGTGCTGGTGGCCGGCGACGGCCGTTACCGCAAGCCGGGTGAGAATACCAGCCTCGAAGGTCCTGTGCTCGAAGCCGACTTCGCCCGCAGCACCGTGCGCGCGAGCGGCGGCCGGGTGGTGACGCGCATCCTTCCTGACACGATTCAAAAGTGATGGACGAAAAACACCTGCAGTCCTTGCTGATTGAGCGTCTGCGCGGCGAGGCGCTCTGTGCGCAAGCGGCTCGGGAACTGATGCAGGCGTGGCTTGCCGGGGAGGTGCCCGCCGCCCTCTCGGGTGCTTTGCTGGTGGCGATCGCTCCTTTAGCAATTACTGCAAGCGAACTGGCGGCGATGGCTCAGGTGCTGCAAAAAGCTTCGGGCGCCGCCCCCACCGGATTGCCGGTGTTGCTCGACACCTGCGGCACCGGCGGGGACGGGCTTGGAACATTCAATATCTCGACGGCGGTCGCCTTTGTGGCGGCGGCCTGCGGGGTACCGGTGGCCAAGCACGGCGCCCGCTCCGCCTCCAGCCGGGTCGGTTCCGCCGATGTACTTGAACACCTGGGGGTACACCTCAGCCAGGAGCGCGCGCGCGTGCGCGCCGCCCTCGATGCGGTAGGGATCACCTTTTTGTTCGCTCCAGGCTGGCACCCGGCTTTAAAGTCCGTGGCGCCCGTGCGCCGCGCGCTGGGTATCCGCACCGTCTTCAATTTGCTCGGTCCTTTGGTCAATCCGCTGGTGCCCACCGCCCAGGTGCTCGGGGTCTACCACCCGAATCTGGTCATGCCGATGGCCGAAGCGCTGGAACAGTTGGGCCGCGAGCGCTTTCTGGTCGTCCACGGCAGCGGGGGGCTCGACGAGTGCTCGCTTGCGGGACCGACCACCGCAGCGGGGAATTTGAGTGGTCCCATCTGCGAATCGCGCCTGCATCCCGAAGCGCTTGGCCTCGCCGCCGCCCCGTTGGAAGCACTCGCCGGGGGGGACGTGACCGAAAATGCCGACATCCTGCGCAGGGTGCTCCAGGGCAAAGGCAGCCGCGCCCAGAGCGATGTGGTCATCCTCAACACCGCCGCCGCCCTGGTAGCTGCCGGTGTGACAGCAGGCTGGATGGCCGGGGTAACCCTGGCCCGCGACTGTCTGGCGGACGGCGCTCCCTGGGCCAAGTGCGAGGCGCTTATCCGCTTTGGCAGCGCCTGAATGATTGGCCGGTGAGCCGGTTTTCCTGTTTTTGAAATCATTGGCCGTCGGTACGGCAGAGACGGAATGTGTCAATAGTTTAACGTCAGTTCGGGATAAGGAAATGCGGTCCGCCTAGGCTGGGATTAGCACATCACAAGCCACGGACCGCTCGCTATGCCCAGTCTAGAAGCCCTCTTTTGCCATGTCGATGACTTCTGCCGACG
>JAHHGR010000032.1 GCA_019359725.1 Aphanocapsa lilacina HA4352-LM1 | reverse complement strand
AAGCGTCGGCAGAAGTCATCGACATGGCAAAAGAGGGCTTCTAGACTGGGCATAGCGAGCGGTCCGTGGCTTGTGATGTGCTAATCCCAGCCTAGGCGGACCGCATTTACTTATCCCGAACTGACGTTGGATTACTTCGCAGGAGGAACCAGGAATGGCCAAAAGATTACAACCAGGCGGGATTACCCAACCCTCCTCCATGCCCACGCGGGAACGAGGTGGCCGAGCCGGAGCAAAACCTATTGAAAACCGCTCCAAGGCTCCCTCAGCTCAGTGCTCCACCGCTCTGGACGAGGGCTGCCGGGGACGGCGGTCGTGAATACGGGTGGGCGGGCGCAGAGGCAGGGGCTGCTCGATAGCCAGAGCGCGGCGCAAAGCGGCAATAAACAGCAGATGGGACTGGATGCAGGTGTCGATCGAGATGAACTGGTCGCGCATGATGTGGATTGAAATGTTGGGCCAATTGTACATTCTTGCGAACCGGAGTGCCCGGCAATCTTTTTTGCACTTTGCCGCCGTATCCGACGACGAAAGGGGGCTTGCTGCACTGACCCTAGCTGTAAGAGCCCGCCAGAACCACCGCCTGTGATCCCGGTAGAACCCTTTCCAGAAATCTTCGCAATTGCAGCGATTAGTTGATGAACACCTGCCCCGCCTTGATGGTCACGGCCATCGGCGCTTCGATCGTGATCGAGCCCGTGGCGTCGTCGAGTTTGATAAAGCAGCCCCCCGGCGTGCGCAGCTCCATAAATTGGTCGGTCTCGTTGATCTGGATTTGATAATTGTCGGCGGTGCGAATGTAAATCCCTTTTTTGTCGGGTGGCGTGTCCTCGTCGGCAAAGCGCAGATAGTGGCCGACGCGGGTCTTCATCGTGCGCAACTTTACCGGGGTGAGCGAATCATCCACCGTCTCGGGGGTGTCGTCCTTGCCGTTCCAGACGCCGCCCACCACGTAGGGCCGGTGGATGTCGCCGTGTTCGAAGCAGACGAGCACTTCATCGTTGACCTCCGGCATCCAGTAGATGCCGTGCTTGGGTCCGGCGCCGGGGCCGACGACGCGCGCCCAGTTGCTCTCGTGCTCCTCGGTGAGGGTCGGAAATTTTACTTTTACCCGCCCCATACCCTCGGGGTCTTTGTTGTTGGTGACGATGCCCACCAGGTTGGTCTGGCCGGGTTTGAGCTTGGGCTGGGGAGACAACCCAGTCATCAGATTGCTGCCGCGGGTGCCGCGCACGCTGAATTCGGTGGTGTAGACCAGGTCGTGGTAGAGGTGGCGCGCGTCGGTGACGTAATAATCGCCCGTCAGCTTTTCGCCCAGGCCGACGAGTTTGACCAGCCGCCCCGGACGCACTTTCGGCTCGCCCTCGGCTCGGGCATCTGCAAAGATATACTCGCCCCCCATCTCGTCGCAGATCGCCTGGGCCATCGTGTCGGCTTCCTGGGCGTTGAAGACGGGATGATCGACCACGACTAGCTTCGGTTGGAGGTCAAACTGGGAATTGGAAGAACTGCCCGGTTCGTAGCCGGTCCTGGTGACCACCTGTTCGCTCTGGGCGGTGGCGACGATCGTTTTTTTCTCGATGTAGTCCCAGCTGCGCACCTCGACGGAACTCACCTGCTCAGCCGTGCTCATGCGCACGCGAAAAGCATTCAGCCGAACACCCCAGCGCAGCTGCACCGGCTCAAGCTCCCGGGGCCGATGGAAGTGCACCTGTTCGTCCTGTACAAAAAATTCGAACCCGATGCGCGCCGCCCGTTCGCGCAAAAAGGCCATATTGGTCTGGTTTTCTTGAAAGACATAGTCGTGGGGGATGCCGCTTTCTTCGATCTCGCCGCCGGCCTGCAGGCCCACCTCCGCCACGATCTTGCGGACAATGTCGCTGTCGGTCATGTTGACGAACGAACGGTTGAAGCGGCCCTTGTGCAGCCGGTGGGACATGTCGTAGCCGCGCAGAACCATCGGGGCGGAGGGATCTTCGGTGAAGTGGGTCTCGATGCCGGTAATCTCACCCACCAGCAGCTTCGGTAGGGCGTTGTCCGCCATGAATTCCGGCGCGGTCGTGGTGGCGGCGCGAAACCCGAAAGTAATCTTCGCACCGACTTTGAGGGCTGGGTGGTTGATCCAGTGGTGGATGTCGCGCATCCGGCCCGGGGTGAAGGGGTTGTGCAGGATGAGCGTAAAGGCGTCGGGCAGGTGCAGGCTCTCCTCCACACAGATCTGCTGGGTGCTGATGACGAGCTGATCGGTGTCCTCGGCGCTCATCCCGTCGATGGTGATATTGGGCTTCGAGTTGTACTTTGGCATCGCTGAGACCCTGGAATGGCAATAGTGAACAGCGGCTGGAGACTAACCGGTCGGGGTGCGGGCGCTGCGCGAATCTGTCTGCCGGTTCGCCCCCCCGGCGTTGTCCCCTTGGGAGCCCGCGGCGATGTCGTCGACCTCCTGGAGCTTGAGGGTGATCATCGCCCGCACCGGATCGCCGTTGGGCAGAAACATCGTGTAATTGTAGGTCAGCGTGGTGACCACGCAGCGCAACTGGATGTTGGAGCCCATCGTAAACATGTAGACCAGCGGCCGTTTGCGGTTGAGCAGGCCGCCGTCGGCGGCTCCGTCCGCACCGGCGGTCGCATCGGAGACCTGTTTGGGAGAGACGGCGTCCTTGAGCGCATCGATATACGACTGGCAGGAGGAGCGCGACTCGTAGGTGTCGATGAGCATGTTCTCGATCGTCACCTGGTAAGGTTTGACGCCTTTGTAGTCGGTGCTGGGCAGGGTGTCGTTGTTGCCGACCGAACCTTTATTTTCTTTCCACTCCACCGTGCGCGTAAACGAGATGGCACTCGGGTTATACAAGAACGTGATTGTCGAGCCGCCGCCTTCCTGGGGAACGAGTTGGGCCTTTACGAGAGTCATGGTCTTTCTCCTTCACTTGCGTACTGCGTACACTCACCAGGGCATACGGCCCAGGTAGTGGTGACCCGAGCGCTCGCGCTCGACTTCAAGGCGCTGGCGCAACAGGCCGTAGATTTCTTGGGCCAGCATTTCGAGATCCGCATTTTCGACGTCGGCCTCCTCCGCTTCCTCCAGGTTCCCCTGGGCAGCCGCCGCTGCCGCCTCCGTGGGTGGGGGGTGGGGGACATGGGCGGGAAGCTGTCCGCTCAGTAGCACCTGCTCTATCGAATCGCCCATGTAGCCGCTATAGGTTGAGGCGGCCTCCTGCGCTGCCCCACCGCCGCCGCCCCCACCGGTACTGCTACTGCTGCCGGTGTCCGCGGGAAGGGTGGTGCCCAGACCGATTTCGGCGGCTGAGACGGTGAGCAGTTCCTCGATGTCCGACCAGTTGTCGGGAATCTGGTGGTCCACTCTGCCCAGGGCATCGGTGAGCGCACCGGAACCCGCAAACAGCAGCGGAGCAAAGGCCGCGCCGCTGAGGGCCGCCGCTTCACCCGCCACGGTCGGCAGTTCCGAGCCGCCGTCGTCCTCTTCCTCTTCTTCCTCTTCCTCTGCATTTTTGCGGGCCTCCAGCTGCAGCAGATATTCCTGCAGGACGAGCGGCTCGACCTCCATCTCGTCCTTACCCGCGCCGGAGAAACCGTCCGGCTCCTGCTGGGCAAAATCGCTTTGCAAAGCGACATGGTCTGGAGGGACTTCCGGCTCTGCTTCCGCGTCTTCCTCCGGCTGTTGATCCGCCAACAGCTGGGCGGCAAAGAGCAGCGGCCCCTGCCCCAGGGTGCGCTCGGAAGCGGTCGGCAACGTCGGTGCTTCGAGATCTGCTTCCAGGAGATCCGCATCGAAGTCCTGCAGGTCGGCCACGGACATCAGGGGAACGCCCGCCTCCAGTCCGAGGGCCGGAACCTCCGGCACCCCGAGCGGCTGCACGTCCATCCCGAGCGGCCGGTCTGAGGTTGCAGGCCAGTCCGCCGCCAACTGCGGGGGGAACGGTTCGGGAACGGTCGCATCTAGAGGCGTCAGCAGCGCTTCCAGTGCACCGCCTGCCTCGTCGAGCGGATCCTGCTCGGCCAGGGCGTATAGAAGCGGTCCGTACTCCACCGGGTCGATCGCCTCGCTCCCGGCTGCTGCGAAAACGCCCGCCGCGACCCCCAGTAGACCGAGAACACCCAGATCCTGGGCAACTGTCGGTGAGAAACCGTCCCCGGCGAGCGGACGCAGCACTGTCAGATCCTGGGCAACACCCAGAGGTCCTTCAGCGGCGACAGAACCATCCTCCGGCGCCGGTTCATCCGTCCGCAGCGCCGGATCGAACACGCCGTCCGCGTCAGGGATCTCCTGGGTATCGTCGATTGCCGCGCGGGTCGGATCGATCCCGGTGGTTTCGCCTGGCTCATCCGGCAGCGCAAATGCCGCCGCCGCCGGCACTATCCCGTCCGCTTCCAGGGGCAGGGCAGCTTCGCTCAACGAACGCAGCACCGATAGATCCCGGGCAACACCCAGGGGTGATTCCGGCTGGTCGTCGGCTGCTTCGCCATCGACAGGCAGCGCTTCGAGCGTCGTCAGATTGGGGGTGCTGCGATCTTCGCTCCGGCCGGGCCGGATCTCCCGTTCACTTAGCGGCGGTAGGTCCGGCTCGATGGCCCGCACCTCATCTACCGGCGTCAAGTCGGGTTCGATGGCCGCCAACGTCGGCAGCTCCGGTTGCGGCAGGAGTTCCTGTGGAAGTGCCGTAACGGTCTGGACTTCGCTGGGCGACAACCCGGAGGCGGGTAGCGGGAGCGATTCGGGTTCGCCGGACAACTCCGCCGGTTGCAGCGGCAAGCCAGCCTCCGGCTCTTCTCCAGGGATCTCCAGCGGTTGTGGCGGCACAACCGCTTCCACCACTATTTCGTCGTCGGATGTCGGTTCTGCAGCCGCCGCAAGCTTCGGTGCGACAGCTGCAAGTTCGGCCGTTGGCTCCGGTGCAAAGCGCTCCTCCAGTTCCGTGAAAGCTGAGAGATCCGAAAGCGGCAACTCCTGCGCCTCGGCTTCTAGAAGCTGTACTGGGAATTCGGCGGGCAACTCGCTCTGGAGCGCCTCCAGCGGCAACTCGGCGTTGCTCGATGGGTCGTCCGAAGCCAGAGGCGGTTCCGCCGTGAACACCCCCGACTCGAATCCCCCCTCCTGGGAAAACTGATCCTCCAACGCGGCGAAGGTCGGTTCGGGGGTTTCCAGACCTTCACCTGGTACTGCGGCTCCCAGCTGCTCGATCGCCGCAGACGCTTCCTCAAGCGTTACCGGCGGTTTCGGTCGGATGGCCTCTGCTGCTCCACCCGGCATGGCTTGCGCAGTCGAGACCGCCGGCAGCTCGGGGCTCGACGATGCGTCCGGCATTGCCTCTGGGACGAACGGTTCGGCCGCCGGCAGCATCTCCGGTTGGACCGCCAGTTCTGTCTCATCCTCGATGGGATCGAAAAGTTCCGCAGGAGTGACCGCAGATGCTGCGTCGGGCACAACTTGCGGCTGCGGCCCGGGAAGCTCCTCGCCGACAAACGGCTCTTCCAGGGAAATCGATGCCTGGGTAGGAGACGCCTCAGGGGTTGATTGCGGGAGCGGCTCAGGTTGAGGAAGCAACTCCGCCTGCTCTACCTGGAAGGGCGGTTCTGAGAAAAATTCGCCCTCAGAAACGTCCAGTACCGGCGTGGCCAGTTCCGGGGTGGGTACGGCAACCGGCTGCGTCTCCAGTCCGGCTGCGGCCGACGCCTCAGACGGAGCAACCGTTTCTTCTGTGGATGTGAGTATTTCGCCCGGCAAGCCCGATGTGAAACCGACTTCGGAATCGGGCGCTTCCTGCACCGCTGCTGTGCCATCTGCAGAAATAGTTGAGATCGGTTGCCCCTGCTCCTGGGCGAATTGTTCCTCCAGGGCCGACACTTCGTACTCCGGCTCCAGTTCATCGGCAGCTGGCTCGATCGGGCTATCCGTTGCCTGAAGGGGCGCTTCCGATGACTGAAATTCTCCTGGAGTCTGAAGTTGAGCAAACGATACCGCATCGTCAGGGGATGCCGTTTCACTCAGCGGCACCAATGGAGTGGCGAGTTCCGTCTCTGCCAGGGATTCTTGCGGGGCCATCGGTTGCGCTTCGCCAAGCGGCTCCGGCTGGGAAAGCAACTCCAACTCCCCAAGCGGCTCCGCCACAGCGAGCGGGTCCGGCCCCCCCAACGCTTCAGTCGGCAAGATCGATTCCGGCTCATCGGCACTTTGACCGAGCGGCTCCGGCCGCTCAAGCAGTAATGCCCCGCTCTGCTGCGGCAGTGCCTGTTCGCTCAGGGGTTGCAGCCGGCCAAGTAGGTCCGGTGGCCTGTCGGTAAGCGGATCCAGCTCGTCGGAAACACCGCCCTCGCCGATAGCTTGCGGCTGAGAGGGCAGATCCGGTACTTTGGCCGATGCCTCGGCAAACGCCTCCGGCTGGTCAAGCGATTCCGGTGCTTTGGTCGGAGTCTCGATGGCTTCTGGTGGGGCGAACCACTCCGCTACCTCGGCAGTCGTCTCGCCAAGGGCCTGCGGTTGGGCAAGTCGTTGCGGAGTTGGGGCCGTCGGCCCGACGACTGGTTCGGTGCCGGGGGGTTGCTCGCGGGTGAACTGCGCCTCCAGCGATGTAAAGACCGGCTCCCCGGCCGGCTCCAAAAACTCGGTCGCCTGCGGATCTTGCCCTTCAAGCGGCAGCATCGCCTCCGGTTGACCGCTCCATGCTTCTGCTGCCGGAGGCGTCTGCAATGCAGACAGCACAGTCGCCTCGGGCGCCTCGGCGGCTGTCTGCGCTGGTGGCGGCGCGAAGATTTCCGGTTCGTCGCCTGGTATTCCCATTGGGGATGCCGGCGGTCCGGCCGATGGCGGTTCGTCGGTAGGTTCGGTTGTTACCGGCGATAGGAGCGTATCCGGTTGTTCGCTCAGCTCGCTCGCTTCGGCTTCCAGCACCGGGACCGGCTCAGGCTCACCGCTCGATTCCACCGCTTCCAGGGATGCAACCGGTCCATCGCTTCCACCAGCCGAATCGACCGTTTCGGTTTCGAGTGAAAAGATCCCCTCGGGCGCTTCGCCCGGTGCCTGCGTTTCGAAGGGCAGGAGCGGCTCAGATTGTTCAGACAACTCTACCGGTTGCAGCGGCGAAAGCGGTGGCGTCCCGCCGGACAGCTCCTCCAACCATGTTTGTGCCTGCGCGACCTGCTCTGCAGGGGTCTCGTCGTCGAGCGGCAGTTCCAAAGGCACCGCCGGATCCGGCTCGGCGGCGGGCTGTTCGCGCAGCGAAAGTTGCGGGACGGCGACCGCGTCCGATCCAATAGGAGTCGGGTTCTCTAAGCTCGCAGACAGCTCGGGCTCCAGGGACTCCAACATCGACGGATCGCCCTGGGCTGCGAACCCTTCGGGCGGCACCGGCTCGCCTGAAGATTCCAGGCGGGTTGGCATGTCCGTCTGGAGCGGTTGGGCCTCCGGCTGCGGTGCCGACCCGGCCGCCTCGTAGAACGCCGCCGCTGGCAGTTGCTCGTCGCCAATCGCCGCCTGCAACTCACCATCCGACGACGACGGCACTGGAGTGTCGACCGGAACGAAGGGTTCCGCAGCGGCGAGCAAGACCGGCTCGGGCAATCCCTCCTGGGAGAATTGCTCCTCCAGCGCAACAAACGGCGGCTCGGGAGTCTCCCCAAGATCCCCGGTACTTATCGATTCGGTAGTCGACGAGAGAATGGCCGGTTCGACCGACGGCTCTTCCCGGAGCGGCACTGCTGGATCAGCGGGCGGCTCCGCTTGGCGGTCGCTGATCGCTGAACTGGCTTCGCCAATTTCCGACTCCGGCAACAACGCACCGTACACTTCACCGCCCGGGGCTCCATCAGCAAGTTGCGACTGGAGCCCCAGGTCCGGTTGGAAAATTTGCGCCTCGGAAGGGGGGAGCGAAGTGGCCTCAAAAGCTGACGGTCCGAATTCCGGCAGCGCGCTGCCGGTCATCGCCTCGGAAGGGAGGACCAATTCCTCATCGCCGACAGGCGACGGTGAGCCAGCCTCGGGTTGGTCGATCAATCCCATCCCGTCAGCAGATTGCGGCAGCTCGACCTGCACAGTTTGCTCCTGGGGCGGCAGGCCCGGCCATTCCCCACGCGATTCGACCTGGGGAGTTGGAGGTGATCCTGAAACTTCCGACTGGCTGTCGGCGAATGGCGCCGTCGGTTGCTGCGGCTGATCCTGGGTGATCTCGTACTCGGGTTGCACCGGAGGCTCAGGATGCGGCAGCGGCTCGACGAACTCGACCGGTTCGCTGTCCGCCAGTTCATCCTGCGTCGGCAGAAACGCAACCTCTGCCAACGGCTCGACCGGGGTATCGATCCCGGGGGCCTCGACGGACGATTTGCTCTGCGCTGGTGGTGCGGAAAACTCTGGCGCCCCGGCGGAAAATTCGGATGCACCCGCATCGTCTAGCAGCACGTACCGCTGTGGTTCACCCTCGGAAAACGCGGTTGCGCGAAGCGGTTCGCCTGCAGTGACCTCGCCTGGCAGCTCCGACGGCGCCAGCGACACCGGCTCGACAGGCAATGGGAAGCCCGTCGCCTGGGGAATGAGCGGCGGCACCGGAAAGACTTCCTCCGCATCCGCGGCCGGACTGGTGCCATCGCCGGGCGGCAACTCCGGTGCGCTTTCGTTGGCGTAGAGCGGTTCAGTTTGCTCTAGAAAGGGGATCTCCGCCGGAGCGGCAGGCAGCGATGGTTCCGCCTCGGACCGCTCGGACGGGGTGGCGGTGTCGGCTGAAAGCGGTTCGGGCTGTGCTATGAGCTGCGGTTCGACCGCTTGCGGTGTGTGTGGCAGGTCGGTCGGCTCCGCTGCCGGCGGTTCGGGCTGGGCAATCGACTGCGGTTCAACTGCCGGAACGGCCGGCTCGCGCAGCTGCGGTTGTGCGCCCAACGGCTCCGGCTGGGGGATCATCCCCGGCTGCCCGATGCTTGCCAGTTCATCTACCTGGGCGGATGGCTCCGCCACAGAGGATTGAAGACTACCTTCATCCGGCGCTGAGAAAAAATCGACCGGAGGTATCGGCCCTTCGCCCACGGGCGACCCATGCGCCTCAGTGAGCGGCTCGGGGGGATAGCCGGCAAATGGGCTCGCTGTGCCGTCCGCCGCTGCCTCCAGAATGGGCGGCTGCATCGTCGGTTCGGCAGTTTCCGGGTCCACAGCGGTTAATAAATTCTCTGCTTCGCCCGATAGCGGTGCACCGTTATCCATAGGCGGCGACGCAGCAAGGTCCACCGCTGCTGTGGGCAACCCATCGGGAGGCGGGGGCACCTCGGCTTCGAGCAGCTCCGGTGCTGGCAACTCTGGGTGGAGCTCGGGGGCAGCCATCTGATCGGGCAGGGAAAAACCTTCCCGGACGAACCGATCCTCCAGCGAAAGAAATTCCTGGGCGGGGGTATCGGGCGGATCGACGGCAGGGAGCGCCTCTTGCTCCAGGCCGCCAGGCAGCACCATCGCCGAAGCATCGCCCGGGAAAGGCGGGTTCAAGTTGCCCGCGATAAAGGGTACCGAGCCCGGTTCGGCGGCAAAGCTTTCTTCTAGCGAAAACAGCGAGCGGGGATCGCCCGTGCCCAATGACGGCCCCGCACCCTCCGCGCCCCCTGCGCCGGACAGCTCGGGGGCTCCGGGGACTGCCTGCGGCGGCGACCCGGGGGGAACCGGCGCTTCCTGGGCGGCCAACGAAGGAAAAAGCTGCTCGGTGGGCGGCAAAGGCGACAGGGCGTTGTAGTCCTGCAGAGCTTCCTCCGGCGGGGAGAGCGCTTCCGGTGGCTGAGAAGGTTCGGCGGGATCGAGAGGACTTTCCAAAGTATCTCCCGGCGCCTCGGCCACGGGCGACTCGGGCACCTGGCTCAAGTACTCCGCCGGGAGCACCTCGGGATCGTCCGCGCTGGTAAAGTCCGCCAACGCCTCGGCGGGAGGCGGCAGATCCGCCGAGGCGGGGGGGGCGTCGTCGTCGGGTTCTGGTGCGAACTGGAGGGCCGGCGGCGGCTCGAACTCGTCGCCCAACGTGCCCAACTCCCCCGGCTGGTAGCGGGGCAATTCGATGGTGCGCTCTTCCTGCTGCTCGCGGCGGGGATCTTCACTGCGGCGGTCGTCGTTTCGATTTCTTGCATCCGCCGCCATCGCCTCCTCCAGGCTCATCTGGCCGGGGGCGAGGGGCTCGGGAACCTCGATCGGCAGCAATTCCGGCGGTTCGGGAGCCTGGAAGGGCCAGCCCTCGAAGGGGTTTTGCGGCCGTTCGTAACCGGGTATGCCCTCCGGGATCAGCGCCGTCAGATCCGCCGCGGCCATCGGCGACGCCCCCACCGGGGCAATCAGCGCTTGCGGCAGCTGGATGTCCTGCCCGAGCGGATCGGGCGGGCTGACCAGTTCGGGGGCGAGGGTCTCAGGCTCGCCCGCAGGAGCGGACATGCCCAGCGGAGCCGAAAAATCCGAGAGCGACGGCTGCGATTCCATCGCTAATTACTGCCGAAGTAGCCGCTCGCATCGCGGGTCAGGTTCATCATCGCCCCGCCGCCGCCGCTTCTCTGGATGCGCAGACCCTCGTGGGAGACGATCACCTGCTCGATGGCCGCCGTGGCGTTCTGCGCAGGCAGGTTCGCCATCAACTGCGGACCTTTGAAGCCGGTCACCACCGCACCGATCAGGGTCCAGCACTGCATGGTTTCGCCCGCCTGATTGAACAACACGATGTTGATATTGCGCCGTTTGGTCGGGGTGGCCGGATCGAGCGACCCGTAGGCCCACTCCCAAAAAGTGAGGCTGTCGGTGATGCCGCGCTGGAGGGTGACATCGCTGTAGGTCACCGGCCCCAGGTAGATGCGTTCCTGCTCGTTGACCCCGCCCTCGGCGTAGGAGTTTTTCTTCATGGTGAAGCCGATGCCGCTGCACTGCATGAACGACGCGGTCAACTCGCTGTCAATCTCGACGTAGAAGCGGTTGGGCAGAACATAGTTCAGTTCGTGGACGACATTGCCGTTTTGTGCCATCAAAAGCGCCCCCCGTAATCGCGTCCGCGCTCGCGGTGCCGATCCAGCTCGTCGCGCATCAGTTCGTAGACCCGGTCGCTCAAGCGGCGCATCACCAGGTGGCTTTTGAGCACCTGGCCCGCCTGCAGCATCAGCGCCAGTTTTTGCTTGTTGCGCGTCTGCAAAGCGGCGCCCGCGGCCGTGCCTGCGGCCGAATGCGCCTGAGCAGCGGGTTCCTGAACGGGTGAGGCGTGAAAGCGGGTTTCGAGCTGGGGCGGTTTGGAGTTGAAATCCATAGGTCGGACCCGAGGCTGGGATCAGTGTAGGAAGCTCCTGGCCGGCCTGCCAGTGGCCAAAAGTCGGAGCCCTCGGTTCCAAACTAGGGAATATATTTCAGGCGATGGCCACCTTGAACTGCACCAGGCTCTCCCGGCCCAACTGGAGCGTGTCGCCGTCCACCAGCTGGTAGGAAACCCCCGGGGTGAGCGGTTGGCCGTTGACGAAGGTGCCGTTGCGGCTGTTGTTGTCGGCGATCGTGTAGGTGGCGTAGGCGGCGTCCCAGAGGATACAGGCGTGGGGCCGCGAGATGACCTGATCGTTGGGGATGCCGGTCAGATCAATCTCGGGAGCCGGTTTGACCGTGCCGCCGCGCCGGCCGATATAACTTTCGTCGCCCGGCGCCGCGAATTCGCGGCCGATGAGTGCGTGCACCAGCTTGAGCGTCGGCCGCCCCTGGGAGGCCGGCGCGGCGGCCGGGGCGACCGGCGGCGGGGGGTAGGCGGCGGGAGCGGGCTGTGGGTACCCGGGCGGCGGAGCGACCGGCGCGTAGACGGGCGGCAGCGGCGGCGGGGCCGACTGCTGGTAGGGCGAGACGATGGGCGGCGGCGGTGGAGCGGCAGCCGGGGCGGCGCTGCCGCTGCGCACGACGTTCCCGAGGGGTGTGCCGCACATCGGGCAGACCTGGGCGGTGTTGGGCAGTGTCCGGTTGAAGTATTCGCACTGCGGATTGGGGCACTTGGGAGCGGCCATGGCGGTACCGTTTACTTATTGGACAGCGGCAGTGGGACGACGCCCAGTTTTTCAAGATACTGCTGGCCCTGGCGGGTCGTCAGCAATTCGGCAAATTTGAGGCCGGAGGTCGGACGGCTGTTGTCGCGGGGATAGACCACGGCCAGGGGAAAGCCGAGCGGGTAGCGCCGCTGGGTGAACGCCCCGGCGTCGAGACGAAAGGCCTTGGCGCACAGGTTGACGTTGGGGTGGATGGGCTGGCCGTCAAAGCGCGGGTCGGTCTGCACCAGCGGCTGGATTTCGCCTTTGCCCTGATCGAGGGCCAGAGGATAGCCCGAGCACTGGTCGAAGGCCTTGACCAGGGTGCTGAAGGCGATGATCCCCGAGCGGTTGTTGTCGAATTCGGGCAGCACCAGCCGCTGGGTCTCCTTGGTGGGCAATACCGTCGCCAGGCTGCGGAAGGTGGCAACGCGCTGGGGGTCGTTCCCCAGTACCAGCCGCTCGAACATACGCACAGCCTCCGGTTCGGTGGGGGCAAACAGCCGCACCGGCAGATCCGGCCCGCCGAGCTCTTTCCAGTTGCGGACCTTGCCGGTGTAGAGCTTCTGGAGATTTTCGAGGCTGATTTTGCCCCCCAGGGCGTTGGGCAGGTTGCGCGGTTTTTTGCTGAAGGCGACGTAGACCACCAGCCCATCGATGGCGATGGGCTTGCTCTCCAGGTCGTCGCTGAGATCTTCGGTCAGGCTGGTGATCGCAAAGTCGGTGCGGATGAGCTGCACCAGCCGCACCGCTTCGCTCTCGGTGTCGATTTTGGGAGAGATGACGGGCACAAAGCGCATCTCGACGCGGGCGCGCGGCTCGGTGAGCAGGTCGACAAGCCGCTGGTCGTCGGCGGGTTTGCCCTGCAATAGATAGCTCCAGGTGCCGTCGCGCTCGGCGGTGTAGCTAAATGCACCCTCCGGTACGCCGCTCACTTCCGCAAAGCTCGCCACGCGCGTGTCGATCTGGGGCGGCTTCGGGAACCAGCGCTCCAGTTGGGGCCAAAAAATAAACAACAATCCAGCGATCATCGCGAGCAATGCGAACGCCAACAGCGCAAAAAGGGTCAGGTTGGCTTTGTCCTTTTTGTCGTACTCGACCGGGGCACTCACCGCTTCGCACTGCTCTTCTCCCGGCAATTTGAGCAACGCCGCCCGCGCCGCCTCGGCCGTCTCGAAGGGCACATCGAGACCCATCAGCCGGTACAGGTACTCCTGCAGACGCGGCTCCACGGTCGGCCACTGCTGCGGGTCGCGCGGGTCGAAGTAGCCGCCGGTGGCCGGGTTGAGCAGTTGACCGGTCAGCAGAAAATACGCCACGTACCCGAGGGCGATCAGATCATGCTCGGGCAGCGGTTCGTCGGCCACCGCCGGAGTCGGGTCAAACAACTGCTCCCAGAGGGCCAGATCGCAGACGTAGACAAAAAACTGCGCCCCGCCCCGGCTGATGAGCAAACTGTCGAGGGTGAGATGTCCGTGGGCGAACCCCGGCTGCACCTGGCCCGAGGGCAGCCGGAACTTCTGGCTGTGCAGAAATTGCAGCGATTGGAGCACCTGGTTGAGCACCGAGCGCACCTGAGCCGCGTTCATCGGGCCGCTTTCAGCCAGATGCCGCGCGAGGGTGGGCGACGTTTCGAGCGCGCCTTTGGTCACCAGATAACACCGCTCGCCCTGCTCATCGGCGATCGCTTCCCAGGGGCTGACCAGCCGAAAGTCCTGGTTTTTGCCGTCGGCGGGCAATAAACCCGCCACCCGCTTGAAGGCGTCCTTGCGCTGGCGGGTCTCGGCTTTGTTGAAGCAGCGGCTGGGAAGCAAGTACTCCTTGACGACGCACGGCTGGTTATCCCCCGCCTGGATGGCCTGGTAGAGCCTGCCCATCCCGCGGGTACCCACGAACTTGACGATCCGGTAGGTACCGCGGGTGCCGCGGATCTCGGATTTTTCGGCCAGCAACGTCGGAAAGCCGCATTCCTGGCAGAATTTGGCCCCTGGGATCTGCTGGGCGGTCTGTACGAGCACGTCGCAACTGAGCGGCCTGTTGCGCGAACAGCGGTAAGCCTTGTAGGAAGTTTCAAACAGTTGCATAGCGCAACTCCTGCCCGGGCTGGAACCTGTAGAAGAATGCCGGTACTGCCACGGATCTAGCCAAGAATCTAACACAGCCATTTTCCCTAGGGAGGTAAGCTGGGCGTGTGCAGCGACCAGCGCCGCGTTGAGAATTGGCCATGCATATCACCATCGAATGCCTGACGGGCTCCCTGGCGGGAAAAGTACTTGCCTTCGATCAAGAAGAGATCAGCCTCGGGCGGGGCGAACAGAAAGAAAAGGACATCGATTTTGCCGACATCGACATCGGTGTCTCCCGCAACCACGGTCTGATTACCCTCCGCGCCGGGCGCGTCGTGTTCACCGATGCGAGCCGGGGCGGCACCCTGGTGCGTGGCCAACGCGTCAACAACGACTCGGTGGAGTTGCGCTCGGGCGACGAACTGCAACTTGGGGGACCGAGCGGCCCGCGTCTGCGGGTACGTTACCGGGCTCTCACTCAAATTGTCGAGCCGGGACGGATGCACACCCAGATGCCGGACCCGCCCAAGACGCTTATCGATTTGCCGCCGGCACCGCTGCCGCCGCGCCCGGTCGCCGCGCCGCTGCCACCCGTTGCCGCAGCCATGCCCGCCGATGTGACCGCGATCCAGCCGCCGAACGCCCCGCTGCTTCCTCAGATCGCGGCCCAGCCGGCACAGTCGCCCAATGGCACAGCGCCCCTGCCCTTACCGCCGGTGAGCACCCCACCACCGCCTTCCCAGCAGCAGACGATGCTCCAGATGCCGCCGGCCCCATCCCCGACCGCCCCCACCGTACCGCCCCCTCCACGTCCGGCGGTGGTATCGGCGCCGAGCGCCCAGGCGCCCTACGTCCTACCGGTGTCGCCAATGGGCGGTGAGACATTCTTCCAGGAAACAGTCGATCCCGACGCAACGGTCTACCACCCCCCCCAGGCACCGTCCCCTCCACCTGTCCCGGAGGAAACATTCTTTCAATCCTTCGCCGCACCGTCCGCTCCCTCGGCCAGACCGGCTCCTGCCGCCCCGAACGCCAATTCCTACGTTCCGCCTGAACAGCAGACGATGCTGCAGACACCGACACCGGCCATCGACAGCAATCCGACGCTGCTGCAAGAACCCGCGCAGTTCCCCTGGCTGTTGGTAACTTTATTCGCCCTGGGCGTGCTCGCCCTGCTGGCTGTGATCTGGGTGTTCTTGCTGCGCCAGTCGGTGGCCTTTTTTATCCCGGTGCCGCTGGCGCTGCTGCTGGGGCTGGGCTGGTTTTTCTACCAGAGTCGCAAAGCGGCCGGCTAGAACGGAATATCGTCGAGATCGGGCTCGGGAGCCGTGGGCCGGGCGGGAGCCGCCGGACGGGGCGCCGGGCGGGCGGCGGCGGGAGCACCGTTTTTAGAGGCGGCGGCTGGGGCGGCCGCCGCCCCGGCCAGGCTCTCGCCCACCGTGGCCGGGTAGACCTTGCGGGCGATCAGTTCGGTAACTTTTTCTTTGGTGCCGTCGGGACGGTTTCTGGTCTCCGCCTGCAGGCGGCCTTCGACCAGGACGCCATCGCCGTGGTGGAGGGTGCGGGCGACTTCTTCTGCCAGGTTGCCGAAGGCCACCATCCGGATCTGAAAGTCCGGTTCCTCGGGGCGGCCGGCACTGAAGCCGAGCAGAGCCGAAAGGCGTGCGAGCCCATCCTGGGTGAAGCGCAATTCCGGCTCGGACTGAAGCGTACCCATCAAAGCAATAGCGTTCATGGCGGTTAATCCTCTTCGCGAACAGTTAAAAACCGGATCACCTCTTCGCTGAGCCGGAAGGACTTCTCCAGTTCGGCCACCGCCGTGGTCGGGGCGTCGTAGTTCATCTGGACGTAGATGCCTTCTTTGAATTTCTTCAGCTCGTAGGCCAGGCGGCGCTTGCCCCGATGCTGCGTCTCGACGGGGGCGGCGCCCTGCTCGGCAAGCAGCGTCTGGTAGCGGGTGATCGTTTGATCGATGATCTCGTCCGTGAGGTCGGGACGAAGAATGTACATGGTCTCGTACTTGGTGGACACAGGGATCGCTCCTTACGGTCGATTCTGGCCCCCCGAAGGGAGCAAGGAACACTCTCACCACAGTAACAAAAAGCACCCTCCGCGGGGAGAAAGCTTTCTGTCTGCAAAAGCTGATACCGTGGGTAGGAGTTTTTCGTCCGACCTCCATGAATTTATCGCTTATTCTCGATCGCCAGGTCCAGCTTCACCCCGATGCACCCGCCTTTATCGGCCCCGAAAAGTCGCTCACCTTTGGGGAGTTGGCGCGCGCCAGCGCCGCCGTGGCGGGCGGTCTGGCCCAGTTGGGCGTGGTGTACGGCGATCGTGTGGCGGTGATGCTGCCCAACGTGCTGCCTTTTCCAATCGCAGCCTACGCCATCTGGAGACTCGGAGCGCAACTGGTGACCGTCAATCCCCTGCTCAAACCCCAGGAGGTCCGCCATTTGCTCACCGACAGCGGCGCGCGGGTGCTCGTCGCCCTGGGCCAGTTGCTGCCGCCCATTGCCGAATTGATCGCGGAACTGAATATTCAGGTGGTCACGGTCGGAGGCGGCGAGTTGGGCACGCCGTTTGAGCATCTGTTTGCCGCGCCGCCGCTGCTGGAGCCGGCTGCGGTAGCCCCCGAGGATGTGGTGGCCGTTCTGTATACCAGCGGTACTACCGGCCGACCCAAAGGGGCGATGCTCACCAGCCGCAACCTCGATTACGACTCGGAGGCCTGCGCTGCGGCGCTTGAGATTACTTCGGCCGACCGGCTGTTTATGGTGCTGCCGCTGTTTCACGCCTACGGGATGACCATTGGTCTGTTGGTCTGCACCCGCAACGGCGCGAGTGTGTACCTGGAGCCGCGCTTTGTACCCGCCCAGGCTCTGGCGCACCTCAAACAGTTCGAGTGCACGGCCTTTATCGGCGTGCCCGCGCTGTTCGCGGCCTTGCTTACCACCGAGGGCACGGCGCTGACCAACCTGCGCTTTTGCATCAGCGGCGGGGCGCCGCTGCCCCTGCCCGTCCTCGAAGCGTTCGAAGCCAAGTTCCAGACGGTGATCCTCGAAGGAGACGGACCGACCGAATGCTCCCCGGTCACCGCCGTCAATCCCCTGCGCGGGGTGCGCAAAGCCGGATCGATCGGCATTCCGCTGCCGGGGCAGCAGATGACCATCCGCGATCCCCAGAGCGGCGAATTTTTGAGCGACGGCGAGGTGGGCGAAATCCTGGTGCGCGGGCCGAACGTGTTCAAGGGTTACCTCAACTTGCCCGACGAGACTATCCAGGTCTTTGTAGACGACTGGCTGCGCACCGGGGATCTGGGCTACCGCGACGGCGACGGCTACTTCTACATCGTCGATCGCCTCAAAGATCTGATCATCGTGGCCGGGCTGAATGTCTATGCCCGCGAGGTCGAAGAGGTGCTCCAGTCGCACCCGCAGGTGCGGATGGCCGCGGTGGTGGGCGAATTCGACGAGTTGCGCGGCGAGGTAGTGCACGCCTTTGTAGAACCCATTCCTGAGCAGGAGCCGCCCGAAGCCCAGGAAATTATCCGCTACTGCCGCGAGAAGCTCGCCGACTATAAATGTCCGCGCCGGGTCACCGTGATGGCAGAGTTGCCGCGCTCCACTACCGGCAAAATCCTTAAGCGCGTCCTCAAGGAAGGTTTCAAGGGTCATCCGACCCAGTAGCGGCGATGCTATCCTCAGGCAAAACCCCAGCCCAAGGTTGCCATGTCCCCTGCCCGATTCGCTGTACCGCTGTTGGTCGCCCTGTATCTGGCACTTCCCGCAAGGGCCGCCGATGTCCAGGTAGAGGAAGTGGCCGCGCGCCTGAGCGGGGTGATGGCGACCACCCAGCAAGCACAAAGCGATTCCGCCCGCCCCGATGTGCGGATGACCACCTGCTCTGTGCAGCTTGAAGGCGACAAGTCAAAAGCTATCTATCTTTACCAGGAGCAGGCGATGTCGAACAAGCTCAATGAGCCTTACCGGCAGCGCCTGTTGCGCATCGCCGCGAGCGCCGACGGCCGCGCGGTCGAATCGGTAGGATTCAAATTCGTCGAGGCGAAACCTCTGGCGGGACTGTGCGCCAAACCCACCGCCGAACGGCTGATCGCACCCATGACTCTGGACGGCGATCCGACTTGCACCGTGCGGCTGGTGCAGGCGGGCGACCGGTACGTGGGCACCACCCCCGAGGGCGGTTGTCCGAGCAACGTGCGCGGGGCGGCGCGGATCACCAACGAGATCACCTTATATAAAGAAGGTATGGACACCCGGGACCGGGGCTTCGACGCCCAGGGCAACCAGGTATGGGGAGCTCAAGAAGAACCGTACCGGTTTCGTCGCTTGACCCCCTAAGGATACGGGCGGTACGGGCAGGATCTCTATACTGAAAGTGAGCCCAGGCGAGGAGATGACGATGGCACCCGAGGAAAACCCGAGCCCCACGGAGAGCACCCCACCACCACCGGAGGCCGCTCCCCCCGCCGAATCGAAAGCCAGTGTCCAGGAGCGCCTCGATCGGGTCCTGCACGAGGCCGCGCGCAAGCTCGAAGAGACCGCCGAGCAGTTCGAGCGCCTGGGTTCCCAGGGCACCAAGGCGAGCGAGTACTCCCAGAAAGTCGCCTCGCAACTGCGCACGGGCGCGCGCTACTTAGAAGGCGCCGAAGTTGACGATCTATTGGAGCGCACCCGCTCGACCGTCCGCCGCCATCCGGTGGCGAGCTTGGGGATCGCCTTTGGGGCCGGCTTTGTCCTAGCCCGCCTGCTCAGACGCTAGGAGAGATATGCCCGTGCGCCAGAGCGAACCGAGCCTCAAAGATCTGCTGACCGAACTGGTGGGCCAGTTCGAGCAACTGGTAGTCCAGCACATTCGCCTGGCCCGCCAGGAATTCACCGCCGACGGCCAGAAGCTGGCCTTCCACGCGGGTGGGGTCGTGCTCGGGCTGCTCCTGTTGGTGCTCGGCATGGCCTTTGCCGGGGTGGCCTTGCTGGTCGGATTGCAACTGGTGCTACCGACCTGGGCGGCGGCGATCGTCGTCGCCTTGCTGTTTTTAAGTAGCGGCAGCGTCATCGCGGCGGGTTCGATGCGCAACCTCAAGCGCAACAGCCCGGGGCGGGCCATCGAAGAAGCGCAGGAGACGATCACATGGCTGATTCGCAGGAAGTAACCGTGGCCACCAACGGCAAACTGGCCCCCCCCGGCGCGCCCGAGACCGCACCGCTTGCCGAGGCGGACCTGCAGCGCACCCGCGAGCGCATCGCCCAGACCGCCAGCGCCATCGAACAGCGCGTCAAAGCAGACCTCGACTGGCGCACCTGGGTGAACCGCTATCCCCTGGGCGCCGTGGGCGTGGCCGCCGCCGCCGGGGCCCTGGTCGCCTTGAACTTGCCCGGGGGGAGCAGGCGCAGAACAAACCGCGACGCAGCGATCGCCCGGGAGGTGGGCAAAAGTTCGCTCGTTGCCTCGGTAGTCTCGACCGTAGCCACCATCGCCCTGCGCGAGGGAGCCCGCATCGTCGTCGAGCGGCTTCTAGGCGACGGCAAAAAGCCTGAATAGCTAGCGCCGGGCTGCTTCGAGGGCCGCTACTTCGAATTTGTAGACTTCGATTACCGGGTTGGCGAGCATCTGATCGCAAAGGCGGTCGACCTGATGGCGCGCTTCAGCGTCGTTGTCCGCTTCCAGTTCGAGTTCAATGTACTTACCGATGCGCACGTTGGCGACGCTGGTGTACCCCAGTTGTTGCAGGCCGGAGCGCACCGCCACACCCGCCGGATCGAGGACGGAGGGACGCAGCGTTACCCGGATGGTTGCTTTGTAGTGCATACTTCTGCTGCTTCAGCTGGTTGTAGGGCCAATTTTAGCAATTCCACCCCCGCCGATATACTGTTTGAGCATCAGCAAGGAGAGACGATGAGCGGGCAGTTGGCAGCGATTGTACTGGCGGCGGGCAAAGGCACCCGCATGCGCTCCACCCTGCCGAAGGTGCTGCATCCCCTGGCGGGCAGCACCATCCTCGAACGGGTGCTCGCCGCGTTGGGCGAATTGGCATTGGCCGAATGCTTCATTGTCGTGGGCCAGGGGGCCGATCTGGTGCGCGGGCGCATCGCCCGCCCGGGGGTCCAGTTTGTGGAGCAAACCGAACAGCGGGGCACCGGGCATGCTGTCCAGCAGGTGATCCCGCACCTGGAGGGCTTCGAGGGTGAAGTCCTGGTGCTCAACGGCGACGCGCCGCTGTTGCGGCCCAGCACGGTTGCCTATCTGGTCGAAAAACACCGCAGCTTCGGGGCCGACGCCACGATTCTCGCCGCTCGGCTCGCCGCTCCGGGTGGCTATGGCCGGGTGTTCCTCGGCGCCGAGGGCCGGGTGCGCCAGGTGATCGAAGATCGCGACTGTACTGCGGAGCAGCGCCGCAACGACTTGATCAATGGCGGAGTCTATTGCTTTCGGTGGCCTGCACTGACGACGGTACTGCCTGCATTGAGCGCCGAGAACGACCAGGGCGAGCTGTACCTGCCGGACGCACTGCCGATGCTCACCCACGTGCGCGCCGTCGCCGTGGAAGACCCCCAGGAGATCTTCGGCATCAACGACCGGGTGCAACTGGCCCAGGCGAGCCGCATCCTCAATGAGCGCACGCTGGTGCGGTTGATGCTCTCGGGGGTGACCATCGTCGACCCGCTGCGGGTCACCATCGACGAGACCGTCGAAATCGAACCGGACGTGGTGATCGAGCCGGAGACCCACCTGCGCGGCGCCACCCGCATCGCCGGAGGCTGCCGCATCGGTCCCGGGACCTTGCTGGAAGATACGGTTGTGGGGACGGGCACCGAAATTCTCTACTCGGTCCTGCACCGTTCGCGCGTGGGAGCGCACTCCACCGTCGGTCCGTACTCGCACCTGCGGCCCGGTGCCGATGTGGGCTCCCACTGTCGGGTCGGCAACTACGTAGAAATCAAAAACGCCACCATCGGCGATCACACCAACGCGGCGCACCTGAGCTATGTGGGCGACGCGAGGGTCGGCGAGCAGGTCAACTTCGGCGCCGGCACGATCGTGGTCAATTACGACGGCAAACACAAGCACCACACCGAAATCGGCGACGGGGTGCGTACCGGCGCCAACTCCTGCCTGGTGGCTCCGCTCAAACTGGGCGACGGGGTGACCGTCGCCGCCGGCTCCACCGTCACCGAGGATGTGCCCAGCGGATTGGTGATTGCCCGCAGCCGTCAGGTGGTGAAGCCCGACTGGAAAGCACCCTACGAGCGCACCGAGGATGGTTAGCCGCCCGCGAGGGGACCAAAAATTTTCTCCCACTGCCGGGCGCCCAGCAAGCCGATCCCCGGTTCGTAGGTGAGGTCGTACTTGAGCGGGGTGATCGCGATACACCCCTCGCCCACGGCGACCACGTCGCTGTCGGGGGCTTCCTCCGATTCGATCACCTCCCCGGCCAACCAGTAATAGTTGACCCCGCGCGGGTCAACGCGCTTGACAAACTGGTCGCGGTAGCGGCGCATCCCCAGAC
This sequence comes from Aphanocapsa lilacina HA4352-LM1, assembly GCA_019359725.1. GTDB lineage: Bacteria > Cyanobacteriota > Cyanobacteriia > Gloeobacterales > Gloeobacteraceae > Gloeobacter > Gloeobacter lilacinus. Next base: position 26,478 of record JAHHGR010000032.1, on the reverse strand, counting down.
GGCAGACGCGCGCGCCGAGGATCTCACTTTCCGGAAGGGCCGGCACATTGACGTTGAGCAAGAACGCCTCCGGCAGCGGCTGCACCTCCAGAGCGCGCACAAAGCGCACCAAAAAATCGGCCGCCGGCTGAAAGTCGCAGCGGCTGCGGCTCGCGAGCGAAACGGCAATGCTCGGTAAGCCTTCGATCGTCCCTTCCATGGCCGCCGAGACCGTGCCCGAGTACAGGACATCCGAGCCCAAATTCGCTCCGCAGTTGATCCCCGAGACTACCAAGTCGGGTCGTTCGCCCAGTAGCGCGTCAAGACCCAGCTTCACCGAGTCGGAGGGGGTGCCGTTGATCGCCCAGGCCGCCAGTCCCGGCTCGAAAAGGTTTTCGACCGCTTCGGCGCGCAGGGGCTTGTGCATCGTGAGGGCATGGCCCGTGGCCGAGCGCTCGCGATCCGGGCAGACCACCGTCACAGTATGACCGGCGCGATGGAGGGTATTGGCCAGAGTGCGGATACCCTGGGCGAGGATGCCGTCGTCGTTGCTGACAAGAATGCGCATGGCTCCATTATTTCATCCCCCGCCCCGCCCGCCGCGCGTCGTCAGAACACCGTAAATGTCGGTATGCCGGCGACACATCGCTCGCCCGTTGCCTGCGCATCGCCTGTAATGCAGGTGATGCCAACGATTCGGTCACCACCCGCGTGTGGGCGCTCCCTGACTATTGTTAACCTTACCTTAATCAAATTTCGTTACCCTGGGGGCGCTTAGTGTTTACTGTGCTGGACAACAACGTTCCCCAGACAAAAAAGGTTGAGACCCATGCAGACCAACAAGTGGACCCGCAGGGCTTTTGTAGCGACGGCGGCCCTCGCTTCACTCGCTTCTCCCCTGCTTACCCAGATCGCCCACGCGCTGACCCTCAGCGGTGCCGGTGCGACGTTTCCGGCTCCCCTCTATGAAAAGTGGTTCTTCGAGTACAACAAGAAGAACCCCGATGTCAAAATCAACTACCAAAGTATTGGCAGCGGCGGCGGCATCAACCAGATCACCAACAAAACGGTTGATTTTGGCGCCTCGGACGCGGCGATGAACGACGAGCAACTGGCCAAAGTCGGCGGTTCCTCGAAGATGCTGATGCTGCCCATGACCGCCGGTGCTGTGGCAATTGCCTACAATCTGCCCGGTGTGAAGTCGGGACTGCGGCTAACGCGCGTCGTTTTGACCGATATCTACCTGGGCAAGGTCACCAAGTGGAACGACCCGGTCATCGCCTCGGTCAACCGCGACGTCAAGCTGCCCGATCTGCCCATCGCCGTGGTGCGCCGCTCCGACAGCTCCGGCACGACATTCATCTTCACCAACCACCTGTCGGCCATCAAATCCTCCGATTGGTCCGAGAAAGTCGGCAAGGGCACCTCGGTGAACTGGCCCACCGGCATCGGCGGCAAGGGCAACCAGGGTGTTGCCGCCCAGGTGCAGCAGACCCCCGGTGCCATCGGCTACGTTGAGTACGCCTTTGCTGCCGAAAACAACCTGTCGGTGGCCGCGGTCGAAAACCGCGAAGGCAAGTTCGTGCTGCCGACGGTGAAATCGACCGAAGCCGCCCTCGAAGGTACCAAGTATCCGGAGAATTTCCGGGTCTTCATCGAGGATCCGGACGGGGCGAGTTCCTACCCGATCGTTGGCCTCACCTGGCTGCTGGTGTACAAAGAAGGCAACGACAAGGCCAAGGCCGCCGAACTGAAGAAGTTCATCACCTGGGCCTTGACGGAGGGCCAACAGTACGTCGAGCCGCTCAAGTACACCCCGATACCTCCGGCCGTCGCCAAGAACGTGATCAAGGCGGCCGAGCAGCTCAAATAACCGCTGCTGACCACTCGCTATCTCATAATCATGCAGACGCAACCATCGAACCAGCTTGAAGCTCCCGAGAACCTGACCGCCGGCGGGGGTTCTTTACAACCCGACACTATTGCCCGCGGTGTGTTCCTGGTGGCGGCTTTGGCCGTCGTCGGCACCCTCTTCTGGATGGCGTTCGTGGTCGCCCGCGATGCAATGCCCGCCATCTCCAAATTCGGCCTCGGTTTTCTGGTCAACTCGACCTGGGATCCGGTCGTCGAGGAGTTTGGCGGGCTCACCTTCGTCTTTGGGACAATCGCCAGTTCCGCCATCGCCATGCTCCTGGCGGTGCCGGTGGGCCTGGGTATTGCGATCTTCTTGACCGAGGACTTCTTGCCGGAGTGGATCCTCACTCCCATCGCCTTCATGGTCGAGTTGCTCGCCGCCATTCCGAGCGTCGTCTATGGACTGTGGGGTATCTTCGTGATGATCCCGATCGTCCGCGCGGTCGAAACGTTTTTAAATCAAACCCTGGGCTGGATCCAGATTGGCGGCAAATCGATCTTCGGTGTGCCCTATGGGCCGGGCCTGCTCACGGCGGGCGTGCTGCTGGCCATCATGATTTTGCCCACCATCGCCTCCATCAGCCGCGATGTGCTCAAGGCGATCCCGCGCAGTCTGCGCAACGGCTCGCTGGCCCTCGGCGCCACCCGCTGGGAGACGATTTTCCGGGTGCTCCTGCCTGCGGCCTCCTCGGGGGTCGTCGGCGCCTGCATCCTGGGCCTTGGCCGCGCCCTGGGCGAGACGATGGCCGTCACCATGGTCATCGGTAACACGCCGCAAATCGACACGTCGATCTTTGCCCCTGCCTACACGATCGCTGCTTTGCTGGCGAACGAGTTTGCTGAGGCCAACACAGCGGTGCACATCGGCGCGCTGTTTTTCGCAGCTCTGCTGCTGTTTGTGATCACGCTGTTGGTCAATATCGTCGCCGAGTTGATCGTGCGCAGAGTCTCGCTGGAGCGCAACTAAACCGCCATGACAACCTCCCTTAGGCCCGAACAGCCGGTTTCCGACGATCTGACAAGCCCGCTCGAACCGGGGCGGGCGCTGTTTACGACCAGCATGACCACCCTGTCGGTCGTCTTTACGTTCTTTGCGATCATCCCGCTTTTCTCGGTGCTGATTTACGTGCTCATCCAGGGGTTCACCTCCTTGAGCCCGGACATCTTCACCAAGTTGCCCGCCCCGGCCGGCACCCCCGGTGGCGGCTTCGGCAACGCCATTCAGGGCACGCTGCTGATGGTGGGAATTGCCGCACTGATCAGCGTCCCCTTCGGGGTACTTTCGGGTATTTTTCTTTCTGAGTACGCCCGCGACGATCGGGGGATCATTGAAGTGATCCGCTTCGGGGTCAACGTTCTGGCCGGTGTGCCTTCGATCGTCATTGGTGTATTCGCCTACGGCGTGGTGGTGCTCTCCACCAAGACCTTCTCGGCTTACGCGGGAGGCTTCGCCCTCGCCATCTTGATGCTGCCCATCATCGTGCGCACGACCGAAGAAGCGCTCAAACTGGTGCCCTGGGAGTTGCGTCTGGGCTCGCTGGGGCTGGGAGCCGATCGCTTTAACACGACTGCCCGAGTGATCGTCCCGGCGGCCCTGCCGGGGATCATCACCGGCGTGATGCTCGCGGTCTCCCGCGCCGCCGGTGAGACGGCACCGCTGCTGTTTACCGCGCTGTTCAGCCAGTACTGGATCGACAAGGTGGGCCAGCCGACCGCTTCGCTGGCGGTGTTAATCTTTAACTACGCGACCACACCCTACGCAGATCTGCAGCGCAAGGCGTGGGGAGCTTCCCTCCTGCTACTGATCTTGGTGCTGGCCATCAGCATCATCTCCCGCTATGTCTTCCGTCGTCGTTTCTAAAATTGGGATACTTCCGCCATGAGCAGCGAGCAGCTTCAAGCCGATCAGGTTCCCACCAAGGCCGTTACCGCCTATAAAGTGCGCAACATGGCCTTTTTCTACGGCACCAAAAAGGCCCTGGATAATATCAGCGTCGATCTTCCCGCCAAGTCGGTCACGGCGATTATCGGTCCCTCCGGCTGTGGCAAATCCACCTTTATCAAGGCCCTCAACCGCATCGCCGAGGCGGAGACTAAGGTACGCATCGACGGGCAGATCGAACTGTTCGGTCAAAACATTTACGATCCCAAAGTCAACATCACCCGTCTGCGCCGCCGCGTCGGTATGGTCTTCCAGCGGCCCAACCCGTTTCCGATGACCATCTACGACAATATCACCTACGGGCCGCGGGTGTTTGGATTTAAGGGCAATTACGACGAAATCGTCGAGACGAGCCTGCGCAGAGCCGCCCTCTGGAACGAAGTCAAAGACAAAGTCAAGACTTCGGCCCTCGGTCTTTCGGGCGGCCAGCAACAGCGCCTGTGCATCGCCCGCTCCCTGGCGGTCAATCCCGACGTGCTCTTGATGGACGAACCGTGCTCGGCCCTCGACCCGATCGCTACGCTGCGCATCGAAGAACTCATCGAGACACTGCGCGATCAGTTTACGATTATCATCGTGACCCACAACATGCAGCAGGCGGGCCGCGTCTCCCAGAACACCCTCTTTTTCAACACCGACGAGAGCCGCATCGGCCAACTGGTCGAAAATGGTCCCACCAAGGAGATCTTCTTCTCTCCTAAAGACAAGCGCACCGAGGATTATATCTCCGGTCGCTTCGGTTGATGCACACCGCGCAGAGTTGACAATTGATAATCCAGGCCGTTTCTTCTTTTCAAGAACGGGCCTTTGTGTCGGTTATCTTTTGTGCAGACCGCTGCGCGGATGGGCCAGATCGTAGACGCGCCGAAGGCCCTGGGCGGCGTTGCTTTGTCGGCCTGCAGCAGCCTGGGTCGAGCGCAGGCCCAGCAGCGCCTGCACGTCTACCGGATCGGCTCCCCCCTCCAGCAGGTGGGCGGCGTAGCTGTGGCGCAGCTGCTGTGCAGTGACTCCGCAGCGGGACAGGTGCGCCTGCAGGGCACGCACGCTCAAGCGATGACCGCGCCGAGAGATAAACAAAGCCCGCTCGGCGATACTGGTCGCCAAACCTGGCCTACCACACCGAAGGTAGTCCAGAAGGGCAGCATACAAGCGCGGATCCAACAGGACGTCGCGTTGCGGCAGCCGCCACAGCGCTCGCTCCCAGTCCAGGTTCTCCAAATTGGCTGCACTCACCTCCGCTGAACGCAATCCACCCGCATACAGGGCCAGGATCAAGGCCCGATGGCAGACATCGAAGGCGTCATCGCCCACCGCACCCAGCAGGACTTCCAATTGCTGCGGGCGCAACGGCCGCAGCCCAGGCCCACGCGAGGTCTCTGTCGGCAAAGCCGCAGCCGGATCGGCAGCGATGGCGCCCTGCCGGTGCCAATACCCATAGAACACCCGCAGGCTGCTGCGCTTGCGGCGCAACGTGCCGGGACCGATCCCCCGATCGCCAAGCTGGACAAGATAGCTGCGCAACTGCTCCGGCCGCGCTTCGAGGGGATTGGCTGTTTGGAGATAGCCGAACCATTGCTTGAGATCGCAGCGGTAGGCCCGGCAGGTGGCAGGCTGCAGCCGACGTTCGCGCTCCAGATAATCCCAAAAATCGTCAAGGCAACTCACGCCCGCCCCGTCCACTCAAACCAGCGTTTTGTGGGTGTGGCTGTGCTGCTTGACGTTGTCGCTGTCGCTGATGAGCCGCTCCCCCCCCAGAATGCGGCGGAAGGCAGGATCATAGTGAAGCCGGAATTGCCCCATTTCAGGAGTGCAAACCTCCCCCACAGGCACCAGGCGCAGGTCGCTTTTGGCTTTGTAGGTGCGGGCGGCCGCCTGGGTGCGGCCCAGAAAATCGTGGCAGACACGGGCATCTTCGCCCAGAATGTCCGTAGGTAGCACCGGACGCTGATCGACAATGACCGCACCGAGCGTGGTGGCATAAATCTTGAGGTAGGAGGTACGGTTGCCGCGGCTCATCGCCTCGAGCGCGGTCGCCGGGATAGGCTCCACCACGCGCACGGGATCGGTTTTGCCCTCCGCATTTTTCTGGTAGCACAGAGCCACTCCGACAACCACGTAGTCCATGGCGCTCAAGTGTGCCAACTGCTGGGTATAGCTCACGGTTGCCTCGCTGTTTGACCATTGCCTACGTACAGGATAGGACCGGTACCTGTGGAGCGAGTTCCAGGTTAACGGTATGTATCAATTTGCTGCGGACTATAGCGAAGCGCCCCGGACCGCTACTATATAAGGGCTGCCATCCTACACTTTCACTTTATCTGTGTCTCAAGAGTATACCCAGAACCTTCAAGCCGGTTCCCACAGGCTCAACTTGCCCGAACTACGCAAGTTGGAGCGGACGGAGGCAGGCCTGGCCAAAGCATTCCTAAAATCCGCCCGGATTCTGCACAGGCAGCTCGAGCGGGTCGAGGCCGCTGTGCAACGCTACAAAGAGCCGAACACCTTGAATGTGACTGTGGCTGCCCTCTTTGCCCGTATGGTCCGCCATTACTACTCCCATACTGCCCTGGAGGTCTATCGCGACACGGTAGCATCGCGATTTGTACTGGATCAGCTTTATCGGGTAGGGGTCACGCTGCTCTATCTCATCGAAAAACCCCACAGCTTTGAAACCTACGTTGCAGAGTCCCAACCCTATTTGCGCCGGTTGGTCGATATCGTCGAAGAACAGCTGGCGGCTTTTCCGGAGCATAGCGAGCTAGTCTCTATCCGCCAGACACTGCGCTCGATGCTTAACCGCCAGGGGGGGCCTGTGCCTCTTAAGAGTGCCGACAACCTCGACGAGCGCGCCCGGTGGCAGGGGCTGCAGTTTATGAGCGACCCGGCCCGCAAAATTCGGCTGCTCGTGCCACCGGGAAGCTGGCTCGATCTGCAACTAGAAAATTCGCGCGCTGCCCAGGTGCGCGGTCGCGTCAACTTCACCCACCTGCGCGACGCCGCTCATCTTTGCCTGCATGTCACCCAGGCTTTGCTTGAGGCGGATGACCTTGAGGTCGCAGGACTCAACCAGCGGGCACTGAACACCTTGTTTGAATGGTTCTACGAGGCCCACGCTCTCTACGAATCGCAGGTGCGCTCGGTCAACTAGCGATGCCTGCCGCTAGCCGGCTCCTCGGCTCATTCGGTAGGTAAACTCACTGACGGAAGGATTGGGCCGGTTGGGAAAAAGCGTACCGGTAGTGCGCTTCCAGTCGTGTTCAGAAGGCACTGTTGCGGTAAGCACGCCTTCGCTGCTCTGGCGCACCAGCATCCACATCTTGCCGTGCTCGCCGCAAAAAAACTCCTCCAACCACGCGCAGTTATCGACGTACTCGCCCTTCTGGCTGATGAGCAAAGCAGCCTGCTTGCGTGGAATCCCACCCTCTGCGGTCATCTCCGAAAGGTGGGTGTAGAACAGGTGGTACTTCTGGCTACCGAGGCGCCACAGACGGGCCTCGCAATGGGGGCAGTGGAACCGATCGACCTTACCTCGCTTGCTGCGCTTGCCCGGCATAACTCTTTCCCGGCCTGAGGCCCTAGAAGTGCTCGAAAGAAAGATGCTCGCCCACCTCTCCGCTGAGGATGACCGGCTCCGAAGCGCGTGGCTTGCTATGATTGTAAAAATGCCTCTCGCGCGGGCAGGGATTACCTGGGGACCTTCCAGTGGCTGAGAGGCTGTTGAAAGAACACACTCCGAAGCGACCAATCATCCAGAAGAGCCCACAGAACCATCAAATTTGACTATAGAGGCAAACTAGCATACTTGAAGGGGGCAAAGCTCAGAGGTCACCCATGCCGAAAGTCCAATAAGCCTGGAACCTAGCAGTGGAGGGTGCTTCAGAAGGCACCTGCCAAACCGGTCCAGCGAGCACACACTCCTTCACGTAGGCAGCTAGGATGAACAAGCTGCGGCCTCTCGACACAATCCTGCGAGAAAAACGAAGTATTAACAGCCAGAACCTTATCAAACGTTAGGTATACGACGCAAGCCCGTTATAAAAATTAGCACTTAACTACTAACTGGATTTGCTAATCTGTCTAAGCAGAGGATCCCGTCGCTCGCGAGCGCTTTTGTACCTGAAAAGCGGCTTTTGGGCATCAAAAGTTTGGATGGCACCAGGGGGTAGGAACAATGCAAACGCGTTATCTGCTTCACACTTAATCCAAAACAGTGAGCTTCTACCGATCCCTGGGGTTGAAAGTTAGCTATTCCACGTTTTTCGATGCCTCTGTGCTCTGTGATACTGACTACGCGAAAACACGTAGTTACTTTGTAAACACTTGCAAATCGAAGAGCACAGAGTAAAGCAGGGAGAAGTTTCCTGCTGGATGCGGTTTAAGAGCCGCGGCGGGCTGCTTGAGACGACACCTCTGAGTGCGCTTGAACGGTCTCTCGAAAGGGAGGCCGTTTGCGTATTTTTTTGCACTGACGATGGCCTGAATGGCAGGAGAGCAACAATGCAAATGCGCAACTGGCGTGCGTGGATGGTCCATTCTGGTTTGCTGGCCCTCTGGAGCGCATCGGCGCTGGTCGGGTCGGCTTCAGCGATGACCCTGAGCGCCTACGACCGGGTCTCGGTGACCGTGGTAAACGGCGAAGAGTTCAGTTCTGCGGGTGACCAGGGCTTTGTAGTCAGTGCCGACGGCAACATCTTTGTTCCGCAGCTGGGTCGCATTCCGGCAGCGGGTCGCGAGGAAGCCGAGTTGCAGCAGGAGCTTGCCCAGCGGCTGCGCGAGTACATTCGCGTACCCGATGTGCACGTGCGCCTGCTGTCGATGAGTTCGGTCGCCGTCGACGTCAGCGGTGCCGTCTACCGGCCCGGTCTGGTGACCTTGCAGCCGCCCGCTTCAGTGGCCACCAAGCTGGAAGTTGGAGCGGTACGCACTGTTTACAACGCCATTAAAGAGGCGGGGGGAGTGCGCCCCGACGCAAACCTGGCCCAAATCGAACTGGAGCGCAACGGCCAGCGCACGCGTCTACCCCTGGGGCAGGATGTCCCGGTGATTAGCGGCGATCGCATCGTCGTCGCAAGTCTTGGCCCGGGGCAGTACGAGATGGCCAACCTGCCTTCGCAGTTGGCTCCTGAGCAGATTACCGTCTACGTCTCCGGTCAGGATCTACCCAGCAATGCGGTCGGCCCGGTCAAAGTCCGGCCCGGCACCACCCTGGCGGGAGCGCTCACCGCGGCGGGCGGTTCGGGCGAGTCTTTCTTGCGCGGTGGTCGCCAGGTGACTTTGATTCGCACCGATCCGACCAATGGCCAGCGCACGGCCCAGAATTTCCCCGTCGCCCAGGTGATGGACGGCACCAACGATCCCAAGCTGCTCCAGGACGACAGCATCGTGGTCGACGCCGGCTCCCCGGCCAACGCCGAAGGATTTCTGAGCTTGATCCAGCCGTTGCTGATGCCCTTCGTGTGGCTGTTCCGCTAGATATTTCGGTGGTTGCGCCGACTATTATTACCCACAGCTTACCTAGCCAAGCTAGCTAAAAGGAAGTTCGTTCTATGAGTAGTGTCGTTGCGATTGGCCGTCGTCACTGGCGTCCTCTGCTGGTGCTCAATGGTGTTTTGCTGGCTGCGACGGTGGGTATAGCTTTGTTCTACCCACGCACTTGGACTGCGACCGCCCAATTGATTTTGCCGAACACCAGCAGCAATTTAAGTGCCAGCCTTGGCCCGCTTGGTAACCTGCAGCAGCAAGGGCTGACCTTTTCAAGCGAAATCAACCCCACTGGGATTCAGTCGAACATTTTGATGAGTGAGGATGTCCTGCGGCCGGTTTGGTTGCAAGATCCGGAGCGTGAGCAGAAGTTCGAGCGCTTGGAGCAGTATTCCAAGCTCTTTAAAAGCAAAGCCGGAGACCAATCGACCATTCTAGATTTTGAAGCTAAAGGTTCAAGCCCCGAGCTGGCAAGACAGAGGGCTGAGGCGGTACTGAAGTCCTACCAGCAACGCCTCAACGATTTGCGCATTGACGACGCTAATCGCCGCGATCAGTTTAGCCGCGAAGAAATGCAACGGGCCAAAGACGAGCTGCAAAAAGCTCAGCGTGCCCTTTCTCAGTACAAGCAATCCACAGGCCTGGTGGACGCCGACGAGCAGACGCGCGGCCTGGTGACGGCCCTTAACGCACTTCGCTCCACGCAAACTTTGACTTTAGCCCAGGCGGAAGCGTCTACCCAGCGCGCCAGCAGCCTGGAGCGCGCCGTCGGGATGAATCTGCAGCGGGCGACGGCTGCCCTCAACCTTGGGGAAGACAAAGGTCTCCAGGTACTGCGTCAGAGGTTGGCCGATGTTGAAACCCAGCTTGCCCAGGCCCGAGGGCTCTACACCGACAAAAATCTGCGGGTTAAATCCCTGGAGCTGCAGCGCGAGGAGCTGATGGGCAAAATTAAGCAACAAGTCGACGGCATCGTGCCCGATGCTGCCAATGTCAACACCTCGCTAGGCGGCAACAACTACCGAGATTCGCGCATCGATTTGATTTTGCAGCTGATTCAGGCGCAGGCGGAAGGGGGTGCCCAACGTCGGCAGGCCGAACGCCTTCAAGGAAGGATAGACTCCATCGAGGCACAGCTGCGCGCTCTTGCCCCCCGCCAGAGCCAGCTGCGGGAGTTGACCCGGCGCTACGAAATTGCCGAAGGCGTCTACAGGGGGCTGGTGGCTCAGGTGCAGCAGGCCAAGGTAAACGCCTTCGACGCCTATCCGAATGTGCAGATTCTCGACGCGCCGGCGGTGGACTCCAAACCCAGCCCGAGGGGCTGGGTCGTCGCCCTGGGGGGGCTACTGGCGATGCTATCCGGCAGCGTCGCTCTGGCATTGTGGCTGGAACGGCGCAATCCGTTGCTGGCGCTGCGAGAACTCGAAGGTACCGGTCTGCCGGTGCTCGCACGCATTCCAAAGCTCAAAGAATCTGCGGCACTGAGCGCTCAGGCGGAAGAATTCCGGCAGCTAGCCTCGGTGGTCAGCTTGCTCCCCCTGGAGAACCGGCGGCTGATGATCACTAGTGCCGGCGTCGGCGAAGGCAAAACGACGGTCACCCTTGGCCTGGCTAAGGCGCTGCGCGAACTGGGCTTTCGGGTTCTGGTGGTCGATGCCGATTTTCGACAGGCTGGACTGGGGCGGCGGCTGCAGGTGGACGAGCAAGGTAGCCAACCGGTGGCCCTGGCACCGTCGCTGAACTTTTTGCCGGCACGGTTGCCGGATTCGGGCATGTCCGTAGGTGAATACATTGCCCGAGGCCAGTTTGTCCGCTACCTGGATGAACTTGAGCAGACCGGCGGCTACGATTACATTCTGCTGGACACGGCCCCAGAGGATCTGGTGGCGGAGACCAAGCTCATCGCTGCGGCGATCCGCAATGTGCTGTTTGTAGTGCGCTCGGGGGTCAGCAATCGCGACTCGGTTAACAGCAGTCTTTATACATTGCAGCGCTTTGGCAGCAGCATTAGCCTGGTCATCAACGGCAGCGAATCTGTAAAAGACGCCTACCGCTATCGCTACGAGCGCCCAGCCCTTCAGTCGGCAGCCGATTCCTAATGTACCCACCCACCCTAGATAGACCGATTGCGGCCCCAGCCAGCCTCAAAGAAAGACTCCGATCCGCCTGGGATGAAGCAACCCATTCCGAGCGCGTCGTTTTTGGGATCATTGCGCTATTGCCCCTGTGGTGGGCCGTAGGCTTCGGCTACATCTATCTGCTGCTCATCGGCGGTCTGATTGCTTCTGAACTGTGGCGGTACGGCCGGATTCGTTTGAAGGCCCCCAGACCCGAGATCTGGGCTTTGTTGGCTTTTGGAGTGTACGTTACAGTCAACACCAATCTCCACGTCGATAAGATCACCGGCAACACGCTTCTCTCGCCTTCACTGCTGTGGATCGGTGGTGGACTTGTACTCTGGTACATCCAGAGCAACAGCATTCGCGTGCGCTTGAAGGTGGTTTTATGGGCCCTGGCGTTGTTGATGGCTGTGGTTCTGTCGGTATGGTTTCTCGGGCACTTTGTCATCGGCGAATCGAGAATCCCGGTCGGCCGATCGTTGACCGGTCTACTGTTGGCCAAGCAGGAGCGGTTTGTTGAGGGAATTGGCGACAGCAACTATCTGCGCCTTTTTGATGCCACCAACGGTACGAGTTTCATCGGCACGTCGCGGTTCGGTGCCTTTTTTGGCCACCCCGAGTTCGGTGGACAGGCGATGGCGGCTATTTGTCTTTTCGCGCTGAGCGGACCAGGATCCTGGCCCCTACTTTTGGGTTCAGCAGCACTGTTCGGTCTGCTCATCGACGGGGCGCGCTCCTCGCTAGCAGTGCTGGTACTGCTTGTCGGTCTGCGCTACCTTTTGATCGCCGGCAGGGGGCCTCTGGGGATCGCGTTTGTCGGCCTGTTCGCGATCGCCAGTTTCGGTGTCCTCTCGGTGCCGCCTATCACAGACAGGTTGGTGGAGACTTATCAACAATCTGCTGAGTCGAGCGCAAATTTGCGCCGTAAATCGACGGAAGCCCGCTCGTTGATTTACCAAAGAACGCTCGACAGTCTGGAGGACAGTTTGCTTTTCGGCCACGGTGTTCCGGGTCGCACCGTTATCCCCGGCTACGAACCGGCGAAAGTTGGAAGCCACAGTTTCTTGCTCGGCTCGCTGCTCTACTGCAGTGGACTGGTGGGAACTACCTTGTTCGGGCTGTTCGGCGTACTGTATTCGAGCTGGCTCTGGCGAACACGCGCGGACCGCCCGGACTGTGTATTGTGGACTATGTTGCTGTTTATGATCTTGTCTTTGCCAGTCGCCTTTGACACCAGCCGTATGTCGTTTATTTTGCTGTGCACCATGTTGTGCAGAAGCCAAAGCTCTGCTCTAGATAATCGATCCGTACAGCCGTCTTTTGGCCGCAGTGTCGCGATGCGTACTGATTAACTCCAATTCCTGCGAGCCCCCTTCAATGAAAAGCAACCAAGATTGCCTCAAGCGTTCTGCGCTTGGGGAGGTAGAACCCCTCGTCAGTGTGATCATATGTAACTTCAACTACAGCCGCTATGTCGGCCAAGCCATTGAGAGCGTCCTGAAGCAAACCTATCGTTCGTTTGAGATTATTGTTGTCGACGATGCTTCGACCGACAACTCCCGTGCAGTTATCGGTTCATTTAGGGACAAAGTCAAGCCCATTTTTCTTGAGACCAACTCTGGTCAAGGGGAAGCCTTCAACGTCGGTTTCCACCACAGCCGCGGAGAGATCATCTGTTTTCTTGACTCCGATGATTACTATCACGAGCATAAGCTCAAAAAAGTGGTTCGCGCATTTCACGAACACCCCGACTGGCTGCAGATCTCGCACACCTGGACGATTGTTGACAGTGAAAATGCCGTGATTGGCCAGGGTCCAAAAAGCTTTGTACAAGGCGACGTCTGCCGCATGCTGCTTTCTTGGGGGCGTTATCCCTGTGCCATCACCTCCGGGCTCTGCTACCGGCGCGTGGTGCTGCAGCAGGTTTTACCCGTGCCCAACCGGCAGATCGTCCTGGCGGGCCGCTCCTTCAACGGCGGTGCCGACACTTATCTGGTGGCCACAGTGCCCTTTTATGGGCAGGTTGGTTATGTCAGCGGCGAGCCGCTGATGTATTACCGAATCCACGGCAAGAACCGGCGCAGCCGCAGCGGCAATTTCGACCACGCCCTGGCGTCGTACAGAGCTGTGGCCGAGTTTGTCAACAGGGCAGCCGAAAAACATGGCTTTGCCGGACGGTACAACCTGGAAAGCGACGGCCAGTATCTGGCCATGCTTGCCCTCAATGAAGGGGTTCGCACTTGTTCTGCTTGGCGGATGGTCGCTTTGACTCTCCAAGAAGCGTTGGAGACCCAGGTTCGACCCAGGGATGTCATCGGCCGGCTGTTGCGCCGTGTGACGTGTGTGGTCTCACCGGAGCAAGGCCGCAACGTCTGGCGCCTGGGACTGCGCCGGTTTTTGCGGGCCAAACTGTTTACCCCGCTGGCAGATACTGTCGGTGATTCTCCGACCTCTCGCTCTTGAGCTGGCAAACGGTTGTCTACCGAGAAGATCATGCACCGACTGAAGTCCCCTCGCTGGCTGGAGCCGGTTGTGCGGCGGCTGCCCTTGCACGGGCGGCTGGCCAAGGGCGGAATGTGGTTGTTGAGCGGCTTTGTGCTCGACCGGGGCTCGCAGTTCCTCATGCAGCTTTTGCTGGCTCGGCTGCTCGCCCCGAGCGACTTTGGCCTCTGGGCGATGGTATTGGTACTGACGAACTTCTCGCGACATTTTCGTGACGGAGCGATTGCCTCTGTGCTGGTGCAGCGGGGCCTGGAGGACAAGCCTCTGGTCGATGCGGTCTACAGCCTGGGAGTGAACATCTCGGTCGTCCTATTTGTAGTCCAGTCGCTGGCCGGCTATCCGCTGTCGCTGTTTTTCAACGAACCGATTCTCTGGCCCTTGACCGCCTTGCACGCGACCGTGTTTTTGATCAACGCCGGTACGGGCTCCCACGATGCAGTCCTTCTGCAGCAGCAGCGCTTCAAGCAGATAGCCATGAGCGACACCGCCGCCGGTTTGGCCCGCCTTTTAGGGGCAAGCGTCTGCGGTTTGCTGGGAGCAGGCCCATGGGCTTTCGCTGCGGCCGAGGTGAGCTACGCCTGCGCCGATGCGCTAACCCGTCGCCGGTTGAGCGGCTACCGCTTCACCTACTCCTTCTGGCCCGACCCTCAGGCCATTCGTGAGGTTCGCCGATTCATCGCCGGGATCTTGGGCATCAGCATGGCTGCCCAAATGAATACCAGCGGCGACAACATGGTCATCGGTCGGCTGCTGGGAGCCCAGGCGTTGGGATACTACAACGTTGCTTACCAGCTGGCGATGGTCCCCGTCTTCGCCGCTGCCAAGACCAATCGTGTTCATTTTTCCGAGCTTTCGAAACTCGACCCGGAGGCTCGGCAAACCTACGTTGCCAGCGCTCTAGAAAAGTATGGTCTAATCGTAGCTCCAATCAATGCCCTCTCCTTCGTGATCGCCCCCTGGCTCATTCCGTTTCTGTACGGTCCTGAGTGGGATGCAGCCGTGGCCATATTCCAGACGGTACTGGGGTTCGCCTACGTGCGTGGCATAATGCAAATTCTTGGCACCTCTCTCACCGCCGCCGGCAAGCCCGACATCAACGCCCGGATCAACTGGGCATTGGTACCCATCACCATCCCGGCTTACCTGGTCGGCGCCTGGTTGGGCGGCATTCAAGGCGTCGCCATTGCCGTCGCCATCGTCATGGGCATCGGCGCGGCAGGCTGGTTCTGGCTTGCTGTGTGCCGCACCTCCGGGTGGCCGTTGCGGGCCCTGGCCCGGCCAATTCTACTGCCGCCCGCGGCGGCGGCGGCGGCCGTGGGAGCTACCTTGCTTGTCCCACTGCCCATCGCTGCAGAAGTCGCCGTGGTGCTGGTTGTGTATCTTGCCTTCGCCGCCAGCCTGCTTGCCAAGTTGCCCGGCCGACGCTCCAAAAAACTTTCGGTGCCCAGGGGCACACTCGTTGAGCCTATTTCTTCAGCCTCGAAGCAATAACCTATGGACACTCTTACACGCAAGACCGAAGTGCGCAGCCTGCAGCACCAGCTGCTGGGCAAGCGCCTGCTGGATTTTCTCGGTGCGGCGGCCGGCCTGCTGCTGTTGTCCCCTGTATTTGCCTTCATCGCCGTTGCCATTCGCCTGGATTCACCAGGGCCGGTTTTCTTCAGACAGAAGCGCATGGGAGTGGGGGGCCAAACCTTTTTGGTCTGGAAGTTCCGCACCATGGTCGCCGATGCCGAGGCACAGCTCAAGCGCCTCGAGCAGTTCAATGAGTCGGAGGGCGGCGTGCTCTTCAAGATGAAAAATGATCCGCGCGTCACCGGCCTTGGGCAATTTCTGCGCCGCACGAGCCTCGATGAGCTGCCTCAACTTTTCAATGTCCTGTGGGGCGAAATGAGCCTGGTAGGGCCGCGGCCCCTGCAGGAGCGCGACTGCCAACGCGCCCGCGCCGTGGTGGACAGTACCCGGTTGGCGTTGCGCCAGTCGGTCATGCCGGGGATGACCGGTCTGTGGCAGGTGAGTGGCCGCAGCGAGCTGAGCTTTGAGCAGATGCTGGATCTCGATCTGGTGTATGTCGAGAATTGGTCGCTCGCCTACGACCTGACGCTACTGTGGCGGACGATCGTGGTGGTGGTGGCCAGGAAAGGTGCTTACTGATTCCGGCGGATCGCTCTAAAGACTCCAAGCAAACGGACACAAACATGCTTTCCCAACAAGAGCGTGCGCTGAGCCCCCGCGGTCGTCCTTACCGGGTAGCGCTCATCCACTCGAATGCGAATGCCAACTCCAACGGCGGCTCCGAGATCTTTGCCATCGAAATGACCCGGCGGTTGGCCGAGCATTTTGAGGTGGAGTTGTTGTGCGAATCCGACTGCGGTCCCTGGAGCACACCAATAGGCGGGATTGCCCGCACCCGTTCGCGTGCGGTTTTTCGGCATCCCCTGCTGGTGCCGCTTTGGCAACGCTTTACAAAAGTTCCCGAGTTGTGGTGGGAGTACCTGACCAGCTACTCCCCCTGCCTGATGCATTTGCTTAAAAAGCCCGTCGATTTAATCTTTCCCAACAATTACCTCGGCGGTCTGGCAGCGGCTGCGACGACAAGGGCCATAACGGGTACGCCGATGCTTTACACCGAACACGCAGGACTGCTCAACAACGGCCGTATTCTGGCGCGCAGCCTGGGTTTTCGGCCGGATCACCTGGTAGTCTTCTCCGAACAGATGGTGCAACTCGCCCGCCGCCGCCACCCCAACCAGACAGTCAGCATCATTCCCAACGGTGTTGACCTCGGGCGCTTCTCGCCTGCGGGCGGGCGAGTTGAGCATGGTCTTCCCGGCCCGGTGGTGCTGTGCGTTGCCTCGCTGCGCCGCACCAGCCACAAGCGAGTCCATCTGGCTATCGAGGCGGTGGCAAAGTTGCCCGATGTCTCCTTGCTTATCTGCGGTACCGGCCGGGATCAAGACTATTACGAGTCACTGGCTGAAAAGCTGCTGGGTGCCGGGCGGTACCGCATCTGCACTTTTACCTACGACCAAATGCCCGCGGTGTACCGCTCGTGCGATCTATTTACCCTTCCTTCGATCGATGAACCCTGGGGGTTGGCGTATCTGGAGGCGATGGCCTGCGGCCGCGGCGTTGTCGCCACCGACGACGCCATGCGGCAACTTATCGTCGGCGAGGGCGGTCTGCTGTGCGACGTCACCGACCCGGATGCCTACGCTCAATGTCTGAGGCAGGCCCTCCACCAGGACTGGCAAGAGCGTGCCGTGCGCAGCGCCAACCGCTTCGGCTGGGAGCGGGTGAGCCTGGCCTATCGCGATGCGATCGTTGACACTATCCAGACGAAAAACCCTGCCAGGGCGGCAGGGTAGGTCGTACAGGCAGCGATCGACTTACGGGTAAGAAACTTCGTACCAGTTCGAAGAAGAGAAGTACCAGTTAGTGCGCATCATTCCGCGGTTGTTCTCCAGTACTTCTTCGCGCTGAGCCGTCGCGTCGATCCACCAATCGGCGCCCCACTGGACGAGGGCTGGACCGCTGACTTTGAAGCGGGCCTTGATGCGGCAATTGTTGACCACAGCCGAGGAGGAAAAGGATGGTCTGGCGCCCGTGCCCCAGAGTTGCCAGATTTTGTGGGGGTGGTTAGAAATGTTCAACTTCAGAGAATCGCTCGAAGCGTTGTATTCGGTGGGCAATGGATCGTGCTCTGGAGCCCCTTCGTACCATGGATAGCGAATGTAGAGTCCGCCGGCGGCCGACCCTTGATCGTCGATTAGTTTGGTATCTACACCATCGACCTTGCACCACAGTTGCACGTAGTCAATCTCGAGGCTGGCCTCCCCGGACTGGTCGTTGTCATAGATGGCTTGTCCCCACCACTGGGCTGAAGTCCATCCGTCCGGTGCTGCGGGAGTCCAAAGGCAGGCGATGCGCGTCGGCACTTCCTCAGGAACCCCTGCATCGGGCACCGTGAAGCTGCCACTGCTGTAGACCACTCCTTCGGCGGTGCTGACGCCGATTTTGCCGCTTCTGGCCGTGCAGGGCACATCGGCCTTGATTTGGCTGGGTGAAGGCAGGGTAAATTGCGCGAATCCGTCGTTGTCGCCAAAGGTGACGCTGGTCACCCCGAGCAAGTTGACGCCGTTGATGGTGACCTGTGTTTTGGGTTGGGCAGTGCCGCTGGTGGGCGAAAAACCGGTGACACTTGGCGGATCGCTAGTAAAGGTGCCGGAACTGGTGGCCGAGCCGTTTGGGGTGGTGACGGTGATTTTGCCGTCCAATTTACCGGCCGCTGTGGTGGCTGTGATTTGGGTTTCGCTATTGCGAGAATACGCTAGATAGACGCTGCCGACTTTGACGGACTGCACACTGTTAAAGCTTGAACCTTGGATGATGATTTTTGTTCCTGGGGGGCCACTGGTTGGCGAGAAACTGGTGATTGTCGGTGCCAGCTCAATCACCGTGAACGCAGAAGCACTGGTCAGCAAACCTTCCGCAGTTTGTACAGTGATGCTTCCGGTTTGGGCGTTGCTGGTGACTGTGGCTGTGATCTTGGTGCCTGAGTTTCTTTTGTAACTTAATGAACCGCCGCCTATTTTCACCGAACTGACATTGTTGAACCCACTGCCCTCAATAACCACCTCGGTCCCCTGCGAACCGCTCGTAGGCGAAAAGCCGGTAATGGCGCCGGCGGCAGCAAAGGCTGTACCCTGTTCAACAAATCGGCACTGCAAACCAAGGGGTACCAGCAATGCGAAAATCACAAGCAAACGAATATAAAGAGGATTCATGGCAATCTCCAGACCCGTGACGGGATAATGCTTAGTGGCATAACCTGTACAGATTTATCGGCTAGATACTTTGCTGCGATCCGTGCAGTCGGTGCGCACAGACGCTTTCGCTTTCCTAAGTGGGCATGGGGAAGGGATCTGTAAAGCCCTACTGCAGCCATTTCCAATCAGAAAGACTTATCCCATAAAACCTGGGCCATGTAAACCCAGCTCCACCGAACAGGTGAAATCGCAAAAGACCTGCCAGAACCTTCTTGTATAGCAAGTCCTTTGCTTGAGCCAGCTTCCACAAGTAAGCTCGAGCCACGCTTCAACACTCATCCGGCTATAGATAGTAACTACGTTTTCCCTGTGCCGGAACAATCACAGTGTAGGTAGAAGGAGTGAGTAGTGAGCCCAATGCGTCGTCTAGTCAGCTATGCCCGCAACTATGCCCGGATGGTCCGCAAGGTGCTGAAAATGGCATCGGACGTTCGGCGGCAGCCAAGCAATAGCTTCACAGCCGCCGGATTCGAAGTCCTTCCTGGTTTTCTCGAGCGAGAAACATGCCAGGATATCGTTAATTTTGCCAACGGCTATCTGCAGGGCCATAGCTATGTGGTTTCACCGCAGCACTACCGCGACGAGGAAGTTGATGGGGGGAAATGCTATGTGCACCATCGCGCCGAGGTGAGAGACATCAACCTGGGGATGGTCCAGTTTATCAATGTACAGAAACTCGATCGACGCTTTTCGCAGTTGCTCGCTACGGTTCAAAAGATGTTGGAGGAAAGGACCGGTGAATCGCTACAAGCACAAAGCGCGGTGATTCAGTTGGATATGCCCGATGGTGAGACAAAGCGGCGATTGCATACCGACGGACTGACCATACGCTACAAAGCGTTCATTTACCTAAGCGATGTCAACGGTAGCGAAGATGGTCCCTACACTGTCATTCCCGGCTCCCACCGCCACGTCCTGCGAAAAATCATGAACTTGTTTTACGTTCGCTGGCGCACCCTCACCTGGAGTAAGGAGAAGGTCAAGCGCTCCGACCAGTTTGGAGACATGGCTATTTTCTACAACGAGCGTCGTAGCACCCAGGTCTTGGGATCGGCAGGCACGATGACACTGTCCAACCAACTAATAGTGCACCAGGGAGGCTACAACCGCAAACCTCGCTGGGCAATTGTCCTGCATTTCATTCCCCGTCAGTATTGGGACGGCAAGCCGTTTAATATGTACCAGCAGGAAGTAGAATCCAGCTCTTTCCCATCAGAATCACTGAACAAAGCACAGATGCTCACAGATTGAAGATATAGGTCCAAAAACAGTCCCTGGCACAAGCCTTCTATCTTGCTTAACTGCCGTTCGGAGAACCGAGTCCAATGAATAACCGCAAGCTCGCATTGCATCCTTCTTCAAGGATGCTGTTGTGCGCATTTTCTTTTTCGTTGCTGACCGCATCTTTTTTAAGCATACCCCTGGCCGCTCAGACGTCGGGCAAGCTGGTGGTTACCACCGAAGACGCAGCTATCGTCACGGGTCGGCTTGTCTTCAGTACGGTGGACGAGGAGATTCGCTCGCCAAAGAGCGTTACCCTCACCAATTCGGGCGCAGGCACACTGACCATTTCCTCACTGGTATTGGGTGATTGCGATGAGGTGGTCAATGCCGTCAATGGCCGCACGAGCGACTACAAGCGCGCCAGCGATTTTCAGATTCTCAATGCCCCTGCTTTACCTCTGTCGATTGCACCGGGGCAGGCTTACGAACTATCCATTCAATTTGCGCCCCAGCGGGGTTCAGGAATTATCTCGGGCAGTCCGACCCACACCACCAACGGCGAAAACTACGCGTCGCTGACGATCACCAGCAGCGATCCGAGCCAGCCCAGCGCGAAAGTGCAGCTGGCGGGTCTTAATGCTTTTGCCTACGAAGGCACAGGCGAGCCTTCAGTTGCCGAAATCGCCCGCTCTTTCGGCTTGGGCAGTTCCATCGGCTCGGAAGCATTGAAATTGGGCGGGGTCAAAGCTCCTTTGGGGGAAGAGATCTACTCGCCCAACTGGCTGCGCGCCAGCCAGAGCAAACCGTTGTTGCTCTGGCCGCTTGCCAGGTACGCTGCCAGGAAGACCGGCTTACAAGGCTATACGAAATACCGCGAAAACGGCAGCGAGCCCACGATTTATGCTTTCCCAGGTGGCTCGGACGTCAGTGGGGGCGAAAACCAGAGACTGCTGCCTAAGGTCTCGATCGACGGTTCAACCGTCACCCCCACAGCCCAAAACATCGGCGAAACGCCTGCAACTTCCTTCAGCCTCAAGTTTTCGGGTTCCTACACCAACGATACCCTCAACACGCCTGACCAGCCACACAACTGGCGCACGTATCCTCTGCGCGACTCCCAGGGCAAGTTGATACCCAACAACTGGTATGCCATTGTCGATCCGGGCAATGTGCTGCCTACGGAGGGCGACGAGGTTGGCAAAAACTTTGACTACCAGGACGGCGTCTTTTTGCTGAGCAACGCCCGCCCTGAGAGTGCCAACCTCGACCCGTCCGTGCCCAAAGCGGTCCCAGGCAATTCGTCGCTGGTACTTTTCTTTCGCTCGGCTGTATCGGGCACCCTTGCGGACAGCGAAGGCAAGGGCATCGGTTTTACGAGCACCCAACGCAACAAGAACGATACCTTTACGAGCACACCGTCTTTTGACCCCAGCTCCCTGTTTCTCAACACCGGTAGTGCGACCGGAACCCTTGTCGTAACTACGACCAACAGCAGCCCAAGCCGGTCGGACAACACCTTGATTAATGGACTGCAACTTGCCTTCGATGGCCGCTCGATCCCATTTACGGTCTCCTCGAAAATTCTTGGCCCTCTCAATCAGATCAACACTCCTCCCTTCCAACAGGCGGGCATCTTTCTTGGCCCTGACCAGGACAATTTCATCAAGGTGGTGGTTCGCTCCACCGACGTCAACACCCTGGGTATCGAGTTCTACCAGGAACGGCGAGCTGTGGGCACTACCCTCAGTACGGTGAGCCTGGCAAACCCCGGATCGCTTCAAAACCTGGAGTTGTTCTTGATTGGCGATCCGAGCGCCGGCACAGTCAAGGCCGCCTACCGGGCCGTCTACACAAGCTCGGACACCGGCAGGGTCAATCTGCCGGGAACGGTGAATCTTGTTGGGGCAGATTTCGGGCGTTACTTTGATCCGCAGAGCAAAGCTGGAATTCTGGCCTACAGCAAAGACTCCCCTTCGTTCAAGATCGTTTTTGATAATTTCCAGATCGTCAAAACCAACCCTTGACTCGAAACCTGTGGGAGCCCACGGCATCTACCTATCTCGGTGCAAGCCCATGACACCAACGGTGTTGAATGTTTCGCAAAATTACTTTGTGCGGGGTGGCTCTGACCGTTACTTTTTCTCCCTGGCAGAATTGCTTGAGAAGCGGGGACATCGGGTAATTCCGTTCGCAGCCCGCCATAGCGAAAACCTTGAGACCGAGTGGGTTGACCACTTTCCTGAAGCGGTCAATTTCACCAATCCTTCGTTGAGGGATTTGAGCCGATTTGTCCACTCCTGGCCGGCGGCGGCGGCAATGCACCGGCTACTGGAGGCGCACCGCCCCGAAATCGCTCATCTACACATCTACTATGGCCAGCTGAGCACCGCCATTCTTGGACCGCTAAGGCGAGCCCGCGTACCCGTCGTTCAGACTCTGCACGAGTACCGGCTGGTTTGCCCGGTCTCAACTTTGTTGTCCAACGACGGTAAGCTCTGCCAGGCTTGCAACGGCAAAGACTACTGGCGTGCTGTCGCCGGCCGGTGCAATCGCGGCTCGTTTGCACGTTCTTTGCTCAGTGCAACGGAAGCGTACTTCGCTCGACTCATCGGTGGCGTGATCGACCGTATCGACCGTTTTATCACCGTCAGTCACTTCCAGCGCCGCAAGCTAGCTGAGTTGGGCGTGCCTGCGGAGAAGATGACCACCGTTCACAACTTCGTCGATGTCTCCGACATTGCGCTGAATTCTCGATCAGGAGGATACTTTCTGTACTTCGGGCGCCTGGAGCGTTTGAAGGGGATCTTCACCCTAATCGAGGCAGCCGCTCCCTTAGTCGATGTTCCCCTGCTCATCGTCGGCGACGGCGAAGCACGGGTGGAGGCCGAGCAGGTGGTGAGTACGCGGGGCCTCTCGCATGTCCGTATTCTTGGACCCAAACGCGGGCAGGAACTTCAAGACCTGATCAAAGGCAGCCTGTGCTGTATTTTGCCTGCGCAATGGTACGAAAACTGTCCCATGGCGATTCTGGAGGCTTATGCCTTCTGCAGACCGGTCTTGGGCACCACTATCGGCGGTATCCCCGAATTGATCGACGACGGGGTCGACGGTTGGCTTTTCCCGCCGGGGGCTGTGGAGGCCTTGCGCGAAAAACTCGTCTATATGGCCGATGACCCCGAACGCGCCGCCGCGATGGGGCTTGCAGGCCGCCGGAAGATCGAGGAACGCTTCAGTCAAGATCGCCACTACGAGCAGATCATGGCTATTTACAGCAAATTGTTGTAGCCGCTTTGCCTGACTTGGCAATCCATTGCAAACCCGAGAGACGCAATCTAAAATGACAACCCAAATCTCACCTTCGCCCCGGCGAACGGCAGCGGGAGTGCTGCCCAATCTGGTCATTGCTGGAGTCGTCAAAGGAGGTACCACCTCGGTGTTTACCTACCTGTCGCAGCACCCAGATATCTGCGCTTCGAGCAAAAAGGAAACATGCTACTTTTTGCCGCTGCGTTACGGCGACCCGCTCGCTCCTGTCGATCAGTATCTTGCCAATTTTTCCCGCTATCGAGACCAGCCTTACGTGATGGAAGCGACGCCCGGGTACTTTGAGGGTGGCAGCAAGCTCGCGCAAGCCATGCAGGAAACGTTGGGCAGCAAAACAAGGGTCATTGTCATTCTGCGCGAGCCGATCGAGCGCTTGTTCTCCTTCTATAATTACCAGAAAGCCATGCTCAATCTCGCACAGAATTCGACCTTTGATCTGTATATCGAAGCATGTCAGAACATGCCGGACACTGAAGTTTGCAAGCAACTCAGTGATCCATATTGGGGAATTAAAGGCGGATTTTACGCCGAGTACATAGACAGCTGGTTCGATGTCTACGAAGACTCTCTTAAAGTCTTTTTCTTCGACCAGCTCAAATCCAATCCTGCTGAACTGTTGCAGCAGATTTACGCTTGGTTGAAGGTCGAGCCTATTCTACCGGATTCCCTCAGGGTTGAGAATAAGACGGTCAACTACAAGAACGCTTGGTTGCACAAGGCGGCTTTGAGCGTCAACATGCGGGCTGAGCGAGTGTTGAGGGCTTTTCCCGATCTCAAAGATGCGACCCGCAGGCTCTATTTTGCCCTCAACGGCCGCCCCTTTGAGGAGAGAATGACCCAGACGACTCGCGCACATTTGCGCTCCGTCTACGAACCTTACAATCGGCGCCTGGCTGCCCAATTAACGCACAGAGGCTACCGCGACTTACCCTACTGGCTGTCCTCCGCACCGGCAGGTCGGCTGTCCTAAATCTCGGGTTGTTAGCAAACCAGCAGACTTCAGCGGGATCATACCAATGCAGGAACTTTCGCAGACTTTTGGCACCGCCTCCAGGCAGCCGATGATCTTTGTGGTTGGCAATAGCCGGAGCGGCACGACGATGATGGGTAGAATCCTCGCTCGACATCCGGAGATTTTTACCTTTCACGAGCTGCATTTTTTCGAAGAGATGTTTGCTGCGAAGGAGCGAGCGAAGAGCCTGGCTCCCCATGAGGCAGCCAGGCTCTTCGCTTGCCTGATCGACATGCAGAGAGTCGGTTATCTTCAGCAACGCGATCCGAACCAGTTTTTGGCGGAGGCCGAGGGGTGCATCTCTCAGGCCGGGGCCGCTTCGCTGACAGCCCCGGCCGTCTTCGAAGCATTTCTCAAGTACGAGACAGCACTGAACGACGGGCGGATCGCCTGCGATCAGACGCCGCGCAACGTCTATTACCTGCCTGAAATCCTGCGCATATATCCCCAGGCGCGCATCATCAACATGGTTCGCGATCCACGCGATGTGTTGTTGTCACAAAAACGCCGCTGGCAGCGACGCTTTTTGAGCGGAAACAAAACACCCCTACGCGAGTCGCTACGCACCTGGGTCAACTATCACCCCATTACCATCAGCAGACTGTGGAATGCAGCCATCCGGGCTGCCGAGCGCGAGCAACCCCATCCCCGCGTCTTCCACTTGCGTTTTGAGGACGTGGTGGCTGATCCGGAGGGTACGGTTCGCGGCCTTTGTGACTTTTTAGAATTGCAGTACAGCCAGTCGATGTTGGAAGTTCCCCAGATCGGCTCCTCCACCACGGCCGATCGACCGGAGGTGCGAGGCATCAATCGCGATCGGGCAGGCAGCTGGCAAAAAGGCGGATTGAGCTTAGCGGAAATTGCCCTTTGCCAGAGCATTACCAAAGTGTACATGGAGCGCAACGGTTACAAACCCCAGCCAGTGCGGCTGCCTGTCGTCGATTTAGTCACCAATTCGGCCTCTTTTCCGCTGAAGCTTGGCCTGGCATTTCTGCTCAACCTCAACAGAATGCGCAGCATTACAGAGACGATCAAGCGCAGACTTGCGTGACAAAACTTTCGTTAATCCCCCTGTCCAATGTGCAATCCGCCCCAAACTCAGCACACTCGTAAGCAATAACCGGAGAGAGGTAATGAACTATCCGCCCATCAAGGTGATGATTGCCGGCGCTCACAAAGCTGGGACCACTTCGCTCAAAGATTACCTTGGGCAGCACCCCGACATTGTGACCCACGATCAAACCGAATACTCGGGCCTAGTGGCCGGCCCGGAGCTCAGCCAGGGTTACGAGGCGACCTTCGCCCGCTACTTCGATGTAACGACGGGCACAAAAGCGGCGATCCTCGCGAAGAGCATAGAGGTCATGTACCAACCGGAAGCCATTGAGCGGCTATGGCAGCACAATCCAGACTGTCAAATTGTCGTTCTTCTTCGCCATCCGATCGACCGCGCTTACTCGGCTTACTGGTACTTGCGCCGCAAAGGTTGGGAAGAGCGCCCAACCTTCGAGCAGGCAATCGCCGAGGAACCGGATCGCCTGTGCAGTAGCAATATCCGCGTCTTTTCAGGGGCCTATCTCGACCGCAGCACTTACCACAAGCACGTGCGCAACTTGCACAACCTGTTTGGGGAGCGAGTGCAGGTATTTCTAGTGGATGATCTCAAGAAGGATGCTGCGGGTGTCTGCCGCAGGATTTTCCAGGCGGCGGATGTCGACCCGTCGTTTGCACCTTCTTTCGAACGCCGAATGAATTCAGCGGCACTGTCTCGGTCTGTCGAATTGACCAAGTTCATCACATCTGACAACTTTCTTAAAGCCATGCTAAGGCCCCTGTTCCCCTGGAAAATCCGTTACGACCTTCGCAAAACTATTTTGAGCATGAACGAGAAACCCTTTACTCCCCCCCCCATGAATCCTGAAACTAGAAAGCGTCTTGTCGAGCATTTTGCACCCCACAACGACGCATTAAGCGCGCTACTCAACCGCCCATTAGTGCACTGGAACCAGTAACTGCAACTCCAGGAAAGTCTGCCATCAGCAGGCAAAGATATGAATCTAGGTTGGTGCATGTTTTGCAAATATTAGGACCAGCCTGTGACCGGGGGCAGCGCACTTTTTGTGGCTGCCAATCGGCTCTGAATCGAGCGAC
>JAHHGR010000031.1 GCA_019359725.1 Aphanocapsa lilacina HA4352-LM1 | reverse complement strand
CTGAGCAGGTGCAAAGGGCAATGGACATGATCAATGACCGCCCGCGAAAAGTGCTTGGTTATCGGACACCACGGGAGGTATTCTTAGCTCAGTCAGGTGCTGTTGCACTTCAAACTTGAATGGGCCGCACACTTACGCCCGTCAGTAAGATACCTTCCACTTGCAGCTGGTTGCGGAGCAATTTTCCGATTGCCGTGTCGTATGGCTCGGGACTGCCAACCCGTTGTTCCAGACGAGTATCGGCAACTTTTGTCTTGGCATTCGCTGAATAAAACCAGGGGACAAGGCTATTCCAGAGGCTCCCGTTTCCAGCGCCCCACCAGTCGTAGGTTTTGCGAAACAGATCGACAGGCAAAATGACCAGACAACCCATCAGCACCACGACTACCAGAGCTAGATAGGCGTAGGAAACCCAGGCCTGGGGCAAATCAGTCGGCTGAAACAATCGAATCACAACTGCCGCTATCGTCAGGAAAGCCGCCCCGCCCAGGTTCACCGCATAAAGTTGTAGAAAGAGCCTATGGGGCTGTTTGAACGGACCGACAACACCGACCAAGCCGACGGCCACTACTATCGGCGCCAGCGGCACCTTCAAACCGGCAGGAAAAGTGTAGGAACCCTGGTAGGCTGCTATCGCGACGGTGATAATTTTTTCATTCAACTGCAAAAAAAGCAGTCCCAAACTGCGCAGATAAATGACATTGAACCATTCTTGGATCCAGTAAAAAGCCCACCCGTAAGCGCTGAGAACGATGCCCAAAAGAACGATAGACATCGAAAATCGAACGAATACGATCAGCAGTTGTCGTCCAACTTCAGTGACACCGAAACCCACTTTATTGAGTGCTTCCACGGCGATTACTCCAAAGGCGAGATTTTGACGTCGATTGCCGGTCCGGTCAGTACTGCGTCGGGCGGGCAGTGCCTGCCTGGAGGTAGCAGGGGTTGGGCAATTGTCGCCCGGGGATGGGGTGGCCCGCCTGGAAATACTCGGTGTCCGAGAAGAAGAACGTGGCGCTTCTACCTGTATTGCAGCGCTTTTTGGCGGAGTAGCGCACCCGGTCAATTTTCCACCGCCCCCCGGAGAAGATCAGGCGCATGGAAGTCGGCAACCGCCAGCGGCTATTGGCGTAGTCAAATTGCACAGCGCGCTCCAGTGGTGGGCGCGCTCGAACCTGTAGAACGAACTGCACCTCCTTTTGCCCGGCGCTATCGCTCTGCCGGACGCTGCCGGGGTCAATTCCTAGAAAGTTGCCTCGCTGCATCACGATTTCCGGTTGGGCGGCAACGGCGCTGCGCAGGGACTGTGTCGTCAAGTCCTCCCGCAAATAGCCCTTCGTGGAAGCCGTCTTGTAAAACTCCTGCACAGTCTCAACGGGCGAGAGCACCGCGATGCCCGACTTTGAGGCGGTGGGTCCGGACATTTTGGGATTGGCGGGAACACCGGTGGGTTTTGCTGTGGGCACCTGCGCAGTGTTCTTGGACTCCAGCCAGTTTCCAGTGGCGAAAACAGCCAAAATCAAAGCTGCAACGGCCAGCCAGTTCAGTTGCTCGCCGCTTGGCAAGGCAAACGAGGGGTAGCGAAAAGCTTGTTTTGTTTTTACGAGCCCCTCGGGCGGGGACGATGGCTGGGGGAGTGGCTGCGGATTTTTGGGAGGCTGTGTGTCGGAGACCGCCTGCGGAGCTTTTGGAGGGAAAGGTTCGCGCTTGTGTTCGTCGGCGACCTGTGGGGGACGAACGGGTGTCGAGTTTTTGGGCGATCGGTCGGTGGACTCGCCGGTCATCGATGCCGCAAAGACCGGTGGGGGCACTTCGGGCACGGGTGGATTGAGGGCCTCCTCCAGGGCAACCGGGACGTAAAGATTGTTGCCCTGCGGGCGCAGGATCACCAGTTCTTTATGGGTGCCGCACCAGATCCGGCCGTGCCGATCTTCCAAAAGACACTGCACTCCCATCAAGAAGCCGTCCGCGTGCAAAACCTGCCAGCGACTGCCGTCGAAGTGGCGCAAAGCCTCCTGCGTTCCACACCACACTCCCCCTGCACGATCGACAAGCAGGCACTCAACACGCTCCGACCAATTCACCGACTGCCAGGCGCCGCCATCGGCGGGCTTGTACTGCAATCCCTTGCCGGTGCCGCACCACACAGCGCCCTTTCGATCGCGGATGAGGCTTGTAATGTTTAGATCCGAGAGGACCAATTCAAAGCTGCGACCGTCGAAGGTGGCAAGGCCCTGTTCGGTACCGCACCAAAGGATGGGTTGCGCTCGCCCCTCGCCACCTTCGTACAACAGACAGTTGATACACAAATCTGGAAGAACATCGGAAGCGGGGAAGTCCCATCTGCCGTTACGACGCTCGGCCAGCCCTCGGTTGGTTCCGCACCAGACAACCTGCTCCGCTTCCTCAAAAGCAAGGCTGCGCACGTCGCGATTTGTTAGTTCAGGCACGACCTGCCATCTACCGAGGCTCCAATGGACAAGGCCGGCGGACGTTCCGCACCAAGGCTTATCAGATTGGCCCACCAGGGCGAGACATTTGGCACTCGACTTGGGAAAGTTCTCCTCGCGCAAGCCTTGTCCATCTTCAAAACGGCTGAGTCCGCCCTCCGTCGCGCACCAGACAACGGTTCCGCATTCGAGTAGGCTTCGGGCATTTTTGACGGTCATTTTGAGATTAGTCTCCCTTTTTTGCGGAGCTTGAACCTTTTGCCCAAGCCTTCGATGGTGAACAGTGCCGGCTCCACCATGCTGCCGATATAATTGCCGCTGCCTTCGATCTCGTAGGCGGCCTCCACCGCTTCTTGCTCCACGGAGAAGCCCGGATCCAGGAAAACTTCGTAGTGCGTATCATCATCCGACAGGGCGTAGAACACTCCCCGGTTGTTCAAACAAAGGTAAACTTCTCTGCGCACCCGATAGGTCTCCATATCCATCGACATTGAGCGCATTGCAGTCCACTGGCTACGAATTTGCTCTTTGGTCAGGGTGTTATCGTCGAGCTTCAAAGCTCGGTTGTAAAAATCGATACGTTCAATTGTAGAAGGGCTAAGGGTCGCGTCCAATGGTGGTCTGGATTCGGCATCGGAGGGCGGAGTTTGGGGAGGCCGACTTTGTAGAGATCGGGCCGTAATTCCTCGGTACGGCTCGCTTTCAACCGGGTTGCGCAGCATCTGGAGCTGCTTCTGAACCTCCTGAATCTTGCTCTCTAGTTGCTGTACTCTTTGGCCACCGCCTTCGATCTCCCGTTGCTGCCCATCCATTCGGTCGGCCAGCTGCGACACTTTCTGGCGCAACGGCTGAATTCGCTCGCCCATCGCATGACCGAGGGCCTGGAGCTGGGATCCCACAAAAGCCAGTCCAAACAGCAAAAGGGCATTGATGCCCAGGGCCAGAAAAATCAACCAGGAAAAATCGAACGGAGCGGCGCCAGCACCCGGAGCCGTTTGTGCCCAGGACCACCGCTCGGCGCCCGGCAAAAGTACCGTAGCCAGCAGACCGCCACGGACGATTACCCCGGACTTTGGCCATCTGCTCCTGTTCATCGCACACCTCTCAACAGGTTGTCGGTTTCCACCTTGAGCAACGCTTGCAAGGCGCTGATAAACAGCGGCTTGACCACGACGCTGTTGGAATCTTGGAGCTCGTATTCGTTCAGTTCGTCTTGCACAAGGTCGCGAACGAAGGGGGCCGCCTCGGCATAATCGATCTTGCAAGCTAGGCTCTCCCTGGTGGCAGCGTAGGCGTTGTAAACTTCGACAAACCTGCGCAGATGCACAAATTCAACCGGAGCCTTGATGCCCGCGACCAGCGTTTCTGCTTCCAGATGGGTGCTCCAACTACAGATCTCACCCATTGCGGTTGAGAAATCTTCGCCCGCCAGCTCGATGATCGCTTCTTCTTCTTTTTTGAGTGTGCGCTCGGATTTCAACAAACCGTAGGCCACCTCCGATTTTGGCAGGGCACTGATCCGCAAATCCAGTTTGCCCGCGCTCTCGATGCCCGAGGCCACCCTCAAAACACTGCGAAACAGTTCGTTTTGTCTTGCCTGTCTGTCGAAGGTGCGCCCGTTGTTCAGCCAGTGGAACGCCCTGGCTCCGTTGCCGCCTATGCACACGTAGGGCAAATCGTCGGCAGACCATTTTTCTGCCTCGCGCAGCCGCCTGAGCATCAGCCCTGCGTAGAAGACCAAACCGGCCAAACCGAGTGTGACCAGGTGGATGAACCGGTAGAGGGGATCGCTCGGTTTGGTGGCAGCGAGCAAACTCGGCAACTGCCTGGTCAGCTCTGCACCTTCCTTCGATCGGATCAGCGAACCGGCCTCCGCGTAAAAGCTTCCCGCGAGGGCTTGCCGAAGCAGCTTGACCCAATTTCCACCGAAAGCACCGAGAACCTCGGGCTTGGCTTTGAGGAGGTCCATGAAGATATTTTCGCCGGCAAACTTGACGGAAGATTGTTGCAACAGCGCCGTGTTGCCCCAGATGGAGATGTCGGAGGTTCCGCCGCCGATATCGATGCAAATTGTCCGCGCCAGGGAGACGCCTTCTTTGTATTGAAAGTAACGGGCAGCCGCTTCGCTTTCGGTCTGATACCGGACGCTCAAAGAAGGAACGCTGAGCATCTCGGTGATGTCCTCCCAGGTGTTTCTTAAACTGGCCTCCGCAAATCCGGAGAAGGCGGTCGGATAAGAAATGTGCCAGCGAATCGCGGCTGCCCCTTTTTCGACGGCCATGGCCGCGCATTGGGCAGCCAGCTGTTTGAGAAAACCGGCAATCAGGCTCTGGTCCGCCGACCATTTGAACCCGGAGGCAATGCCGTTTTTGTTCAGGTTCAACGTGACTTTCCCTTCGTTGAAATAGCGGATATTGCCCTGGAGAAAGGGCCACGTCCCGCTCGCGCCGCTTTCGGGGCGAAAGAGCGTAGGAAACGGTATTTCCGGCCGAATATCGCGCAGAAAATAGGTCGTCAGCCGGTCGCGATCGTCCTCCAGCGAAGGGGTGACGTGCAGCAGCTGGGCCGACCACGCGAGGGGTTGGGGCTCCGCTGCGCCGACGGTCTGGACGTAGACGTGGGTGGACGAAGTGCCAAAATCGACGCCGATGGACCACACGGCTTCGTTGGATTCTTTAAATTCCAACTCCTTGAGCAAAAGCACACCAACCTCCTGCTCCTCTCTGACATCCGGCAGGTAGGCGCGGCAGACAAAAGCCGTGGGCGGAGCGATCAGTCGCGTGATCTCCCGCCGGTTGCTCTCGGTCTGCTCGAAAATTTGGGTGGGCTCGTTCGGGGTATGTTCGGCTCTGCTGTAGGGCCGAGCCATGAATAGCTCCTGCGGGCTTCGCAGCGCCGAGTCGCAGTAGGCGTAGTAAAGACGCCAGTGCTCGGCACGGAAGTTGGGCCACACCTCCAAAAGCGGAACGTTGGAGCGGCGTGCGATCGTGTCGCTTGTGTAGGTATGCCGCAAAGGCAGATCCCGGGGCCGGCCATCCACCCCGGCGAGGGGCAGGCGCAGCTCGACGGTAACGGCGCCGTTTTTCTCCGGCACGAAGCTGATGCGCCGTTGGAGTTCTCCGACGCTCAAATAGTCCAACAGTTCGCCAACGACAGGCAGAATCGGCACGACGCTTTGCCCTTCGTAGGTGAGGTTGCGCTGGCCCTCCACCTCCCGGATGGCGTCGAACGGGTCGGTCGAACTGATTAGCAACAGGCGCCCGGTAAAAAGCATCGATGCCGTGCGCCACTCGGCGTCTCGAAGTTTCTCCTGGCCGAGGCGTCGCACTTTCTCTTTATCTTCCTTGCGCGCCTGCTGCAAAGCGGCAAAGTCGAGGCTGGCCAGGGTCTCGCGGCCAAACAGAGGCACCTGGGCGGGGCGAACGCGCCAACAATCGGCGATAGACGGATCGACGATGAGCAATTGCACGGCGGGCTCGAAGCCGTCGCTGGGGACCAGTCTGGCGGCGGAGTCCTCCAGTTTGACCTCGCGGGCCTTAATGGGGCTGTTGAGGTAGGAGTAAAGTCCGATATCAAGACCCAGGGGGCGATTGCTGGTGTCGTGGGCGACGGCCGGACCGAGATCGCCGATAAACTCCACCAGCAAACCCGTGAGCCGATTGAACCGGTCGCCCGCCTGCACACTGTCGATGCCGGGGTGGCCGTTGAGATTGCTTATCAGGTTTTGCAGCCAGTGGGCGAGCGCAGATCTTTCTTGGCCGGTCAAAAATGCGGCCGGATTGGTCAGGCCGCCCTCGTCGGCCCAGTTCACCCGCCCGTCGAAGCGCCCCCGACTGTCCGCGGCCGTGCAGACGAGGGTAGTCGGAGCGGTCATGCCGATGGGCCGGTTGTTGTAGTAGAGAACATAGAGCTTGTTCCAGGGAGTGTCCGCCGCCAGGTCGGTGCGGGGGCAAAGCCGCGCCGCAGCCCGCAAAAATGCCGAAGCCCGCTCGGGTTGAGTCACCGGGATTTCCAGGAGTTTCGCCTCAAAAGGCAGACTGCGCACTTCCCAGAGGGCGCATAGCGCCAGCAGTCCCCGCCACTCGTCGCGCACCCGCTCGTGCAGAGGATGCTGCTTGTCGAACAGCGCTTTTTCAAACAGCAAGGGTCGCGCCCAGATATCCGGAATCGAGTCGATCGAGCGCTCGCCGGTGGGCAGTT
Source organism: Aphanocapsa lilacina HA4352-LM1 (assembly GCA_019359725.1). Taxonomy (GTDB): domain Bacteria; phylum Cyanobacteriota; class Cyanobacteriia; order Gloeobacterales; family Gloeobacteraceae; genus Gloeobacter; species Gloeobacter lilacinus. The sequence continues at coordinate 41,651 of JAHHGR010000031.1, read as the reverse complement.
TGGGCACTTTGATGCTGACGCCGACATCGGAGAGGAGCACACCGTTATGCGGGGTCCATTGGGTCGCTGCCACCGTGGGCACTTTGTTGACGGTGATATCCAGTTCCGGCAGCATCGGAACGGCATCTTGCTTACTATCGGTCTGCATCGGCGAATCTCCCCCGGTTATGGGCGTTGGCGGCATTCGTGGTAGAGGGCGTGGACAAACTGGCGCAGGCCGGACTCGGTGGAACCCGGTTGGGGCTTGTAGCGGTCGAGCACTTTGGACACATCGTCCGGCGTCCGGTTGGGTCCGTCCGTGTCGAGTACTTTGAAGTGGTCTGTGTTCAGCAAATGAACTTTCATGCCTTCCTGCGGCTGCTGAATGGTCTGCAGCCAGGCCACCAGGCGCTCACGGTAGGAAAAAATACGCTGGGAGTCCTCCTCGCTCTGCTGGGATTGCCCCTTAGGAAAGAAGGCTTTGTACCAGGTCGTCCACTTGAGCGGGCCGCCGCGCTCGTTGAGAAACTGATTTTGCAGCTGCCCATAAAAGAACTTCGAAGAATAGGCATAGACGAAGCGGTATAAATTGGCGAGCGGCTCCCGCAGGGCTGCACCCTCGGGCAGACTGTCCCAGCCGAGCACTTTGGTGTTCAAGCGGGCGGTCATGTAGGTTCTTGTCTGCCGGGGAGCTGCGTCTTTAAAAAAATGCAGCGCGGCGGCCGCCGCGTAGATCTCCAAAAAGTGGGGAGGATTGCGCTGCTCGGTGGATCCCAGGCTGTGAAAGCCGACGGACGGCTGGCTGTCATGGCCCAGCAGGTAGACCGAATCGAAGAAGGATCGGTCGTCTTCTTTGAGTTGGTCCTGGTAGTAGCCCAGAGCTGCCTGGGAGCGCAGCAGGAATTCGCCGGCCTTCGCCTGCAATTGGGCCGGATCTTTGCCGGGGGGAAACGAAAAATACGGCAACAGCAGCGCACCTCCCAGCCGGAACTGCTCGCGGCGACCATCTTTTTGAAGCCGGTCCGCGAGCAGCCGAGCCAGGGTGGGCAGACCGGCCGCCCCCGTGCCCCCGAAGACCGATCCCACCAGGAAGATGCGCGCGTCGTTGTCGTTGCAGATCAGATCACCAAAAAAGCGCTGCCAGGGCGAAGAACCCAGCAGGTCCACCGAGTTTGCAAAGACCGCCGCGCCGATCGAGGGCCTGCCCAAAAAGCCTTTATCGAGCGAAGCGTTCATTTCCTGTTCGCTGTAGAGCACCTCCATCAGCCCCGCCGCCACCGGATGCTGCTGGCTCAGAAATTCGTACTGAAACAGATCGCGCAGGACCGGTTGCTGGGTATTGGCGAAGGGCGACCAGACCAACGGTTCGGCGGGCACCCACTGGGTCTGCATAAAAGGGCTGCCGGCTGCCGATCCCCGCAGGCACCGGCTGGCTTCGACGTATTTGCCGATTGTCTGTTGGGTTTGACCGACGCTGCCGTTGGCCTTATCCGGATCGACTAGTAGGACATGGATGGGTTGGTCCAGTGCCACAGCGGCCGTCAGGTGGACAAGGGCCTCCACGCATTTAGCCCCCGTGCCGCCGATGCCAATAATGTAGTAACTCACAGATTTGCCTGCCTCAGATTATTTGCGCAACAGGTGACTACCGGGCGGAACGAGGGCCACCGTATCCGGCGAGCCGAAAAGGGTCGGCACGTAGAAGGCGGCGATGAAATTGAGAAAATAGGCACCGTAAGCAATGTACTGGCTTTGGGCCGCAGGCAAGTTGAAGATGGCAGGCACGATGACCGCCATCAAGCCCAGGAAAGCCAAAATGTACCAGAGAGCGACGATCCCGCCGCTGACCACCTTCCAGACAAATTCGCCCATCACCCACCAAAAACAGCCAAGCACGAAACAGACCCCAATCCCGATGGTGCCCAACTGGCGAAAATCCGCGAGCCAGTTTGCCAGCGTCACCCGGCCGGCGGGCCGGACCAGGATGGAGGTTTCGATGAGTGCCGGCCAGAGCAGCTGGGTCAGCAGAAAGGCAACGACTGCTCCACCGATGGTCCAGATTAAGCCTGCATATCTACCCATGGAAGGCTCACCTACGGATATAAAAGGGGATAGAAAGCTCTCGCCGTGCGCCGCCCAGGGCGACCGCCTGCAGGCTGCCCAAAAATTGCTTGAGGTGCAAAGTCCGGCTGGGTTCGCTCACACCGTCGTCGGTGTTCCAGCTGTCCCACCAGGACGGATAACGCCCCGGAGCCGGGCGCAGATTGACCTCAAAAAAATAGTCGCCCTCCTGGGCGTTGCTCAGAAGCTTGGTGCTCACGCTGATCGCCAGGCCCAGGGGCGTGCCGGTCGGCGGCGAGTCCGGCGGCTCGGTAGAACAAGCCGCCGGATCGGAGCGCACCTGCACTGCGTCCACCCAGGGCACAGTCTTGGGGCTCGCTTCCGGCTCTAGGACCGCGACGCGGCTTTGCCAATCGCCCTGCCCGTCCAGGCCGACAGCGTAAGGAAGCAGGTTCAGCCGCGGACACACCCGAAAAGTCGCCCGCTCCGCCTGGCCCTGCTGGCGAAACCAGAAAGTCCGCCCATCCTCAAGCAGCCCCATGCTGATCAGGCCGCCGTCGTCTTGCCCATCAAGTAGCGGCGCTTCTGCGAAGAAATTCACCCCACTTTTGAGCGGTCGGCCCGAGAAGATCACAAACTGGGCGCTCTGCTCCAGGGTGCGGCTGGCGCGCTTGAGAGCGTCGAAGTAGTGGGCGACATCGGCTTGGGTGCCGATCACCAGGGCATATACCGGCCGGTTGGCCTTGATCGACCGATTCGCTTCGGCGGTATCGAGGTCGTAGACCTTTCCTTCGAATAAACTCTCAACCCCCACCAGGCCGACGACCCAGTTCTTATCCAGGTAACGGGTTTTGAGTAGACGCACCAGGCTGGTGACATCGGTGCCGCGCTGGTAGAGATCGGTGACGACGACGGCCAGCTGATCGGGCTTTGTCGGGATGTAACGGTCAGTGAGCACCCTTTCGATTTCGGTGTACAGTCCGACGCCGCTGTAGAAACCTGGATCTTTGCCCGCTGCAATATTCAAACGGCGCTCGGGGACAGCCGCGACGCGGGTGCCGAATTTGTAGGCCTGTTTTGAAGATTGGGGAAATTGCTGCAGGGCATCTTCGAGGGCGCGCAGCAACTCTTGATAGCGCGTCGTCGTTCCGGATCGGGTGACATAACCGCGCATCGAGTCCGTCCCGTCCACGAACAAGCCGACTTGGACATCCTGCGAGTACTCCAGCTGGGCGGAGCGCGCGAGGCAATCGTTCCTGGCGACCAGACCCGCCTCGCACGGTGAGGGCGGCGGTGGGACAGGGGAGCAAGCGGCAAGCAAAGACATTGCCATCGCCACGATCGGTAATCTCAAGCTCGGCAGCCTAGAAGGGGTAAAACAATACACATATAGCCCCTTGCTGCTGGATAATTTGCGAACTTTACAAAGGTTTTACAAATTGTAGGACGACTTCTGCCCTTTTATTTCGGCATGGGTGGCGCCGGTGATTGCTGCTGTACAGAATCTGGTTCACAGCGGAGGGATGTCATCTTGCTCCTGGGGTGAGGCGGGGGGCGACAGCGGCTGCGGCCCGCGTTCAAGCACCCCGGGACCGTAGTAGTCCAGCGCGTCGATGGCCATCCGGCCGCCTGAGAAGGTGACAAACGCGGCTGCAAGATAAAACGCCCCCCGGCTGTCGGTCAGCTCGATGCGCATCATCGCGGTGCCGGGCTCGCCGGCAAGCACCCGCAGGCGGCCGAGGTTGTTCGGCCGCAGCAACTTGTCCCAATCGGCCCGGGTGCGCAACCGCTCGCGCATGCGCGGACCAAACAGATCGATCAGTTGCTCACGGTCGCGATCGGGCGCGTCGAGCCACTCAAACAGCCGCACAAGCTCGGCGCGGGCGGTCTGTTGGGCGGCCGGGTCGAGGGGAGGAAGCCGCAGCAGCCGCATCGTGTTGAACAAGCGGTCTTCGCTGGTGGGCAAAAAGCTGTCTTTGCGAAACTGCCGCCGTTTGGGTTGGGCCATACTCTGCGGGTCGAAGCCGTCGATTTGCCACTGACCTGCCACGTCGACAAGGCGCAGACGCAGGCCGGGCAGGGCTTTACCGTCCGCCTGCCGCCGCTCGATGGTGTAGTTGAACCGGGTATCTGCCACCGCCCGTCCGGCCTGCAGTCTTCCCAGGGTTCCCGGTGCAAGCAGCGCCGCTCGTCCGGCCTCAAACTCGTTGTCAATCTCATCTCGAAACTCGGCGCTCAGCAGCACGGGCGACCATTCCCCCCGGTTCCACTGCTCAAGAAAGCGCCGAGCGACGTCGTAGCGCGCATCGGCAACCACCGCGGGCTGCTTGCGGGATGCGGCTTGTTTGGGTGGAGCGGTAGCCCGCGCTTTGGGCGGCGCGCGGCGGCGCGCAGGCGGAGATCTTTTTACCGGAGCGTCCGGCTCCATCGGCGCGGGAAGCTGGGCAGCGGCGGGAAGGGACAGTAGCCAGAGCAGCAGACCGCCGAGCAGACACCCTCTGGGCATGGACGGCACCTCGGGATGGGGCTGTCCATGAGCCTACGGGCAATAGTTGAAAAAAACAACGACAATTCATCCTTCTCGAAACACTAGATCCTCAGGCGGAACCAGCAACTTCAGCCGCTGCCCATCCACTTCGACGACGGTATCCAAGTGGGTGAAATGTCCTGCCGAGAGAATGGTCACCTCGTCTGTGCGCGATTCGAGATAGATCTTGAAGCCCGCCAGCGACGGGTCGCCGTCGTTCAGTTCCAGATAATCGAGCAGCCGGCGAAACAACTTGGGCAGGATCACCACTTCCTCGGTGATAGTCGCGATGCTTTGCACTGCAAAGCCCGAGTTGGTGACATCGGAGGGCCACAAACCTTCATCCGCTTCGCGCGCCCCGGCGGCGGCTTCGGTCAGCACCGCGCGCAGATCCGGGAACAGTTTGGAGTAAAAGGTCGGGTAGGCGAGGCCCACCGCCAACAGATGGTGATTGGCGCTGGTGCGCAACATTTCCCCATCGATGAACACATCGCTTCCGTCCTCGCCGTCGATCTCCTCTGCAAAGGCAAAAGCCACCGAGCGGCCGTACTTGTCGGCAAAGCGCGTCAGGATCGAGCCGCGCACCGCCTCCGGACGGGCGGTACTGACAAGTTCGTCCCGGCCGCGGGTCACCTCGCCGAAGCCCAAAAACCGCAACAGTTCATCGGCGGCGGCCCGGCCGTACTCAAAAGGCTGGTGCTGCACGCCCACCCCGCTCACCTGCGGCTGGTAGTGCGTTTCGAGCGCATCGACCGCATCGAGCCGCAGTTGCACGCCGCCTGCGCGGTTGGGCCGCACGCGGGTCGGCAGAAGGCGCCACAGGTCGGGATCGTCAGGGTAAAACTTGATCGAATCGCCGTCGGGGGCGGCCCCGACGATCTTGTACTGGCCTTTGATCAACGTCAGCGGCATCGAGGGAACTCCCGTCGGGGTAGAGCAAACGATTGTGGTGATTAATACATATTAACGCTTAGGCAATCTACGGATTAAAGTGTTCATAGGTTTATGAAATTTGCGGCCATGACGACCAATCACGATCCATGCACAGAACACCTTGCTGCGAAGCGCGGGAAGCGTCCGAAGCTTGATCATTCGACTGTGGCCATGCGCCTGTCCAAGCAAACCAAGGCGGCTTTAGAGGCACTGGCGCTACGGCATGGGTGCACCTACGGAGGTAAGCCACGGATAGCCGGTCTACTGACCAAGTTAGGTAACGGTGAACTGCTTTTGGTACAACCCTCGCCCACCCCGGCACCTGCACAGCCTGAGGAGAAACTGACTTTTGAGCAGGCTCGGGCGTTGGCAGCCCGGATCCGAGAAAGTTGGGGCGACCGTCTTTATGCGGACAGCACAGAACTTATTGCCGAAGATCGGAGGCGGTGAGTTGCTACGTTGTCGATGCGAGTGTCGCACTCAAATGGTTTTTCCCCGAAGTCCACTCCGATGCCGCCCGACGCCTGCTCACTGGAGAGCATGAACTTCTGGCCCCTTCGCTGTTGTTTGTCGAAGTCGGCAATGCACTGTGGAGAATGGGGCGCGGCAATGTTCTGAGCGAGAGCAAGGCTCAAGAGATCCTGCGCGGGCTGAGCATCATGCCTCTGGAAATTGTCTCCTCCGCGCCGCTGGTCGAGCCGGCCCTGGCGATTGCTCTGCGCACCGGCCGCACCGTCTACGACAGTCTCTACCTGGCCCTGGCCGTGTATCGCGGCTGCCGGATGGTGAGCGCCGATTTGCGGCTGTGCAATGCACTCGGTTCCGGCGCTTTTGCCCCCTATGTGCTGTGGGTGGCCGACCTTCCGTAGCGCCAGACGTCCGGCCCTTCCCTAAAAGTGGTGTATTGGGCCGGGGGACTTGCGGAAAGACGACGCTATATGTAGAATCACTGAAACCGCAATGGGACATTTGCCCACGAGTTTCCTGTATGCATTTGAAGTGTCTTGAGATTGAGCGCTTCAAGTCCTTTGGTCCCTACACCCGCATCCCCCTGCTCAAAGGCTTCACGGTCGTCTCGGGGCCGAATGGGTCGGGCAAATCGAACATCATCGACGCGCTGCTGTTTGCCCTGGGGCTTTCGACCAGCCGGGGGATGCGCGCCGAGAAGCTCTCCGATCTCATCCACCAGGGGGCCGCCAAGGGCGAAGTGGCAGTCACCGTCACATTGGCTCTCGATGCGGCAGCCGGAGGCGGAGATCTGACCGTCTGCCGCCGCCTCAAGGTGAACGGCCCCAACAGCACCAGCAGCTACCAGCTCAACGGCAGCCCCTGCACCCTCACAGATCTGCACGAGGAACTGGCCCGCCACCATATTTATCCGGAAGGCTACAACGTCGTGCTCCAGGGCGACGTCACCGGCATCATCGCGATGCCCGCCCGCGAGCGGCGCGAAATCATCGACGAACTGGCCGGAGTGGCGGAATTCGACCGCAAAATCGAGGCGGCCCGCCGCGAACTGGGGGAAGTCGAGGTCCGCTCCGACCGCATCCAGGCGGTGGTCAGCGAACTGCTCGAGCAGATGGAGCGCCTGCAAAAGGAGCGCGCCAAGGCTGAGGAGTACCGCAAGTTGCGCGCTGAACTGGGGGAACTGGCGCTCTGGGAGCACCTGCTTTCTGTGCGCTCTCTCGAAGCACAAATTGCCCAGATCACCTCACAGCTGGCCGCCGCAGAGGCGGTGCTGGCCGGGTTCGACCGCGAGGCAGAGGCACTGGCCGAGCGGTGCGAGCAAGCCCTCGACGAACTCGATACGGCCAATACCCGGGTCAAGGCGATGGGTGAGAACGAGCAGGTGGCGCTGCGCACGCAGATGGCGAGCGTGCAGGCCCAGCGCGCCCAGGCGGAAGCGGCCCTGGCCGATCTTGCTCAACAGCAGCGCCAGGCGCAGGGTCGCCAGCAACAGCTCGAACTCGAACTGGGCGAACTGGCGCTCGCCCTTACCGGTTTTTCACGCCGCCAGCAGGATCAGCAGGCCCTGGTCGCCCAGTGGACGGCACGGCTGGAGAGCGACCGGCAGGCCCTTGAGACCAGCCGCAACGAACTGGAGCAGCTGTCGGCTTCTTCCCAGCGCTGGGTGGAGGAGCAGTCGCAACTGCGCCGCCGCCTCGACCAGTTGCAAAGCGAACACGACCCCCTACAGCGCGCCCTCGACCGGCTGGGCGACCGGTTGGTGCAGGCGACCGGGGAGGGCGAGCGCCACCGCGAAGAGCTGGCGCGCATCGAAGCGGGCCACGCCCAGCTTGCCACGGAAGCCAAAGCCGCCCAGGAGCGCCTGGCAGCCGCCCGCACCCGCCTGGAACAGACCCGCGCCGATCTCGAAGCGGAGCGCGCGCAGATCCTGGCCGACCGCACCACCCAGCGCCGCCTCGAAAAAGAACGCACCGAAAAAGCCCGCGAACTCGATCGCCTGGAGACCCAGCGTCAGGTCTGGCGCGAAGCGGAGGGCAGCCGTGCCACCCAGGAGGTGCTGGGTTCCGGCATCCAAGGCATCCACGGCCTGATTTCGCAGCTCGGGCGGGTGGAAGCCCAGTACCAGGGTGCTCTGGAGGTGGCGGCCGGCAACCGGCTCAACAACGTCGTGGTCGAAGACGATGCCGTGGCCGCCCAGGCGATCGAACGGCTCAAATCGCGCCGGGCCGGGCGGGCGACCTTTCTGCCGCTCAACAAGCTGCGCTCCGGCCGCTACCTGGAGCCCCTGCGCGAAGAAGGGGCGATCGGCTACGCCCTGGATCTGATCGAATTCGACCGGCGCTACGAACCGGCCTTTGTGCAGGTCTTCGGCGACACGGTCGTCTTTCGGTCGCTAGAATTGGCCCGCCGCCAGCTCGGTCGCTACCGGATGGTGACGATGGCGGGCGAACTGCTCGAAAAATCCGGGGCGATGACCGGCGGCAGCCTGGACGCCCGCCGCGGCGGCAGCGGCTTTGCCCTCAGCGAACCGCCCGAGTTGGCCGAGATGCGCGCCCGCCTGGGCGATCTCGACCGGTTGCTTGCCACCCTGGCCGAGCGGCAGGAGCGGCGCGAGCGACATGCCCACGAACTGCAGTCGGCGGCCGAGGCGGCCCAGCGCGAACTGGTCGCCATCGAAAACCGCGCCGAGCAACTGGGCCGCGAGCACAGCGCCCAGCAGGCGAGAGCGACCCAACTGCGGGTGTTTCTCGAAAGCGGCCAGGTCGGCCTCGAAGCGGACCGCCAGGAACAGGCCGACCTGGCAGCACGCCTAGGGCCGCTGCGCGAGCAGATGGACCTGGTGCGTGAGGAGCTTGCGAAGCTGGAGCAATCCGACAACCACCACCGCTGGCAGCAGAGCCAGCAGCACCTGCGCGAACTGGAGACCGAGGTGCGCCGTTGGGAACTGCAGTTGCGCCACGCCGAGGCCGATTTGCAAAAGTCGCACCTCGACGAGCAGCTGGCCCAGGAAAAGCGCCAGAACCTCCTCTCGCGCCGTCTCGACTGGGAAGATCAAAAAGTCGAATTTGGCCAGCGCGAGGAAGAGAGCCGCACGCGGCTGGCCGAATTCGACCGGGTGATAGCGGAGCTTGCCGCCCAGGTTGCCGAATTGGAGGAGCGCCTAGTGGACATCAAGCGCGAGCGCGACCGCCTCGAAGCGCACGGGCGCGCATTGCAGCAGCGCCAGGGACAACTCAACCTCCAGCGCGAGCAGGAGCGCTTGCACCAGGCTCAGCGCGCCGCCGCCCTCGCCGCCGCCCAGGAGCGCCTTGACGAACTCGGGCCACCCGCCGAGGACGTGCCACCGCCCCCCGAGGATCTAAGTCTTGAGCAGCTGCAGGCGACCCGTCTGCGCAAGCAGCGCCGCCTCGAAGCGCTCGAACCGGTCAACATGCTCGCCATCGAAGAGTACGACCGCACCGCCGAGCGCCAGGGCGAATTGAGCGAGAAACTGGCCACCCTCCAGCGCGAGCGCAGCGAACTGCTCCTGCGCATCGAAGATTGTGACACCCTTAAGCGCAGCGCCTTCATGCAGGCCTTCAACGCGGTCAACACCCACTTCCAGTCACTCTTTGCCGAACTCTCCGACGGCGACGGCCACCTGGCCCTCGAAGATCCCGACAACCCCTTCGCAGGCGGCCTGACGCTGGTGGCCCACCCGCGCGGTAAACAAGTGCGTCGCCTGGAGGCAATGTCGGGGGGCGAAAAATCGCTCACCGCCCTGAGCTTTATCTTTGCGCTGCAGCGCTACCGCCCGTCGCCTTTCTATGCCTTCGACGAGGTGGACATGTTCCTGGACGGCGCCAACGTCGAGCGCCTCGCCAAAATGGTCCGCCAGCAAGCAAATTCGACCCAGTTTCTGGTGGTCTCACTCCGGCGCCCGATGATTGAGCGGGCGGACCGGGCCATCGGCGTCACCCTCGCCCGGGCGGGCCACTCCCAGGTGTTGGGAGTCAAACTCGCCGCCGATGCCTCCTAGAACAGGTGTCAGGGTAAAAACACCGCAGCCCAGCGACCAGCCATCCCCTCCGCCGCAGTCGACACGCGTCGTGCAGGCCCTGGAAGAATAAGCCCATCCCACCCGCCAATGCTCGTTCCCAATCCTGCCCCTACGTCCGGGGGGTGTCGGGGGGCTGGCAGCCCCCTGACGCGGGGAGGGGGAGAGCGCGAGAGGGGAAGCGCGAAGGGGGTTCCACCTCTCGCTCCACAGACTCGCGTGCAAAACCAACCGTCAGGATTAAAACTGTGACAGCAAGGTCTTTACCGAACTGACGTCGTCGGCGCAACCGAAAACTGCTTTAGTGCAGCGTATGGATCTTCAGAAAATTCGTGCCGCCCGCCCTCTGGACGGGGCTGCCTCCCAGCACCAGCATCCGGTCGCCGGGGGCGGCGAGGTTGCGTTCGACAAGACAGCTTTCCATCTGCTCGATCAGTTTTTCGAGTTCCGCCGCCGGGTGCTCCAACAGCAGGGGCTTCACGCCCCAAACCAGATTCAACCGGTGATACACCTTCAAGTCGGGGGTGAAGGCGACGACCGGCGCCTTCGGCCGCTCCGCGGCCGCGATCGAAGCGCTGAAGCCGGTGGTGGTAAAAGTGGCAATACAGTGCAGGGTCAAGATCTTGTCGATGGTGCCCAACGATTCGCACAGAGCGTGGATTTCATCGGATTTGGCAGGCGGATTGTTGTCGAAGGTAAACTCCCGCTCGACTTCTTTGGCGATACGCACGAGCATCTCCACCGACTCAACCGGAAAATCGCCCACCGCCGATTCGCCCGAGAGCATCACCGCGTCGCTGCCGTCCAGAATGGCGTTGGCAACATCACTCGCCTCGGCGCGGGTCGGCCGGGGATTGCGGATCATGCTGTCGAGCATCTGGGTGGCGGTGATCACCGGAATGCCCCGCCGGTTACAAAGCCGAATGATCCGCTTTTGCAGCAGCGGCACCTTCTCCGGGCTCATCTCAACGCCCAGATCGCCCCTGGCCACCATGACTCCCTGCACTTCATCGAGAATCTCCTCCAGATTGGCGATCGCCTGGGGTTTCTCAATCTTGGCGATCACCGGCACATCGGCGGCCCCGTGTTCAGCGAGCAGTCCTTTGAGCACGCGAATGTCCTCGCCCCGGCGCACGAAGCTCAAAGACACCCAATCGACCCCCTGCTCCAGTCCAAATTCGAGATCTTGCTTGTCCTTGTCGGTCATCGAGGGCAGGCGCAAATCCAGACTGGGCAGGTTGACCCCCTTGCGGCTTTTGAGCACCCCCCCGCGCACCACCCGGCAGCGCACGGCGTTGCCCTTCACCTCGACTACGGCAAATTCGAGCAAGCCGTCGTCCAGAAGCACCTGCGTTCCCGACGTCGCCTCCTCCGCAAGATACGGGTAGTCGATGGAGACCGTGCCGGGTTCGCCCGCAAATTCCGCCACCGGCAACAGCGTCAGCTCGTCGCCCTCCGCTAAAGCGAGACCGCCCTCGGGCATCTGGCCCACGCGGATCTTCGGCCCCTGCAAATCCTGCAATAGCGTAATCGGGGTGTCGAGTTCCTCGGAGACCTCCCGCAACAGCTTGACCATGCGCGCGTGGTCTTCGTAGCTGCCGTGGGAAAAATTCAAACGCGCGACGTTGATTCCTGCCTTCACCAGTTGCCGTAGCACTTCCGGCGAACTGCTCGCAGGACCGATCGTCGCGACGACTTTCGTTCGACGGTCTAAAGGCTGCATAACGCATTACCTCGAAAATAAGGGTTAAAACTGGATCCCGTCGAGGGTCTGGCGCATCACCCGGGCCGAGCGCTGCAATTGCTCCTCTTCACCCGGCGAGAGCGAAAATTTCACCAGCCGGTCGATCCCCTGGCGGTTGAGCACCGCCGGATAGGCCAGGCACACCTCCTCGATGCCGTGCAGGCCGCTCATCAAGACACTCACCGGCAGCACCCGGTTCTGGTTGCGGGTGATGGCGCGCACGATCTGGGTGGTGGCGAGGCCAATCGCCCAGGAGGTCGCTCCCTTGCGCTCGATGATCTCGTAGGCGGCGTTTTTGACGTGCTCGAAGACCTCGAACATCTTCGCCGGGTCGTCGGGGGTGCCCACCGCCGGCTCGATCTCGCTCAAGAAAGCCCCGGCGACGTTGGCGCGGCTCCAGACAGGCACCTCGCTATCGCCGTGCTCGCCGATGATGTAGGCGTGCAGACTGCGCGGATCGACTCTGAGCCGTTCGGCGAGCAAATAGCGAAATCGGGCGGTGTCGAGCACCGTCCCGGAACCGATCACCCGCGAGGGCGGCAATCCGGCCAGTTTCATCGCCACGTAGGTCATCACGTCCACCGGGTTGCTGACCACCAGCAAAATGGCGTTCGGGCAGTGCTCCATGATCTCGCCAATCAGACCGCGGAAAATTTCGACGTTGCGCTGCACCAGCGACAGGCGGGTCTCCCCCTCCCGCTGCCGGGCCCCCGCCGTGATCACCACCACATCCACCCCCCCGCAATCGGCGAGGGTGCCCGCGCGCACCACGGACGGCTCGACAAAGGGAATGCCGTGGACCAGATCCATCACTTCCCCTTCGACCTTGCGCCGGTCGATATCGACCAGCACCAGTTCGTCGAAGGTGTTCTGGATGAGCATGGAATAGGCGATCGCCATGCCGACTGCGCCGGCTCCGACGATCGCCCCTTTGATCAGATCCGTTTCTGGAAGAGCACGCGGGTGCTCCATCGAGACGAACAGTTGATCTTGCATAAAAATCCCTTGGGATTGGGTTGGAGCCGCCCGCCTCTAGGAACCGGCGGGTTTTTCTTTGTGGGCCATCGCGACGATCAGATCGTTTACCCGGCAGGAGTAGCCCCACTCGTTGTCGTACCAGCTGACGACTTTAAAAAACTGGGAATTAAGTTCGATGCCGGCCCCAGCGTCGAAGATGCTCGAATGGGCGTCGCCGGTAAAATCGCTGGAGACCACCTGCTCCTCGGTATAGCCCAGGATGCCCGCCAGTTCGTTTTCTGAGGCTTCTTTCATTGCGGCGCAGATGGCCTTGTAGCTGGTGGGTTGCTCGGTCTTGAAGGTGAGATCGACCACCGAGACGTCCGGTACAGGCACCCGAAAGGCCATGCCGGTGAGGCGGCCCTTCAACTCGGGCAGTACCAGCGTCACCGCCTTGGCCGCCCCGGTGGAGGAGGGAATGATGTTCTGGGCCGCGCCCCGGCCGCCGCGCCAATCTTTTTTGCTCGGGCCGTCCACGGTCGGCTGCGTCGCGGTCATCGCGTGCACGGTGGTCATCAGCCCTTCGGCAAGGCCAAAGCGCTCGTGGAGCACCTTGGCCACCGGTGCCAGGCAGTTGGTCGTGCAGCTGGCATTGGAGACGATCAAGTCTTTGTCCGGGTCGAATTGGTCGTGGTTGACGCCCATCAACAGCGTCGGCACCTTCTCAGGGTCTTTGGTCGGGGCGGTGATCACCACGCGCCGCGCTCCGGCCGCCAGGTGGTGGGAAGCCCCTTCGTACCCGGTAAACAGCCCGGTCGATTCGACGACATAGTCGACTCCCAGCGATCCCCAGGGCAGTTCGACTGGGTTTTTGATCGCGGTGCACGGAATGAATCGGCCGTTGACGACCATCCCGTCCGGTTGCGCTTCGACGGTGCCCTTGAAGCGGCCGTGGGTGGAGTCGTGTTTCAGCAGGTAGGCCAGGTTGTCGGGCGGGACCAGATCGTTGATGCCGACAAACTCCAGATCGGGATTGTCGAGACCTGCCCGCAGTACCAGCCTGCCGATGCGACCGAAACCATTGATTGCAATCTTTACGGCGCTCATAAACGTCATCCGAAGAAGCCACCAGGAGAATAGCGCTTCCTCGGTCAATGCAGAGGGTTATTTATCTTTTTTTAACCCAGTGCTGTTATCCTCCGAACAATCGCTGAAGGCCAAAAAATCCCGGCGGTTGCGGCGGCTGAAAATTAGCCGCCGCCTGAATTCTGCGGCCATCAATCGCTACAAATCTGCGCGGCGTGACCGTCCCGCTACTTGAAGATAACAGGACTCCCTAAATTCCGATTTCGGAGTAGTCGCTGATTTTCAGATGAATGAATATTGCCCTGAAAAATATTGACGAAAACTATCTTTGGCCGACCGCGAGAGTGCGGAGAAACCATAAGTATTTGTGTGACCCGGGCAAAGCTCTGACCGATACAAGAAATTTTGAACGTTACGCTCAAGAAGTAGTGCGATCCTGCTCACCGATCACTCCCACTTTATGGCGAAAGGACAACTCGCCCCCAAACCAGCCGGAGATACCCAACAGTACAGCCACGACCGCCGAAGCGACGATAGCCCATCACCTCACGGACGTCCTGATGATTGCCATTCTCGCCGTCACCGCCGGGGCTAAGGGTTGGGAAAACATCGAAAATTACGGCGACCGCAGGCTTCCCTGGCTAGAGCAATTCCTGGAACTGCCGGGCGGTATTCTCTGCGCCGATACTTTTCGTCGCGTCTTCGAGCGCATCGACCGGTGGCTTTCAAGCAAATGCGCTTACCCTGCACGCTGTTATTTCCAACCTACTACGGCTCGTTTGTCGGGGAGGCGGCCGAATATCCTTCGGTGATCGTGCCGGCGGGTTATGCCATAGGCGGGCTGCCGATCGGCATCACCTTCCTGGGCAAAGCCTTCAGCGAGCCGCAGCTGATCCAGTACGCCTATGCCTACGAGCAGGCTTCCCTCGCCCGCCGTCCGCCGGAAGCTACGCCTTGAAGGTGCGGCCTGAGGCGATCAGCTTCAGGCAAAAGCGCATATAGAGTGTCCAGCCCAGGGGACCCACCAGCCGCAAAGCCGGGATTATCCCGGCTATGGCGGCGTTGCCGGGCAGCAACCGCTCGGCCCACGGTGTGCCTGCAAGCGCAAAACTCAGCGGCACAGCGAGCAAAGCGACCAGCAATCCCAGGGGCACAAACGCCAGGGCGGCGGCCCACCAGTGCCCTTGGGTGAGTTGCCAGCTTCTGGGCAGGGGCGAGAAGGCTCCGTGCTCCTCGGCGAAGTGCAAGGGCACCGTGACAAAAAGACGCACCCCCAGGTAAATTCCCGGTGCCGCCAGGACAATCATGGCTGCAAAAGGCACTGCCACCGCCCAGAAATTCTCGCCGCCCAGCAGCGCCGCCTCGAAGCGGCGGTAGGCGAAATAAAAAAGCCAGGCAGTCGGGATTATGGCCGCCCCCACCGTGAGGATGCTGGTAGCAATCAGCCTAGGCCAGGTGCGCAATCCCTGGCTGAGGGCCGCTCCAAAATCGCGGTCGCCTGTGCCGGTGAGCGCCTGATGGGCGTAGGCGAGGCTGGTGCCGGTGAGGATAGGGTCGAGTACCAGCGGCACCAGGGCCTGGGTGGCGCCGCGAACCGGTCCTTCAAGATTTGCCGCCGTGAGATTGACTATGAGGGCGACAAGTTGCAGCACCAACAAGGGCAGGTAGACGCGGGGGGCGACCCGCACCAGTTCGCGGTAGAGCGAGAAGAGTGACAAATCGGCGTCAGTCACGGCGGCGGGCATGCGGGTAGACCCTACCCTTCCAGGATCCACCCTCCCCCAGCCAGTGGCGCCAGGCCGAATCGACGGCCATCGCCGTGTAGAGCGCGGCGATGGCCGGTAGGGCCGGGGCGAGCCAGGGGGGCAGTTCGTAAAAGCGCAAGGTTGGCCCGTAGGCCACGGCCATGGCGAGCCACCCCGCCCCCCCGAGGGCCACCAGCAGCGGGCTGGCCGTGAGCCCCCCGGCCAGAAAAGCGGTCGGAGGCACCAGGTACAGCAGCGCCATCGCCGCCACCGTGAGCGCCAGCAGCGCGGGAGAATAGTCGAGTTGCGTAAAAGCCGTGCGCGCCACCATCTTCCAGATCTCCGCAAGGCTGGTGTAGGGTCTGAGGCTGCGGGTGCGCCGGGTCAGCCCCAACCAGAGGTTGCCGCCGGTGCGCTTGACCTGCACTGCCAGAGCGCAATCGTCGATGAGGCAGTCGCGAATGTCGGCGATCCCGCCGGCACGTTCCAGGGCGGTACGCCTCACCAGAATGCAGCCGCCGGCCGCCGCGGCGGTGGAGTCGTTCGGATCGTTTACCCAGAAAAACGGGTAAAGCTTTTGAAAGAAAAACACGAACGCCGGAATGAGCAGCACTTCCCACGCATCGCGACAGCGCAGGCGCACCATCAGTGAGACGAGATCGCGGTTTTCTTGTTGGGCCTTTTGCACCAGGGTGGCCAGATTGTCGGGGTGGTGGCAAATATCGGCGTCGGTGAGCAGCCAGTACTCGGGCTCCAGGGCTTCGCCGCGGCGCAGACCCTGCTCGATGGCCCAGAGCTTGCCGCTCCAGCCCGGCAGGAGCGTTTCCCCCGGCACCACCGTGAGCCGCTCCTCGCGGCCGTACGCGCGGGCCAGTGCCTCCGCCAATACGCCGGTGCCGTCGCCGCTGCGGTCGTCCACCAGCACGATGTGCAGCAGCCCCGGATAGTTCTGGGTCAATAGCGAAGGCAGCGTCTCACCCAGCACCTCCGCCTCATCGCGCGCCGGAACGACTACCACCACCGGCGGCAGGGCTCCTTGCGGCAGGTCCGCCGCCTCCGGATCAAGCACCGCCTCGCAGCGCCAGAACCGGCCGCGCCAACCCAGCAATCCTGCCCAACCGACCGCCGCCGCCAGAGCCAGGCCCGCCAACCCAGAAAAACTATCCACCGCAAGCATTCCCATCGTTCTAGAACCGTACAATAACTGCGACAGGAGTGAACGGAACAGTTAAAAATGCAAGTCCAACCGCGCATCGAAAAAAAACACGTAGACAGAGCCATCGAAGCGAGCCAAGCGTACCTGTTGGGCCGTCAGTACTCCCCGGGCTACTGGTGGGCCGAACTGGAGTCGAACGTGTCGATGACCGCCGAGGTAGTCCTCCTGCACAAAATCTGGCGCATGGACACCGGCCGTCCCCTCGCCAAGGCGACCGCCTACCTGCTCGGTGAGCAGCGCGCCAACGGCGGTTGGGAGCTGTTCTACGGCGACGGCGGCGATCTGAACACATCGATCGAGGCGTACATGGCCCTGAAGCTGCTGGGTCTCACCGCCGATCACCCCGCCCTGGCGCGCGCCCGCGCATTTATCCTCGCCAAAGGCGGCATCAGCCGCGCGCGCATCTTTACCAAGATCCACCTGGCGCTCATCGGCTGCTACGACTGGCGCGGCGTCCCGTCGATTCCACCCTGGGTGATGCTGCTACCTGAGGCCTTTCCGGTCAACATCTACGAGATGTCCAGTTGGGCGCGCGGCAGCACGGTACCGCTGCTGATCGTCTTCGACCGCAAGCCGGTCTTTGCCGTCGAGCCGGCCATTACCCTCGACGAGCTATTTGTCGAAGGACGCGCCCAGGCCCGCTTCGATCTACCCCGCAGCTCGAGCGACTGGTGGGCGAATCTGTTTGTCGAGCTTGACTGGGGCTTCAAGCTCGCCGAGAGCCTAGGGACGGTCCCCCTGCGCGAAGAAGGGCTGAAAGCCGCCGAGCGCTGGGTGCTCGAGCGCCAGGAGGCAACGGGCGATTGGGGCGGGATCATCCCGGCGATGCTCAATTCGCTGCTGGCGCTGCGCTGCCTCGATTACAACCCCCACGACCCGGTGATCGAGCGGGGGATGGCCGCGGTCGATCGCTTCGCCATCGAGACCGAAAACACCTATCGCCTGCAGCCGTGCGTCTCCCCCGTCTGGGATACAGCCCTGACCATGCGCGCCCTGGTCGATTCGGGATTGCCGCCGGATCACCCGGCCCTCGCGGCGGCGGGCACCTGGCTACTGGAGAAGCAGATTCTCGACTACGGCGACTGGGCGGTTAAAAACCGGACCGGTCCGCCCGGCGGCTGGGCTTTCGAGTTCGACAACCGCTTCTACCCGGATGTGGACGACACGGCCGTCGTGGTGATGGCCCTCGACGCCGTGCGGCTGGCCGACGAGACCGCCAAGGGCCAGGCGATCGCCCGGGCGGTGCGCTGGGTAGCCTCGATGCAGTGCCGGGGCGGGGGCTGGGCGGCCTTCGATATCGACAACGACGCCCACTGGCTCAACAACCTTCCCTACGCCGATCTCAAGGCGATGATCGATCCGAATACCGCCGATGTCACCGCCCGGGTGCTCGAGATGTACGGCCGTTGCCGCCTGATTCCCGCGGCCGCCGGTGCCCAGCGCGCCCTCGATTATCTGCGGCGCACCCAGGAGCCGGAGGGCTGCTGGTTCGGCCGCTGGGGGGTGAATTATCTCTATGGCACCAGCGGCGTGCTCTCAGCTCTGGCCGCCTTCGCCCCGGCCGAACGCACGGCCATCGAGCGCGCTGCCGCCTGGCTGCGAGGTTGCCAGAACGTGGACGGTGGTTGGGGTGAAACCTGCCGCAGCTACGTCGATCGCACTTTGATGGGCCAAGGACCGAGCACCGCTTCCCAGACTGCCTGGGCGTTACTCGGCCTCATCGACGCGAGCCGGGTGGCCCGCTTCAGCGACAGCAGCGCCCTCGAACGCGGCATTGCCTATCTGGTGGAAACCCAAAAAGCGGACGGCAGTTGGGACGAACCGTACTTCACCGGCACCGGTTTTCCGGGGCATTTTTACCTGAAGTATCACCTCTATCAACAACACTTTCCCTTGAGTGCTCTGGGCCGCTACCGCCGCTTGCTCAGTTAGATGCGGCCAGCAAGACCGGCGCGAGTTCACCGCTCAATCTGGCAGAAACAACCCGGTTTTGTTGCGAGTGTGTCGCCGCCCAGGTGGTTGACCGAAGGTCGGGTATGCGCGCGATCAGATAACAAATCCGGTAAGCTCATCGTAAAATTCCTAGATGGTGTGTGCAGGGGTGAAGAACAATGCAAGGTACCCATGGGGAAACCGGGGGTCAAAAATCTGCTTTGCTATTTTGCAACGCAATTCTTCCCCGAGTCTCCAGGACTTTCGCGATTAGCATCCGCTTTTTACCGGGTCGACTGGGCAGGGCTGTCCTCACCGCTTACTTGCTGTGCCGGATAGCCGACACGATCGAAGACGATCCGGCGGCGAGCGCGGGCGAGAAGGTGCGACTTTTGGGCCAATTTATGGCAGGTTTTGACGAGGTTGAGACAGCCAGAAAGTTTCCGACTCTGGCGCAATCGGTAAGCGGCGAGGCGGCCCACGTCGAGCTGGTCCACCACACCGATTTGGTCTTCGAGTTGTTCGAGACCGTACCCGCCGCTTCCCGCCAAATCGTCAAGCGCTGGGTGGGCGAGATGGTCGAAGGGATGCAGAAGTTTGTCGCCCTCTATCCCCACGGCATCCGCATCCAGACGCTCGAAGAATACAACGAATACTGCTATTACGTCGCAGGCACGGTAGGGCATCTGCTCACCGACCTGTGGCATGCCCACGCCCCAAGCATCGATCAGGCCAAGTACACGGCCCTGCTCGAGCATTGCGAGGCCTTCGGCGAGGCGCTCCAGACGGTCAATATTCTCAAGGACATCGCCTGGGACGCCGAGCACGAAAATTCGATCTACGTGCCTGAGCAATCGCTGCGCGAGCACGGTAGCAGCCAGCAGACCCTACTCAGCCCGCACTGTCTTGAACAGAACCGGGCAGCAATCGCCTTGCTGGTGGCTCTGGCCTGGGCGGATCTCGACGCCGCCCTCGTCTATTTGCTTGCCGTCCCCCGGCGGGCCGTGCCGATTCGTCTGTTCTGCATCCTGCCGTTGCTGTTCGCCTACGCCACGCTGCGCGAGATTACCCGCTCGACGGCG
Source organism: Aphanocapsa lilacina HA4352-LM1 (assembly GCA_019359725.1). Lineage (GTDB taxonomy): Bacteria > Cyanobacteriota > Cyanobacteriia > Gloeobacterales > Gloeobacteraceae > Gloeobacter > Gloeobacter lilacinus. Next base: position 21,885 of record JAHHGR010000031.1, on the reverse strand, counting down.
ATGCTCACCAGCGGCGGCACCGTCAAAATCTCCCGTGAAGAGGTCAAATCGCTGATGGTGGCTGGGGTGGCCACCATCTTGAGCAATCGCGGGATCAAACGGCTGGTTGCGCGGGTGCGCACCGACGCCTATGGGCTGGGGTGGGGGGGATCCCCCCCCTAGGGAAGGGGGGGGTCGTGAGGCGCCGTGGCGGCCCGGACACCCGGGCCGCCTTAAACTGTGGCCGATGAGGCTGGGGCGAGCAGTTCGATGGGCAGGCCGTCGGGGTCTACTACAAAGGCAACTGTGAAGGTCCGATCGCCAATCTGCTGCGGGCGGGGTTCGAGCAGGACCGGGACACCCGCCTGTTGCAGGCGCCCTACGAGCGCGGGTACGTCTTCGACTTCAAATGAAGTGTGGTAATAGCCGGTGTAGTGCTCGTCGAACCAGCTTTCGGGGGCGGGTTTGGGTTCGGGGATTTGAATCAGTTCGATGCGGCCCAGGGGACCTGTCAGCCAACAGGCGAGGGTCATGCCGGTGGTGAAGCGCGCCTCGACGGTGAAACCGAGGAGTTCGTAAAAGGCCATCGAGCGAAAAATGTCGGCGGTGCGGATCGAGACGTGGTGCATCAGCTTTTTCCTTCGAGGCGGGCGATGAGCAACTGCGCCACGGCGTTGGCCACGACAAATTCGCTGCAGGCGGTCATCGCATAATCGTCGTGGCGCATCTCGGCAAGCAGGGCAATGTGGATGGAAGCGAGCAGATCCTCGCCCTCCAGACGCTGGCGGGCGTAAATCGATGCGGCGCGCTCGGCGATGTGCGGGTGGATTGCCTCGGCCAGAAATTCGCGGTCAAGCCAGGCAAGCAGCGCCCCCGCGAGCCAGCGCTTTTCGGACTCCACGTCGGTGGCCGGGGGTAGCCAGATGTCCTCTACCATGGCTCCAACTCTACCAGCCCCGCCCCGAGTCGGTTCAGTCTCTCCGGCAGGTTTGCGCGCCGGTTTGTTGCGGTAGGATGCTCTGTGAATGTTCGCAGAAGGACGGTATGGAAGAAGCTTCCGCGCGGATGAGCTGGTTCGATGAAGGGCAGGGCCTGACGCACCTGTCGGAATATTTTCAGCGCATGGAGTCCTGGCAGCAAGCGATCGCCGACGGCGTCATCACCCCCGAAGAAATTCGCGAGCAGGCGCAACGGGTGATCGGGTTGCTCAAAGAAGTGGAGCCGCTGGTGGGCGAGGCCGAACGGCGTACAATCACCGAGACCCTCTACGAAATGGCCGTGCTGGGGGCGATGCAGACTTCCGCCGTCTCCGCTTCGCTGCGGACAGCTGCCAAGGGGGAAACATGAAAGTCAAGGCGTACAAGATTCCCGATACTTCGCCCTCGTTCCTGGCGACGGCCATCGAGTCGTGGTTTCGCTCCGAAGGGTTCGAGGCGCAAAGTTTCGCCGGTCCGGAGGGAACTTACGTCATCCAGGGGCGCAAGGACAACTTTCTGCGTTTTATCGTGGGACTTTCGGCGGCGCTCACCGTCACGGTCGGTACGCAGCCGGACGGGGCGCTCACCGTGGCCATCGGCGCGGGCAGCTGGGTGGACAAGTTTCTGGCCGGTTTTGCGGGGGTGTTTTTGTTTGCTCCCCTCGCCTTCACCGCCGCCTACGGCGTCTGGAAGCAGGACAACCTCGAAGACAAGCTCTGGGAACACATCGCCGGGCGTCTGCCCGGAGCGCTCGAAGTGCCGGTGCAAGTTCCCGCCCCCCAGTTTCACCCGGTCAAGCTGACCCCCTCCTGAGGACATCCACCATGCAAACCCGTACCTACAGTGCGCCGGGGATCACGGCCGAGGCCCTCGCCGAGAGGGTGCGCGCCTGGTTCATCGAAAAAGAATTCGAAACCCAGTCCTTCGCTCCGGCCGGCGGTGGCCAGATCGTGCAGGGCTACCGCGACGATTTTTGGCGGGTGGCGGTGGGGCTCGCTGCGGCCCTCACCGTGCAAATCAAACCGCTGCCGGGGGACACTCTCGAGGTGACCATCGGGGGCGGTGCCTGGGGCGACAAGCTCTTTGTAGCCGGGATCGGTCTGCTGCTCTTTTTGCCGTTGGTGCTGCCCGCCGCCTGGGGCACCTGGGAACAATACCGCCTCGACAAGGACATCTGGGAAGCGATCGAAGCGGCCCTGCCGGCGGGCAGTTCCCCGGTCCAAGCCGCCCCTGCGGAGGCTTTTGCCGCGGCGGCGGCCGAGTTGCCCGACACCTGGTTCAACGAAGAGACCAACGAGATCTACTCGGTGCAGTTTTTTCAGCGCATGGAGTCGTGGCAGCACGCCATCGCCGACGGCCGCATCGACCAGGAAGAGATCCGGCTCCAGGGCGAGCGGGTGACGGACCTGCTCAAGCGTCTGGAACCTACCCTCAGCGACGCAGCCCACGCCAAGCTCACCCAGGTGTTTCGCGAAATGGCGGTTCTGCAGGGGATGCAGTCGTTCGTGCTGGTGCAGCAGATGGGCAGTGTCTCCGCCTCAGGCCCAACCCCGAAGCCGGTAAACGAGTAGACCGACCCATTCTTTCAGGGCCAGGGTCGAACTTTCGAGCGCCGCAGCGCTGGGCAGCCAGGCGAGCAGCCAGTCGTCGAGGTCCGTGCCGCTGCGCACGTCGGTCGAGGCTGCGATCACCGCGAACCCGGCGCGCTCGAAGATGGCGACCGAGCGGGGCATGTGGCTGGCGCTGGTGACCAGCAAAATCCGTGTCATGCGCCGCGCCTTGAGCACCTCGGCGCTGAAGGCGGCGTTTTGAAACGTATTCCAGGAACGCTCCTCGGTGAGGATAGCCCCTGCCGGTACCCCCAGTTCCCGGGCGAAGGCAGCCATCTGGGTCGCTTCGGGGGGTTGGTCGGGCCTGGTATGAAAAGGCGGGTTGCCGCCGCTCATCAGCACCACCGGCGCTTTATCCGCCTTGAATAGCCGCGCGGCGTGGAGCACCCGGTCGCTCGCCTCTGCTAGTTCGTACGTGCGGTGGCGCGCGTTCGGCAGATGCAATGCCCCGCCTAGTACAACGATCGCTTGGGCCGTGGGGCTTTTTTCTACAGGAACCTCGGGATACTGCGATTCGAGTGACCACAGCAGCGCGTCGGCACTCAGAGGAGCACTAAACGTACCGAGCAGCAGGACGATGGCTCCGCTTAGCCATAGGGCGAGCTTTGTTCGCTTGAAGCGGATCGCGAACGCTGCTGCTGTGGTCAGCACCACGCTCAAACCAAGCGGGTAGAACAGTAGCGGCAGCACTTTGCCAAGGTAAATGGACATCCCAACTCTCCGGCGCGGACTGCTTTAACTTAACGTCAGTTCGGGTTAAGCCAGGAGCTGGTCGGCATCCGACGCCACCGACGGCTTGTGCGGTTTGTGGCAGTAGGCAATCAACCCACACACCAGGTTCACCAAAAAGTTCACTTCGCTGCGATGACGGGTGTGCTCTATGTGCGAGATGTTTTTCAACTGGTCGTTGATTGCTTCAATAATCCCGCGCTTGCGCAACCGCAGCTTGTCGCTGAGCACCATCAGTCGATTGGTCATCTTGCGCCGCAACTTGGTCATCAGCGCAATGCCCAAATCCTCGTTGCTGAGGCCGAGTGCATCCGACAACTCGATGCGCGCTTCACTGAGGCTGCCGGACAGGATGCCGCCCCTGGGTTGCAGACGTTGACGTTGAGCGTGCCGGACATTTGCCCCTACGTGATTCGGTATGTCCCTCGAAGAGTTGCACAGTCTTACCGGTGCCCTCGTCCGCTCACTCTGGCGTCGGGGACAACTTCTAGAAGATCTGACGCCCCAGATCACGCTTCAGCGGGGTTCACCCCACGCGCTCAGCAACCTGCGCAAGCTGATGCCCATCGAAAAGACAAAAACAGCAGCCTGCTGTATCCAGCTTGGCGAAGGCCATCCCCTGGCTGGGCTGACGCTTGCGCAGGCCCAGATCCGCCGCCGCATCGGAGCGACGGTCGTCGGCATCGAACGCTCCGGAATGTATCTGGAGTGCCCCTCATCGCAGACCAAGGTGATCGCTGGTGACATCATTCATCTGGAAGGTCCGCAAGCCGCCCTCGAAAGCTTCGCTCGCCAATAGCCCTTGGAGGACAGCCCTACAGCGCACCGTGATTCCTTGTCAAGCAGGATAAAAGCGGTTCGCCAAAAAATGTGCCGATTAGGGTCGGGGCGAAATCGGTCGGGCGCAAATATGGACAAGCGACCCAAATATTGTGTACAATGGTCCCATCCAGGTGGGACACGCCCATGGCATTGCTCAATCAGATCCATTTTGTCGGCCGGGCCGGCCGCGATCCCGAAGTGCGCTATTTCGAGTCCGGCAACGTGCTTTGCACTGTGACCCTGGCGGTCAACCGCATCCGGCGCAAGGGCGAACAAGAGGACCAGCCCGACTGGTTCGATCTCGAAATCTGGGGCAAGACCGCCGAAATCGCCGGTGAGTACGTGCGCAAGGGTTCGCTTATCGGTATCAGCGGTGCCCTCGCCTTCAACCGCTGGAGCGACCGCACCACCCAGCAGGCGCGCGAGCGGCCCGTGATCAAAGTCGACCAGCTCGAACTGTTGGGTCGCGCCGCTCGTCCGGACGAACCTGAATCTTTCTAAAATACGAGGCCATGCCATGAATACGATTGCGCTTCTGGGCACGCTGCATTCCGCCCCGCAACTGCGCCACACCCAGGACGGCCTGGCCCAGGCCTCGGTGGTGCTGCATTTTGCGGCCCTCAAAGCCGACGAAGCCGATTACACCGTCCGGGTCGTCCTCTTCGCCACTGCCGCCGAGGAGTTTCATGCCAACTGCCACCAGGGAGACGCGGTAATCGTCGAGGGCCGATTGCACAGCGAGTCGCGCGCCCGCGAGGACGGTACCAAGGAGCGCCACGTCGAGGTGATCGCCCGGCGCGTCCACGCCGTGGCTATTCCCGCTGCCCCAGCTACTTCAGCTCCAGCCCCAGTCCCGCCTGCAACAACCAAACAGCGCCCCCCGGCCGCCGAACGCAAAACCGCCGCCCCGACGGCCCGCCGTCCTGCGCCTGCTGCTCGGCCCGTCGCCGCCGCGGTCGCCGACGACGACATCCCTTTCTAAAACCTGCCAACCCAGCCCTTCGACCTGCCGGAGCAAGCTCTATCCCCCGATAACTTGCTCCATTTTTTGTTAAAAGACTTGAGTCACTCTCTATAAATCTGATAGAGTCATTTCACGTTCGCGAGGCGAAATCCGACCTATGGAAAGACAACCCGTCCGCATCGAGTTTTTCTTGCACCTTCTGATTACCGGCGGTTTGCTGCTGACTGGATTATTTGTGGCCCGTCAGGTGAAGCTGCTGACCCTGCCTGGTGTGGCAGCAGCCGAAGCAGTGGTCTACGACCTGCCCGAGGTGGTGGTCCGGCCAGGGCGCTAACCTCCCTAAGACGACTTGGATTGCCATAAGCCCCGGGAGCATCCGCTCCCGGGGCTTGCATTTGAGCATCGCCGCCGCAACCTGGCGCGCCTGGCTCGGCGAGTCAGGTTGCGGCTGGGCGTATGCAGCTGAAGGCTGCCTCTGGAAGCTGGACAATAAGGAAGCGATGCACCGGACAATCGCTATTGGGTTCGTTTCAAACGGAGGCTTTTAAGATGACAGTTCCCGTTTCCCGCGTCGCCACCGACGCTTGGCCGGCTTTGCCTTTTTTACAGTGGCAGGACACTTACGCAACTCTGCACCTGTGGACCCAGATCGTGGGCAAGATCCGTCTGGCTCTCTCGCCCCGGCTCAATCATTGGTGGCAGTCCACCCTGTATGTCACACCGCGGGGGTTGACTACCGCGTCGATTCCTTACGGTACATTCGCTTTTGAGATCGCTTTTGACTTTTTAGATCACAGGCTGCGCATCGACACCAGCGACGGCATCCACAGAACAATCCCGCTTGCTCCCCGCTCCGTGGCCGATTTTTATGCAGAGTTGCTGGAGACGCTCAAGGCCATGGGCATCGAAGTGCGCATCTGGACGATGCCCCAGGAGGTAGCCGAACCAATTCCCTTCGAGGCGGATCGCCAGCACGCGGCCTACGATCCGCAGTCCGCCCAGCGCTTCTGGCGCATTCTGGTGCAGGCCGATCGGGTCATGAATGCCTTTCGCTCGCGATTTATCGGCAAGTCCAGTCCTGTGCATTTTTTTTGGGGCAGCTTTGACCTGGCGGTGACCCGCTTCTCCGGACGCCGTGCCCCGGAGCACCCGGGCGGGGTGCCGAACATGGCCGATTGGGTCACCCGGGAGGCCTATTCGCACGAAGTGAGCAGCTGTGGCTTCTGGCCCGGCAACGCCTCCACCGAGGCGGTGTTTTATGCCTACGCCTACCCGAAGCCGGAGGGGTTCGAACAGTATTCGGTGCAACCGGAAGCCGCCTTATACAGCGCCCAGATGGGCGAATTTCTCCTGCCCTACGCAGCGGTGCGCCAGGCGGACGACCCGGAAGGGACGCTTCTGGCTTTCTTGCAGAGCACCTACGAGGCTGCCGCCGATCTGGCCAAGTGGGATCGCCGCGAACTGGAGCGCCTGCCGGTGGCGCAGTCAGCACGCTAGAGGCCAGGAGAGAGGGGTGCTCCAGAGAGTACCGCTTCCAGCGACCGGGATACCCAGGGGTTATCTCGCACAGCGAAGCGCCAGGGCAGATCCTTGCCGCGGGTGAGCCCGATGCGCACAGTGTTGAGCACCCGCTCCTCGGGCACCGGCTCGCCTGCCTCCAGCCAGAATTCCGCTCGCGGCAGGGCGCTCGCCTCCCAGGCGAAATCAATTGCCAGAGCCTCCACCAGGCGGGCCGGACCGTTGGTCAGATCCCGCGCGCCCCGGCGCCGCTGCCGCATGCGCTCCTCGCCGCCGGTGGGCTCCAGGGCGCGGATAAGCACGCAGGCCGGTTCGCCCACCGCGTCGCAGGTGATGTTGAGGAGCCAGTGCCGGTAGGTGCGGTGCAGATAGAGGACTCCGGGCGATCCCGACAGCAAAGACCAGATGCGCTCATCGCGCCGCACGACGTGACAGGAAGGATCGCGCAGGCCACCGTAGGCTTCAGTCTCGACAATCCGGCCGCTCAGGCGCTCGCCTCCCAACAGGCGCACCACCGTGCACCCGAGCAACCGGCGCGCTACGGACAGGGGCGAAAGATTAAAATAAGCTTCATTCAGTATTTTCACGCTGTTTTTGTGGTAAGGGTGATGTACTCGCGTGCGAAAGGGCCGCCATGATACCTTCGCCCAGCCAAGACAGGCAACTCCAGCAATTTATCCGCAAAAACAACGACCTGATCGTCAAGTGGTACCAGAACGACCACTTGAGCTGGGCGGTGATCGCAGCGCGGCTTAACCAGTGCCATCGAGGCGGCGGGATCACCGCCTCGATGCTCCAGCAGGCGCTGCCCTACCTGACCCGTTCGCGGCGGGTGCCGGCCCTCGAAGTGGTGGCCGAGGATCTCGACAGTTCGCACCGCGGCACCCTGGCAGCCCTCGAAGAGCGCCTGCAAAAACAAGAAGATCTCATTCGCTTCCAGAGCGGCCGGGTGCAGGAGGCGGCCCTGCGCTGGGCGCGTCTTGAAGAACTGGTCAACCAGCTGGTACCGCTGGTGGCCGAGGCGCGCAGTTCCGCAGAGCGTCTGCCGCGCAACAGCCCGGTAGCCGACCGGGTGCGCGCGAGCCTGGCCCAACTGGCGAGCGTGCTGGACAGCAGTGCCCGGGATGCGCCCGACGAACGCGAACTCGAAGCGCTCGCCATCGCCATTGCCGGACTTGAGGAACTTCCCTTCGACGAGTAAGTCTTTTTGACCAAAGTCGGGGCGCGTGTCACGCTGAGGCCATGGAGCGATCGTCGGCGCGACAACGTTTTGTCCAGGTGCTGCAGCAGCCCGAGGTGCAAATAGACCTGGCGGAGGCAGCGCTCTATATTGCCCTGGAAGCCTATCCCGACCTCGACGTCGAGGAGTACCTCAATGCCCTCGATACGATGGCCGAGGAAGTGCGCGAGCGCACCGAGGGCGAGCGCTATCCGCTGCGCATGCTGCAGGGCATCAACCGCTATCTCTACGACGATCTGGGCTTTCGGGGCAACGAAGAAGAGTACTACGATCCGCGCAATAGCTTTCTCAACGAGGTGATTGACCGCCGCACGGGGATTCCGATTACCCTGGCGCTGGTGTATCTGGAGATTGCCCGGCGGGTGGACTTTCCGATGGTGGGGGTGAGTATGCCGGGACACTTTTTGATCCGTCCCGACCGCTCCGATATGGATATCCACATCGATGTTTTTCATCGGGGTGAAATTCTTTTTCGCGAGGACTGCAGGGAACGCCTGGAACGTATTTACGGCCGACGCCTGGAGTTGCATCCGGCGTTTTTCGAGGCGGTGGGCGCCCGGCGGTTTCTAGCCCGGATGCTCACCAACCTCAAATTTGCCTACTGGATGCGCTCCGACTGGCAGTCGGCCCTTGGCACCGTCGAGCGGCTTCTGGTGATCTTCCCGAACACACCTGCCGAGTGGCGGGACCGGGGGATTCTGCACTACCGGCTGGGACACCCCACCGCAGCGCGTGCGGATCTCGAAAATTACCTGAGGAGCGCTCCTGGAGCCGAGGATGCCGCCCGCATCCGGCAGTTGCTCGACGAACTTCAAAAGCAGGACAGATAAAAACGCCCGGCGCTTTAGCGGCGCCGGGCAGGTTCGATTCAGGTGAAAGGTTATTCCTGCTGCTGGGAGGGCACCGGCAAGGTGGGGGTGCGGTAGGCTTCCGTAAGCTCGCGCGGTGCGCGGCGGAAATTGCCCAAAAGCCAGTTCTGCAGGTCATCGACGTAGGTGAAGACCACCGGGATGATCACCAGCGTGAGCAGGGTCGAGGTGATCAGACCGCCGACCACGGCCACGGCCATGGGGGAGCGCACCTCCGAGCCCGCGCCGATGCCCAGGGCGATGGGCATCATGCCCGCGATCATGGCGATCGTGGTCATCAAGATGGGCCGCATGCGCGCTTCACCGGCGCTCATCAGCGCCTCCAAACGGGGGCGGCCCTCCTTCATAGCCATCAGGCAGTATTCGACCAGCAAGATGGCATTCTTGGTGACCAGACCCATCAGCATGATGATGCCGATCAGCGCGTAGAGCCCCAGGGACTTGCCGAAGAACAACAGCCCGATAAACGCTCCACCCAGCGACAGCGGCAGCGACATCATGATCGTGAGCGGCTGGAGGAAACCGCCGAACAGCAGCACCAGCACCGCGTAAATGAGCAGCACGGCGGCGGCAATCGCATACATAAAGCCGCTAAACACATCGCGCTGGATCTCGGAGTCGCCGGCCGGCTGCTCTTTGACCCCCGCGGGCAGGCTTGCAAAGGCCGGGAGCTTGCGCACAGCTCTGAGGGCGGTACCCAGTTCGGTGCCGGGGGCAAGATTCGCCTCGATCGAGACTTTGCGGGCGCGGTCGTAGCGGTCGATTTGCGCAGCCCCGCTACCCACGGAGATATCCGCCACCGACTTGAGGGGCACCAGGCCGTTGTTGCCCACCACCCGCAGGTTCTCGACCGTGGCCAGATCGGCGCGAAAAGCCGGATCGAGCTGGACGCGAATATTGATCTGGCGGTCGGAGAGGTTGAACTTGGCGAGATTGGCGTCGATGTCGCCCAGGGTGGCGATCAGGGCCGTGCGGGCGATCGACTGCACCGAGACGCCTTGATCGGCGGCGCGGGCAAAATCGGGCCGCACCAGGATCTCGGGCCTCAGGAGGGCCGCACTGGAGGTGACATCGATGAGGCCCGGCTGGGAGCGCATCTGGTTGGTGAGGGCGTCGGCGGCCCGGTTGAGGGTCACAGGGTCGTCGCCGGTGAGGACAATCTGCATCGGTTTGCCGCCGCTGACGCCGGTGCCCGCGGTGGTGATGCGCACCCCGGCCACCTGCTTGAGCGGTTCACGAATCTGCGCTTCGAATTGTTCCTGGCTGATCGAACGCTCCTCGCGCGGCTTGAGCATGATGTAAAGGCTCGCTTTATTGACTTCCCCGGCGCTGTAGCTGCCCTGGGTGCTGGGGGTGCCCACCGAGGCAAAGATCTTGGTAACCTCGGGGCGGGCCTGGACGATCCGGGTAATCTGATCGACCTTGCGGCGGGTGTCCTGCAAAGAAGATCCCGGCGGCAAATCGACACTCAGTACCGTCTCCCCCCGGTCGACCGCTCCGATGAGCGAGGTGGGCAAAAGCGGAATCAGGGCGACGCTGCCGACAAAAAAGGCGACGGCGAACACCAGCGTCCAGACCCGGTGGGCGAGCGCCCAGCCCAGTACCCGGTCGTAGGTGCGCACCAGCCGGCCTTTTTCTTCGGCGTGGGACAGTGGTTTCATCAAGTAGGCGGCCATCAGCGGGGTGGCCATGCGCGCCACCACCAGCGAGAAGAGCACCGCCGCCGCTACCGTCCAGCCGAACTGGCGGAAGAACTGCCCCGGAATGCCGCCCATGAAGGCCACCGGCACAAAGACGACCACGATCGTCATGGTGGTTGCCACCACCGCCAGGCCGATTTCGTCCGCCGCCTCGAGGGCGGCCTGGAAGGGCCGCTTGCCCATGCCGATATGGCGCACGATGTTTTCAATTTCGACGATGGCGTCATCGACCAGAATGCCTACCACCAGCGCCAGCGCCAACAGCGACATGTTGTTGAGCGTGAAGCCCGCCACTTTCATCACCGCAAAAGTCGGGATGGCCGACAGCGGCATGGCGAGGCCCGCGATCAAAGTCGAGCGCCAGTCGCGCAGGAAAAACCAGATGACCACCACCGCGAGGCCCGCCCCCAATAGCAGCGCTTCGACCGACGCGTCGTAGGACATGTGCACAAAATCGGCGGTGGTGCGGATCATCTCGATGCGGATGTCGCCCGGCATGGACTTGCGCAACTCCTCGACTTTCTTTTCGACCCCTTTTTCGACATCCACCAGGTTGCTGCCGGTGGAGCGGATCACCGAGAAGGAGACCGCCGGTTTGCCGTCCAAGAAGGCCAACTGCCGTTGCTCAGCCGGGCCGTCGGTGACGGTGCCGATCGTGTCGAGGCGGGCGAAGGTACTGTTCGGGAGCGCAATTTGCGTGGAGCGGAGACGTTCAATGCTGGGAGCGCTACCGAGGGTGCGGATGGCCTGCTCGGAGGGGCCGACTTCGCCCCGGCCGCCCGGAAGATCGATATTGAGCGCACGAATCTGGGCATTGACCTGATCGGCGGTCACCCCCAGCGCCTGCAGGCGGTTGGGGTCAAGGTTGATGCGGATTTCGCGGTCCACACCACCCGAGCGCTGCACCTGGGAGACGCCCGGTACCGAAAGGAGCGAGCGGGCGATGTCGTTGTCGACCAGCCAGCTCAATTCGACCGCCGAGCGCTTGTCGGCGGAAATCGTGTAGGAGATAAATGGCCCGCCCGAAAAATCGATGCGCTGGATGATGGGCTCGTTGATCCCCTGGGGCAGTTGCTGGCGAATCTTGGTGACCGCATCGCGCACGTCGTTGACCGCTCGGTCGGTGTTGGTGCCCAGCACAAAGCGGATGGTCGTGTTGGAGACGCCGTCGTTGACCGTCGAGATGATGTGCTCGACATTGCCCACCCCCGCCACCGAATCTTCGACTTTGCGGGTGACCTGGGTCTCCAGTTCCTGCGGCGCCGCCCCGGTCTGGGTGACGGTCACCGCCACCACCGGCACGTCGATGTTCGGGTTCTCGTCGATGCCCAGCGAGAAAAACGAGACGATCCCGGCCACAGTGAGCACGAGAAAGAGCACGATGGTCGGCACCGGGTTGCGGATCGACCAGGCAGAAATGTTCCAGTTCATCCAACAAATTCCTACGGGTGTATAGCTCTACTTGGGCAGGCGGACGTAATCGCCGTCTTTGAGGTAGCCGGCCCCGGCGACGATCACCCGTTCGCCGGGCTTCAGGCCGCTTTTGATTTCGACGCTGTCGCCATTGCGCGCTCCGGCGGTGACCGTGCGGGTGCGGGCCTGCTCGCCCACCAGCACGAAGACCTGGGAGCTGTCTTCGCCGCTGAGGACCGCCTGGGCGGGTACCAAAAGCGCCTTTTGCGATCCGAGGCGCACCTGGCCGCGCACGAACATGCCGGGGCGCAGGCCGCTCACCGAGGGTACATCGATGCGCACGACACCCAGACGGGTGCGCTCATCGATTTGCGGGGTAATCTGGCGCACCCTGCCGGTGACGGCGATCTGCCGGTCGGCGTCGGAGGTGACCAGCACACTCTGCCCAGCGGTGACTTTGGGCAAATCCATCTCAGGCACCTGGGCGCGCAGCTCCAGACGGTTGTCGCGCACGAGGGTGAAAAGCACCTTGCCGGAGGAGACAATCTCACCCAGACGGGCGTCGCGCTTGGCCACCAGGCCGTCGTCAGGAGCCAGGATGCGCGTCTGGGCCAGTTGGGCGCGCAGCTGGGCAATCTGGGCCTGGTTCTCCTGGGCTGCCGCCTCGGCGGAGGTGATGGCCAGCTGGGCCTGATCGAGGTCGGCCTGGGCACCCTGGGCCAGCGTCTCGCGGGCGAGTACCTCCTGGGAAGAAATCGCACCCTGCTTGCCCAGGCTCTGGTAGCGCTGGAGGTTGGCGCGCGCCTCGTTGGCGGTCGCCTGGGCTTTGGCGAGGGCCGCACGGCGCTGGGAAACCGTTACCCGGGCGCTCGCCAGACGCGCCTCGGCTTGCGAAAGCTGAGCGCGCAAGATGTCGTCGTTGAGCACCACCAGCGTCTGACCGCGCCGGACCCGCTCGCCTTCTTCGACCAGCACCTGGTCGATGCGCAGACCGCTCGCCTCCGCCCCGATGGCGAGGGGATCCCAGGCGGAAATCGAGCCGGTCACTTCGAGATTGCGCGCCATCGGCGCGTAGGCCGCCGTGGCGGTGGTCACCGTCACCACCGGCTGGGGTTTGGCCGCCTGGGCGGCGGGAGCCTCGGTCTTGGCTTCGGAGGCGGAGCGGGCGTGCAGCACAAAGGCGCCGCCGCCGATTACCGTCAGACCCAGCACCAGACCGAACCACTGGCTGCGCAGACCGGCAAGCTGCCTGGGCGCCGGGGAGGCGGGTGCCGCGGGCGGGACGGGCCCGGGACCGGCCACCGCAGTCGTGGCCGCCCGAACGCCTTGATCTTCTCTGGGTGAATGCTCTGGATTACTCATGCGAGTGCTGCTCTCGATGGAATAGTTGGCTCCGGCGAACCCTCGGCCCGAGGACCACACCGATCCTACGCCGTCTATATCTTAATAGTCAACGTGTTTATTAAAAGGTCGGTGTGGACCTGTCGGCCCGTGTTTCTTCCGGACAATGCCCTGAAAGCACTATCACTACGCCACAATTCAAATGGTCTTCGAGCAACGCTTTCAAGCAAAAATCCACAGCAATTCACAAATTCTCACAACCATTGGGAACAATCTCACAGCTTTGGGGTACATTGTTAACATGTTGACGGTACACAATAAAAACCAATGACACTGGCCGAAACCCGGCAGCTGCCTGCCCGCATCCTCAACGATTTCGAGCGCTCCCATCCCCAGCCGCTTGTGCTGGTGCTCAATTTGCTGCGGGTGGGTTCGTTGCTCGACAAAGAAATCACCGATTATCTGAGCCGTTACGACCTGACCGGGCCGCAGGTAGGGGTGCTGAGGATCCTGGGTCATTACTACGAACATGGCCGCGACGGCATGCCGCTTTCGGAAATTGGTGAATGTCTGGCGGTGACCAAGGCGAACATGACCGGCATGGTCGACCGGCTGGAGCGCGACGGTCTGGTGGTGCGCGAGAGCGATCCGACCGACCGGCGCATCAAGCGCGTGCGGCTCACCCCCAAGGCCCACGAACTGCACGGGCGCATTAAGCCCGGTCTGTTGCAGTATTTAACCGAACTGATGGCGGTGCTCGAAGCTTCTGAGAAGGAGCAACTGCTCGATAGCCTGGGCAAATTGCGCCGCGTGCTCGGAGATGCGGCTGTAAGTGAACCGGACGGCTGCGATCTTGGGGTAGTGGCGCAATAGCGGTCCGATCGCCCTTAGGCCCGGGTGGCAACCTTGCCGACTGCGCGGAGGCGCGCATCGAGGAACTGCAATTGCCGGTGGAGCGCATCGACGCGGGGCATTTGCGCCCCGGACTGGCGGACAATGCGCAGAGAGCCCAGGATGGCGTCGCGGCGAGCCCTCTCAACCATCGATACCCACTGGGCAGAAGTGAACCCTTTGACATTCGCAGTCTAGCCGCCCGAAGCACCGCAGGGCCGCGCTTACTTGCGAGGAGCGGTCTTGGCGGCGGTTGGCACTGCAGTGCGGGCGAGGGCCGAAGCCTGGGCAATCTGCGTCTGGACTTTGATTTTGTTGCTGGTGGTGAAGGCTTTGATCTTGAAATCATTCCCTGCCGCGCTGAGGCGTTCGCACGCCTCGACAAAGGCACGGTGATCGCCCCCTATCGCATCGAGGTAGGCTTCATCGAAGCGCGTGCCGTTGAGTGCCGAGAGGCGACCGTTCAATTCGAGCAGACTGGTGCGCGCCTCGCTGGCGATCGTGTTCGGGGACTGGGGCAAAGTGATGCCCTTCTGGGAGGCAAGTTCTGAGAGGCTGCCGTTGATGCCGGTATGAAACAAAATCACCTGGCGGGCGTACTCGACCACGTGCGGATTGGTACTTGTCTGCATAGCGAGTTGGGCCAGGGCGATCTGCCGGATGCCGTACTCGGCCGTCAGGCGCAACAGCTCGGCATCGACATCTTCGGCGGGGGGCGTCTGCACCCGCGGCATCGGGGATTGCGGCTCCCTCTGCAAAGGCGGTAACTCCTGGGCGAAAGCAGGCCCACACGACAGCGCCAGGACACACACACAAGCCAGTCTGCGTTTGCCCATGGAACCTCCCAAATCGAAGAAGCAGATACCCAATCCTCGCCCCCATCGGATGGATTTGTCTTCCACCTGGAGATGGAAACTGGCCTTCAGTCCACAGGCTCGACGCAGCGGGGATTGTCATAGATGGGGTTACCTACCCGGATATCAACCGGGTGGGAGTGCATGGCCTCGGGTGGGTAAGGCCGCAGCAGCGGCAGCAGCGCTTCCGCCTGATGCAGGCTAGGATCGAGCCAGCGCTCGTAATCGTCCGGTGCCAGAATCACCGGCATGCGCTCGTGAATAGGCGCTAGGACAGCGTTGGCCGCAGTGGTGATAATCGTGCAGGTCTCGACGGTTGGGCCTTCGCCCGGCTCCCACCGCTCCCATAGACCGGCGAAGGCAAAGGGACGGGCATCCTGCAGGCGCAGGTAGAACGGTTGCTTTGTGCCGTCCTGGCGCTGCCACTCGTAAAACCCGTCGGCCACCACCAGGCACCTGCGGGCTTTGAAGGCCGCGCGAAACGAAGGCTTTTCTACCAGGGTCTCGGCGCGGGCGTTGATGAGCCGGTTGCCGATGGCCGGATCGTTCGACCAGGAAGGAATCAGTCCCCAGCGCAGGAAAACCGCCTCGCGACGGGTGCCTTCACCGGTGCGCACCGCACAGACCGGCCGGCTGGGAGCGATGTTGTAGCGGGGCGTCAGTGGGGGCGCCTCCGGCAGTTCAAAGGCCGCAGCCACGGCCTCGGGCGCAGCGGCGAGGGTAAATCTTCCACACATCCGTCCATTTTCGCCCGGCCGGTTGTTGGTGTCACCCGCCGGCGGAGCGCGCGACTTTTTTGAGGCCAGACTGTGGGGGGCCAATCTCGCCGGTTCGGGGCAGCATGCTTGAATTTGCGCTAGCAATCGAGGGTATGTTCCAGTTCCCAAGGAGTGACGCGGGCGCAGTAATCCTGCCATTCGCGGTGTTTGAGCTTCAAGTAAGACGCGACGAAATCCGTACCCATCGCTTCGGACAAAACGGTGTCGCTCTCCAGGGCGCGCAGGGCGTCGAGCAGGTTAGCCGGCAGGGGTTGGGCGCTCCCCGGGGGCAGAGGGTCGGTGTAGCTGTTGTTGTCGCGGCGCGGGCCGGGATCGCGCTTGTGGGCGATCCCGTCGAGGCCCGCGGCGGTGAGGGCGGCGGGCAGCAGGTAGGGGTTGGCGGCGCCGTCGGCCAGGCGCAACTCGAAGCGGCCCGGTTCGGGGATGCGGATGGCGTGGGTGCGGTTGTTGCCGCTGTAGCTGATGGTGTTGGGCGACCAGGTGGCGCCGGAGGCGGTGATGGGAGCGTTGATGCGTTTGTAGGAATTGACGGTCGGATTGGCAAAGGCGCACAGCGCCTCCGCCGAATGCTGCACACCGCCGATAAAGTGATAGGCCAGGGGCGAGAGGCCCAGTTTTCCCTGGGGATCGTCGAAGCGATTGACCTTGCCCTCGCTGTCCCAGACCGAGAGGTGGGTATGGCAGCCGTTGCCGGTGAGGTGCATAAACGGTTTGGGCATAAAGGTGGCCCGCAGGCCGTGCTTCTCGGCAACGGTTTTCACCATGTACTTGAAAAAGGCGTGGCGATCGGCGGTCACCAGCGCGTCGGCGTAGGTCCAGTTCATCTCAAACTGGCCGTTGGCGTCCTCGTGGTCGTTCTGATAGGCGCCCCACCCGAGGGCGTTCATGGCGTCACAAATTTCCGAGATCACCGCGTAGCGGCGCATCAGCGCCTGCTGGTCGTAGCAGGGTTTGCTCTGAACATCACGGGAGTCGGCAATTTGTGCCCCCTCCGCCGCCAGCAGAAAATACTCGCACTCGACGCCCGTACGGACGCGATAACCCAGCTCCAGGGCCAGTTTCAGCACCCGCTTGAGCACCAGCCTCGGAGTCTGGGCGATCGCAGTGCCCTCGGGGGTGAACAGGTCCGCCGGCATCCAGGCCACCTCCGGCTGCCAGGGCAGTTGGAACACAGAACCTGCATCGGGATGGGCGAACATGTCCGGGTCGGCGGGGCTCATGTCCATCCAGGCGGCGAAGCCCGCGAACCCCGCACCGCTTGCGGCTATCGCGTCAATGGCCTGGGCCGGCACCAGTTTGGCCCGCTGGGTGCCGAACAAGTCAGTAAAAGAGATCAAAAAGTACCGGATGCCCTTTTCGCGGGCAAGCTCTGAAAGTGGAACGGTCATGACGGCCCTCACAGCGCAGGTCGATCGAGCAGTTCCCGGACGGCGGCACGGATAAAGGCGGCGTCTTCGGGATTTTGATAGGGATTGCCGGCGCGGTGGCCCCAGATTGAGGGGATGGGCCGGTACTCGGCGTCGGGGATGCGTGCCGCCTCCGCCGCACAATCTTCGGGCGTGAAGTACAGGTCCGTGGCACTGGGCATCACGAGGGTGCGCGCCCGGATGGCGGCAAGTGCCCCGCAGTAGTCGCCCCGGTAAATCGGGTTATCGCCCACATCGCAGCGCAGCCAGGTGTCGATCATCGCTATCAAATCGTGCGGGTTGCGCTTGCGGTAGTTTGCTTCCCAGCCGCGCTGCAAATAGTCTTCGAGCGAGTCGTAGCCAAGTTTGCAGTAAGTTCCTTCGCGATAGAACGCCTGGGAGGCCGCCCAACTGGCGTAGATGCGGGCAAAGGCGCAGTAGCCGCGCTCAGGTATGCCATCGAATCCGCTTCCCGTCCAGGCCGGATCGGCGGTGAGCGCCGCGCGCAAACTCTCTAGAAACACCCGGTTGTGGTCGGTGGTGCGCGCCGTGCCGCACAGGGCTGCGATGCGCTCGACGCGCTCAGGGTAGAGTGCTCCCCAGTGGTAGGCCTGCTGAGCGCCCATCGACCAGCCGTAGACCAACGCCAGCCGCTCGATGCCAAAAACCTCGCTTAATAGCCGCTCCTGGGCGCGGACATTGTCGAAGTGGGTAAACCAGAATCGTTGTTCAGCGAGCGCGCAAGTCTGGCAATTACTGGGTGATGTGGATAACCCGTTGCCGAACATATTGACTGCGATCACGAAGTAGCGCCGCGGGTCGAGGATGCCGTCGGGGTGGATGAGCCAGTCGATGTCGGTGTGGCACGCGCCGTAGGAGGTGGGGTAGAGAACGGCGTTGTCGCGCCCGGGCGCCAGTTCGCCGTGGGTCTGGTAGACCAGTTGGGCGCGGGTGAGAACCGTTCCGCACTGGAGGGCAAAATTTTCGAGGACGAAAGAGCCGTCGGAGCGGGTCATCCGAGCCTGGCGACGATGTCGCGGTTGACTTTGACATAGCCCGCCGCGAGGTGGGCAAAGTGAGGGCGCAGCTTTTGGTGGGCAACGGGCAGGGCGTGAAACGGGATCGAGGCGTGCAGGTGGTGCTCGGTGTGGAAGGGCATGTTCCACATCAAAAAACGCACCGGCCAGGTGGTGAGGGTGGTGCGGGTGTTGGTGAGCGGGTTGTCGTCGCTGCTGCAGCCGGTGTGCTCCGCCAGCAGGATCGCCCGCAAAATCGGCTGACCGACCGCGAGGGGTAAAAGCCAGTAGAGCAAAAACCAGGGCTGACCCGCTGCGAGCGAAAGCGCAATCGCCCCGGCATAAACGAGCAGTTGCAGCCGCACCGAGCGGATCACCCCGGTGCGGGCATCTTCGGGAATAAACGGGCAACCGTCCAGGCGGCCCGCCGCTACCCGAAAGTGCCCGCGCAATTTGCCCATCCACCAACTCAGGCCACTAATTTCGACCAGGTATTCGCCCAGGTTGCTGGGTTTCGGATCGTCCAGTTCGGGATCTTTGCCGGGAATCTGGGTATAGCGGTGGTGCCACTTGTGGTAGCGGCGATAGAAGGTGCTGTTGTAAAAAGACAGCAATCCGGCGAACCAGGCGACGGCGTCGTTGATGCGGTTGCTCGCAAAAGCTGTGCGGTGGACGCACTCGTGCAGCGGCGCGAACATCGAAGCGAGACCGAACCCGTACACCACCAGAGCCGGCACCGCCACAGGCCAGTGGCCAATCTGGCTCGCCCAGAGCCAGCCGCTCGCCCCCAGCACCGCCAGATGCCCGAACAGTTGCCCCCAACCCTTGCTGTCGCGGCGCGCGCTGAGAGCGCCCAAATCCTGGGCCGACAGGAGCCGCTCGGCCCTGAAGCCGCCGGAAGCGGTCCGGTCCGCCAGTTCGGGTTCCCCCGCCGTTCTTCTTATGAAGTCGTCATTGTTTGACATCGCACACTCAGGTCCAACCACCGAGATCCACGCAGCCTTACGGTCCTTCGTACTGGTATACGATTGCGATTCGCGCAGTTTTGTAGCCGGAACTACGATCTTGTCGCCGGAAGGGCAACGGCTTGGGTCGCTCGCGCCGCCGCCGGCGGTGACGGTTGCCCGGTGGTGTCGTCGGGGCGGTACACTGGGCAAGTCATCGGGATGCAAGCGTATAACTTGTCCCCAGCAAAAGTCACGGGAGGTTCAACTTGCCGCAGCAGGAAGTTCTGCTTACCGTCGCCCTGGCGGGCACCGCTTTCGCGTCCACCAGCACCGACAATTTTTTGTTGCTGATTGGCTTTTTCGCTCAGCCGGGCTGTTCCCGGACCCAAGTGATGGCCGGGTATCTGGCGGCGGTCGCGGGTGTGCTGATGGCCGCCAAGGGTTTGTCCCTGGTTTCGGAACTGGCCGTCGCCAACTACCTCGGTTGGCTGGGCATGGTTCCTTTGGGATTGGGGATCTACCAGTGCACGCAGTTCACGCAAATTTTTCGCAAACCGGCCGTTGATGCTGGGGTGCCTCCGGCGCCGGATGGCCGGGCAAAATGGCCGGCTGTCGGACTGGTGATGCTGGCCAACAGCGGCGACACCCTCGCCGTCCTCACCGCCTTTTTGGCAGACACCAAACCCGAACTGGACTGGATCGTGATTCTGGCTGTGCTCGCGGTGGCCGCCGCGGGGGGTGGACTGGCGATGCGCCTGGTGGCGATCGATTTTTTGCAACCGCTCTTCGCTGCCTTTTCTCGCTTTGTTCTGCCTTTTTTGTTGATGGGAATCGGCGTCTATATTTTGCTCAATTCGCCCACCGATACCTTGGCCTAGAACTCGCAAAATATGGGATAGCCGGTGCACGCGGAGCAAGTATCTGAAGAGATAAATTGTCGGGGCTATTTTTGATAGATACACCGGCGGCTTTCTTCTAACTCTGGGGGGACGGTCCCACCTGCTGTTTTCCCTACGCTGGGGGTAACCGTAGAGATCAGGAAATCGACGTGAACGAGAAAAACAACGCCGAAGTAAACGTAGATCGGGCATTTAGCAAAGGACAGGAACTTCTGAATCCGGGCGGCAGCGGCTCCCCGCAGGGCGAGGCTTCTACACAACAAAGCGGCGAAGTCGCGCACGCCTATGAACAGCGTCAGGTGCCCACAAATACAACCGAATCCAGTTCAAAAAAAGTGTTTCACGAAGACGAATCGCAGAGCGAAAATCGCTACGAGATTTCCGGTGAACGCATATCTGAGATCGTCGATAAAACACTGGAAAGTCAGATCCCTGGAGAGGTCCGCAGTGAGGGTGTCAGCGAGGCTTTAGCCCAGTTCAATGGCCTCGACGTCGACAGCAAGCTGGCTATTTTGTACTACCTGTACGAAGGGATGGGTGACTCGGTGACTCCGGCCGCTCCCGAAGCTGCAAATGTCGTTCAGATCCAGGGATTTTTTGACCAATTCGACACCCTGCCCATGGGCGACGCCCAGCTCGATGCAATGCGGGCGCTCGTGCGCGGCGAAGACAACCATTTGGGCCGCGAGTACGGCAAGCACACCGAGAACAACAAACTCTTTATCTGGTTTTTGCTGGCCGAGCGCATGGGCAAGGACGTCGTCGGCATTCCCGAGGGCTACCGGTTGTCCGATGCGGCTCAGCAGAGCCTAGAGGGCATCAAGGAGCTTGACTTTGAGCAGCAGATCACTGTTCTGCGCGATGTGGCTTACGCCATGGGAACCAAGTCGGGCGAATACGCACGATAAATCAAGCCACTCGACAGCCGGGAGCCGCCTCCCGGCTTTTTTTGCGTGTGCAGCACAGGCGAGTTGCCCTTGCTATTGTCACCGCCAGGAAAACTGCCGACGCAACACCCCCTGCCCCTGCGGATCGATGCCGGATGGATAGTTGGTAGTGTTGGTATGCGTTTTGCCCCAAAGGAGGTGGCGGATGGAGCCCTTCGAACTTCTGGAACTGGCTCTCGGCACGATCGTTAGTATCGCAAAATTTTGCCTGGAAGTCATCTCGGTTTTTTGCGTGATCGCGGGCGTGATCAAAACGGCCCAACTGGCCTTCGAGTTGAGTCGCCGCCGCGACACCCCCTTTCCATTCAATCAGATCCGTCTACGCTTCGGTGCCTGGCTGGCCCTGGCCCTCGAATTTCAACTGGGAGCGGACATCCTGGCGACGACCGTCGCTCCTACGGTAGAAGAGCTTGGAAAACTGGCCCTTATCGCGGTGATACGTACTTTTCTGAATTTCTTTCTTGGCAAAGAGCTGCAAACCGAAATGGAGTTGCAGAAAGAAAAAATAGAAGCCGCTAAAGAAGGCAAACTGTTCGAGGAATAACCTTCACAAGGCATCCAGAAAGTAGCTGTCGCTGTCGCCATTTCGCTTGGGACGCAACCCAGAAGTGTTGAATCAGTGAACGCTTGCACACAGTTCGAGGGGCCAGACCCTGCGCCTCCAGCTGCCCAGCAATTTTCCCAGCCAATGCACATAACTGACTTCCTGACACATACAACATTGCAAGTAACGCAACTTATCCAACCGCTTGCTTCCCCAAATCTTTGGCACTGCCACCAGTTCCAGCAAGCGGTGAGCAATTAGGGTGACGTAGAGCTGTACCCGGATACCATTCTCGTTTTTTGTCATCAAGCGCTTCAGCTTTAAATGCATTTTTAGAAACTTCCATAACAGCTCTATCTGCCAGCGTTGACGGTACAGTTCCATCACCTCTTCATCGCCGATTTTCCACTCGCCTTCGCTGGGCAAGTTCGTCACCAGTC
>JAHHGR010000030.1 GCA_019359725.1 Aphanocapsa lilacina HA4352-LM1 | reverse complement strand
GCTCTAGTAGGGTAAGCTGGCTGAAGCTCATAGGGGTTCCTGTTTGTTGTGGTAAACGTCAGGATACCTCTATGAGTCCCTCAGCGGAAGGCTCTCAAGCGTTGCACTTCATTTTTGAATCGGCGATTCCAGCAAAATTGGAAGAAGCTTGTATCTCTTTTGTTACAGAAACTTCGGAGCAATCAGAATCAATTTTGGCTTCGATAAGCTCTCGAGCAGAAAATACAAAAATCTCGGGTTTTTCTTGCCACCAAGGAAAACGACAAATACCTACTTTGTCCTCGTTACTATCTATAAAAATTGCGGACGAGCAATTGTAGGAAATATAAGGGTCAATGTGGATCCCTCCTAGCACGTCTCGAACCTTTCGGAATACGAGCTGTTTCCTGGCTTGAATCCTCGTATTTGACCAAAGTAAAGTATAGGTCACTGGAAAAAGTAGAACCAAAATAACAACGTTTAAGAATGTATTAACATCAATCAACCATTCGTTAAATTCCACACCCGGCATCGAGCCCACCTCAAGGACACTCTTGGTATCTTAATATAGACGATTCAACAAGTATATCGTGAAAGGAGCTCCAGGCTTGGTGCTTCGATGAGCAGCTGCTGCCCAGTACAAATTTGCTAAAGGCTAGGTCTCCTTCGCCATGCTCTCAAACTGGCAGGCCGCCAACTCAGAGGCCGCCGCTCCGACCGTTCAGCAATTTGCCTCGACAGTCAAGCAAATTTTCCTCTCCGTGCATGCAAGGCTCGCTTAGGCAAGTCGCTGCCGGACAGTTTGCACCGGCGACCGTTGGGCACGCCGCTCCGAAAGATTCATGCAATCTGCAGGAATTTACCCACTACAATTTGGGTGGCTTCCAGTTCTTTTTGCTTTGCGGCCGTCTCGCTTCCAGGAGGTGCCTGTGGGTTTTTCCAGTATCGGTTTTTGGGTCGTGACTGTGGCCCTTACTCTAGGCAGTGCCGCCCCGGGGGGGGCACAGGCGCCCCCCCCCGCCTGCCCCCAGCGGGAGCCCCAGCGCTTTTCGGGCGTCGGTCTGGAGATGGGTTTTGATCCCACAGGCTCGATGTCGGTACTGCGTGCCCTTGAAAATAGCCCCGCCGTCCGCTCCGGCCTGCAGACGGGCGACCGCGTCCTCGCCGTGAATGGTGTGTCGGTCGCCAAACTCAAAACCGACGCGCCTGCCCGCATCCGCGGCGAGACGGGTAGCTCGGTCACCCTGACGGTCCGGCGCGGCGAGAGCGAGTTCGACGCGGTGCTGACGCGCGAGGAGATCACCGTACCGCCGCGCTCGGTGGTGGGCATCGGCGTCACCCTGGCCGCCTCCAAAAAGGGTGAGCCGATGATCCAGACCGTATTGCCCAACTCCCCCGCCTCCGAGGCCGCTTTGCGAAGTGGGGACGTGATCGTCTCCGTGGACGGCAAGCCCCTGGGCAAAGCCGCAGACGGCGCAATCCAGGGTCTGCTGCGCGGTGAAGAGGGCGTCCCCGTCATGGTTGGGATTCGCCGCGGCGGCCTGGTGACCGACTACAGCATCACCCGTCTGCGGTTCGTCCCGGGCTGCTGATGG
Source organism: Aphanocapsa lilacina HA4352-LM1 (assembly GCA_019359725.1). Taxonomy (GTDB): domain Bacteria; phylum Cyanobacteriota; class Cyanobacteriia; order Gloeobacterales; family Gloeobacteraceae; genus Gloeobacter; species Gloeobacter lilacinus. Next base: position 47,507 of record JAHHGR010000030.1, on the reverse strand, counting down.
GTCCTACAAGCGCAGCGACGCTTCTTCTTCGACGTCGCTTTCAACGTTTTTTTTAGTAAAACCCCAGGCGAAGATGGCCGCCACGACGCCGAGCACCACCCACTCCGGCGTCTCGAAGTGGAGCTTGGGGACCAGCTGGTTGGCCACCACTTCGGTCATCATCTTGAAGCCGATAAAGCCCACCGCCAGAAAGGCCGCCGTCTCCAGACGCACGAAGCGGTCGATGAGCTTGATAAACAGCTCTGCTACAAAGCGCATCGTCACGATGCCCAGGATGCCGCCGACGATCACCACCCAGGCTTTGTCGCTGAAGGCCACCGCCGCGGTGATCGAATCGACCGAAAAGGCGATGTCGGTCAGCTCCACCAGTACGATCACCCGCCAAAAAGGCGACAGACGGCCCAGTGTCGCCCGAAAGAGCGGATTGCTCAGCAGCTTTTTCTCCTCGGCCACCACGTCCTCGTCTTCGTCTTTGCCCTTGAGAAAGTGGCTGACCGCCAGATAAATCAAGTACAGGGCACCGGCCAACTTGAGCGGCCAGTTGTCGATCAGCCAGGCTGCGAATAGTACTGCAAAAAAACGAAAGACAAAGGCACCGATGATCCCGTAGCGCAGCGAGCGACGGCGTTCTTCGTCGGTGGGCAGGGTGCGCGTGAGGGCGGCGAGCACTGCGGCGTTGTCCGCACTGAGAGCACCTTCCACGAAAACCAGGGCAAAGATAATGGCAAAATCCCAAGGCTCAACTCCGAGATCAAAGCCCAGGTGGTCGTAGAGGAATTCCCACATCAGCAGTACCCTAAGCCTCCGGAAGATGACGCGAATTACAATGTGCTATGTCAATTATCTGCGCCATTGGAGGTCCGAGACATCGCACTTCGACAGATATTCCGAGCATAGCGCCGCGCCATGATGCACCACCAGCAGACACTCAAGCTGCAGACCCGAGGCCAGTCTCTCTACCCTATCACCGGGGCAGTGGACGAAGTGGTGAATCAATCCGGTATACAAACGGGCTTATGCACCTTGTTTTTGCGCCACACTTCCGCCAGCCTGCTCATCCAGGAGAACGCCGATCCCGATGTGCTGGCTGATCTGGAGAGCTTTTTGGCGAAGCTCGTGCCGGAGGACGCCCGGGCCTACCGCCACAACGCCGAGGGGCCGGACGACATGCCCGCCCACATCCGCACCGCCCTCACCCACACCAGCGAGAACATTCCGGTGAGCAACGGCCGGTTGGTCCTGGGCACCTGGCAGGGCATCTATATCTGGGAGCACCGCCGCCACCGCCAACTGCGCGAGGTCGTGGTGCACCTCACCGGAGATTAAGGCCGGATGTCCTCAAGCGGTTAAAATGGGGGGCATGGGACTGGCGATGCAGCGATCGATCGAAGGGCTGACAGGCGGACAACGCGACGAGATGCTCCAGGGCGTCGTCGAGCGCGTCACCTTCCACAACCCCCAAAACGGCTACACGATCGCCCGGGTCGCGGTGTGGGGACTGGCGGATCTGGCGACGGTGGTGGGCAATTTTGCCCAGCTGCAGCCGGGCCAGACGATGCAATTTTGGGGTTTCTGGAAAGATCACCCCCAGTACGGTCCCCAATTTCTCGCCCATCGCCACGAGGAGACCCGCCCCGCCACCATTGGCGGCCTCGAAAAATATCTTGGATCGGGCCTGATCAAGGGCGTCGGGCCGGTGACCGCCCGGCGGATCGTTTCGCACTTCGGCCTGGCGTCGCTCGAAATTATCGAAAGCGACTGCGGAAGGCTCGCCGAGGTGCCGGGGGTGGGCGCCCACCGCATCCGGCTGATTCAGGCGGCCTGGCAGGAGCAAAAGGCAATTAAAGACGTGATGCTCTTTTTGCAGTCGCACCAGGTCAACACCACCCACGCCGTCAAAATCTTCAAGACCTACGGCGATGCGGCGATCGAGCGGGTGCGCACCAACCCCTACCAGTTGGCCCAGGACATCTGGGGCATCGGCTTTCGCACCGCCGATCAGATTGCCCAGAATCTGGGAGTTGCCCCCGACAGCGACGAGCGCCTCAAAGCCGGAATCCTCTACGCACTCATCACCGCCACTGAGGAAGGGCACTGCTATCTGCCGCTGGAGGAGATGCTCGATCAGGCCGTGGCACTGTTGCGCCTGGAGGAAGTGGCCGCATCGGTCCGGCCGCGCCTGGTTGAGATGGCCCGCGCGTTGGTGCGCGAAGGGCAGATCAAAGCGGAGCGGCCATCAGGCGGGGCCGAGGCGCCCGTGGTCTGCTTCCAGCCGTCGCTGTGGCAGTGCGAGGTGGGCCTGGCGCGGCGGCTGTGCGAGCGCCCCGCTGCCCCGGTGGACATCGGCCGCGTCGAGGCGTGGCTCGAAAGATATACCCGCCACCACGGCCTGCAACTTTCGGCTGAACAGCGCCAGGCGGTCCTGCTCGCCGCCCGCGAACCGGTGACCGTCCTCACCGGCGGGCCGGGGACGGGCAAGACGCTCACCACCCGCGCCGTCGCCGCTCTGTGGAAGGCGATGGGCAAAAAGGTTCTGCTCGCTTCCCCTACCGGCCGGGCCGCCCAGCGCCTGGCGGAGGTGAGCGGCCAGGAAGCGAAGACCATTCACCGGTTGCTCGAATTCGACCCGAGCACGATGGGCTTCAAGCGCTGTGCCGAAAATCCCCTCGACGCCCAGGCGTTCGTGATCGACGAAGCGTCGATGATCGACGTGGTACTCGCCTACAACCTGCTCAAGGCCATCCCTGCGGGTGCGCAGGTGCTGCTGGTGGGCGACCAGGACCAGTTGCCCAGCGTCGGCCCCGGCAACGTGCTGGCCGATCTGGTGCGCTCACCGGCTATCCCCACCGCCCGGCTCACCCAGGTCTTTCGCCAGGCCGCCGCGAGCCGCATCATCACCAACGCCCACCGCATCAACGCAGGCCAGATGCCGGATCTGGCGGGCGAAGGGTCCGACTGCCTGTTTATCGAAGCCCACGAGCCTGCGCAGGTGGTCGAGCACATTCGCGAATTCGTCGTGCAAGAGTTGCCCCGGCGGGGATTTTGCTCCCTGGCCGATGCCCAGGTGCTCTGCCCGATGAACCGGGGACTGGTGGGTTCCAACCACCTCAACACCGTCCTGCAGGAAGCGCTCAACCCCCTGCCCCCCGGCGCTCAACAGCTCGATCGCGGCCGGCGGCTATTTCGGGTGGGCGACCGGGTGATTCAGCTGCGCAACAACTACGACCTGGGGGTTTTCAACGGCGATCTGGGCACGATCGTAGGGATTGACTTTGAGAACCAAAAGCTTCAGGTGCAATTTTTCGAGCGCACCGTGGGCTACGACTTCGCCGATCTCAATGAGCTATCGCTTGCCTACGCCATCAGCATCCACAGAAGCCAGGGCAGCGAGTACCCGGTGGCGATTATTCCGGTGCACACCCAGCATTTTCCGATGCTCAGCCGCAACCTGCTCTATACCGGCCTGACCCGGGCGCGCAAGCTGGCGGTGCTGGTGGGCACCCGCAAGGCCATTGCCATCGCTGTACGCGAAGTGAAGGCCATGCAGCGCTACACGCGCCTGAGCGAGCGGCTCTCACTGTTGCGCACCGACGAGTAGCTGTCCGCAGTCGGGTCAGCTTGGTAGATTATGCAAGGATCGACGGTTAGAATCAGCGCTTCTGCGCACCGGATATTAAAGAAACTGGCGGCCCGCTCGGGCGAATCGATGCAGACGGTTCTCGATCGCGCTGTCGAGGAGTACCGGCGGGGACAATTTTTGGAGGAGGCCAACCGGGCATTTGCCGCTTTGCGCGACGACCCGGAGGCGAGGCAGGCGGAGCTTGCAGAGCGTGAAATTTGGGGGATATGGAATCTATTCGTCTGTTGAAGATGACCTGCCCGAGCACGGGACATATTTACGTGATGCGGGTGCCACCGGACCAGGGCTCTGCGCGCGAAGCCATCCGCTGGATCAATGGCGGTATCGATCCGCAGGACTTCGCAGTCCAAACTTGAGCATCTTAGGCGAGTTCGACCAGTCCGGCGCTTAGATCCCACAGGCGGCGGGCTTTGTCCTCGTCGCTCGCCTCAGTGGAAACGTCTTGAATAAAGGACTTGCCGTCTTTTTTCTGGCGATTGCCCCAGCTCCAGTAGACTCCCGATCGGCTGTAGGCGGGGTCATCTACCAGGGCGGCAACCCGGTCACCTGCCTCCGCTTCGAAGACGAATCCCCCGGTGACGTATTTTTGAAACACCGGAAAGAGGATTTGAAACAAACGGGGCGATTCGCGAAACAGGCCGGAAGTCGCCACGCAGCCGGGGTAAAGGGCGCTGAAGGTGATTTTGTGGGAAGTGTGGAAGCGCCTGTGCAGCTCGCGCATGGTGAGCAAGTTGCAGACTTTGCTGTCTTTGTAGGCTTTGACGGGGTTGTACGCTTTGCCGTCGATCATCGTGTGGGGAGCCTTGAAGCCCCGCTCCAGCCCGAGCAGATCCCCCAGGTCGGGTCTGGGGGGGATGCTGCCGCCCAGTTCCTTGGGGTTGTGGGTAACCGTTCCGAGGATGACCAGTCGCGGCTCGGCGGCGGGGGAATTTTGGAGATCTTCAAGCAACAGATTGCACAGCAAAAAATGGCCGAGGTGGTTGGTGCCGACGCTCAGCTCGAAACCGTCGGCGGTGTAGCGCGGCTCGCGGGCGGTGGGGGTGTATACGGCTGCGTTGCACACCAGTGCGTCGAGGGGCCGTCCGAGCGACCGAAAATCCTGAACGAACCGGTGCACACTTGCCAGCGAAGCAAGATCAAGATGCACAATCGTGTAGGTTTGCGGGCGCATTCCCAGGCTGGCGGCGGCGTTTTGGGCTTTGGGTTTATCCCGGCAGGCCATCACCACGTGCCAGCGCCCGCTTTGGGAGAGGGAATTGGCCGCGTGCAGGCCGACTCCTGAGGATGCGCCTGTGATGATTACCGTCTGTTTGGCCACGCTCTATCCTCCTTGTTCAATCGCGCCCCGGCGATGGGGCGGACGGGGTGGGCCGGTCCTGGCGGCCAGTGAAACCCAGCGTGCAGCATTCATTTTGAGGCCGAGGCCGGTGGTGTCAAGCGAGCGGCAAAGCCGAGGTGTTGCCAGGCCACATCGCCGGGCGAACAGCGCCAGTGATCTGTGTGGGCGGCGATCTGTCCCTGGGTGTCAAGATCCAGTTCGCTCCAGCCGTCGATGACGATGCGCGGTTTCCAGGGTAAAGGGGCCTGCCAGCTGAGGGTCCAGGTCGTGACGATCCGCGCTTCTAGGCGCTCGATGCTGTGCAGGTCCAGGCGGAGCGGCTGGAACCAGCGGTGCATCCAGCCGATCATCCGGCGGTAACGCTCGACGCCCCGGAAGCTGTTGAGCGGGTCTTTGAAGTAGACGTCGTTTGCGTAAAGGGCGTAGGTCTGATCTTCGGGGAAGCGCTGGTAGTCCGCTTTGAGCATTTCTAGAATATCCATGGCCCCATCAAGTTTTGTGTCGATCCTATCGCTTGTGCCGCCGGTGCGGCATTGGGCCAGTTGACCAAAGACTTTGATATAACGTTTTGTAAAATGATACCTGACAGTTGGTGCAGCACGACGATCTGTGGGGCGAGAGGTGGAACCCCCTTCGGGTTCCCCTCTCGCGCTCTCCCCCTCCCCGCGTCGAGGGGCTGCCAGCCCCCCGACACCCCCCGGACTTATTGGCACGGTGGGCGGGAGAGTCTGCGGGTGGGATCGGTTTATTCTTTCAGTGCGTGCACGACGCATGTCGACTGCGGCAAAGGGGCTTGCTCGCCGTTGGGCTGCGGAGGTTTTCTGATGAAGCAGTTTAAAGGCCGCGCAAAACCTGATGGGCAGCGGGTTTTCTCTGGCACCTGATCTAGGATCAACACATCCACCTTGCCGGAGCGTCCGCGGTGCCCCTGAGCGAAGCGATTTTGACCCTTCAGGACCGGGACAATCTGCAGCGCGCCGAGAGGCTGTGGCAGCAGCTGCGCAGCCCTGGCCCCCGGGCGGCTGAGGCGGTGATTTTGCGCAGCACCGGGCGCCTCGGCGCTGTGGATTGGGATGTGATCGTCGCGGGAGGGACCCTCGGCATTATGCTCGCAGCGGCCCTGGCCCGGCGGGGCTTGCGGGTGGTGCTGATCGAACGTGGCACGCTCGTCGGGCGCGCTCAAGAATGGAACGTCTCGCGGCCAGACCTGGATATCTTTGTCAAGCTGGGGCTGTTGAGCGCTGATCAGTTGGAACTGGCGATCGTCAGTTGCTCTACTACTGCCCGGGTCGCTATCGCGGGCGGTACGCCGGTGCCGGTGCAGGGGGTACTCGATGTCGGCGTCGATCCGGTGTATCTGCTGGCTGTACTCAAGGAGCGCTTTTTGGCGGCGGGCGGCACCCTCTTCGAGCACGCCCCCTTCGAGCGGGTAGCGGTCCATCCCGATGGCGTCGCTGTGGCGGCAGGGGAGCAGCGCCTTAGCAGCCGGTTGTTCCTCGATGCGATGGGGCATTTTTCGCCCGTCGTCCGCCAGGCTCGCCGGGCTGCCCGCCCCGACGGCGTCTGTCTGGTGGTGGGCAGTTGCGCCCAGGGCTTTGCTACAAACAACGAAACGGATCTCATCGCTTCGATCACGCCGATGCTCAACCGCTGTCAGTACCTCTGGGAGGCATTTCCGGCCCGTGACGGGCGCACGACTTACCTGTTTACCTACCTCGACGCCCACCCGGGGCGGTTGGGGTTGGGCGAGTTGTTCGAAGAATATCTGCGTCTGTTGCCCGCCTATCAGGGCACGCCGCTCGACCGGCTGCGCTTTCGGCGGTTGCTGTTCGGGTTGTTTCCGTCCTACCGCCAGCATCTCGACCTCACCGGGTGGGATCGGCTGCTGGCGGTGGGCGACAGCGCCGGCAACCAGTCGCCTCTCAGTTTCGGCGGCTTCGGGGCGATGCTCAGGCACCTCGGGCGGCTGGAGGCGGGCATCGCTGAAGCCCTGGCTGCAGACTGTCTGGGTGGATGGGATCTGCAGCGGCTACAGCCTTACCAGCCAAATCTGGCTGTGAGTTGGCTATTTCAAAGGGCGATGAGTGTCGGGGTCGATCAACAAGTCAACCCCGATCGCATCAACCGGTTGCTCGCCACGGTCTTCGCCCAGATGGAGGCGTTGGGCGATGGGGTGCTGCGGCCTTTTTTGCAGGATGTGGTGCGCCTCGACGCACTCAGTACCACCCTCGCGCGCGTCGCCCTCGCCGATCCGGGTCTGGTGCTTGCCCTGGTGGGCCACCTGGGGCCCGGGGCGCTGGCCGAATGGGCGGGGCATTACCTGAACCTGGTGGGTTATACCGCGCTCGATCGCCTGGGTTCAACGCTGCACGGCCCGATCGAAAGCCTGCCGCCCCCGGCGCGCTACCGGGCCAACCGCCGGTTGGAAGCTTGGCGTTACGGTTCGGGCTACGACCTGATGGAGTAGAGCCGGACCCGGTGCGGTTGGGGTATCATGGGCCGCAGCTTCCCGAGGGACGCATGGCATCTGGCGAGGCTGCCGGCGGCGGGCTGTTGCCTGGAGCCAAGCGGCTGGTAGAACTGGCTCAGCAAAAACAGCAGCTGAGCGGGCAGCCACATTTGCAGGGCGCGCACTGGTTGCTGGCGCTCCTCGAACGCCACGGCGCAATGGTCGAGACGATGGTGGGCGGCCTTGACGCGGCAAGTCTGGCCGGGCAGTGGCAGAGCCGGTTGGCGCCGGGCGCCACGGAGACTCCCCTCGAATCCACCGAAGTACTCGAACTGGCCCGCGCCAACGCCGAAGCCCGCGGCCAAAACCGGATCTCCGAGCGGGACATGGCGGCGGTGATCCTGGCGCGCTGCGGCTACCGGCCTGCCGAAACAGACTTGTTGATTGCTGTAGAGACGACGGCCGCCCCCCCCGGTTACCGGCCCCGCGTCCGCAAGCCCACTGCCATGCTCGAGCGCTTCGGCCGCGATCTGACCCGCGAAGCGCAGCAGGGACAGCTCAGTGCCTTTGTGGGCCGCGAAGAGGAGGTGCAACTGGTCATCGAGACGCTCTGCCGCCGCACCAAGCGCAACCCGCTGTTGGTCGGACCGGCGGGGGTCGGAAAGACAGCGATCGTCGAGGGGCTCGCCCAGCGGCTGGTGGCTTCCCAGGTGCCGACGGTGCTGGCCGGTGCGCGGCTTTTTGCCGTGCAGCCTTCGACGCTGGTGGCCGGGACGAGCGTGGTCGGCGAACTGGAAAACCGCTTCAAGGCGCTGCTCAAAGAAGCGTCCCAGGATGGGGTGCTCTTATTTATCGACGAAGTGCACTCGGTCGTCGGGGCGGGGGGACGCACCGGCACCGACGATGTGGCAAGCCTGCTCAAGCCCGCCCTCGCCCGGGGCGAGATCGCCTGCATCGCCGCCACCACCGACGACGAATTTCGCCGCTTTATCGAACCGGACGCCGCCCTTGAGCGGCGCTTTCAGCCCATTCGCATCCAGGAATTGAACGCCGAGCAGACCCTCGCGGTGCTAACGGCTCTAGCCCATGAACTGGGTCAATTGCGCGGCGTGCAGGTGGGGGAGGCGGCGCTCAGCTGGCTGGTGGATTTTGCTGCCCAGTTTCTACCCAATCGCCGCTTTCCCGACAAGGCCATCGATTTGCTGGAGCAGTGCGTCGCCTTTGCCGTCGCCCGCGACAAGGGCGCGGTCGACCTTTGCGACGCTACGGCGGTGGCCCGACGGATGGTGGGGATGCCCGTCGCTGCGGCCGAGAGGCTGACGGCCCTCAAGCGCGAGCTGCCGGGGCGTGTGGCGCTGGTGGAAGCAGATATTCAGGCCCTGGTGGGCCCCTGAATGTGACTTTGCGCAGCCTCGATCTGCGGCCCGCCCGCCCCAACGCCGCACTGCTGTTGGTCGACCGGGCCGCCGCCCTGGGTGAAGCGCTCGGCGGTGCCCTGGCCGAGTTGCTCTTCGGCAGTGCCGAGCGGGTGATCGCCATCGACTTCGGCAGTTTCACCAGCCCTGCGGATCTCTCCATGCTGTTGGGGGCCCCGCCGGGCTACGTCGGGTATGCTGACACCCTGCCCATCCATCGCCTCGCCCAGATGCCCTGGTGCGTGCTGCGCTGCGACAACCTCCACGCCTGCCACCCCCAGATCCGCGAAGTGTTGGCCCAGGCGCTCGAATCCGGCTTTTTCACCGATGCCCACGGCAAACGCGCCTACCTGAGCGACGCGGTCGTGCTGATCACCGCCGAAGTGGCGCCCGCCTCCCAACGCAGCCTCGGCTTCGCCGGGGAGCGGCCGGCCGCGGACTCGGAGTCGCCGGGGATTATCCAGTCGGCCAGTGCGGTGCTGGGGGCTGGTTTTGTCGGCCGCTGCGATCTGGTCTTCGCAGCGGCGGCCGGTGCCGATGCCGCCCAACAGCGCTGGCTGCGCGAACGGCTGCTTGCGGATCTTTCGGCGCGCTACCGTCGGCAGGGGCTCGAATTGCACTGGGACGATAGTCTGGTGCAGTGGCTGGCTGACCAACGCACCACCCGCAGCGGCCCGCGCGACTGGGAGAGGTTGGTCGATGAGCGCCTCAGCCCGGCCCTCATCGAATATCTGCCTCCCGGCGAGCAGGTGCGCTCGCTCGTTGTCCGCTTCGAGGCCGGCACCATCCGCACCGACGACTATCAACCCGAGGATCCACAGCGCCATGATGGAATTTGAAACCGAGCCCCAACGTCAGGTTTTCGACAAGATCCTGCCCTGGGTCTACGAAATATTCGGCGAAAAAGCCGTGAATGTCCACGAAGACAAGCCGCTCATCCGCATCTCCTTCGGCTCGGCTTTTGTCGTGGCGAACGTCTATCCGTGGCGCGAGGATGCGGTGATCAACGTCCGCTCCTACGTCGTCACCAACGTCGAGATGAGCGCCGAGCTGATGCGCTTTTTGTTGCGGGAGAACGACGACATGCGCTTCGGCGCCTTCGGCATCGACGAGGAGAACGATATCTTCTTCGAGTACGCCATTGTCGGCTCCACCTGCGACATGCCCGAACTGAAAGCGGCTGTAGGTGCGGTTGCTTTCAGCGCCGACGAGTACGACGACCAGATCGTGGCGCGCTGGGGCGGGGAGCGGGCGGTGGACCGCTAGCCGAATTAGCCGAGCGGGCCGAGCCGGTCGAGGGGCCAGAAGCGGAAGATGGCCCGGCCGATCACGTTTTGGCGCGGCAGGAAGCCCCAGATGTGGGAGTCGAAGCTGTTGTTGCGGTTGTCGCCCATGACGAAGAACTGGTCGGCGGGTACCTTGACCGGGGGCATGACGTAGGCGGGCGGCTCGGCAATGTATTTTTCGTTGAGCGCTTTGCCGTTGATGAACACCTTGCCCGCTTTGACTTCCACCGTATCGCCCGGCAGCCCGATTACCCGCTTGATGAAGGGCTGGTCGTTGCTGTTGAAGTGGTTCTTAGGCGGGGTGAAAACGATAATCTGACCGCGCTCGGGGGTGGAGAAGTCGTAGGTGATCTTCTCGACCATCAGGCGATCGTTGATGAGCAGCGTCGGCTCCATCGAGCCCGAGGGGATATAAAACGCCTGGGCGGCAAAGGTCTGGATGGTGAAGGTCAACACCAGCGCCACAGCGATGGACTGAATATTCTCGCGCTGGCTTTTGAGAAAGGACCAGAGCTTGTTTTCCTCGGGTTGGGGGTTGGGCGGTGAACTCATGAAGCGATGCCGGTAGGACGGTGATACCGATGATCATAGACCATCGGCGTCTCCTGCCCGGACTGCCCTGCCGCCGGACACTACTCTTTAAGCTCCACCTGCAGGCCCGGCAACCCTTCGAGCTTTTGCTCGTTGGGCTGTTCATTATCCTGAGGCGTGTCGATCAGCACGTTCAGGGCACCGGCCAGGCACTCGATTTCCATGGGGGTTGTCCCCACCAGTTCGCCGTCGACCATCAGCTCCTGGGGGGGATCGGCGACGATGCGCACTTTGCGGGCGCGCAGGAAACCGACGTTCTCGCGCTGGGCAGGCTGATCGCGCAGGGCCGTCCACAGCAGGTGATAGCCGGTGGTCACCGCCTCGACCAGACCGCTTGCGGCGATGATTGTGATATCTAGTTCGCCGTCCTCGGGCCGGACCGCCGCCGGCCCCTGGGCCAGCACGGAAGTGGGCGGCGCCAGGTTGGCCACGGTCACCGCCACCGCGTTGCAGGTGATGAGCTGCTCCTCGGTGTCGAGGGTGACGGTGAATTGTTCGAGATCTTGAAGCTGCTGCAACCCGGAAAGAATATAAGCCAGCACACCCAGGGCGTTTTTGCTCTCGCGGGAGGCGGAGCCGATGGTGCGCGCACCGTAGCCGATTCCGGCATGCAGGATCATCGGCTGGCCGTTGCAGCGGGCGATGTCGATGCGGCGGGTGCGCTCCTGGAGGATCACCCGGCAGGCGGAGGGCAGATCCTGGGGCAGTTGCAGCGCCAGAGCCACCGAATTGGCCGTACCGCGCGGGATGATCCCAAGGGCCGCGTGGCTGCCTGCCACCGCCCCGGCCACCGCCGAGAGCGTTCCGTCTCCGCCTGAGGCAATCACGATCTCCGCTCCGCAGGCGAGCGCTTCGCGGGCAAGCGCGTCCGCTTCCTGCTCAGGACTAGTCAAAAGCACGTGCAGATCGAATTTTTCTTGAAGGGTCTGCTCGATGAGGCTGAGATCGGTCTCACCGTTGCCACGCCCGGCAACTGGATTGAAAATTAGCCAGGCTCTTCTTTTCATAGTTGATCCCGCAAACGGTTTACCGGTCTTGTTCACAAGCCTCCCCCCCACAGCTGTCCATCTGCATCCGACCTTGGAGGGAATTCTGATCCCCGCCTCCGAAGCGGTAGGCTATGGAAGATTTTGCCCCGGGAGCGGTGCTTTGCGAAAGCCGGTCATCCATGATCAAGACGGTCACGCCGACGATCTGGTCGCCACATTGTTATTGGCGCTCTACCCGGCTGTGGATCTGAGGGCCGTCGTCGTCAACAGCGGCGACTGTATCCCCCAGGTTTCCGCCGCCGTCCTGGCGGCCCTGCTGGACCGCCTGGGAAAAGGGGCGGTGCCGGTGGCCTGGCAGCACCATGCCCTGCCCCATCCCTTTCCCCTCACCTGGCAGCGCGAGAGCCTCAACTATCTGCGGGCCTTTCCGGAAGCCGAACGGTACTACCCGGACGCCGCCGGCACGCGGCTGCTCACCGAGGCCATCCTGGCGGCGGGCGAACCGGTGACTTTGCTGGTCACAGGCCCCTGCACAAACCTGGCGGCTGCCCTGCGCGCCGCTCCTGAGATTGCCCGGCACCTGGAGCGGGTGGTGTTGATGGCCGGGGGGCTGGAGGCGGGCGGTAACGTCGCAGGGGAGCAAGACCATGACGGCAGCGCCGAGTGGAATCTCTACTGCGATCCTTCTGCCGCCGCCTACTGCCTGCAGGCCGGGCTCACCCTGGATTTTGTCAGCCTCGATGTCACCAATTTTGTGCCGATGAATGCCCGCTTCGTGGAGACACTGCGCTCGCGCGGCGGCGCCTGCCGCCTTGCCGCCGAACTGCTCGCGGGCGTCGAGCAGCAGAACTATTTTTTCTGGGACACCCTGGCTGCTCTGCTGACCTGCGAGCCCGACTTTTTGCCCCGCGGGAGCCGGACGCTCACCGTGCGCACCGATCCACCCGCCGAGGGACGGCTCGAAAAAACCGCCTCGGGCATACCCGCGCAGGTCTTCGAGCCCGATGCCGACGTGGAGAACCTGGGAGCGCGGGTGGAGGCGCGGGTGGTCGAAATTTTGAGCGCCCTCTAGCCGTAGAGCCGCTTGAAGACGGCGATGGTCCGCTCTACTCCCGCATCGTCGATATCGAGGTGGGTGACCAACCGCAGGCGCTGGGGACCAAAGACACTCACCCGCACGCCGTGGGCAGCCAGATCCGCCGCCACCACCGCCGCCGTGCAATCCGCATGCACATCCACCATCACAATGTTGGTGTGGACAGCGTCGAGCTCGACATCGAAGGCGTTCAGATCCTTCAGGTGGACGGCCAACTGCCGCGCCCGGCGATGATCGTCCGCGAGGCGCTCGATGTGGTGGTCGAGGGCGTACAGACCGGCCGCCGCCAGAAAACCCACCTGGCGCATGCCCCCGCCAAAGGCCTTGCGCAGCCGTACCGCCTGGGCGATGAAATCGGCTCTGCCGGCGAGCACCGAGCCTGCCGGACACCCAAGGCCCTTGGAAAGACAGAAGTAGACCGAATCAAAGGGTGCCGCTAGAATCGCCGGGCTGTGACCGCTTGCGACGCTGGCGTTCAATAGCCGGGCACCGTCGAGGTGCATCGGGATGCCTGCGGCGCAGGCGAGCTCGGCAATTTGTTCGATGACATCCTGGGGATAGACCGTGCCGCCGCCGCGGTTGTGGGTATTCTCGAGCAGAATCAAGCCCGTGGGCGGTTCGTGCAACTCGATGGGGCGGATGGCGGAGCACACCTGCCGGGCGCTCAGGACTCCGTGGCAGCCGTCGAGGGGATGGAGTTGCACGCCGCCCAGGTGGCTTGCCCCGGCCCGCTCGTAATTGAACACATGGCAGTCGCGATCACAGATGATTTCTTGGCCAGGGCGGGTATGGGTGGCGATGGCCACCTGGTTGCACATCGTGCCGCTCGGAAAAAATAACCCCTTTTCTTTGCCGAGCAGGTGGGCGACACGCTCCTGGAGGCGATTGACGGTCGGATCTTCGCCGTAGACATCGTCGCCGACTTCGGCGTCGAACATGGCGGCGCGCATCGCCCGGGTCGGTCGGGTCACCGTGTCGCTGCGCAGATCGACAACCGGGTCGGGCATACCTTGTACTCCTTGGTGCTTATACATCCTAGCGACTTGCAACCTAAACCAGAAGAAAGATGCTGCCCCCCGGCAAAGGGGGCTAATATGACAAGTAGGTTCCGTGGCGTGGGGATCAATGCCTACCGATGCCCGACAGGGATTGATAGGGGTTCTGGAGTCGAGAGAACCGTATAAACTTTCTGGCTGAGGCTACCGATGCTGTTCCACCTTCTCTACCTGCTGTGTTTTCTCGTCTTGGGTACTCTGGCGTTCTACACTCTGGCGACGGGTTGGCGACAGAAGCAGCAGCGTAGAACCAATCGGATGCAGCCCCACCCTGAATTGCTCGATCGCAACGGCCGGGTGATCAAAGATTCGCTGCTGGTGGTGCGGGTTACCCCCCGCGACGCCGATATCCGCAGCCGCCTCGAAGCTTTGTACAACCGTTCTCCCGACGACGAGCGCCGCGACCGCTAGCCGCTCCCGACAAGCTGGGGCCACTCGACGAGCGCGGACGAGCTGCGCTGCAGCTGCCAGCGCCTGAAAGTTTGAAACTGCTCCACCCTTTGTGCGGCCCATCGGTTTCCCAGGTCCGGAAGGAGGACATCACCTGTGTGCAGACCGGGAATCAGACTCAGATAAAGGATATCCAGCCTGTCGGCGGTTTGGGCGTACACCGAAGCACCGCCGATCACGAACAGGTGTTCGACAGGTAAGGCCAGAGCCTGCTCTAGCGAGCCCATATAGCGGACCGTTGGAAAGGACGGTCCGCCTCTGGTCGTCAGCACGTAATGTTTACGCTCGGGCAAAGGTTGGCCTCGGCGGGCAAGGATGCTCTCGAAGGTGCGGCGGCCCATCAGCAAAGATTGGCCCCAGGTCAGTGCTTTGAACGCACTGAGATCTTCCGGGCAGTGCCAGGGCAGACCATCGCCCTGGCCGATTAAGCGGCGGCTGTCCGTGGCTACGACGGCGATCAATTCCATGGGCAAGTTCAACACCAATCCGATGGACTTTCTGCGTGCCGCCCAATGCCGGATCTTCAGCGACAAAGCAGTGAGGTTGCAGGAATGCCAAGCCGAAAACGATGTGTTTATTGTAGGCGAAAAGCATTGAGTCCCCTGGTGGTAGCGATCTCCACAATCGACACGGTCTAAATCGTGTTAAGAAGGGGCATCGGTTTGTACAGGAGTGTCCCGGTGGAAATTTCGCGCCGTGCGGCGTTGCAGGGTTTTGGTTGGTTGGCGGGTGTATCGGCGGTCGCACCGGGGCGGCTGTGGGCGGCCGAAGTGCGCCGGGTCTCCTCGGTGCAGGGTGTGGGTGTCCCGCCCGGCACGGTGCGGCTTTTGTATAACGAAAATCCCCTCGGGCCTTCGCCGCTGGCGCTCAAAGCGGCCTCAGAAGTTCTAAGCGGCTGCAACCGCTATCCGATGGCGACGGTCTTCGCGCTGCTTGAGCGGATCTGCGCGCTCCACGGCTTGGGCCTCGCTTCCCCCGAAGGTACAGCCGATCTCGGGGCGCTATTGGAGGCATTTGAAGCGAGTCCGGTGCTGCTTGGGGCTGGTTCCTCCGAAATTTTGCAGGCGGTGGCCCTGGCCTGGGGTCTCGATGGGGGCGAATTTGTCGAAGCGTCCCCGGGCTACGGTGCGGTGGGTTCCGCCGCCCAGGAGATGTTGGGGGCGCGGGTGCGGCGGGTGGCCGTGCCGCTCACGCCCGAGTACCGCCACGACGTGGAGGCGATGGCCAAAGCCGTCAGCCCCCAAACCCGGGTGATCGTGGTTACCAACCCCAACAATCCCACCGGCACCGCTCTGACCCTCGCGGAGATCACCCACCTGGCCGACCGCCTCGATCCCAAAATGCTGCTGGTGGTCGATGAAGCCTACATCGACTTTGCCGAGACGCCCGGGGTGATAAGTGCCCTGGGCCTAGCTGCCAGCCGCCCGAACGTGCTGGTCACCCGCACCTTCTCCAAAATCCACGGTCTGGCGGGCCTCCGGCTCGGTTACGCAGTCGCATCCCAACCGGTGCGCGAGCGGCTGCGCCCCTATCTGCTCGGTATGCTGGGGATCAACACCGCCGTCGTGGCCGCCGCTGGCGCTTCGCTGGCCGATGCCGACTATTTGATGCGCTCGCGCCAGGTGGCCCTCGCCGCCCGCGACCAACTGATGACCCGATTGCCCGAATTCGGTCTGAAACCCGTGCCCAGCGACGCGCCTTTCGTCTGGGCCAAAGTCAAAGGCGACTGCGGCCCGCTGATCAAGAAACTGGCCAGTGCCGATGTGCAGATAGCCGGCGGCCAGCGCTGGCAGCTACCTGGCTACGTGCGAATCTCCACGGGTCTACCGGCGGAGATGGACGTGCTCTTTGCTACCATCGGGGCGAAGGTGTAGCACCGGAAATGTATAAACAAGCAATACTATTTTGTGCGCTGGCAGGCGCGCATCTGTCGGGAGCGATCCGGCTGGAGAAGGCGATGGCGGCACAATCGGCGGGCGAGTGGCAAACCCGGGCGGAGGCGACGGATTACCGCCGCACCAGCCGCTACGACGAAGATACTGCCTACGCGCGGCGCCTGGCGGCGGCTTCGCCCCTGGTGCAGCTGCAACTGTTGGGCAAAAGCCCCGAGGGGCGGGCCATTCCTGTGCTGGTGGTCTCCAAGGACAAAGCTTTTACCCCGGAGGCGGCCCGGGCGACGGGTAAAGCGATTGTGCTGGTCAACGCCGCCATCCACCCCGGCGAGATCCCCGGCAAGGACGCCGGTTTCGCGTTTGTCAGGGACCTGGTGATCTCGGGCAAGCACGCGGACTTGCTGGACGGGGCGATTTTGATTTTTATCCCGGTCTTCGGCGTGGACGGCCACGAGCGCTTCGGCCCTTATACGCGCATCAACCAGAACGGCCCGGAAGAATCGGGCTGGCGCACCACCGCCCAAAATCTCAATCTCAACCGCGACTTTCTGAAGGCCGACACCCCCGAGATGCGCGTCTGGCTCGGTGTCTTCGGGCGCTATCTGCCGGATTTGATCGTCGATACCCACGACACCGACGGCGCTGACTACCAGTACAACCTCACCTACGGCCTGGAGAACGGGGCAAGCCTGGATCCGGCGCTGGTGGCGTGGCAAAAAGCGGCCTTCGAAGGCGAAATCTTCCCGGCGGTGGCGGCCCGCGGCAACGTCGTCTCGCCCTACATCATCCTGCGCGACCGCAAAGATATTGCAAAGGGCATCACCCAGGATCCTTCCGAACCGCGCTTTTCCACCGGCTACGGCGCCATCCAGAACCGCCCGACCCTGCTGGTGGAAACCCACATGCTCAAGGACTACAAAAGCCGGGTGACAGCGACTTACGATCTGCTTGTTGAGATTTTTGCCTACCTGCAGCGCCATCCGGGCGAACTGCGCACCCTGGTGGCCCGCGCGGACGAGCAAACCGTCGCCCGCGGCCGGCGCTACGACCCGAACGTGCGCTATCCGCTGACATTTAAGCTTACCGAGCGCAGCCGACCGTTCCAATTTCAAGGCTTCGAATCGACCCTCGAACTGAGCGCTGTCTCCGGCAGCACCTGGGTGCGCTACGACCCCACCAAACCGAAAACTTTCACCATTCCTTTGTTTGACGAAGCGGCGGTCGAAAAGGCCGTGGCACCGCCGCTTGCCTACGTGGTGCCAGTCTCGCTCACGGAGGTGATCGACAGGGTCAAAGCCCATGGGCTGCGCCACCGGACCCTGGATAGCCTGAGCACCCTCACCGTCGAGACCTACGAATTTAGCGCTCCGGTCTGGGAATCGGCGCCCTTCGAGGGCCGCATCCGGCTCAAAGATTTTAAGCTCACCCCCATCCGCCGCCAGATCACCTATGCGGCCGGGTCGCTGGTGGTGCCGCTCGATCAGCGCGCCGCCAACGTTGCGATTCATCTGCTCGAACCGCAGGGGCCCGATTCGCTGTTGCAGTGGGGATTCCTGGACGCCATCTTCGAGCAAAAAGAATACGCCGAAGATTATGTGATGGAGAAGCTGGCCCGCCAGATGCTCGCGCGCGATCCGAAGCTCAAAGCCGAGTTCGAGCGCAAAGTCTCGGAGGAACCGGCCTTCGCCGCCAGCCCCGAGGCGCGGCTCGAATTTTTCTATCGCCGTACCCCCTACTGGGACGATCGCTACAACATCTATCCCATCGGCCGGATCAGCGCACCGGAGAATCTGCCGAGGTAATCTGCAACGCTTGTCCTGGCTGGGTATCTTCTTATACTGAAAACGACTTGCAGCAGGAGCAGGGCGGTGGTGACCCGCGAGCGCGATCCGAAAACCGGCAAGGTGATCTTCAAAGGAACACCGGGTGACGACAATATCCGGGTGAGCAACCGGCGCAACGCCGCCGGTGCGGTGGACGGTCTCGTAGTGATCGTCCTTGATGCCCACGGCAAAGAGTGCGAGCGCTTCTCTTTAGGTGCCGAAGAATTCAAAGACGGCCTGTGCATCCGCGGTGGAGCGGGCGACGACATCATTCAGGTGGACGAAGATGTCGAATTCGACCTCGAACTGTACGGTGAGGAGGGCGACGACCTGATTATCGGCGGCGCGGGCAACGACTTGATCGACGGCGGTCCGGGCAACGACCGGCTGTACGGCGGCGAGGGTAACGACACCATCTCCGGCGGCGATGGGGATGATTTGATTGACAGCGGCCCCGGTGACGACAAGCTTTACGGCGGCGCAGGCAACGACAAAATCCTGGGTGGCCCCGGCAACGATCTGCTGGATGGCGGGCCTGGCGACGACTGTCTGGTGGGCGGCCCCGGCGACGATATTTTGATCGGTGGTGAGGGCAACGACCGGCTCTTTGGCGGCGAAGGCATGGACCGGCTCATCGGCGGCACCGGTAAGGACGTCGTCCACGCCGATCCAAGTGACCTGCCTGTGCAGCGCGGCAACGACGAGTCGGATACGGTGCACATCGATCGGGGCTGAGCGATGCCCTGCGCGCTATGGTGAATCAGGAGTACTCAATCACAGCGGCGACGGCTGCTGCGATCTCCTCCAATGGACCTCTTGCATGAATAGTGAGGAGAGGTCACAAGTGGGGTGGCGACTCTCCTAGATTTTGAGCTTGCACTTCCTGCTTTGGTGTGATTCATGCAAGAGGTCTATTGAATCGCCGGGGGCTCCCAGAACAGCACTGCGGGCGTTGCGGCGCAGACCGCTTGCCTTGACGCGCCGGATGGCGCTCCCTTCGCTCCAGCGCTCGAATTCGGCGTCGCTAAGGTCGGTAAGTTGATCGAGAGTGATGTCATTCCAGGGATCACGCGGTGCAAAGTCGGCTACCTCACTGTATCGGCCCCATCGCTCAGCTCGCAGGTTGAACGGACAGCAGGTCTGGCACAGGTCGCAACCCACCACCCAGCCGTGTTGACGCTCGGCGATCGCTTCCGGTAACTCCGAAGCGCGATTCTCGATAGTGTGATAAGCCAGGCACTGGCGGGCGTCGACTACGGCGGGTTCGACCAGGGCCGCGGTCGGGCAAGTCGAAAGACAGCGCGTACAAGTGCCACAGTAATTGGGGTGGGGATTGTCTGCTTCGAGGTCGAGGGTGGAGAGGATCTCGCCCAGGAAAACCCAGGAGCCGTATTCGAGAGTGATCAAGCAGGCGTTCTTGCCGATCCAGCCGATCCCGGCCGCCTCGGCCCAGGCCTTCTCCTGGATGGGGCCAGTGTCGATGTAAGCGATGGCCCGGCAGCCGGGATCACTCGCCTCTATCCAACGGGCAAGGGCCTTGAGGGGCTTGCTGAGCACCTTGTGGTAGTCGCGCCCGAGAGCATAGCGCGAGATGCGAGCCTGGCCGGGCGCGGGCGAGCCCTGGGGAGTGTTGTAGTTGAGGGCCACGCAAATGACCGAGCGCACCCCGGGCAGAACTTGCCGGATGTCCCGGCGGCGCGGGTCGTGCATCCAGCCCATCTCGCCGGCGTATCCGGCGGCAAGCCACCTACTAAGCCACGCCGACCCTTCGCCGTCGAGCGCATCGGCGCGGGCGATCCCAACTTTGTGGAAGCCGAGATCCAGGGCTCTCGATTTGATTTGCGCCGCCGTCGGTGCCATTGTGTGGGAGATCCGTTTGCCAGTACTTCATAATTGTCGATGGACTCGGTCCGTGTCGCCATCCAGCGCCTTGCCCATTGCTTTGCGTCTCCTACCTACGCACATCCCGGCGACGCCGGGCTCGACCTGTTCGCCGCCCATGCAGTCTCTTTGAGCGTCGATCCTGGCCGCTTCGCGCGCGTGCCCACGGGGATCGCCCTCGGTCTACCTGCGGGGTACATGGCCTTTGTCCAACCGCGCTCGGGCCTCGCTGCGCGCCACGGCATCAGCGTGCTCAATAGCCCGGGCCTCATCGACTGCGGCTACCGCGGCGAGATTCAGGTACTGCTCATCAACCACGGCGAGGTTCCTGTCGTCGTCTCGCGCGGGGATCGTATCGCCCAACTGGTCGTGCTGCCGGTGCCGCAGGTGCAGTTTGTCGAAGTCGGCGCCCTCGAAAGCTCCGAACGGCAAACCGGGGGCTTCGGCAGCAGCGGCTACTGAGAGGCCGCCCAGATAGAACGGCCTTTGCGATGGTTGTAGAACGTTAAATATTGTGTGATTTCGAAACAGATGTAAACCGATATTTCCATTAGGTATTACACCTTAACGTATAATCACGATTCCTGCAGAAAGGGGAGGCCGAAAATGGTAGTGTCCCTGGTTAGAAACTCGAGTATTCGATTGGGCAGACATGTACAATGTCCGCGCTGCGGCTCGCTCGGTTGGTGGATGTTCGCAGGCGACATTTTGCGGGGTGAGTGTACTGCCTGTGCCCGGCGCGTGTACGGCTCCAGCCGGGTGCGCGGGCGGCTTTGGGAAATTTATGTTCCGGAGGAAGATTATTTTTTGTGCGTGCGCGGTTGCTGATCTAGAACGTTGCGGCGAAGCCTGCTATTCTCGTTGTGCCCGCGGGGCCTGACTGGTGGAAATTTTTGAGCTGTTTCCACCGATTGGTGCCGTCTACACAGGCGAACAGCAGAGGTGCAGGGGTTTATGGGAATTTTCAACCGCATTCGGCGCGACATCGGCATCGACCTGGGGACAGCGAATACGTGCGTCTACATCGCCGGTCAGGGAGTGGTGCTCTCGGAACCCTCGGTGGTCGCCTTCGACCGCGACAGCAAAAAGCTGCTCGCGGTCGGTGAGGAAGCGCGGCAGATGCTCGGGCGCACCCCCGGCAACATCACCGCCTCCAGACCTTTGCGCGATGGGGTGATCGCCGATTTTGACGCCACCGAGCTGATGCTGCAGCACTTTATTCGCAAAGTCGTGGGCAAGTCGCTGCTCGCCCCGCGCATGGTGATCGGCATCCCGAGCGGTGTGACCGGGGTCGAGCGCCGGGCGGTCATGGAAGCAGCCGTGCAGGCCGGAGCCAAAGAAGTCTTTTTGGTCGAGGAGCCGATCGCCGCCGCTATCGGGGCAGGGCTACCGATCTCAGAGCCGGTGGGCAGCATGATCGTCGACATCGGCGGCGGCACCACCGAGGTGGCGATTATCTCGCTGCAGGGCAGCGTCATCTCCGAATCGGTGCGCGTGGCGGGCGATGAGATGAACGAGGCGATCGCCACCTATCTTAAAAAGCTCCACAACCTGGTGATCGGCGAGCGCACCGCCGAGATGATCAAGATACAAATCGGTTCGGCCTTCCCCTACAAGGGCGATGACGAGCAGAAGCTGGAGGTGCGCGGGCTGCATATGCTCTCGGGTCTGCCGCGCACGATTTCGATTCACGCCACCGAGGTGCGCGAGAGCATGAGCGAACCGCTCTCGGCCATCGTCGAGGCCGTCAAGCGCACCCTGGAGCAGGCGCCGCCGGAACTGGCCGCCGACATTTATGACCGGGGGATTGTGCTGGCTGGAGGCGGCGCGTTGCTCAAGGGCCTCGACGGTCTGATCAGCCACGAGACCGGGATCGCTGTGCACGTCGCCGAGGAACCGCTCAACTGCGTGGTGCTGGGAACCGGCAAGATTCTGGAGACCAATACCCTCAACCGCGTCTTCAGCGGCACCTTCTCGGGCAGCTAGCGCGCGCTTCTACGCCCGGCGTCCGAAGACCAACCCAAAGCCCAATAAGCCTCCCAGCACCAGCAGGATGCTACCGAGCCAGACCGCATGGCCGGTAGTATCCAGGGTGAAGGCAAGTGTCCCCGACAGCACCAGGGAGGCAGAAAGCAGCCCCGTCGAAATCCGCCTGCCGGTCTCCTGCAGACTCGATTGCACGGGTTCCCAACCGCTCAGCTGCACGCGCAGCTGGATGGTTTCTCCGGTCAAGCCCTGCAGCAGCAAATCAAAGCGGCGCGGAAACTTCAGCAGCAGTTCGCGCAAATCGAGGGCGGAGCGCAGCGCCTCCTGCAGCGGTGCGGTGCCGAACAGCCGGCGGCGAAACAGCTCGGTGATGAGCGGCTTGACGGTCTCGACCATGTTGAAATCGGGATCGAGGGAGCGGGCTACCCCTTCGAGGTTGGCCAGGGCCTTGACGTAAAGCCCGATGTTGCCCGGCAGGCGGATGCCGTTTTCGCGCAGTACCCGCAGCATGTCGTAGAGCAAGGCGCCAAAGTTGATCTCCGCCAGCGAACGGTTGTAGTACTGGCGCAGCAGGCGGTCGAATTCGCCCTGGAGACGGGCGAAATTGACGTTGTCGACCGCCTGGCCCAGATCCAGGGTGAGCTGGGCGAAGCGCTGGGGGTCTTCCTGAACGATGGCGAGCAATTGTTCGGTAAGCAGCTGCTGCGTGCGCGGATCGAGGGTGCCGACCATGCCGCAGTCGAGCAAGGCGAGGCGCAGAGGCGCTCCGTCCGCCGGTTGCAGGCGAAAGAGGTTGCCGGGATGCGGATCGGCGTGAAAAAAGCCGTCGACGTAAATCTGCTGAAAAAAAGTCCGCACCGTCAGATCCGCCAGTTCCGGGGCTTTTTCGGGCAGAGGCAGTCCCAGGATGGGCTTGCCTTCTATCCACTCCAGCACCAGCACCCGCTGGGTGGTGTGTTCCCAGTAGACGCTGGGCACCACCACGCGGTTGGAATCGAACCAGGGGCTTCCCTGCAGGCTCGCGCGCAGCGAATCGGTATTTTTACCCTCGCGGGTAAAGTCGAGTTCTGCAAGAAGGCTGGCGGCGAATTCTTCGGCGAGGGACTTCGCGTCGTAGTACTTGCCCCAGCTCGACTGGGAGGAGAACCAATCGGCCAGTCCTTTAAGTATGCGGATGTCGCTCTCGACGGTGCGTTCGATGCCGGGGCGCTGAACTTTGACTGCCACCAGATCGCCGCTCATCAGATGTGCCCGGTAGGTCATGGCGAGCGAACCGGCGGCCACCGGCACCGGATTGAACTCCCGAAACACGCTCTCCATCGGGGCAGTCAACTCGGAACGCAATACCTGCTGCACCGCCTCCCAGGGGGCAGCGGGCACATCCGCCTGCAACTCGGACAGCTCTTTGATATACTCGGGCGGCAGCAGGTCGGGTCGGGTACTGAGCAGTTGGCCTAGCTTGATGAAGGTCGGCCCAAGGTCAATTAGGATCTCTTTGAAGACTTTGGGAAGGGGCAGGCGCGGTTCTTCGCCGGAACCGTCTTCTTTGTTTTGCAGGGCATTGGTCATATAGCCCCAGCCATAGCGGGAAAAAATGCCCAAAATCTCGCGCTGGCGTGTCCAATCGGGTGCGAAGTTGGCAAGCATGGGCGAATGGCTCTGGGTGGGGACGCCTTCTATTGTCGATCGGGGATCACCTGGGTGGGTCCGCCTTTGAGCAGGTATATGGCCTTCCTAACTAAAAAGGGCATCTGCAAGGACGCCCTTCGGGGTTGATGAGATTTTTACCGGGGCTACCACCAAAGGCGATTGCCGTTCTCATCGCAGCGGGCCGCCCGGATCAGGTTGCTGATCTTGCCCGCGTCGTGCACATGGTGCAAAGCCACCTTGCGGCCATCGGGAAGCGTCCAGTGAAAATACTTGGGATGCACTTCTTTGTAGACCACCTTTTGATCGACATTGCCGGTCTTTTCAAGCAGCGTCTGGTCGTTGTGGTTGAAGTTAGCGTAGCCCTCGTTCGGATCGCTCACTCCATCCCTACGCGACTGACCGAGAGGACCAAAACGTTCCGACTTGACCATGGGAAAACCTCAGCAACTAAATGAACAAAAACAACAGCAAAGTAACTGTGTTCGATTATTTTCATCATAGGCCAATAAACGCTGGGCGCCCTCCCCCCGGCGACCGGCTCGGGATCAACAGCAGGGTATAGTTTTGTATCTTTCCGGGTATAGAGAAAAACCAATCCCGATTCCTGCGACTGGCTGCTGACGGGCGTTCAGCCTTGTAGATTGTCGATGGGCACCGGTTCGATGCCATCGGCCGGCTCAAATCCGAAGATGCGGGCAAAAAAGTAAAATTCGGCTTCTAGAGCCCGCTTGATGTTCTCGGCGCGGCGAAAACCGTGCTGTTCGCCCTCGAAGGCGAGATAGGCAACCGGCAAACCCTTGATGCGCAGAGCTTCGACCATCGCTTCGGCCTGGTTCGGCGGTACGACCCTGTCTTCGAGTCCCTGTAGAAATATGACTGGGCAGGCAAGCTGGTCCAGGGAGTGAATCGGGGAGCGGGCGATATAGAGATCCCGGCATTCGGGGTAGGGGCCGACCAGTCCGTCGAAGTAGCGCGCTTCGAATTTGTGGGTGTCGCGGGCCAGGGATTCCAGGTCGCTGACGCCGTAGTAGCTCGCTCCCGCTTTAAAGACCTCCCGAAACGCGAGGGCACACAGGGTGGTGTAGCCCCCGGCCGAACCCCCATCGATGGCCAGCCGCCCGCCGTCGACATCGCCCCGGTCCACCAGGGACAGAGCCCCCTGCACGCAGTCATCCACATCGACAATCCCCCAGCGGCCCTTGAGTTGCTCGCGGTAGGCGCGGCCATAGCCAGTGCTGCCCCGGTAGTTGACATCGAGCACCGCAAAACCCCGGCTGGTCCAGTACTGAATTTTTAGATTCAAAGCGCTGGAGGTGGCGGCAGTGGGACCGCCGTGGCTTTTGACCAGCAAAGGCGGCTTCTCCCCCGGCAGACCCATAAAATCCCGGTTACAGGGAGGGTAGTAGTATCCGTAGGCTCTCTGGCTGTTGGTTGTCGTGAAAGTGAGTGATTCGGGCCGGGAAAGATAACCCGCATCCACCGACAAATGGCTCGAGGTACGCAGCACCCTGTGTTCCCCGCTTTCGAGATCAAGCTCGATAATCGCCACAGACTGCGTGGGTGAAGCAGCGACCAGGACGGCGCCGCCGGGCACAATCGCCGGGCCGGACAATTCGGTGTAGGGCAGCTCGATTGTTCGAAATGCGGCGCTGTGTTTATCGAGCACCGCCAGCCGGGTCAGGTCATTTTCTCTGTAAGTGCAGAGAATTTGCCGCTCCGAGATAAAAGCGTAGGTGGACATGCCGAAAACCCATTGGGGCAAGCCGAACTCCGCCTCCCGCGGGTAGAGCGCCTGAACCTCGTTGTCCTCCCAGGCATAAAGATTCCACCAACCGCTGCGGTCGGAGATAAAGTGTAGCGTCCCGTCTGGAGACCACTCGGGTTGGAAGATCGATTCTTGCGCACCTCCGGCGATAAGCACCGGCTGACCCACGCCGCCATCGGCAAGAACCTCGGCAACCCACAGTTCCGTACCGTCCCAGGGCATGTTCGGATGATTCCAGCTCAGCCAGGCAAGGCGGTTGCCGTCCGGGCTGAAACGAGGCGAGGCGTAGAAATCGGCACCGCTCACCAGTCCGGTTGCAGTATCCAGTTCGATGCGGACCAAAGCATTGATGACCTCGTCCTCTCGGTGTTCTTCGCGCACACAAATCAAACAGCGTTGCTGGGGATCGATGGTGAAGTCGGCATAGGAGGAGCCGGAGCCCATCGCGACGCTTTGTTCTGCCCGCTCAAGCCGGTAGAGAACTTGATCTGAAAAGTTTACATAATAGACAACCCCATCTTTGACCGCGTAGGCTCCGCCGCCGTACTCGTGCACGCGGCTGCGGACGTTCGACCCGGATGGAGAGATGTCCTCGATGGCTCCACCGGCACCCATGCGAACCAGCACGGTGCGGCCACCCTCGGTGGGCCGCGATTCCAGCCAGTAGACGTCGCTACCATCGGCCCTCACCATACCCAGGCCGATGGTGCCCGAAACGATCAGATCCGCGGTGATGGGTGACTTCCAGGAACCGTAGGGGGCGCGTTGCATGTTATCCATTGGGCTTGCCTCGTGGGTAAATTCAAGAGCGGCGGCGAAGTCGGCGGGTCAGCGGTCCGAGCAGCGTCATCACCTCCGGGATGCGCCACAGCCGCAACCAGATGGCCTGGACGATCACTCCGGCCGCTCCGGCGACCGTGAGGCGAACCAGTTGTTCAACAATTCCTCCGGCCGTCCATAGCCCCGCCAGGACTGTGTTCACCCCCCAGGCGGCGGCCCCGGCGAGGAGCGCTCCGGCCAGCAGGTTGGTGGCCGTCCAGCCCAATCCCTCCCAACCGAGTCCGCCCATCTGGGTGCGCAGGGCAAAGACGAGCAGAATGCAGGCGAAGGCGCTTACAAAGCTGGTCGAAAGGGCCAGCCCCAAAGCCCCCAGAGTAGCGCTGAGCAGCCAGGCGGCGAGCAGATTGACGACGATGCCGACGGCACTGATGCGCAGGGGCACGCGCGCCTCGCCCAGGGCGTAGAAGACGCGGATGAGCAGGTCGCGCACCAGGTAAAAAGCCATGCCCACCGCCTGACCGGCGAAGACCGTCGCCACCAGCAGAGTCGCCCGATTGTCGAACTGGCCGCGCTCGTAGATGACGCTCACCAGCGGCCCGGCGAGCACCGCCGCGAGGGTACTCATGGGCAACACGACGATGAGCACCGACACCACCGCCTGGCGCACCCGCAAACGCAACTCGGGCCGATCCGCCTCGGCGCTCAGCCGCGCAAACAGCGGCAGCGTCGGCACCAACAAGATATTGGAGAAGATGCCCAAGGGCGTCTGCACCAGCAAATTGGCGTAGTTGAGGGCACTCGGCACCCCCACCGGCAACTGGGAGGCGAAGAACAAATTGGTGTAGACATTCAGGTTCGACAGCAGCGAACTGCCGGTCGCCGGACCCATGATGTCGATCACCTCGCGCACCTCGGGGCGGTTCCACTGGAAGCGCGGGCGCAGGCCCCCCAGACCCAACCGCCACTGCAGGGGGATCTGCACCAGCCACTGCAAAATTGCCCCCGCCAGGCTCCCCCAGGCGAGGACCTCCGGGCCGAGCCCAAACACCCAGTAGCCCACTCCAATCGCCGCGATCACCGCACCGCTGGAGAGGATCGGGCTCAAGGACGGAAAGGCGAAGCGGTCCGCTGCTGTGAGCACCCCAAAACCCAGTCCGATAAGCCCCGCCAACAGCGCCATCGGCGCCATGATCCGCAGTTGTTCGACGGCCATCTGCTTGAGCGGTTCCGCCGCACCCGCCGCCACCAGGCCGACAAACCACGGCGCTCCCAGCCACAGCAGCGCCGTGGCCCCACCCAGGGCAATGGCCACCAGCGTCTGAACATTTTCAATCAGCGGCGCCACCTTCGAGCGATCCTGCTTTGAGACGACGCTCAGCACGGCGCTGTAGAACGGCCCGTTGACGCCCCCAAGCAAGGTGAGCAGGAATCCTGGCAGCTTGTAGGCGTAGTTGTAGGCGTCCACCCCGGCGGACACCCCGAAGCTTGCCGCGATAAATTGCTCGCGAAACAGGGCGATGAACTTGCTGAGAACCGTTGCCGCGCCGACGAGCCCCGCCACCCCCAGCAACGATCGTCGAGTCGTACCCACCACGCCCCAGATTGCAACCAGCCAATTTTACGGTCTGCCGTGCCGGGGCAAGCGCTGCTAGCCTGAAAGAAAACCAGGCCGTAACGCAATGTCTCTCGAAGGGTATTTCCCAAGTGATCGTGAGCTATTGAGCGTCCGGGGCAAGGACGCCGCCGACTACCTGCAGCGGGTGCTCACCTGCAACCTTAAGACCCTGCAGCCGGGAAAATTCATCCCCGGGGCACTCCTGACCGGACAGGGCAAACTCGTTGCCTTTTTTGATCTATACCAGGATCTATACCAGCAAGCGGACGGCGGTTACACCCTCGTGGTGCCGTCGGGCTGCGCCGAGACGCTCGCGGCGCGCCTGGAGCGCTATGTCTTCAGCGAGGATGTCGTCGTAGCGCCGCGCGAAGCGATCGTCCTTGAATTGCTCGCTTCGGTACCACCGTTCGAGCCGATCCCTGAACCCGGCCGATACTGTGACTTTGAACGGGACGGGCTGCCCGCCCGCCTGAGCGCCCTGGCACCGGGTCACTACCGGCTCGAACTCGTGCGGATGCCCTCCGATTTTGCGCCGGCCCCCCTGGAGGCGGAGCGCTTCGAGGCCTGGCGCATCGAGCAGGGCCTGCCCGCCTGGGACAAAGAACTCAACGACAACCTGATCCCGCTCAATCTCGGCATCGACAGCGCCATTTCCCACGACAAAGGTTGCTACACAGGCCAGGAAGTGATCTCGCGGGCGACCTTCGTGGGCCACCCCGCCCAGGAACTGGTCGGACTGTTGGCCGGAGGGCCGCTAGAAGCTGGAACCGAGCTGACCCTGGATGGCGATTACGTGGGCGTGGTGACCAGCGCCAGTTATAGCGAGACCCGGCAGGCGAGCATCGGGCTTGCCCGAACCCGCTGGCGGAAGGCTAAACCGGGTGAGCGGGTGCAGGCGGGCGAGCGGGAAGTTGCCGTCGTTGGCCTGCCGTTTGCACCTTAGCTGGTTAATGGCGGGCGTCCGCCTCCAGGCGGTTGCCGAGGCGCTGTAGGAGCCGCTGCACCTCGGGGTCACGGATCTTTGATTGCTCGATTTTATCGATGGCGTACAGGACTGTAGTGTGGTCTTTGCCACCTAGAGCCTGGCCGATCTTGGGCAGGCTCAGATCGGTGTACTTTCTGAGCAGATACATGCACAGCTGCCGCGCCTGGGAAATATCCCGGCGGCGGGAGTCGCTGCGCATGTCCTCGGCACTCACCTTCAGTTCGTCGCAGACCAGTTCGAGGATCGCTTCGTCGGTGATTTCGCCGCGGGTGCGCGGTGGCGAGAGAATGGGACTGATCGTCTCGACGGTCATCGGCAGCCCCGAAATCGACACGTAGGCAACCGCCCGGATGAGCGCCCCCTCCAGTTCGCGAATGTTGGTGGTGTAGGCGGAGGCGATGTGGTGGATGACATCCTGCGGAACGAACATGTTCTCGTACTCGGCCTTTTTTTGAAGGATTGCCATGCGCGTCTCGATATCGGGCTGCTGAATGTCCGTAATCAGTCCCATCGAAAAGCGCGAAGACAAACGCTCCTGCAGACGCGGGATCAGCTGAGGAGGCCGGTCGGAGGCGATCACTATCTGCTTGCCTGACTCGTAGAGCGCATTGAAGGTGTGGAAAAACTCTTCCTGGGTGTACTCTTTGCCTTCGATGAACTGAATATCGTCGATCATCAACAGATCGACGCGGCGATAATGCTCGCGAAAGGTTTGCATTGCATCGCGCCGAATCGCTTCGATAAGTTCATTGGCGAATCTTTCGGTGCTGACGTAGGCAATTTTGGTCCTTGTATCGATATCGAGCCGATAATGACCAATTGCCTGCATCAAGTGGGTTTTCCCCAATCCAACTCCACCGCACAAAAACAGGGGGTTGTAGTTGCAACCCGGCATCTCCGCCACGGCAAGAGCCGCTACGTGGGCCATGCGGTTATTCGCCCCGACCACGAAGCGCGAAAAAGTGTACTTGGAATTGAGCGAAGCGACATTGGCAGGCGGAGAGGCCGGGGCAGGCTCTCGCTCTATGACTGGCTTTGACGTCTCCTCGGACTGCTCGGAAACGATGAAATCAACTTGAATGGGTCGGCCGATTACCTGTTCACCTGCCTGGGCAATCGCGCCGGCGTAATGCTGTTGTAGCCAACTGCGTGCAAAAGGGTTCGGCGTGCGAATAATCAGACAGTCTTGATCGAATTGTTGGGCCGTTGCCGGCTTTATCCATGTTTCAAAGGTGGGACGGCTGAGCCGGCCCTTCAAGTGACTTAGGATACCATCCCAGAGCGCTTCCACCAATGTTTACACCTAAATATATCTATGCCGGACGCCGACGCTTTAGTGTGCAATCTTATCCAAAGATCCGCCATCCGTCCATCCTCAATTTGCGTTTCGCACGCGTGCCGCCCATCGGCAAGACGTGGTCAAGCAGCCACGCCGCTACAGTGCTTTGCCCCGCCCCATGGGAACCCGGCGCAGGCGAAAACTCGGTCGAAGCGCTTTGCGAGCGCGGCACCCCTCAGTTATAATGCGAAGCGCTGCGTTTATAGACATCGATGAAAAGAACGCTGGGTGGCACCACCCGCAAGCGCCAGAAGACTTCCGGCTTCCGGGCGCGCATGCGGACGGCAAGCGGACGGCGCGTGCTGTCGGCCCGTCGCCGCAGAGGTCGCCATCGTCTGGCCGTCTAGTCTTTGCTGCCCGGCGAGCACCGCCTGCGCGCCCGGCGCGACTTCGAATTGGTGCATCGTCGCGCCAAACGCTATACGAGCAGCCATCTGCAATTGTTGGTGCTGAAGGCCGATCCTGCCCCAACCCGGGTTGGCATTACCACCAGCCGCAAAGTCGGCAACGCCGTGCGCCGCAACCGTTACCGGCGACTGATCCGCGAATCTTTGCGCCGGGTGCTTCTGAAACTGGCGTCTGGATACAAAATTGTAATAGTGGTCCGCCCCCAGCTGGAGGGTGCCTTCGTGCCGTCCTACGGGGAGATATGCGAGCAGGTCAATGGTCTGCTTGTCCTTGCAGGGCTACTGCCGAGCGGAACCAATACGCGGGATGCCGATTAGGAGAAGGTGCATGGCGATTCAAGAAGAGGTGCAGTTCGAGGGGCGGCCCCACATCGTGGACTTTATCGTCAACACGCTGCTTCTGGTCACGATTATCTGGCTGCCCCTCTGGGTTGGCAGTCTGGTGCGCCAACTTTTCGTGCGCTACCGGATTACCAACCGCCGGATTACCGTCGAAAGCGGCTGGATGGGCCAGAAGCGCTACGACATCGTCTATCGCGAGATTCGATCAGTGCGGGTGATCCCCAACTCGATCGTGGGCGGTCTGTTTAACTATGGTGTGGTACTCGTGAACACCAAAGACGGCACCCAGATCGAAATGAAAGCTCTGCCCCGCTTTCGTGAACTGGCGGACTACATCGAAGAGCGCCTCGATCGCCGTCAACCCAGCCCCGCCACCCGCAGCTAGCTTCAAAACGTCTGAAATTCGAGCGTCTGTACCTGCACCATCGGCGTGGGCACCGGGTAGCCGAAGTAGTAGTTGTGGATGTGGTTGCCGATCAGATTCAGTTCGCTTTCTTTTTGGAGAAGGTAGGGCACCACTCCGGTGCGCTCGATCTCTTCAAGGGTGCTGTAGACCAGTTCGTTGGCCAGTCGGCCGCTCAGCCGCTCGGCTTCGCTGGTGTAGGAGCCGGGCTGGCTTGCGGCAAGGAGACCGAGGATGTTGCTCACCTGGGAAGTGGCAAAGCGCAATGAGCGCGGGAAGCGCGGGTTGAGCACCAGCAGTGCGGCCACCGAGCGCGGGGCGACCGTGGCCCGGTAGAGCTTGCTGTAAATTTCCGATCCGCTCACCGAGCGCAGCAGCGACAGCCACTGCTGTACCTCGATGGGCCGCTCCGCCAGGGCCGACTGGGGATTGATGAGCCGGTAGCGCACCTGCAAAATCCGCGCGGTCTGCAAAGCCCGCTCGAAGAAGCGGCCCAGCCGCAAAAACCGCCAGCCCGTGTCGTGGAGAATCGTGCTGTCGATCAGGCTGTCGATCAGTCCTGACTGTTCTTTGACCTTTTCGTAGAACCCGAGTGCCTCGGCGTCGACATCCCCTTCCCAGCGGGCGCCGCGCAATTCAAGGTAGAGCCGGTTGAGCGCCAGCCACAGTTCCGATGAAATTTGATCGCGGATACCGCGAGCGTTCTCGCGCGCCTGGGTGACACAGCTGAGGATCGAACTGGGGTTGGTGCGGTCGAAGGTGACGAACTGCTCGACCTGGGCGGGCTGCACGGCCGGGTAGCGTTCCTGGTAAGCGTCCATCTCACCCACCACTTCAAGGACCATCTCCCAGCGCTGACTCGCGTGGTTGGCCTGCTCGCCGATATCGAGCAAGGTCTGGTAATAATCGGCGACGACGCGGGCGGTGTTCTCGGCGCGCTCGATGTAGCGCCCCAACCAGTAATGATACTCGGCGATGCGGCTCAACATGGGGACAGATTAACCCATAGGCCGCCTTGAGTGCAGCGGGAACCAAAGCGCCAGACTCCAGGAGCGGCGGGTCGCCTGTACTATGCTGAAGGGGAACTGCGCCGGCGGGCTTTTCCCCGGCTCCAACCCACACTGGCACCATGCAGCGCATCATCCAGCAAGAAGAAATCCTGAATGTCCTCAAGCCTGTGCAGGATCCGGAGCTGCGCCGCTCGCTGGTCGAACTGGGCATGATCCGCAACGTCGACATTCAAGGGGGCGACGTCAGCTTCACGCTGGTGCTCACCACCCCCGCCTGTCCGCTGCGCGAGATGATCGTGGGCGACTGCAAGAAGGCCGTCTTTGCCATCGACGGTGTCCAGAGCGTCGAAGTGGAAGTGACCGCCGAGACGCCCAAGGCCAAGGCCCTACCCGATCGGCAAGGAATCCCGGGGGTCAAGAACATCATTGCTGTCTCCAGCGGCAAGGGCGGCGTGGGCAAGACGACCGTTTCGGTCAATGTCGCCGTGTCGCTGGCCCAATCCGGCGCCCAGGTGGGCATTCTCGATGCCGATATCTATGGGCCGAACGTGCCTTTGATGCTCGGTTTGCAAGGCCAGAAGATGCCCGTGCGCCACAACGAGAACGGCGGTGAAATATTCGAGCCGCTGTTTAACTACGGTGTCAAAGTAGTCTCGATGGGCTTCTGGGTCGGTGAGGATCAGCCGCTCATCTGGCGCGGGCCGATGCTCAACTCCGCTATTCGCCAGTTTCTCTACCAGGTGGACTGGGGCGAACTCGATTATCTGATCATCGATTTGCCGCCGGGTACCGGGGACGCCCAGCTCACCCTCTGTCAGTCGGTGCCCCTGGCGGGGGCGGTGATCGTCACCACTCCCCAGACTGTGGCCCTGCTCGACTCGCGCAAGGGTCTGCGCATGTTCCAGCAACTCGGGGTGCCGGTGCTCGGGATCGTCGAGAACATGAGCTACTTTATTCCGCCCGACGCTCCTGAAAAAAAATACGACATCTTCAGCAGCGGCGGCGGCGAGCGCACCGCCCGCGAGCTGGGGCTGCCGCTGTTGGGCATGCTGCCTTTGGAGATGCCCGTGCGCGAAGGGGGCGACCGGGGGGTGCCCATCGCCATGGCCCGGCCCGATTCGGCCTCCGCCCAGGCCTTTCGCAAACTCGCCCAGGTGATCGCGGGCAAAGTCTCGGTGGCGGCCCTCACCTGAAAGTTGGTGGGGACCGGCGCTTATTGCCCCTTAATATAGGCGAGAAACACCTGACGGTCGTACAAGCGCGATGAGTTCGAGCGATCTGTCCCAACTGGCCGGCGGAATCCCTGCAGAGCACACCCTGCCGAAGTTGGGGCTGCTCACGATGTTCCGGCTCGGTTTATTTCAGATGGGTCTGGGGATCATGTCGATCCTCACCCTCGGGGTGCTCAACCGCATCTTGATCGACGTCAATCTGCTCGCCATCCCAGCGACCCTTGCAGGCGGGGTGCTCGCTATGTACCAATTCGTCGCCCCGGCTCGCGTCTGGTTCGGCCAGCGCTCGGATGCCAGACCGCTCTTCGGGTACCACCGCACGGGCTATGTATGGCTCGGGGCGGCGTTGTTTTGCCTCACTTCCTATCTGGCGGTGCAGGTGATCTGGGGACTGTCCGACAGCCTGCGCGCCACGGGCTGGTCGGGGGCGACCTACGGATGGGTGGCGCTTTTGGCGCTTGCCTTTGCCGGGTACGGGCTTTGCATCAGCTGCAGTTCGACGCCCTTCACGGCGCTGCTGGTCGATGTCTCCGACGAGGACGACCGCTCCAAGCTGGTCGGGATCGTCTGGACGATGCTGATGGTTGGGATCGTCACAGGAGCCGTCACCAGCGCCGGTCTGCTCAAGGGTCTCACCGTGGAGACCCTGCGCGAGTCGATCAATTATTTGTTTACCGTCGTGCCCGCCGCCGTCTTCAGCCTGGCCCTGGTGGCCCTGGCGGGGGTGGAAGCCCGCTATTCGCGCTTCAGCCGCCGGACGGTTGCCGTTCTGCGCGAGGACCGCATCACCCTCGCTTCCGCCCTGCGCATCCTGACGGCAAGCCGCCAGACCGGGGTATTCTTTGCCTTCTTGCTTGCTATGACTGTGAGCCTCTTTATGCAGCAGCCGATACTCGAACCTTACGGCGGCGAAGTCTTCGGCATGAGCGTCGCCGAGAGCACCCGGCTCAATGCCTTCTGGGGGACCGGCACGCTGGTGGGCATTTCACTGGCAGGATTTTTGATTGTGCCGCGGCTGGGCAAAAAGCGCACCGCCCGCCTCGGCTGCCTGCTGGTGGGAGCCTGCTTCGGGCTGGTCATCCTCGCAGGCTTTACCGCAATGCCGGCCGTTCTGCAGGGGGCGGTCACCGTTCTGGGACTCGGCTTCGGGATCACCACCAACGCCGCGGTAAGCCTGATGCTGGATCTCACCGCCGCCGAGACCGCAGGCACGTTCATCGGCGCCTGGGGTCTCGCCCAGGCCATGTCCCAGGCGTTTGCCACCGTGGCGGGGGGCGTTGTGCTCGATGTCGCCCGGAGTGTGTTCGGGGTGCCGGTGCTCGCCTACGGCGCGGTATTCGCCCTCGAAAGCCTCGGGATGCTGGTGGCAGTCTGGTTGCTGTCGCGGGTGGATGTCGAGGAATTTCGCTCGGACACCGGTCGGGCGGTCGCCAGGGTACTCGCACACGAAATGGACTCCTGAGCAATCCGGCTAGCCCGGCTTTAGCGACTTGAGCGCTTTTGTCCGGTTTGTTTCCCCGGCGCGCTCCTACACCTGCGGTTTGCGGGCCTGCACCGTCTGCAGACTACCTCCGGCCAATAGTTGCTGCTCGAGGGTGCTAAAGCCGCACTCGGCCAGCAGTCCCGGCAAGTCTGTGGCGAGCAGTTCCCAGGCGGTGTGGGTTTCGAATACCCATAAAAACAGCACCAGCCCCGGCCAGTAGAGCGGATTGGTCGGCCGGTGGTAGTCGATGAGCGCAAAGGTGCCGCCGGGTTTGAGCACCCGCAGTACCTCGCGAATAATCGCCCGCCGCTGAGTAGGCTCCATCTCGTGCAGGGCGACGCTCGTATGTACCAGGTCGAAGCTTGCCCCGACAAAGGGCATCGCCTCGGCGCGGCCCTGAACAAAGTGCACCCCAGGTAGGCGCTCTCGGGCGTGGCGCAGGCTGCGCTCGGACAGATCGAGCCCTGTCACCCGCGCACCGGTGGCCGCCAGATAGCGCGTGGCTCCGCCTGGCCCGCAACAGAGATCCAGCACGCTGCTATCGGCGCTCAGGGAAACGTTTTGCCAGGCAGCCCGTCGAAAGTGGCGCTCGCCCCCGGCAAGCACCGCCGCCCCCGAGGCAATCGCCTCGTACAGCGGCGCGCAGGCAAAACTCCAATCGCGCAAAATCGTGGCCAGGGTGTTATTCCATGCGGGTGCCTCCATTATTGACCGCGATGAGGGCCGATCGACATTGCCCAGGTGACGGCGTACAATACGCAAGCATCTTTCACCGACGCGGATTCCATGAAGCTCAACATCAAGCGCAACGTGACCATCAAGGCAATCGTGACTCCCCGGCTGAAGGAGGAGATGATGGCCCAGTTGCAGGGTTTTCTTTCCCAGGCGGACCGCCAGCTTGAACAACTCGAGTTCCAGGGCAAGCGCGCTATTGCCGAAATCGAGCGCACCAATATCAAGCCCCTCGGTCCGGAGGCCAAAAACCAGATCGAAAACATTCGTACCCAGGTCAACGAGCAGAAAAACCAGCTGTTGCAGCAAAAAAACCAGTTTCTCCAGCAACTGTCGCAGGTGACCGGCTGGGAACTCGCCCAGGAAGTCGTTCAAGGCCAGGTCGAGAGCTACTTCGACATCCAGCCCGGGGATAACCTGGTCGAAAAAATGAACGTCGAAGTGCTCATCGAAGACGGCATCGTCAAGGAAATCCGGGGGGAGCCCTGAAGCCCACCTATACTGAATTGAGCGAGAGCGAGAGAGGAACTGTCATGCCGCACACGATTGTCACCGACGTATGCGAGGGCATCGCCGATTGCGTCGATGCCTGTCCGGTTTCCTGTATCGATCAGGGTCCCGGCAAAAATGCCAAGGGAACCAACTGGTACTGGATTGATTTTGCCACTTGTATCGATTGCGGTATTTGTCTGCAGGTTTGCCCGGTCAACGGTGCGATCCTGCCGGAAGAAAAACCGGAGCTTCAGAAGACGCCCACCTGATTTGTCGCTGCTTGAGGTGCTATGGAGCTGGCCAAACTTTCCTGGAACAGCTGGCTGAATTCGCTCTATAAGTTGTTTCGCGGCTTCGACGGCTGGTTGCTGCTCTTCGCGGTGCTGTTGTTGTCGACGGGGGTGCTGACCATCTTCAGCACCCGCCCGGAGGGCATCGAATGGAAAGCCCAGTTGGGCACGGGCCTGGTGGGCATCGCCTGGGCGCTGTTTTTGTCGCGGCTCACCTACGGCTGGCTGCAGCGCTGGAGCTGGCTGATTTATGGCTCCGCCTGCGCGATGCTTTTGGGGGTGCTCTTCACCGGCAACTCGGTCAAGGGCGCCCAGCGCTGGATCGAACTGGGGGGCATCCAGCTGCAGCCGAGCGAATTTGCCAAATTGGGGGTGATCGTCGCCCTCGCCGCCCTCATCCAGCGCTATCCCATCCGCAGCTTCGGCCAGATCTGGGTGGTGCTCGGGGTACTGGCGGTGCCCTTTTTGCTGGTCTTCAAACAACCCGACCTGGGGACCGCCCTCGTCTTCGGCGCCATCAGCCTCGGTATGCTCTATTGGGGCGGGGCGCGGCTGGGCTGGCTGGCACTCATCGTCTCGCCGCTGATGGCGGCGATTTTGTACGCCGTCTGGATCCCGGCCTGGATCGTCTGGGTGGCGGCCATGGCGGTGGTCGCCTGGCGGGAGTTGGACTGGCGGTGGTGGGGGGCGATCGGCGCCGGGGCGATCAACCTGGTGGCGGGGGGACTGGGGCAGGTCTTCTGGCATCTGCTCAAGCCCTATCAGCAGCAGCGCCTCATCGTCTTTCTCGATCCGAGCGGCGACCCGCTGGGCTCCGGTTACCACATTCTGCAATCGGAAATTGCCATTGGAGCGGGCGGTCTGTGGGGGCGCGGCATATTTCAGGGAACTCAGACCCAGCTCAACTTCATCCCCGAGCAGCATACCGACTTTATCTTCTCGGCCCTGGGCGAAGAGTGGGGATTTCTGGGGGCGGTGGTGCTGTTAGGTTTGTTCTTTTGTCTGTTTGCCCGCCTGCTGATCATCGCCCAGAACTCTGCCGACGACTTCGGCTCGCTTTTGACCATCGGCGTGTTCACGATGCTGTTGTTCCAGACGGTGGTCAACATCGGCATGACTATCGGCCTGGCACCGGTGACAGGCATTCCGCTACCGTTTGTCACCTTCGGGCGCTCATTTTTGATCACTTGCTTTACGGCGATCGGATTGGTGGAGTCGGTGGCGCTGCACCGCACCAAGATGGTCTTTCCGAGCTGATGCTCTCCCTGGGGGCGCGCTGATCATGGGCGATTGCATCCGCTTGCGGGAGATCGTCTGCTACGGCTACAGCGGCGTCTACGCCGAGGAGCGCCGCCTCGGCCAGCGCTTCGTCGTCGACGCCGATCTGCACATCGATCTGCGTACCGCCGGTGGCAGCGATCGCCTCGAAGACAGCCTCGACTACGGCGCTCTGGTGACGGCGGTGCGGCAGATCGTCGAAGAGCGCCAGTTTTCGCTCCTCGAAGCGCTGGCCGAGGCGATTGCCCGGCGCCTGCGCCAGGATACGCGCGTGCAGCAGGTGCGCGTCATCGTCGCCAAACCCCAGCCGCCCATCCCCGGCTTTACCGGCAGCGTCGCCGTCGAGATCTGGCGCTGAGCCCCCGGTGTGCCTACCGAATCAAGCCACAATGGTTGGGGCGTCGCGGAGCAACACCTGTGTGCTGGGTCCGATTTTCATGCTGGCTGAGCGCCGCCTGGGCACTCACCGTCTGCCCGGCTTTTGCCCACACCGCCCAGGATTTGCGCGAAACGGGCAGCCTCAGTGCTGCGGACCTGGCCGCTCCACTTGCGGGAGCCGCCCTCGCCCAGGCCGGTGAACCGCAAAGCGCACCACCCGAGGCGGACTTGCTCGACGAGGTGACGGTGAGTGCCACCCGCCGCCCGACCCGCGAGCGCGACACCACCGCCACCACCTACACCGTCAAGCGCGAGGACTTCCAGGCCCTGGGGGCCAGGACGGTCCCGGACGCCCTGGCCCTCGTCCCCAGCTTCGAGACCCAACCGGCCCTGGGCGGGGTGCGCAACGCCCGGGGTCTGTTTTTACGCGGTTTCGACGACGCCCGCTTCCAGGTGCTCAAAGACGGCCTGTCGCTGACGCGCCCCTCCAACGGCCGCAACGATCTTTCGCGCCTCCCGCTGGCGGACATTGATCGCATCGAGGTCCTTACCGGCGGCGCCACACTGCGCTACGGCGCCGGGGCGGTGGGAGGCGTCATCAATCTGATCACCGAAACACCCGCAGGAGCGCCCAAGCTCACCCTGGCCTACGAAGCGGGCTCCTACGGCAACAGCACCGCCACCGCCAAATACGGCGGCGGGGACGGTACTTTCCATTACCTGTTCACCTACACCGGCCTAGTCGCCTTCAACAACTACCCGTTTCGCTTCACCCTGCCCAATACAGCCCTGTTCTACAGCCCTGAAGCGATCACCCCCGACGGCACCAGCCTCTTTGGCTTTTTGCGCCCCGAAGTCGGTCCGCCGCTCACGGTCACCGGTGTGGCCGATTCGGCCTTTAACGCGAGCGACACCTACACCGGCAAACTGGTCTGGCGGCCCTCCGCCGAACATCGCTTCACCCTGCGCGCCAGCCACCAAAACAGCAAAAATGCCGGCAACGGCCCCGGCCTCTACGCCGCAGGCGCCTGCTTCGGCGGACCCGGCAGCGGCAACGCCACCCTCGATAGTCAAACCCGCTTCCTCCCCCTCGATGCGGCTGGCCGGGAGTTGCCCTGCGACACCCAGCGCTACCTGGTGAGCACCCCAAGCGCCGCCGTCGCCATCCCCTACGCCTTCGCGCGCTCGGCGGACGGCACGGTCACCTTTGCACCCGGCCAATCCTATCCGGCCGCCGAGCGCGCCATCGGCACCATCGACTTTTACATCACCACCTTCCAGTCGCAGACCGAGACGGCCTTTTTCTGGGACTACGAGTTGAGTCCAACCGCCTCGATCAACAGCTACGCCGCCTACTACCGCTTCACCAGCCCCCGCACCCGCCCCGCCCGCTTTGCGGTGAACACCGACGTGCTCGGGGGCGAGACGGCCTTTGCCCTGGGCCCGCTGGGCTCACCCTTTACCGAGGACAGCAAACTGGAACTGCAAAGCGCCCTCAACACCCAAATTTCCCCCGGCCAAACCCTCTCCTTGGGGGTGAATTTTATCGAGGATCGCTCTTTGCAGCAGCAACAGCGCGGCAGCACCTTTGTGGACCGGGCGATTGCGCGCACGTCGCTGTTTTTGATCGACGACATTCGCTTTGGCGACCAGCTTGCGGCCAACCTGGGAGTGCGCTACACCGATTCGACCCAGTTCGGTGCGGTGCTCACCCCGGCAGCGGGCATCCGCTTCAGCCCCAGCCGCGCCTTTTCGCTCAGAGCCAACTGGTCGCAGGTCTTCAACGCCCCGAACATCTCGGATCTCTACACCGCCGGGGGCGTCTTTGTTCCCAACTCGGACCTCCGGCCCGAGACCGGCATCACCTACGATCTGGGCTTCGACTTCACGCCCGCGTCCAACCTGGGCTTGCGCTTCACCTACTTCAACACCACCCTGGACGGGGCTATCGCCACGGTCTTTTTTCGCAACCCCGACTCCGGCGATCCCAATCTGTTTTTGCAGCAGCAGCGCAACCTCGACACCCGCTACGCCTCGGGTCTTGAAGTGGTGGGTGACTGGCAGATGAGCGACCAGTGGCGTCTGCGCCTCACCTGGACCAACACCGACGCGCGCTTCGTCGGAGCCGTCGATTCGAACGACACGCGCCTGTTTTTTGCCCAGTATCAAGATCCAAACATTCCCTTCAACCGGATGGCCCTCGCCGCCACCTACGCTCAGCACGGCTGGAGCGCGACGCTGTTGGGCCGCTACGCAGGCGGACGCCGCCGGGGCGAAGAGCCCTTCGGCGTACCGGACTACGCGAGCGTCGATCTCAACTTCGCGATCCCGGTCGCCCCCCGCTTCACCCTCACCGGCAATTTGTTCAATCTCACCGACACCCAGTACGAATACGCCGCCGGCATCCCGGCCCCCGGATTCACCTTCCGTCTGGGCGGGCGTGTCGAGTTGGGCGGTTAATTAACCGATTTCATTCACGCAGCCGGTTACAAAATAAATTTTTCAATATTTTTAGAGCTGATTCGTAAAGTTGTTAAGCGGTTGTCGGCGTAGACTGGGCAGCGGTCAATTCCCGGACAAAGTTGTTCGCCTTCGCGCACACCCGCGGGTAACCGAACCCCTCAAAACGACCCATTTGCCCTTATATTGGGTGAATGTATTCAGAATCCAAATCCGCTGGCAGCAGCGAAGACATTTCGTCAGAGAGTAGAAAATAAACGGAATCAGGTATAAAAGCCAACGCAACCTGAAAGTTGCAACAACCAACAGCCATTACGAATACATCACATCAACCCGCTCGGCGGCAAAACCCGGCAGCACCCGCTGCACCCGGCGTCCATCGAGAAGCAGATGGCGCTCCAGGACCGTGGCAATCACCGAGCGAAAGTCCGTGGTCACCGGCAGATCGCGCCCCTCAAAAAGTCGGTCGGCGGCAAGCCCCGGCCACCCGCCGTAAATTTTGCCCCCTTTGACAGTCCCGCCAGCCAGCCATAGGACATTGCCGTAGCCGTGGTCGGTGCCGCCGTTGCCGTTCTCGCGCACGGTGCGCCCGAATTCGGAGATCACCGCGATCGCCGTGCGTTCAAAAAGTGGTCCCAGTTCGGTAGCGAAGGCGGCGAGCCCCTGACCGAGCGCCCGCAACCTGAGGGCCAACTGGCCCTGATTGGTACCCTGGTTGATGTGGGTGTCCCAGCCGCCCAGGGCCATAAAGCCCAACTGCACCTCCGGGTTGTGCACCATCAGCTGCGCCAGGCGCCGCGCATCCCCCGCAAAAGCACCCCCCGGCAGTGGTGCGCCGTTGCTCGCCGCGTCGTCCTCACCGGTGGCGGACAGACTTTCTTGGATCACCCGCCGGGCGTTGCGGCCCTCGCGGTAGGCGTGGCTGAGCGGATCGGAGCCGCTGTAGAGCGCGTCGAAAGCCGCCGCCACCTGCGGCCTGTCGAGGGGCTGGCCGCGGGTGGCGGCGCGGCCGG
Source organism: Aphanocapsa lilacina HA4352-LM1 (assembly GCA_019359725.1). Taxonomy (GTDB): domain Bacteria; phylum Cyanobacteriota; class Cyanobacteriia; order Gloeobacterales; family Gloeobacteraceae; genus Gloeobacter; species Gloeobacter lilacinus. The sequence goes on along the minus strand of JAHHGR010000030.1, from coordinate 5,961 downwards.
GAGCGAGGCTTGCCACCGGCTCCTCTCCCGCCAGGATGCGCGGCACGGTCGAACCGAGGTGGACCGCCCGCACCGGGGCGGTCACAGCGGGCAAAACGGAGAGCAACCGGTTCATCCAGCCGTCGGCAGCCCCTTTAAAGCCGGGGGCGGCGCTTTCCATTACTTCTTGGGCGTCGAAGTGGGAACGGTTGGGTGCAGGTAGACCGCAGGCGTGTACAAAAGCGAGACTGCCCCGCCGCCACAGAGGCAGCAAGGCGTCCAAAGCCGGGTGCAGACCGAAGTGACCGTCCAGATCGATAGCTCCGTCCGGCTTACCGGGCCGGGGCACCGCCAGCCGCGGCCGCGCCCGGTAGTAATCCCCATCGCCGTGAGGAACAACGACGCTCAGACCGTCGAGCGCCCCGCGCAAAAAGACGACCACCAGTCGCCGGTCCCGGTCGGGAGCGGCCTGCACCCGGGCGGCCCAGCCGGTAGTCCCGAGGGAGACAAGCGAGCCGAGGCCCGCCTGGATCAATGCGCGTCTGGGGAGGATCATCGCCGGCACCTAATAGGACATCATCTCGGGGCTACCCAGAATCAAAGCCGAGCGCAGCGCCGACGGACTTCTGGCGAGGATTTGCCGGGTTTTGGCTGAAAAGGGAGAGCCCAGTACAAGAGCGAGGGCATCCGGGTTGAGGGGTACACCCAATTGCGGCCACTCAGCAGCCACAGCCAGGTCCGCCGGTGCTGCGTCAACAGCAGCGACAGCCGGCAGCCGACCTGCAGCCAGGATGGTTGCAAAGCTCAAGCGGCGGGTCATCGCCTCCGGACTCAACCAGGCGGTGCGGGTGTTTTTGTAGCCGTCTGGAGTCTGACAACCAAATAGCGGCATTCCCAGTTGCGTCAGTGGACCCGTTAAGGCGAGGGGTTGCTCCAGGGGCATCCCGGTGGCCCGCACCGCCGAGACCACGTAGCGGTAGGGCGTTTTGAACTTGGCACCGAATAACTTGCGGCTGTTCCAGAATTCGGGGCTCTCGAAAAGCGTGGCAAGCACCGCCCGAATATCGCCGGCACTTTCGTCGAAGCGCGCCGCCAGGCGGCCTACCAGCGCCGGGGGCGGCGCGTCGGCCACAAAGGCCTGGGCGAGTTTAAAGGCGATGCGCCGGGCGGTGGCGGGGTGGCGGGCCAGCAGGTCGAGCGCCTGCAGACCCTCCTCGAATCCGCCGCCGCGGATGGTCAGCCCGAGCAGCACCTTGTCTCCAGGGTCGTGACGGCTTGCATCGAAGCAAAAGGCGCCGCTAGAGGCGATGCGTTGCGCGGGGCACAGTCCCCAGCCGGTAAAGACGCGCGCTAGTTCGGTGACGTCGTTCTGGCTATAGCCGCCGTCGACGCCGAGGGTGTGCAGTTCCAGCAGCTCGCGGGCGTAGTTCTCGTTGAGACCCAACCGGCGGCCCTGCGCCCCCGGTGTGCCGGGACCGGTGTTCTGCCAGTTGTCGAGGTAGAACAGCATCGCCGGGTGGCGGGCGGTCGCGGCAAGCAAATCCGAAAAACGTCCCAAGGCGTCGGGGCGGATCGCCTCCTGCTCGTAGGAACCCACCCACAGGCGCGTCAGGCCCTTGTTGGCGTAGACGTTGAAGTGATTGAACCAAAAATCGGTCATCACCTCCTGCAACTGGCGGGGGCTCTCGACGGCCCGCAATAGCCGCGCCTCCATCGCCTGCCGGGCGACGCCGCTCAGCCTCCGGCGGTAAGCTTCTCTGGCCTGCTCCAATTCGTCGGGCGAGGCGGGAGCAGTCGATCGACGGGCGGCCGGCTGCTTGCTTCCCGGCGGCGGACCGAAGGTGCGGGCCAGATCGGCGCTGCTCATGCGCTGCGACTCCAGACTCGCCAGACGCGACAGCAGCGAAGTGGGTTCGGAGATGGTCTCGGGCCACAGCTGCTGCTGGATATAGCGCTCGACTCCCAGGGCGCTCACCCGCTCGATATCCCCGGGCCGCGGCCCGTACCCGAGCCGGTTGAGGACGTGCAGTACCTGTGCATTGGCAGCGGTCTTCGCAGCGACAGCCGATGCGCTCGTCGCCCCACTCAGCACCGCCGCCAAGATTGCACTGCCCAGAAATTGCCAGCCTTTCATCGTCCTTTACCGTCCGGATTTACCGTCCAATCCCGCCCGTTGGACGCTGGGCGCTGCTCTCGGGTTCAATCCCACCAACCGGTCCGGGGTATTGTTGTGTTGCCTCAGCTACAAGTGCGCTGCAAACGTTGGCTGTACTGTACAAAAAGTGCCCTCTGCGACTTTTCCGATGGCTTTATTCACGCGCTGGTCGCCTTTGACTTCAAGAAGACCCGCCGCCGGCGCATTCCCGGTCTGGACCGGGTTGTTGGGCCTGGGGCTTGCCGCCACTCTGGCGCTGGGCGCACCGCCCGCTGCCGCCCAGGTTGATTTTGCCACTCCCCGGGTCTTCCCGGCGGCCAATGAACCCTACGCCCTGGCCGCAGGCGACCTCGACAAGGATGGCGACCTCGACGTGGTCACCGCCAACGGCGCCACGGGCAACGTCACGATTCTCAAAAACAACGGCAATGCCACGTTCACCGCCGCCGACTTCGCCACCGGCGGGCCACCGGTGGCCGTCGCCCTGGGCGATGTCGATGGCGACGGCGACCTGGACATGGTTAGCGCCAACCGGGGCAGCTACCCGAATTACACCAGTGGCGTGGCCGTCCTCAAAAACAACGGCGACGCCACCTTTGCCGCCCCCGTCGCCACCGCCGTGGGCGACAATCCGGCAGGCATCGCCCTGGGCGATGTCGATGGCGACGGCGACCTGGACATGGTTAGCGCCAACCGGGGCAGCTACCCGGATTACAACGGCAGTGTCTCGGTGCTCAAAAACAGCGGCAGCGGCAGTTTTGCCGCTCCGGTCAACTTCGGCGCCGGCACGAACGCCAACTCCGTTGCCCTAGGCGACCTCGACAAAGACGGCGATCTCGATGTCGCCACCGCCAACGGCGGTTCAGGCAACCTCTCGATTCTCAAAAACAACGGCACCGGCAGCTTCGCCGCCGCTGTGGGCATCGCGACGGGCAGCGGGCCCTACGCGGTTGCCGCAGCCGATCTCGACAAGGACGGCGATCTTGACCTGGTGAGCGCCAATTTTGGTTCCGACAATGTCTCGGTGCTCAAAAACAACGGCAACGCCACCTTTGTCCGCACCGACCTCGCCGTGGCCAACCAGCCCTACGCCGTCTCCGTGGGCGATCTCGACGGCGATAGCGACCTGGACATTGCCGCCGCCACCTTCGGCACCGACAACGTCGTATCGATTCTCAAAAACAACGGCACCGGCAGCTTCGCCGCCGCCACCGCCGTGCCCGCCGGCGGTTTCACCACCCGCGTGCTCACAGGCGATCTCGACAAAGACGGCGATCTTGACCTGACGCTGGCTGATCAGTTTACCGTCTACGTGTCGGTGATCAAAAACACGGGCAACGCCACTTTCGCCAGCACCCCCAACTTCGCGGTGGCCGGTTTTCCGGCCGCTGTCGCCGTAGGCGATCTCGACAAGGATAAGGACCTGGACCTGATTGCCGCCAATCGGTTTTTGGCGAATGTGACAGTCCTCAAGAACAACAGCGGCACCTTCAGCGACGGCGGCGACTTCGGTGTCGGTGGCTCACCCTACGCCGTCGCCACGGGCGATCTCGATAGAGACGGCGATATTGACGTCGTGGTAGCCAGGCGCTTTCCCGATGGTGTCGCCGTGTTGTTGGGAAATGGTACAGGCAGCCTCGCCGCTCCCGTTGGCCTGACAGCCGGTGCCACCCCCAGTGCCGTCACCCTGGGCGACCTCGACAAAGACGGCGACCTCGACATCGTCGCCGCCAATTTCGGCACCGACAATATCTCGATTCTCAAAAACAACGGCACCGGCAGCTTCAGCGCCGCCGCCAATTTTGCAGCGGGCGACAGCCCCATTGCCCTGGTCCTGGGCGATCTCGATAAAGACGGTGACCTCGATGTCGCCACTGCCAACTTTAATGCCAACAGTGTGGCGATCCTCAAAAACAGCGGCAGCGGCAGCTTTGCCGCCCCGGTCAGTTTTGCGGTCAACCCGGACTCCAGCATGCCGACCGTTCCCTATAGTTTGGCCGCGGGCGACTTCGACGGCGACGGCGACCTGGATATCGCTACTGCAAACATCTCCGGCAACGTGTCGGTGCTGAAAAACAACGGCGACGGCAACTTCGCCCCGGCGGTCCTGTTGGCTCTGGGAGGCACTCCCAACGGTGCAGTGGCGGGCGATCTCGACGGCGACGGCGATCTCGACTTGGCGGTAACCAACGGCAGCAACCTGACGGCCTTGCTGGGCAGCAGCGGCACCTTCACCGCGGTGCCCAACTTCGCGACCGGCGACAACCCGATTGCTGTGGCCGCGGGGGATTTCGACGGCGACGGCGATCTTGATGTGGCGACGGCGAACTACATCTCCGACAGCATTTCGGTACTCTCGAACACGACCTCGCGGCTGACGCCGGAGGATATCCTCTGGCGCAACACCACCACCGGCCAGAACACCGCCTGGTTGATGAAGGGCACGACTTTGCTGACTGCCCTCGCGTTGCCGGCGGTGGGCGATCCGAACTGGCGCATCGGCGGCAGCGCCGATTTTACCGGCGACGGCCAGCGGGACATTCTCTGGCGCAATGCCGCCCTCGGCCTCAACCGCGTCTGGATTCTCAACAACGGCGTCTACAGCAGCTTTGTCGACCTGCTGGGGGTGAGCGATCCCAACTGGCAGGTGCAGGGGGTGCGCGATTTTACCGGCGACGGCCAAGCGGATATTCTCTGGCGCAACGGAGCTACCGGGGCGAACACCATCTGGCGGATGGACAGAACCACGTTTGTCGAGAGCATCGCCCTACCGGCGGTGGGGGATCTCAACTGGGCAATGGGGGGTACAGGAGATCTCACCGGTGATGGGAAGACCGATATTCTCTGGCGCAATCAGGCCACCGGAGCGAACACCGTCTGGCAGATGAACGGCACCGCTTTTGTGGCCAGCATCGCTCTTACAAGCGTCTCGGATCTCAATTGGCGCATCGGCGGCAGCGGCGACTACAACGGCGACGGCAAGGCGGATATTCTCTGGCGCAACGGGGCGACCGGGGCGAACACCGTCTGGTTGATGGACAGAACCACTTTTGTGGCGAGTGCTCCGCTCACATCGGTGGCTCCCACCGGCTGGCAGATCCAGGGACCGCGCTGAGGCGCACCCCTCCGGGCGTTCCCGGCTTATTCACAATCAAAATTTACGATCGGTGGTGGTTTCGCCCGACCACGGCGGGAGAGTACACGCCCATGTACAGCAAAATTCTGGTAGCCCTCGATTATTCCCCCGGCGCTCGCCGGATCTTCGAAGCGGCCCTTGCGATGGCCCGGGTGCACGCAGCGCGTCTGAAACTGGTGCACGTGCTCACCTACGAAGATGAAGCCTATCTGCCGGGTCCGGTGATCGAACAAGACAGCCTCGGTAAGCTCATCGGCGCCGTGGAATTGGAGCGCTATCTGGAACTGCGCTTGACGCTGCACAACGCGGGCCTCAAGCGGCTGACCGCCCTGGTGGAGGAGGCGAGGGCCGCCGGGATCGAGGCCACCTTCGCCCAACCGTTCGGCAGCCCCGAGCATGTCATTTGCAAAGCGGCCAAGGAGTGGAACGCGGAGGTGATCGTGCTGGGTCGGCGGGGCCGCTCGGGCCTGAGCGAACTGTTCTTGGGCAGCGTCAGCAACCACGTCGTCCACCGCGCTTCCTGCGCGGTGCTGATCCTCAACCCGACGGCCAAGGTCCAACTCGCCTAGAGTATCGGTCCAGAATCTAGGCCGCTTGCGAAACCCTAGCCGCTTCCTGCCGGGCCAGCACATGTAGATTGTGCACCACCGCCACTCGACGCAGGTCGAATAGATTCTTGCGCACTCCCACG
>JAHHGR010000029.1 GCA_019359725.1 Aphanocapsa lilacina HA4352-LM1 | reverse complement strand
GCAGGTGCAAAGGGCAATGGACATGATCAATGACCGCCCGCGAAAAGTGCTTGGTTATCGGACACCACGGGAGGTATTCTTAGCTCAGTCAGGTGCTGTTGCACTTCAAACTTGAATGGGCCAATTTCTACTCCAAAAAATCAAATCCCAACTGCCTGCGCTGGAGTTGGAAGCCGATATTTCTTTCTACCAATTGAATCAGCTGAAGCTTCCCCTACTCAAGATCGTCTCTTCGGATCTGAGAACCAAGGGACCGCTGGTCTACTCCGGTCAGGGCGGCGACGAGCAGAGCGGTTCTGTACTCGATGCCGTCCGCGCGTCGATGAGCTATCCGTTTGTTTTCAAACCGGTGCAAGTCAACGATCGCTATCTGGTGGACGGCGGTTTGAGCAGCAACCTGCCTGTTTTTCTCTTCGAGAAGGAACGCCGCGATGAACTTATCCCGGTGTTTGCCTTTGACCTGGTGGCCCCCCACAGCGAGCCCGGGCAGGAATACGGCATCAAACAGTTCGGGCTCGACATGATCTCTACGGCGCTCGAATCTAACGATTTTTTGATGCGCAAGGTGATTCCCAAGACCATTTATTACATTCCGGTGTCCATTCCCAAGGACATCGGTACCCTGGATTTTGGGCTTTCCAAAGAGAGGCGCATCGAACTGTACAACGCCGGATACGTGGCCACCACGACATTTTTTAACAGCAACCTTCCCCAACTCGACCAGGCCACCACCTCCGTGGAAGCTTTGCAGGCGCTGTACATCCCGCCCACCATCGTCACGCCGCTGTTGATGGTGATTGCCCGACAGTTTCAGGAACATACCGGTGCGACGAACGTGCGGGCGAACCTGATGCTGCCCACTGAACGGAGTACCCTGCTGGTTGTCTACCAGTTCGGAATGGATAGCGACCCGGATATCGATCTGGAGTTGCCCTTTGGTACCGGCTCTTGCGGCCGGGCCTGGCAGGAGCGCGACATTGTCGCCACCGATTTGCTGGCTGCCCACCAGGACGGCATGTCGAAAGCTTTGCAAAACCGGGTGCGCCGCGACCGCAAAGCCGTCCTGTCGGTGCCCATCTTCGAGTGGACCCCCACCGCCCAGCCGCGCACCGAACTGGACCGCATCGGCGTTCTATCGGTGGATACCGACGCTGCCCTTGACGCTACCGGTTGGGTGCGGGACCATAAAAGATATGTCAACGACACAGCCCTCAGCTGGTCGGCGATCCTGGCGAAGCTTTTGGACAAGGGGTAACGGCCATGTACAACCCGGGCGGCATTCGGCTTCCAAAGGGAGCCAATATCGAGATTAAGTCCCTCGGAGGCGGCATGTTTTCCTTTGCCAACGCCTACGACGGCAACTTCGAATACTTCGAAGGCCGCCCGTTGCACGCGGAAGACGGCCTCTGTGAAGTCGAAGTCCAGGTTGAACTCGAAGACACTCCTGTTCCCCGTGAATCCTAAGAAGTAGATGTCAGACGTCAGGATCGAGACACTTGTCCGCGCTGTTTGTGCAACTGGGAAGCGCTCTAAATAGTTTGCCATCCTCGGGTGAGGTCTGTAACACCCGGTGCAGTTGAATTCTGCAGACGGTGATATCTTTTTTAACTGCCGTTGAGGATGATCAGGCGATGAAATTGCGCTCGACTTTGCTGTTTACTGCGCTGTTGGTGCTCAGTGGTGCCACGGCGGCGGCGGCCCTACCCGGTGGAGATCGAGGCGGAACTCACTTTTCGACGCGCAGCCCGGTGATCGCCAAAAACGGCATGGCCGCCACCAGCCATCCGCTCGCCACCCAGATCGCCATCGACGTGCTCAAAAAAGGCGGCAGCGCCGTCGATGCCGCCATCGCCGCCAACGCCGCTTTGGGCTTGATGGAACCGACGGGTAACGGCATCGGCGGGGATCTATTCGCCATCGTCTGGGATCCGGGAGCGCGCAAGCTCGCGGGCCTCAACGCCAGTGGCCGCTCACCTCTGGGACTCAGCTACGAGCAGTTGAAAAGCGCTGTCGGAGCAAATCCGACGATCCCGATTTTTGGTCCGCTGCCGGTGACCGTGCCCGGAGCGGTGGATGGCTGGTTTATGCTGCACGGCCGCTACGGCAAATTGCCCATGGCCGAACTGCTTGCTCCCACCGTGCGCTACGCCCGCGAGGGGGTACCGGTGCCGCAGATCATTGCCGGTTACTGGCAGTCCAACCTCCGTCGCTTCGAGCGCGACGAAGACCAGATTCCCGAACTGGCCAATTTTCGCAAGACCTACTTGATCAGCGGCAAAGCCCCGGCCGAAGGTGAAATTTTCCGCAACCCGGATCTGGCACTCACGCTTGAAGCGATCGGCAAAGGCGGCCGGGACGTGTTTTACAAAGGCCGCATCGCCGCCGCCATCGACGCCTACATGCAACGTGTCGGGGGATATTTGCGCCGAGCCGACCTCGAGCGGCACACCGGCACCTGGGTCGAGCCGGTGCGGGTCAACTACCGGGGCTACGACATCTACGAACTGCCGCCCAACGGCCAGGGGATCGCGGCATTGCAGATGCTCAACATTCTTGAAGGCTTTGATCTCAAGACCATGGGCCACAACAGCGCCGATTATCTGCACGCGCAGGTGGAGGCTAAAAAACTTGCCTTCGCCGACCGGGCGCGCTACTACGCCGACCCGGATTTCAGCAAGACGCCGGTGGCCGGTTTGCTGGATAAATCCTACGCTGGGGACCGGCGGCGGCTCATCGCCATGGACCGCGCCCAACCGCGTCTGGCGGCCGGTCTGCCCCCCGCCGCCGACACAATCTACCTCACCACCGCCGACAAAGACGGCATGATGGTCTCACTCATCCAGAGCAACTACGTAGGCATGGGTGGCGGCCTGGTGCCGGATGGCCTCGGCTTTATGCTCCAGGACCGGGGGGCGCAATTTGGCCTCACTCCCGGTCACCCGAACGTCTATGCTCCCGGCAAGCGGCCCTTTCATACGATCATCCCTGCCTTTGTTATGCAAAATGGTAAGCCGTTTATGAGTTTCGGGGTGATGGGCGGCGACATGCAGCCCCAGGGCCACGTCCAGATTTTGTGCAACATCGTCGACTTTGGCATGGATGTGCAGCAGGCCGGGGACGCGGCGCGCTACTACCACACCGGTGACAACGACCCGGACGGACGGGTGATGGTCGACGGCGGCACCCTCAACCTCGAAAGCGGTGTGGGGGAGGATAGCCGTACCGAGCTTGTCCGCCGGGGTCACCGGCTCGCCGCCGCCTCCCCGGGAGCCTACGGCGGCTACCAGGCCATCCAGTGGGACCAGGTCAACCGCGTGTACCGCGGTGCTTCCGAGATGCGCAAAGACGGCCAGGTGAGTGGATTTTAGGCGGTCGTGCGCAGCATGCGGGCGGCTTTGACCAGGGCGTAGGCGAGTTTGTCGAGGCGATCTTTGAGCTTGGGATCGGTGAGGTTGCCCTCGGCGTCGAACTGCTTCCAGGCTTGACCAATCGCCACCTGCTCAGGCACCACCCAGGCGTGCACCCAGCGGGCCACCGTGCGCAGATCGTTGAGGGCGTTGTTGTTCTGACCACCCCCCAGCACGCTCACCAGACCGAAGACTTTGTCGGAAAGCTCCTCGAAACTCATCAGATCCAGGGCGTTTTTGATCACGCCGCTGAAGCTGCCGTGGTACTCGGGTGTGGCGATCAGCAGTGCGTCCGCCTCTTTGACCTTGCGCTTGAGCACTTCCACGTCCGGGTGCTCCGGGTACTCGTCGCCGCCGTGGCAAAAGGGCAGATTCAACTGCTTGAAATCGAGATACTCAACCTGGGCTCCCGCCCCCTCCGCCGCCGCCAGAGCCAGCAGCAGCGCTTTTTCGGCATGGGAGCCCGGGCGCAAACTTCCGCATAGACCGACAACTTTGACCATCAGTACACTCTCCCGCCGGATTCGGCTACTTCTCTAGTTTAGACTGATTCTCATTCAAGAATGCATCTACAGCAGAGCGGATCTGTTCGGCGGTTGCCTCGACGCTCTGAGCGGCATCGACGGACCGGATGCGCTCCGGGTAGCGGCTTGCTAGGGCCCCAAAGCCTGCGTGCACCCGCTGGTGGAAGGCGAGCGCCTCCGCTTCGATGCGGTCGGGGGTGTTGCCGTTGCCGGCGAGGCGCCGCGCCAGGCCCACCTGCGGGTCGAGTTTGAGCCAGAAAGTCAGATCCGGCCGCAGCCCGCCGGCGGCGATCGCATTGAGTTGCTCGATAAGCCCCAGATCCAGGCTACGGCCATAGCCCTGGTAAGCCACTGTCGAATCATAAAAGCGGTCGCACAACACTACCGCACCCGCCGCGAGGGCGGGGCGGACGACCCGCGCCAGGTGTTCGGCCCGATCGGCGGCGTACAGAAGCAACTCGGCAGTGGGAGTGATTGCGCTTTGGGCATCCAGGAGCAGACCGCGCAGCGAGCAGCCCAGGGCGGTGCCACCGGGTTCGCGGGTGCGCACGACGCGGTGGCACCGCTTTTCGAGCCAGTCGCCCAAAAGGGTCAGTTGCGTGGTCTTGCCGCAGCCTTCGCCGCCTTCAAAGGTGATGAACATCGGGCGATCGTTGATTGTGTATTTTAATCGCAAAGCGGAAGCGAAATGGCCAGGTGATGCTAATTAATGAGTCTCGCGCCAAGATCTTGCGATCAGGAGGCTTATTATGCGTTGGATTGCTCTGGTGGCCCAGTACGTTTCTGAGGCAATCTTGCAGATTTTCTTTCCCGATCGCGATAAATTCCCCAAGTACGGCTTTGAAGCGTTCAAAGGCGAAATTTCAGGTGACTTCGAGGGCTGGCCCGAGCGGCCTTCCTGCCGCATTGACGGCCGTCGACCGCTCACCAACGAAGCCACCTGAGGGCAGGGTTGCACGGCACCGGGGCAACAACACGCCCCGGTGCCCCCGCGCGCGGAGACTTCAGTCGTAGATGCCTTGGACGGTGTCGCTTTTGACCTTCAGGTCGTAGCCCCCGGGGACGCGCTTGGCCACCAGCACGCCGGTTTTGCCGGCATTGACCACGGTCGCCTCCCAGGTCTCAGGAGAGTCGGAGACCTGGCGAAAGCCGCGAATGTCGCAGCCGGAGCCCATGGCTGCCTGGGCGTAGGCCGCCGCCGCCTGCAGCAGATCTTCGGGGGTGGGCTGGGTGTTGAGCGATTCCGGGGTCAGCTGGTAACCCAGGTCTTCGCCCTGGGACTGAATTTCTTGGGCGGGGTTGGCCACTTCTTTTTGTTCGGGTTTGGGCGGTTCTGAGAATGTCATCTTGCTTATCCGATGCGCATCGACAGTCTCACGCTACCGGCTGGGCGAAGCCGCCGCAATCCGCCCCGGGGAGGAGTCGGGCCGGTGTTAGCCTGGAGACGCCGTGCAAAGCTCGACGCGCGTGGATCTCGTTGCCCAGCAATTACAAAAGCAATACGGCGATCGCGCGGTGGTGCGCGGTGTCAGTTTCGCCCTCCACCCCGGCGAGATCCTGGGCCTGTTGGGTCCCAACGGCGCCGGCAAAAGCACCACCCTGGGCATGCTCTACGGACTGGTGGTGCCCACGGCAGGCCAGGCGACGTTAGGACCCTTCGATGTGCGTCGCCAGGGCCGCGAGGCGCGGCGGCTGATGGGCGTGGTCATGCAAGAAAATAACCTTGACCCGGACTTTGACATCTTGGGCAACCTGCTCACCTTCGCCCGCTACTACCGGTTAGGTGCTGGCGAAGCGCGCGCACGGGCGATGGCGCTGCTTGCGCAGGTGGGTCTTGCCGAGCGCGCCAAAGATTCGCCCGAGGCGCTTTCCGGGGGGATGAAGCGGCGATTGGTGCTCGCCCGGGCGCTGATAAACGATCCCAAAGTTGTCTTTCTCGATGAACCGACCACCGGCCTCGACCCCGACGCCCGTCAGGATTTCTGGCGGCTGGTGGCCGAGTTGCGCGCCGCCGGGCGCGGGGTGTTGCTGACCACCCACTACATGGACGAGGCCGAAAGGCTGTGCGACCGGTTGCTGTTGATGAAAGAAGGCCAGGTGGTGGGCGGGGGCGAACCGCGCGCGGTGATCGCCCGGGAGGTGGGCCATGAGGTGGCGGAGGTCGAAGGGGTCGATCCCCGGCTGCTCGCGGATCTGGCGGCGCGCTCGGGCAGCTGGACGCGCCCGTTCGGGGGGAGCACCCTGGTGCCGCTGCCGGCGGACGGCGAAGCGCTCTGGCAGGCGATTGTCGAACTGAAACCCGCCCGGCTCACCCGCAGGCGGGCCAATTTAGAAGATGTCTTCTTGCAGCTGACCGGAGGAAGATTGTGAAAGCGCTCGCAACTGCCGCCGCCATCTCACCGTGGGGGGTCTACTCGGTCTGGCGCCGCCACGCCGATGTCTACCGGATCACGTGGCTTTCCAACCTGCTGCCGCCGATGAGCGAGCCGATGCTGTATCTGTTTGCCTTCGGTGCCGGGCTCGGTCCGATGATTGGTGCGTTCGAGTACCTGGGCAGCACGCTCACCTACGCGCAGTTCCTCGGTCCGGGGATGATCGCGGTGGCGGTGCTGTTCCAGTCGTTTTTTGAAGGGGCCTACGCGAGTTTTATCCGGCTGAGTTTCCAGAAAACCTGGCAGGCGCTCCTCACGGCGCCCTTGAGCTATACCGACGTGTTTTTGGGCGACTGGCTGTGGGCGACCACCAAGGGGGTCATCGGCGGCTCCGCCACCGGGCTGGTGGTGGTGCTGCTGGGGCTCTATCCGCCGGTGGGTCTGCTCTATTCGCTGCCGGTGATGGCGCTGGGCGGCATGCTCTTCGGCGCCTGCGGCCTGGTGACGGCGGGCACGGTGCGGAATATCGATCAGGTCAATTTGCCGACTTTTTTATTCATCATCCCGATGTTCGCCTTGAGCGGGACGTACTTTCCGCGCACCAACCTGCCGGGGGTGAGCCGCTACTTTGCCGAAATTTTGCCCCTGGCGCCGGTGGTCGATTTTCTGCGCTGGCCCTACGGTTTACCCACATACTGGCCCTGGCAACTTGCGGGACTACTGGTACTGATTGCCGCCACCGGCAGCTGGGCCTGGTGGGCAATCCGGCGGCGGATTTATTTGTAGGAAGATTTTGCACAGAGCACTTGCCAGCTTCTGTGTACCTTAGGCGGCTATCTGGAAGATCGTTCCGGCGCGTCCGGATCGATCCCCGCATCCCTGAGCCGCTGTCTGAGCCCCTCGACCTGCTCTCGCTCCCTTTCAAGTTGCTGTTCCGCCAGATCCGCCCGGTAGCGCTCGTACTCCTCCGGCGTCGGGTAGCGCTCTCCCGATTGGTCAAACCAGTAAAGCCACTCCCGCTCCCAGCCGCGAAACACTCCCACCGCCCGGCCGATACCCAGGCCAATTTCGCCCATCCAGACCGGTTCACCCGCAAGCCGCTCGTAGCGGCCTTCGATCAGCCGGTACACCTCAAGCCCGTCGCGCTTCTGGTGATCCCCGGGATCGTAGATGACGTAATAAAGAATCTCCAGCTTCTGATATTCCTGCATTTTGCTGTCGTATTCGCTCCCATAGTTCTGGGAGACGACCTCCAGTACCAGCACCGGCAGAATGCCGTTTTCTTCCCAAAGCACATAACTCGGGCGTCCGCCGGGTCGGTTGAGGCGGGGGACACCCAGGCTCAAAAAGCCGTCGGGGACGATGGCCCGCCTCGGATTTTCGGTGTCGGCGTAGATGCCCATATCGACGCCAAAAAACCAATCGTCGCGCTGCTGCCAGAGCAGGCCGAGCACCTGATCGAGCAAATTGGGCACCAGATTCTGCAACTCGTTGTCCACAGGAGTGTCGTCAGAGTCAGGCAATTCGGCAGCCGACGGCAGGCACAATCGCGGGTCATATTGAATCATGGCCGCTTTATGGAAGCGTTTGGCCTCATTTTATCAAGCCGACATCGGTGGGCTCGGTCGAACGCCTATGCTGGCGGTGACACCTTTCGAGAGAGTCCGATGATCGACCCGGCGCTGTGCATGCGCGCCCCCGAGGGCTGGACGGTTTTTACCGTCTGGCTGCTCGATTGGCTCGCCAATCCCTGGCTGGTGGTGGCGCCCCTGGCGCTGTTGCTGGCGGCTCCCTGGTGGATCCGGCCGCTGCCCTGGAAGATCCCGATTAGCGCCGTGGCCATCGCGCTGTTGCTGGTCTACTTTGCCGCGGTGTCGCCCCCGGCCATGGCCCTCGCGGACGCCCAACTAGCGGACTATCCGGAGGCGCCGGCCAATCTAAAGGCGGACGCCATCGTCGTCTTGGGGCGCGGCGAGCGGCTCAGGCGCACCCGCGTCGAACTGGCCGCCCGGCTGTGGCGGGCCGGTCGTGCTCCCCGCATCTTTATTAGCGGTCGCAACGACGCCGATGCGATGGTGGCCGATTTGCGCCGGATGGGCCTACCGGCAAAGGCCGTGGCCGGAGAGGAATGCTCGCGCACCACCCAGGAGAATGCCGAATTTACCGCCCGCCTCCTCAAGCCCGCGGGGGTACGCACGCTGCTGCTGGTGACCGACGCCCCCCACATGCTGCGCTCGCTGCGCACCTTCAAAGAAGCCGGCTTCAACAGTGCCGCCATTACCTCCCCGTTTCCTGAGGAACTCTCCGAACTGCGCGAGCGGCTCATCGTCGTGCGCGAGTACCTCGGGCTTTTGACCTACCGCTGGTTGGGGCGGATTGAGGTTTGAAGCAGGTTTCAGGATCAGGGAAAACCGAAGCCTGTGCAGGTTTGCGGACATGCTCCTCGGCGCGCATAGCTATTGCCATTTAGGTTAGGACGTAGCCTGTTGGAGAACGGCATCCATGGCATTGCGCAAATGCCCGCAATCGCCTAACCGTTTGCGAATCCGACTTTTCAACCACGCCCAGCACTTCTCAATGCGGTTTAGGTCGGGCGAATACGGCGGTAGGTAGATAGAGCACTTGGGCACCGGCCGCCGCAATCAATGCGCCAATCCGGCCACCGTGATGAAACGTGTGACCTGCTACCAGTTAGTATTTCAACTCACGTAGTTGGAAATCTCTATCGAGATACCGGCTTACCCCTTAAAACCGGCTGCCTGCTTTGTGCAAGTTGTTCGAGCAGTTCAACCGCCTGTATCGGAGCATCAAAACGCGCCATTTCGGCTTGCAAAAGTTGTGCTTTGTCTTTGTAGACAGGCTCTGAGAGCAACTTTTTCACAGCAGTACGGATTTGTTCGGGCTTCGGGGTTTTGGTCTTGAGGTCGATACCTACCCCAGCCCAGGCCACCCGCGCAGCTACCTCCGGTTTATCCTCGCTCTTGCCTGCCACTACTAGAGGAATGCCGTGGGCAAGGGCCATCTGCACGCCGTTGTACCCGCCGTTGGTTACCATGACGTCGACGTGAGGCAACAGATGGTAATGCGCAATAAATCGCTCCACCCGGGCATTTTGGGGCAGTGGCACAAAAGCCACATCTTCGACGGGTCTACCCCCCGTTGTAGCTACGACCAGTACGTTCTCGCCCTCCAAAGCGCGCAGCGTCGGCACGAGCAAATCTGCAGGCTCAGTAGCCACGGTGCCCTGGCTGACATGCACGACCGGCCGGTGGGTGCGCAACTGCTCCCACCAGGTGGGAGCAGTGAAATGCGCAGGCGGGTTCGGCAGGAGCGGCCCGATAAAGTGCACCTGGGCGGGTAGGTCGCTTCGGGGATACTCGAAAGCCGGAATAGTTCCCTGCAGATACAAATAGGCAGAAGTGACGTCAAAGAAGCCCTGGGCAACCGGGGGCAAACCGAGACGGGCGCGCACGGCGTTCATGTACGTCTGAACGTCTCGAAACAGGACCGACTGCAACAACCAGTGCAGTCCCCGGTTGCGTAGGCGGCCGAGGGGCGAAGCACTCGGCTGCACGCTGAGCCCGAAGGGAGCCGTGTCGCGGCTGCGGGCGGGGAGGACGGTGGTCCCAAACTCGGCCCAGGGCGGGCCACCGAGTTCATGAACCCAGGCTGCTCCTCGAAAGCAATTGTCAGCGAGCAGCACATCGGCCGGAAAATCCTGCAGCAAGGCTTGCAAATCCTGCACCTGACCCAAAGCCGCTTCGATAAAAAAGTGCTTCAGGTCGAATTTCAGTTGATCCAGACCCCGCAGGGCGTTGCGTTGTGCCAACCAGGCTTCCGGGACGTTGCTGAGATCCGAATAGTCCAGACCGCTGACGATCGGGGCGAAGCGGGCGCCGGTCGCCTCGACAGTAGCCTGAAAAGCTTTGCCGGTGTACCACCACACCGCGTGGCCGCGCTCGACGAGTTTGCGGGCGATGGGAGCGGCGGGACCAATGTGTCCGACGACGGGCACCGTGCCAATCAAAAATCTGGCCATAGTCTTTGCTTGGAAGTGTTGCTTTGTATAAATACGCTCCGAATCCCCGTCCGGGAGCACCTACATCCTGCAACACCGGCGGCGGGCAGGCAACGCCGGTGTGGCCCGCCCAAACTTCAGGTGCCGCTTTTGACCTCGGTCCAGGTGCGATCCCACAGCGGCGTGTTCTCGGCTTTATCCTCCACCGGCTGGGCCGCTTTGAGAAAAGCGGGGCCGGGGTTGGTGGCGGGGGAGGCCATGTAGGTGGAGTAAAGTTTGGGGTCGGCTTTTTTGAGCAGTTCCAGGGCCGCCCGGTTGGGGTTGGAGTATGGAAAAGCCTGGGTAATCAAAATACCCGCCTCCGGGCTCATTGTGTAGTCGATAAAAGCAAGGGCGGCCTCTTTGTGGGGAGCGCCTTTGGGGATGGCCCAGTTGTCGTGCCAGATGCCGCAGCCTTCGGCAGGACACAGGTAGCGAATGGCCGGGTTCTCGCGCTGGGCGAGGGCCGCTTCGCCGTTCCAGACCTGCCCGAGCCAGACTTCGCCGGAGAGCAGGGCCGTCTTCGGGCTGTCGCTGTCGAAGAGTTTGATATTTGGACGCAGTTGGGTGAGTTTGGCCCGGGCTTTTGCCAGTTGGGCAGAGTCTTTGGTGTTTTTGTCGAAGCCTAGAGTCTGAAGCGCCATACCCAGCACTTCGAATTCGTCGTCGAGCAGGACCACCCGTCCCTTGAAGGCGGGATCCCATAGGTCCTCCCAACGGGTGATGGGCTTTTTTACCTTGGCCGTATCGACCGCCAGACCGACAGTACCCCACTGGTAGGGCACGGTGTAGCGATTATCCGGATCGTAGGGCGGGTTTTTCAACGTCCCGTCGATATTGGCGAAGTTGGGTAGTTTCGCCAGGTCGAGCGGTTCGAGCCGGTTTTGTTTTTTGAGGATGTCGACGGTGTAGTCGCTCGCGATAATCACGTCGTAGCCGGAACTGCCGGCCTGCAGTTTGGCCAGTAGCTCTTCGTTGGAAGAGAACGTGTCGTAGTTGACCCGGATCCCCGTCTTTTCGGTGAACTGGTCGAGCATCTTCTGCGGAATATATTCCGACCAGGCATAAAGATTCAGTTCCTTTGAGTTGTCGCCGGAACCTGCCGGGGCACCACAGGCCACCAGCGACAGTGTCGCCAGGGCAAGGACAAACAGTGAAAACACAGACAGGCTCGTCCGTTGCATGTCTTGGAAAGGCGAGTATGGTTGACCCGAGAATAGGGCAAATTCGCCTTCTTGCCCACGGGGTGGCCGAAAGCCGGCCGGGGTGGCTCTACTGAAACGCCTGGATGGAAACCCTACGATGGAAACGAAGCGTAGGAGAACGTGGAGATGATCTCCGAGCCGAGCACACCGCTACCGGATCACACCCAATTGCCGGAATCGGACGGCACCTTTGTGAAAAACTTTGAAGACTACTGCTTCGCGCCGATCGAATGTTCGAGATCGCTGTAGGTGCGTCCGCGCCAGCGCCGGGGCACCGTGAGCGCCGAGATCCAGATGCGCAACACCGCGAGCGGGTCGGCCAGGGGCGAAAGCCAGAAGCTCCAGCGCAGGCGCTCGTAGGAGCCGCGCACCCCAAAAAGCAACAACACGCGAACGGCAAGCAGCAAACCGTTCACCCACCCCAGAGCGGTGAGTGTAAAACCAGAGACCGGGCTGGTTAGCGTCAGCGCCAGTAACACCGGGACGGGCAACCCTTGGGCCAGCAGCAGAAATGCGCAGTCGAAAGCCTGCCAGAGGGGGGTGGAAGCGTCTTTGAGATCGAGCGAGCGGCCCCACTCGTTCCAGGTCTCCAGTGCCGAGCTGTACATGCGCACTTGGATGAGCCGGGCACCGTCGAAAAATCCCACCCGTGCCCCCGCCGCCGCCAGGGCGCGCGCCTGGGTAATATCGTCGCAAAACGAGCGGCGCGCTGCGGTGTGGCCGTCTACCCGCACCAGCCACTGCCGCTTCATCAAGAAACACTGGCCGTTGGCCATCACCCGCTCGGGGCGCGCAGGCTTTGCGGTTCCGGAGGGACCAAAGCGGTAGATAAGGGTCAACAGCAAAGCCGGTTGCAACCAGAATTCCGCAAGGCTCACCAACCGAAACTGGGGCGAGAGGCTCAGCGCGTCGAAACTGCCTTTGCGGGCGGCCTCCACCGCGGCGTTGACCAACCCGGGCTGGGGCTCGGTGTCGGCGTCGACGTCGAGCACCCATTCGCTGGCCGGGTCGGTGCGCAAAAAACCGAAGTGCAGTGCCCAGGGACGGCCTATCCACCCCGGCGGCAGCGGATCGTCGTAGACCACCCGAAAGCGCGGATCGCGGCGGGCCATCGCCTCCACTAGGGCCACCGTGCCGTCGGTGGAGCGGCTGTCAACGACAAGCACCTCGACCAGTTCCGGTCCCTGGCGGTGCAGGCCCTCCAGGCAGGGGCCGAGGCGAGCTTCCTCGTTGAGGGTGGGCACCACCGCGCTCACCCGCACAGAACCCTTGGAACGCGCCATTGGTTCTAAAGGCGGCGTGCGCGTCCGGCCCCCCGCCAGACGCGCCATCAGGATCAATAGCGCAATCGCCTGCAAAGCAAGCAACAGTCCTGTCCAGTTCACCTAGCCGGCCCGACCGCCGGTCAGTTGCGGCCCGGGGTTTGTCGCCCCGCACCACCAGGCCCAGACCACCGGCAGCAAACCGAGCACCAACCCCATCAATACCGGGATGTAGAGGCCCGCCCCGATGCTCATCACCGCCGAGAAGAAAATATTCGCGACATAGATAATCAGCGGGAAGGTGAGTTGGGCGCGGGTGGGCACCGGCGGATTGGTGCCCCAAAGCCCGCGCGCTACCGCCATGAACAACAGCCCCGTACCAAACCAACCGGCAAAGTTCTGCAGCGGCATCCCGAAGAATGGCCCCGTCTCCAACCAGACCCAGAACTTCGGATCGGCCACGGCCATCGCCGGGTCGAGCACCAGATCCCAGGCGGTCAAAAACCAGGCTCCCAACAGCAGTGGGCCGGCCACACCCAGGACGCCCCGCGCTTCGCCGAAGATCGCCCGCGCGAGCATGTAGGAGACCAGACCCATGTAAAACCACGACAGCGGTATGACGAAGGGCACCAATCCCAATACCTTCGGACCCAACAGTTCGGTGTAGGAGTAGGCGCCGAACGGAAAGCCCGTGCTTGTGCCGAGCAACTCGCTGGCCAGCGAGAGCAAAAAGGACGGCACCAGGAACATCAGCAGTTGGCGCATCCCCAGGATTTGCGCCCCCCAAAGCCCTACGGCCAAGGCGCCGAAAACAATGTAAACGGCACCGCCGTGGGCCATGCCGAATTCCATAATCGCCATGCCCTCGGGCGGCATGTTTGCCAGAAATTCCGGCGAGCGCGGCAGGATCACCAGCCCGTATAGCCCGAAAAGCAGCGATCCGATGTGTAACGAGGTCAGAACGTTTCTGGCCAGGTTTAATGATTTCATCGATAACTCGTATGAGAACAGCCAAAATGAACCACAGCGTGAAACACACCGGCAAGGCTTTGCCGGAAACAAAACTTCATAACCAGCAGTATACGGCATCGACGGCCCGGCCAGAGAAGGCGGCGTCCAGTTTGGTGGGTAGCCCAGCCAAGGCCGGGATCGGGTTGATTCTATGGTAGGAGCTCGGGAGGCCGGATGCGGCGGCGAGAAGTGTTGAGTTTACTGGGGGCGCTGCCGGTGGGTGGATTGTCAGCTGCAGCCGGGGAGCACTCGGTCCTGCTTGGCAATCCTGCGGACAGGCTGAAGCTGGTGGTGCGCGACAGTGGGCAGCCAGGGCCGCTTTACTTTGCTCCCCACGACGACGAAAACATCGCGGTGCGCGCGGTAGAGCGGCGGTGGCAAAGCCGTCCCTCCGGGGTGCTCATCGAACTTCGACAGACAGGTCGGCGCTATATCTATCAACACCTGGGCGGTCGCCGCCTCTGGTGCGATCCCAACCGGATGTACTCCGAGCCGCAGGTGGTGGCTGCACAGATCACCGCCTTGCGGCCCAAGTGCGCCGTGGTGCCTCCGGTGGCGACGAGCTTTAGACCTATGGATTTAGATCTGGCGGGTACCCATTTCGCCCGCATCGGCGCACAGGTATTGGCCACACTCGGGGAATGGCTCGGGCGCTCCTACGGGCCCTTGGTGGGAGTGCACAATAACACCGACGGCAGCCTGAACGTGGGCAACGTCTTCAAGCACTCCGACAAGCCGGTCGTCCACCGGGCCACCGGCGCGGATCCGGATGATTTTTTTCTGGTCACCGAGGCGGGCGATTTTGACGCTCTGCGCACCTTGGGATTCAACGTGGTGCTGCAGCCCGTCCGTACAGCCGACGACGGGTCGCTCTCGGTGTGGGCGGCCCGCAACCGTGTGCGCTACTTGAACGCCGAAGCCCAGCACCGCGATTGCTTGGATTACGATCGAGCGAGGGGACACCTTGACTATCAGATCCGGATGCTGCGCGCCCTCGAATCGCTGCTGTGACAACCATCTTTGCCATCGAGACCAGTTGTGACGAAAGCGCCGCCGCCATTGTGCGCGGCCGGACCGTCGTCGCGTCGATCATCGCTTCGCAAATCGACGTGCACCGCCTGACCGGTGGTGTCGTGCCGGAGGTTGCCTCGCGCGAACACTTGCAGGCATTGGGCGGGGTGATTGCGGCATGTTTTGGCGAGGGTGGCCTGGGTTGGGCCGACATCGACGCTGTCGCCTTTACCTGTGCCCCCGGCCTGGTCGGCTCGTTGCTGATGGGATCGATGGCAGCCAAGACCCTGGCCCTCGTGCACGCCAGGCCGCTGGTCGGCATCCACCACCTCGAAGGTCACATCTACTCAGCTTTTTTGAGCGACCCGGCCCTGGAACCCCCCTTTCTGTGCTTGCTCGTCTCGGGGGGGCACACCAGCTTGGTGGTTGTCGAGGCGCACGGCCGCTACCGCATTCTGGGGCGCACCCGCGACGACGCGGTGGGTGAAGCCTACGACAAGGTAGCGCGGGTACTGGGACTTGGTTACCCGGGCGGTCCTGCGATCGACAAATTGGCGCAGCAGGGCGACCCAAGTGCCTTTGCGCTGCCGGGGGGGCGGGTCGCATCGCCTTTCGACACCAGCTTCAGCGGCCTGAAGACCGCCGTGCTGCGCCTGGCTGAAAAACACCGGCTCCAGAGTCTGCCCATCGACCGGGCGGATCTGGCCGCGAGCTTCCAGCGCACCGTGGTCGAGGCCCTGGCCGAGCGGGTGGAGTTGGCCCTGGCCCACACCGGCTATGACACGGTCGTGGTGGCGGGGGGCGTCTCCGCCAACCGCGGCTTGCGCGAACGGCTCGGGCAAGCCGGATCGTACCGGGCCGTTTTCCCGCCGATGCGCTTTTGTACCGACAACGCGGCGATGATCGCCTGCGCTGGGGTGGCCCGCTTCGCGAGGGGGTTCCGTTCATCCCTCGATCTGCCGGTGCAATCGCGCTTATCGCTCGAAGCGTGTGACAGTCTTTACCAGTGACGGCTGGCCCCTTGAGCGCCGGGCGCAATGTGGGACAATTAAGCCTAGGGATACGACCCCTGGAGTGGACGGGTGTTCGCACTGGCAGAAATACTGGACAAACCCTGGGCGCGGGCGGCCGTCTCGGAGCAGTTCAACGTCTGGCGCGGCGAGGGGGAGCAATGGAAACTCTACCTCCCCGGGCCGGTGAGGTCCTGGAAGGAACCACCCGACAGCGAACTGGTGGTCGAGGGCACAGAGACCATCCGCTCGCTCATCGGCGGTGAGGAGTGGCGGGTATGGACTCTCGACACCCAGCCTTTGATTGCCTGCATTCAGGACTTCCCGAAACTCGGCCACTGGGACGAGGACGAGGAGGCCGAAGCGTTCATGCCGTTTTTGCAAGCGGGCCTTGAGGCGCTGCGCCTGCGCGCGGAACATTTTGAAGTTGATGCGCAAGGCGCGGTCCAGTTTCTTCCGGCCGGATTGGGCGACCTCGATAATGCCCAGATCCAGGCGCTCATCGAAAAGCGCCCGCGCACCTGGAAGGTGCGGCCGCCGCGCGGTGGCCCATGGACGGCCACCTGGCAGATGCTCTGGACCTGGATCGAGGCGGCCCGCATCCTCTGGCAGACCCATTTCATCAACTCGGTTCCTCCCCTCGCGCAGGCTTATCCGGACCTGCCGGTGCGCGCCGCCGGACCGGTGGGCGCCGGGCAGCGCATCGTGCAGGTTCGCCCCGCCGCCTCTGTGCCCCAGATCGAGCCCGCACTGTTGCAGACTTTTCTGGAGCGCTGCGAGTGGCCCGCCCAGTTGCGCCTTAGCCTGAACGCGGGCCTCTGGAGTGTTCAGGTCGTCGTGCAAGATCCCGCTCCTCAGGCCGTCCCCCTTGCGCGGGTGGCCCAGTTGGCCGGTGAAGTCGGCCTGTCGGCTTTGCAGGACGAGAGCCGGTGGCAGGGCGGCTGGGCACTTTTGAGGAGTGACGATGGCCAGGAAAGTTGGATCTTTGAAGTGCGCTCGGCCCCCCTGGAGGCGACCTGGCTGCGGGGTACCCTGGGTGCCGGTCAGTGAAGGCGGTGCTCTTTGATGCCGTGGGCACGCTATTCGGGGTGCGCGGCTCGGTGGGCGAAATTTACAGCGCCATCGCCAGGACTTTCGGGGTCATAAGCGATCCCGAAGCCATCGAAAAACACTTCCGTAAGGCCTTTGCCGCGCGTCGACCCCCGAAGGCCGATGCGCGGTCCTGGTGGCGCTCCGTGGTGGCCCAGACGTTTACCGACACCGATTTTCCCGACTTCGAGGCCTACTTCGATCGGGTCTGGCATCACTTTGCTACTGCTGAGCCCTGGTTTGTCTACCCGGAGACCGTCAGTGTACTCGCTGGACTGCGCTCGCGCAGTCTAGTCCTCGCAGTGGTCTCCAACTTCGACGAGCGGCTTTACCCGGTTCTCGAAGCGCTTGAGCTGCGCGGTTATTTTCAGGTGGTGGCCATCTCTACCGAGGTGGGCCACGCCAAGCCCGACCCGCGCCTTTTTGCCCACGCTCTTCAGCGGCTGGGTTGTTCAGCCGACGGAGCTATCCACATCGGCGACTCGACCGAGGATGTGATCGGCGCCAAAGCAGCCGGTATCCGGGTTCGCAAAGTCGACCGCTCCGGAGCGGCCGGTGCCGACACGATCGATTCGCTCGCCAGGCTTTTGGAGATGGATTATTTCTGAGCCAGCCAGGTGAGCAGATCTGCAAGTTCACGGAAATCTAGCAAAGCTTCGCTGAGCGCTTCGAGCTCGGCGACTGAAAGTGTGCGCACTCGTTCGAGTGTTTCGGTGTCCAGTTCCCCAAGGCGGCGATTCAGCAGACGCTGGACAAGGATCAAAGCCTCTTCCTGCCTACCCTGGATCAGCCCTTCTTCCCGACCCCTGACGATTCCTTCCTCCCGGCCCCTGACGATTCCTTCCTCCCGACCTAAGAGCATTCCTTCTTCCATCCAGCTGGTGACAATATCCACGACGCCCTCGCGATCACCTGGCCCGATGGTAGCAAGTTCCACTGCAAAGAGGCGCACCTCTTCAGCACTTAACTTCAAATAGGTATCTACGAAACCCGAAATCATCTTCATCCGGGCGGGGTCGAGTTGCAGTGTCGCAAGCAAACGCAAACACTCCAGTTTGACCCTGGGCCGTTCATCGGGTGCAATGCGCATTTTGGCCATCAAGGCGCTGGCCACCGGGTTCTCCTGCCTGACATAGTCGCGCCAGTTGAGCCGATTCAGTTGCAGTACCCGGTAGTGAAACTCCAGCACCGTGAAGCCGGGAAACTCGACGCGGTGGATGTTGGGTTCGGCCCGCAGGGGCTCGTTGAACGAACACACGACAATCGGGTAGACCGGCAACCGGAATTTTTCGTACAGACGCGCGAAGTACCGGTACATCCGAAAATCGAAGCCTGCCTCGGAGCTGGACTGGTTTTCGATGTGCACCAGAAAATAAGTGTCTCTATCCAGGAAGCGCACTTTGGCTACGATATCCACCTCGAACTGCTCCCCGGCAGTGACGTCGGTGAACAGTTCCTTGTCAAGGAAGCTGATCGAGTTGCGCTCGATGTAGCCGCTCACGTCCTCAAAAAATAGGTCGATAAATTCGACAAAAAACGTCGTGAGCAGTTCTTTGAATAGCCGGTCATGGTCAACCATGACCCAATCGTAAGGCAGCAGCCACAGGCACTGCCCGGTTTATTGCAGGTTGAAGCCGCACTTTTTCCTACTCGGTGATCTCGAAGCGAAAGGCGATCTTTTCGTTTTTGCCGAGCGCCAGCGTGTCACCCGGTTGGAGTTTGCGCCGGAAGCGGGCGCCGGGTTTGAGCGCTTCGCCGTTGAGGAAAGTGCCGTTGCTGCTGCCGGCATCCTCCAGATAAAAATCGCCCTCCTCCTCGCGCACCAGCGCGTGGATGCGCGAGACGATGTCGGCGCCCGCCAGGTGGGACACGTCGATATCGACATTCACTTCGTCGTTGGGTTTGCCGATCACCGCCGAGGACTGGGTGACCGGCACTTCGAAGCGCTCGCCCGTGGCAAGGTGAACGAGCACGGCCCGCTCCAACTGCAGATAGGTTGCCGGAGAAGCGATGCGCGCGTTGGCGGCACCGTTCAGCTCGGCGGCAGGACGCAGCGGTTCTGAAGAAGACGTCATAGAAACCTCCGGGGATGGGGACAAAGACGGTTCGCCCGGGCCGGCCGGTTGGGCCGTCGCCTGGGCGAGATCGGCGCCGCACTCGATGCAGTAGGTCGTGCCTTCAGGGTTCTGGGTGCCGCATTCGGGGCACAGGATCGTCATAGTTTGACCTCCTGGGGTTTGAAATGGCGACACCACCGGCTGCGGCGTCACCGAGCGGACGACCGCTCCAGCCGGGTTGGCCGCTTTGAGGCTGAGGAAAGTGACACCGTTCCCGGGGCCGGCAGCGATTCGGCGTTGAGCTTTTCGCCTGTGACCTGCCAGCCGATGGTCAGGTGCTTGGCGGGTTTTTTGGGGTTGTGGATCTCGACTGGGTAGTTGGCCGGGGCCGGCTTGCCGTCGATGCGCAAAAAGACGATCTCCGGTGGCCTGAGCACAGGGGCCGGCGGTTTCGGTCTAGGGACGATCTCGACGGGTGGGGTGGCCCTGGCAGCTGCAGCCGCTGAGCGCGCTGTATTGGCCTGTCCTCGGGATAGTGCTGGGGCACGTCGCCGACGACCGGGTACGGAGGTCGACACTGTTGACCTTGGCGGTGTGGCTGTAGAGTTTACGGCCTTCGACCGAGCGCGGATCGCCCTTGTGGGCGGCGGCAAGCGTCCACAGCCGCACCTGTTGTCGTCGCCGCTTGCCGGCGTCCGCCGGGCAGGCGAGTTGGGTTGGCACAATATCGTCTGCCGACCGGGAAGGATTGCCCCGAGTATAGGTGGGTTTTATCTTGTACGCGCTGGCTTTACTCGGCTGGAGTGAGGATCGATTCGCTGCGGGCGACGGGGGAATCTTTTTCAGAAGGGGGCACAACCTGCCAGAACAAAGGCAAATGTGACTCCCAATTCTCCAGGATCCGTCGGGCCAGATCGCTGTCGGTCTTACGGTAGTGGTCCTGGATGAGGCTAAGCAGTTGGGCTTCGCCCGCACCTCGGGGGACGCGCTGCAGCACTTTGTCGCTGTCGAGGTTGACGTGGGCGCGCAGGCTGTCGTCGGCGTCGAACACATAGGCGATGCCGCCGGTCATGCCCGCCCCGAAGTTACGGCCCACCGGGCCGAGTACAACGACCACACCACCCGTCATGTACTCGCAGCCGTGATCGCCGCAGCCTTCGACGACGGCGGTTGCCAGCGAGTTGCGCACCGCAAAGCGCTCGCCCGCCTGACCGTTGGCAAACAGCGCCCCGCCCGTCGCCCCGTACAGACAGGTGTTGCCGATGATCACGTTGCGGTGGGGTTCGTAGCGGGCGCCTGCAAAGGGCCGAATCAGAATTTCACCGCCGTTCATGCCCTTGCCCACGTAGTCGTTGGCCTCCCCAGTGAGCACCAGGGTCATCCCCTGCAGATTGAAGGCACCAAAGCTCTGGCCCGCTGAGCCGCTAAAGACCAGCACCAGTTCGCCCCCAAAGCCCCTGTCGCCGTACAGTCCGGCGATCCGGCCGCTCACGCGCGCTCCTACCGATCGGTCGGTGTTGAGCACGGGGAAGAACTTGTGGGCCTGAGCGTGGTGGGCGATGGCCCACTCGATTTCGGGATCTTGCAAGATCAGATCGTCCAACACCGGCCCGTTGCCGTGGGCACACTCGCTATGGGCAAGCCAGTCGCGACCGGTATGGTCCAGACCGCCCAGCAGGCTGGTCAGATCCAGCCGCACAGTCTTGGCGAGAGGCACCTCGCGCTGGGCAAGCAGGTCCACCCGGCCCATCACTTCCTCCAGACTCCGGTAACCGAGGGAGGCGAGGAGCGAGCGCACCTCTTCGGCGATAAACCAGAAGAAATTGACGACGTGTTCCGGTAGGCCGTCGAAGCGGCGGCGCAACTCGGGGTTCTGGGTGGCAACACCCTTGGGGCAGGTATTGAGGTGGCAGACGCGGGCCATAATGCACCCCTCGGCGATCATGGCGATCGAGCCGAAGCCGTATTCCTCAGCACCCAGCATCGCCGCCTGCACCACTTCATAGCCGGTGCGCAGGCCCCCATCCACGCGCAGGGTCACCCGGTCGCGCAACTGGTTGGCAAGCAGCACCTGATGCACTTCGGTGAGCCCCAGTTCCCAGGGCACCCCCGCGTGCTTGATCGAACTGAGCGGGGAAGCGCCCGTGCCGCCCTCGTGGCCTGAAATTTGGATGACATCGGCGTTTGCCTTGGCCACACCGGCGGCGATCGTGCCGATACCCACTTCGGCCACCAGCTTCACCGAGACGAACGCCTCGGGGTTGATCTGGTGCAGATCAAAGATTAGCTGGGCAAGGTCTTCGATCGAGTAGATGTCGTGGTGGGGTGGGGGGGAGATGAGCGGGACGCCCGGTTTCGAGCGGCGCAGCGTGGCGATGTAGTGATCAACTTTGTGGCCGGGCAGTTGGCCGCCTTCGCCGGGCTTGGCTCCCTGAGCGATCTTGATCTCCAGTTGGCGGGCGCTCACCAGGTACTCGGGGGTGACGCCAAAGCGACCGCTCGCCACCTGTTTGATGGCGGAACTGGCCGAATCGCCATTGCGCAGGCCCAGGATGCCCGGCAGCGACGGGGAGGTGGTGTCGGGCAGGACGTCCGTGAGCGGCTTGAAGCGGACCGGGTCTTCGCCCCCTTCGCCAGAATTGGATTTACCGCCGATGCGGTTCATGGCGACGGCGAGCACCTCGTGGGCTTCGCGCCCGAGGGCTCCCAGGGACATGCCCCCGGTGCAGAAGCGGTGCAGGATGGTTTCGACGGATTCGACCGCTTCGAGGGCGATCGGGGAGCGGTCGCTTTTAAATTCGAGCAAATCGCGCAGCGCAGCGGGCGGACGGGAGCGGATCTGATCGATGTAATCGCCGTAGAGCTGTTCGCGCTCGGCCCCGGCGCGCTCGGGCAGTTTGATCGCAGCGTGCAGCGCCTTGACCATCTTTGGGTTGTTGATGTGAAATTCGCCCCCCGGCCGGTAGGTAATCAGGCCGTAGTTGAGCAATTTCTGGGCGGAGACCTCCGGATAGGCGGCGATGTGAAACTGCAGCGCCTCGCGGGCGATGTCGGCAAAACCCATGCCGCCCACCCGGGAGATAGTGCCGCAGAAGGCTGTGTCGATTACCGGAGCGCCGATGCCGATCGCTTCGAAGATCTGGGCGCCCGAGTAGCTGCTTAGCAGCGAAATGCCCATCTTGGAGAGGATCTTGAGAATGCCCGCCTCGACGGAGGAGACGTAATTTTGCTGCAGCCGGGTGACGCTTTGATCTTCGATTTTGCCGTTGCGCACCAGTTCGCGGGTGGTAGGGGCCGCCCACCAGTTGCGAATCGTTTCGAAGGCCAGGTAGGGACAGACCGCGCTGGCACCGTAGCCGAATAGACAGGCAAAGTGATGGGTACTCCAGCACTGGGCGGTCTCGACCACCAGCGACGCGCGCAACCGCAGGCCGACGGCAATCAGGTGATGGTGGATGGCCCCCACGGCCAGAAGCGGCGGCAGGGTGGCCCGCTCGCCGCCAAGGGCGCGATCGCTCAAAATCAGGACGCTCGCGCCCGAGCGCACTGCCTGCTCGGCCTCGGCGCACAGCCCTTCCAGACGCTTTTCGAGCGCTTCGGCACCTTCGTCGAGTGCGAAGACCACTTCGAGCATCTGGGAATTGAACGGTGCATCGAGCGAGCGCAGCGCGGCCAGTTGGTTTTCGTTGAGAATCGGGCTGGTGAGCCGCAACAGCCGGGCAAATTCGGGTTTTTCTTCAAGCCAGCTGCCGCGCGGCCCCAGGTACATCTCCAGCGACATCACCAGCCCTTCGCGGATGGGGTCGATGGGTGGGTTGGTCACCTGGGCGAAGCGCTGCTTGAAGTAATCGTACAAAAGCCGCTCCTTCTGGGAGAGCACCGCGAGGGGCGTGTCGTCGCCCATCGACATCACCGGCTCTTTACCCGCCTGGGCCATGGGCAAAATAATGCGCTCGACATCTTCAAGGGTGTAGCCGGTGGCGCGCTGGCGGACCAGCAAATCGTGGGTGTCGAGCTGCGGGCCGTCCAGGTAGGGCTGGGTTTCGAGGGTTTGCCGGTGACGGGTCACCCACGCGCGGTAGGGCTGCCGTCGGCTCACTTTTTGTTTGATGTCCCAGTTTTTGAGAATTTCGCCCGATTCGAGATCGACGGCGATCATTTGGCCGGGGCCGAGGCGCCCCTTTTCGAGCACCCGTTCGAGGGGCAGATCGACCACCCCGGCCTCTGAAGCGACGAGCACCAGGCCGTCGTCGGTGATCGCGTAGCGGGCGGGCCTGAGGCCATTGCGATCGAGGGTCGCCCCCACCTGCACCCCATCGGAGAAGACCACCAGCGCCGGGCCATCCCAGGATTCCTGCAGCGGGCCATAGTACTGATAGAAGCCGGCCACCTCCGGGAAGTCGGCAAGCGCCGGCTGGTTGCCGTAGGCCTCCGGCACCAGCATCATCATCGAATGCAGCGGGTCGCGGCCCGAACGGACCAACAGTTCAAAGGCATTGTCGAGGGAAGCCGAGTCGGAACCTTCCAACTCCAGAATGGGCTTGAGCTTCTCGATGCGCCCGCCCCACAGTTCGCTGGTTAAGTCCGGCTCGCGCGCGCTCATCCAGTTGCGGTTGCCCAGGACCGTGTTGATCTCGCCGTTGTGTCCGAGCAGTCTCAGCGGTTGCGCGAGCGGCCAGCGCGGAAAGGTGTTGGTCGAGAAACGGCGGTGGTAAAGGACAAAAGGGCTCTCGAAGCGCTCATCCAGCAGATCTTCGTAGAAGCGTCCAAGCACCTCCGATCGCACCATGCCCTTGTAGACAATCGTCCGGCACGAGAGCGAAGTGAAGTGAAAATCGCGCGCCACCTCCCGGGCAAAGGTTTTGTCGATACTCGAACGGATGGCTTTGCGCGCCAGGTACAGCCTGCGCTCCCGCTCGGTGGGCAAACAGGGCTCGTCGGATTCGAGGATCACCTGCACAATTTCCGGCCGGGTCGAGGCCGCCTGCAGACCCAGGTACTCGGGGCGGACGGGAACCGTCCGCCAACCAACCACCCGAAAACCTTCGGCTGCGAAGCGCTCGGTGACAATCGCCCGGCAGCGCTCCTGGGCTTGCGCGTCGCGCGGCAAAAAGAGCATGCCCACCGCCCGCCGGTTGGGGTCGGGAGCGGCCAGAGCGGATTCGGCGCACCAGGCGTCGACGATCGCCCAGGGGATCGCACTGAGCAGGCCGGCGCCGTCGCCGGAGTCGCGGTCGGCGCCGCAGCCGCCCCGGTGCTCCAAACAGGTAACCGCCTCGAGCGCCCGGGCGATCAGATCGTGGCTGGCTCGACCGCGGCTGTCGGCCAAAAAGCCGACGCCGCAAGCATCGTGTTCGCGCATCAATTCGTCTGCAAACCAATTGGGATCGATCATGTCGGGCGCTCGGTGGAACTAATCGTATGAACTTTGCTGACAGCGCTTCCCCGCCGGATTGAGACGCTTCACTACCAGCGTAGACAAAGCCGCGTCGTTCCTGGCGACAGGGTGCATTTTATTTTATGCACCGATGCTCAACTATTCAACGAAATGCCCGCCCGGCGGCGGTTCATCAAACAAATTCTTTTGCACCACCAGGCGCACCGGGGCAAAGCTGCGCCGGTGCAGCGGAGTGACTCCCAATCGAGCCAGCGCTTCGCGGTGGGAGGCGGTGCTATAACCGGCATTCGTGGCCCAACCGAAGCCCGCAAAGCGCCGATCCAGCCGCGCCATCCACCGATCGCGGGTCACCTTGGCCACGATCGAAGCGGCGGCAATACTGAGGCTGGTGCGGTCCCCACCGACGATGGCGGTCTGGGCGATTCCCAGTTCAGCCACCGGCAACCCGTCCACCAGGACATGCTCGACCGGGGCCACCTGGTGCAGGGCGCGGCCCATGGCAAGGGCGGTCGCCCGCAAAATATTGAGCCGGTCGATCTCGCGCACGGAGGCGCTGCCGATGCCCACCGCCGATGCCAGGGCCAGGATGCGCTCATAAAGCGCTTCGCGGCGGGGGCGCTCGAGCAACTTCGAATCTGCGACCCCGGCGAGGGCCGCAAGGGGCATATCCGGCGGCAACACCACCGCCGCCGCCACCACACAACCAGCCAGGGCACCGCGGCCGACCTCGTCTACCCCCGCCAGACGGCGGATGCCCGCCGTCCACAGGGCGCGCTCGCACTCCAGCGAAGGGAAGGAAGTCTGAGACGGCCGCTTGATGTTATTCCTCCGGATTGACAGGAACCGGCTCCGGGGGATTCTGCGCCTCGGAGGCTTTACTGCGGGTGGTGCGGCGGCGGCGGCGGCGGCGCGGATCGCCCTCACCCTCCTCGCTCCCCTCGTCTTCGGGTTTGTGAGGGCTGGGCGGCCGGACCGAGAGAATCGAGGTGTTGCCCGAGGTGATCGCCGGACCACTCAACAGCTCGGCAGGCAGCCCCATGTAGGCGAGCACTTCCTGCTCGGCAGCAGGAATGTGGTCGATGGGCATCTCGGGCGCTTCGACCGGGGGCTGCGTCGGCTGGGCACCTTCGTCACGACGATCTTCGTAGCCGCCGTAGCCGGACATCGAAGCCGCTGCCTCCGCCGGTTCGGCCTCGGGCACCCGGACGGTAGGCGAGGGCGGAGGAGGGCCGGAACCCGGTTCGCCCGTCTCAATCGCAGGGCGTCCCAGGCCCTCCTCCGCCCCGCCGCGGCCATTATTGCCGCCCCGGCCGCGGCGGCGGCGGTTGCGCCCACCGCCGGTGTTGCCCGGGGCACCGTTGCCGCTCGGCGGTGGCGCCGCCGGGCGGCGCTCCATCGGCAGGCGGCGCCGGTCGTTGCGAAAAACCGGATGGGCCGTGAGGTCGAGATCCGACGATTCTTCCTCTTCGTACTCGCCGGTGGTGCTGACCCCAGCAAATTCTTCACCTTCGAAGCCTTCCAGTTCCTCGGCGGACGGGGCAAAAGTAGGCACGGCTTCGCCGCCGTGCTCGTGGCGGGTACCGGGCAGGTGGGTGATGATGCCAAGACCGTCGCAGGTGGGGCAGGGCTTGCCGAAGATCTCGTAGATGCTCTGGCCCTGCCGCTTGCGGGTGATCTCAACAAGGCCCAGTTCGGTGAGCTGGGCTATCTGCGGGCGCGACTTGTCGGCTTTGAGCGCCTTGGAGAAGTGCTCCAGCACCTGCAACTGATCGCGGCGCGCGTCCATGTCGATAAAGTCGATGATGATGATGCCCGCGATGTTGCGCAACCGCAGTTGGCGGGCGATTTCGGTGGCTGCCTCGCAGTTGGTCCACAGCACCGTCTCGCGCGAAGTCGCCGAGCGGGTGAAAGAACCGGAGTTAACGTCGATCACCGTGAGCGCCTCGGTAGGCTCGATGATGATGTAACCGCCGGAGGGCAAATCGACGCGGGGCCGCAGCGCCTCGCGAATCGCCGCATTGACCCGAAAATAATCGAGAATCGAACTGGGCTCGCGGTGGTGCTCGACGTAGACGCCCTGGGGCATGCGGCCGCCGTTCCAGTTGAGCAGGTGCTGCTTGACGCGCTTGACCCCGACGTGGGAGTCCACCACGATGCGGTTGACCTGGGCGCTGTAGGCGTCGCGCAAGACGCGCTGAATAAAGTCTTCGTCGCGGTTGAGCAAAGCCGGAGCGCGGGTTTCGGCGGTCTGCTTCTGGATTTTCTCCCACTGCTTGAGCAGGCTTTCGAGATCTTCGAGGATGCCCTGCTCGTCCATGCCGGCTGCCTCGGTGCGCACCAGCAGGCCCATGCCCGGGGGTTTGATGAGCACCGCCAGGGCACGCAGGCGGTTGCGCTCATCATCGTCGCGGATGCGCCGCGAGAGGTTGACGCCGCGGCCGAAGGGCATCAATACCAAAAAGCGTCCCGGCAGGCTGACGTTACCGGTCAGGCGCGGACCTTTGTTGCCGGTGGGCTCCTTCATCACCTGGACGAGCACTTTTTGCTGGGGGGTGACCAGTTCGCTAATCGAAGCGGAGGAGCGGCGCAGCCGGATTTGACCGAGGTCGGTGACGTGGATAAAGCCGTTGCGCTCGGGGTTGCCGATGTTGACGAAAGCGGCATCAATGCTGGGCAGTACGTTCTCGACAATGCCCAGGTAAATGTCTCCGACCTGGTGGTTGCCGGAGGCGACGATGAGTTCTTGAATCTGATCTTCTGCAAATACCGCCGCCAGGCGGTATTGTTCCGCGATGATAATTTGCTTGGGCATAGGGCTCCTTGTGAAAAGTGACGGCACCTTCAGTCCGTCACAGCAGCAGGCAATTGGGCTCATTTCGCGAGGTACTAAACAGCCTGGCAGCGATGTGCCAAAAAACGGGAGAGGACAGCGCAAGCGTCGCACTCCAAAAAACGCTGATTCGGCAAAGTTGTCCAGAATGTAGTCGAAGCGCAGCAGATATTCAGCAGAATATCACCAGCAAGCCTGGAAGGTTCGCTCTTGGCAAGCATCCGACCACCGCGATTATACCGTCAACCCCGCCTGAACCGTAAGGCCAACCCCCAAATTCTCCAATCGTTCCGGGGTGTTTGCTTCAATAGGAGAGCGGTGCACCGTCAATGCCCATGCAGCAGTGGCTTGAAATCGGCAAAGTCGTCGCCGCCCAGGGTCTGCGCGGCGAGGTGCGCGTGCAACCGGCGACCGACTTTGCCGAGCGGCTCACCCGCCCGGGAGTACGCCTGGTGGGCCGCTCGCTCGACGATGGCCGGGTGTTGCGATTGCAAAGTGGCCGGGCCATACCGGGGAAGGAGCTGTTTGTCTGCCGCTTCGAGGGCATCGAGGAGCGCAACGCCGCCGAAAACCTGGTGGGCTCCACCCTCTGGAGCGACGCCGCCGAGCGGCCGGTGCTGGCTGCGGGCGAATTTTGGCTGCCGGATCTGATGGGAGCCAGGGTATTTCGTCAGGATACCGGCGAAGCCATCGGTGAGGTAAGCGATATGACGCGGGCGGGCAATGATTTATTGGTCATTCGATTGAGCGGTGGACAGACGGTGATGGTGCCCTTTGTCCATGCACTGGTGCCGGTGGTCGATCTAGAAGCGGGGCGCATCGAGGTGGCTCCGATACCAGGTCTACTCGACCCGGCGGAGGCCGACGAGGCATAAAATTGCCGCCCAAGACCGAGGCAGGGCTCTCCGGTCTTGGGCAGCATGTCAACGAATACCAAAATTTTGTATCGAATCGGACATTTATTGAGGCCGGAAAGACAACCCCGGAGCCACCCTGGTGCAGGAGTCGATCGATGAATTTTTCATCGATCGGGCCGTTCGCCGGGTGGCAAGCACCAAGCAGGGCAATCCCCTCGACCCCGAGACGATGCTGGGTGCCCAGGTCTCCCAGGCCCAAATGGACAAAATCGGCCGCTACGTCGAACTGGGTAAGCAGGAAGGGGCCGAGGTGCTCATCGGCGGCGAGCGCAACAGCAAACCGGGCGAAGGGCTCGCCGGGGGCTACTACTACAAGCCGACGGTGATGAAGGGCCACAACCAGATGCGCATTTTCCAAGAGGAAATTTTCGGGCCGGTGCTCGCGGTGACGACCTTCAAAGATGCTGAGGAGGCGGTGCGCATCGCCAACGACACCCCCTACGGCCTGGGAGCGGGGATCTGGATGCGCGACATCAACAATGCCTACCGGGTGGGCCGCGCCATCGAGGCCGGTCGCGTCTGGGTGAACTGCTACCACGTCTATCCGGCCCACGCCGCCTTTGGCGGCTACAAAGCCAGCGGCGTCGGCCGCGAAACCCACAAGATGATGCTCGGCCACTACCAGCAGACCAAAAACCTGCTGGTGAGCTACGACACCAAGCCCCAGGGTTTCTTCTAGAGCAAGGCCAGGTGTCAGGTTGAAAACTGTTGCCTGTCAAGGTAGAGAGCCGACCGGATGTACTGGATGCACCTGCAAACTGCTCTAAACAGATCCGATTTTGGTGCGGGCGCCGTATTGGCTATACCTCGTCTTGCATCCCACCCGCCCTTTCGGGGGTGGGTGTTTTTTTATCGAGGTGCCGCATATCCGGCATTTGACGAGGTTTGCCTCCGGCGGAACAGGATAATGGACGCCGCTAAGATAGAGCCATAGCAATCTGAGCCTGCTCCATGATGCTTTCCGACGCGTTGCCATTTTGGCCAACGGCGCAGATGCTATGCTCCCCGACTCCGACGCGTTGCCGGTGGACAACGAGGTGCAGGAGCGGGTGGTTGCTTCGTTGCGCCATGTGCTGGAAGGTGACTCGCAGTACGCTCATTGAAGGCTTACACCTCCAGCAACCACTTTCATGGGGGTGCCACACAACTACTTATGACCACAAGCAATCCCAACACCACCAATGCCGCCGAGGCCCCGGTCACCTTTGTCCACTCTCCGAGTTTTGCCGAACTGCTCGACCGGCTCGGCGTCACTCTGGCCCTTACCACCTATCAGGCGGGCAAGCTCTGCTTTATCAGCACCTATCAAAACCGACTGCGCCTGTTGATGCGCACTTACAACAAGGCGATGGGACTATTTACCCACGATCAGGGCATGGTGCTCGCCACGCGCAACCAGATCTGGTCTTTTGTCAAAGCCCCCCAACTGCTCGCCGCCCACTACCCCGACCGCGACTACGACAATCTCTACCTGCCGCAGTGCTCGTTTGTGACCGGCGATGTGGCCGCCCACGACGTGTTTTTGCTCGATGGCGAAATTCACCTGGTCAATACGCTGTTTTCTTGTCTGGCGCGCGTCAGCCAAACCCGCAGCTTTGTGCCCACCTGGAAACCCAGTTTTATCAGCCGTCTAGCGCCGGAGGACCGCTGCCACTTCAACAGCGTCGCCCTCGATAGCGGCAAACCGCGCTATGCCGTCGCCTTGGGGGCAACCGACTACGCCGCCGGTTGGCGGGCCGACAAAAATAACGGCGGCTGCGCCATCGATATTGCGAGCAACGAAGTGATTTACAAGGGGTTTGCCATGCCCCACTCGCCCAGGCTCTACCAGCGGCAACTCTGGGTGCTCAACTCCGGGCGGGGCGAACTGGGCACCCTCGATGTCCAGGCGGGCAAATGGCAGCCGATTGTGCAGTTGCCGGGTTTTTTGCGGGGTCTGGGCATCTGGGGCTGGTACGCCTTCGTCGGTCTATCGAAAGTGCGCGAGAAGGCCACTTTCGGCGGCACGCCCATCGACAACAGCGGCAGCCTCCAGTGCGGCGTGCAGGTGGTCAATCTCAAGACGGGCACCGTCGAAGCCTGGCTCACCTTCGACGCCGGTATCGAAGAAATCTACGATGTGCAGCTCATCAACGGCTGCCGCCACCCGTTCGTGCTCGGCTTCCAAAAAGAGGACATCAACCGGGTCTTCAACTACCAGAACTTGTGAAGAGGTGTCAGGTGTCAGGTGTCAGTAAATCTCCCCTGACACCTCTTCTGCCTAAACATCCGAACAATCCAGGAAATAGAGCAATGACCACCCCCTGGATTGTTTGTTGCCGTCTACAGCAGCGGCGGGCGCTGCAGGGGCGGTAGGTTTACCCCTTCGATGTCGTCTTCGAGATCCTGGTACAGCTCCTGCAATCGGTCGAGTTGTTCCGGGGTGGTCTGCCAGTAGCCGCGGCCGTTCGCTTCGAGCAGCACGCCCACCATCTTGCGGTAGGCGTGGGGGTTGAGCTTTTTGAGGCGATCGGCCATCTGAACGTCGTTCATGTAGATGTCGGCGGTCTCGTCGTAGACCCAGTCGTCCACGGCGTGGGCGGTGGCCGACCAGCCGAAGGTGTGGGTGAGGCGAAACTGGATTTCGCGCACACCCTCGAAGCCGTGCTTGAGCATGCCCTCGTACCACTTGGGGTTGAGCATCTTGGTGCGCGAATCGAGGCGGACCATCTCCTCGATGCTGCGGATACGCGCCTGGGCGGCGGTGGTGTCGGCCATGTAGACCGAGGGCCGCTTGCCGCGCATCTTCTCGACCACGCCGGTCACCGCCCCGAGGTAGTCGAAGTAGTGATCGACGTCGGTGATGCTTGTCTCGTTAGAGTCAAGGTTCTGGAAGGCGGTATCGACCGTCTTGAGGGCCGCCTCGTAAATTTCGCGCTGCTGCTCGTTGTTCACTTCGGAGCCGAAGGCGTAGGACTTGCGGCTGAGGTACATCTCGTGCAGCTGCTCTTCGCTCTCCCAGGCGCCGGTCTCCACCGCGAAGTTGACGTTGGCGGCGTAGGATCCCGAGGCGTTGGAGAAAACGCGGGTGGCCGCCTTGCGGGGGCTAATCCCAAGCGCTGCCGCCTGATCGAGGGCGTGCTTGCGCACGTAGTTCAAATTGAGCGGCTCGTCGAGTTCAGCGACCGTTTTGACCGCCATGTCGAGCAGTTCCATCTGGTTGGGGAACAGATCGCGGAATATCCCTGAGCAGGTGACGACCACGTCGATGCGGGGCCGACCGAGTTCTTCGATCGGGATTACCTTGATGCAGTTCATGCGGCCAATCGAATCGGGGGCGGGCAGCACGCCGATCATGGCCAGAATCTGCGCCAGGGCCTCGCCGTAGGTCTTGATGTTGTCGGTGCCCCAGAGGACCGTCGCGATCGTCTCGGGCCAGGCGCCGTTATTCTCGGCGCGGTGGCGGGCCAGCATGCGGTCTACGACAATCTGGGCGGATTTGACCGCCGCCGCCGTCGGGATCGACTGCGGGTCGAGGGCGTGGATGTTGCGGCCGGTGGGCAGCACAATCGGGTTGCGCACGGTGTCGCCGCCGGGACCTGGCAGGGTGAACTCGCCTTCGAGCGCCTTGACCAGAGCGCCCAGTTCGTTGTCGGCCACGATGCGCTCCAGCACCTCCTCAAGAAAGGCAAACAGCGGCTTGAGCTGCTTGGCATCGAGCACGAAGCCATGGCCCTTGAGGGCTTCCACCCACGGCTCGGTGGTGCCCATGTTGAAGAAATTCAACAGCGACACGCGCGAGACGCGCCCGCCCGCGTCGGTCTGGGCGTCTACCAGCGAGCGCACGGCGGCCTTGGCGGCGGTCTTGATTGCCCGCAGCCGGTCGAGCGACTCGATCCCGCCGGTCTCAGCGTCGCGCTGGAGCGCTTCGATGTCCCAGCCACGGGCAGTGGCGAACATCCGGTCGAGACCTTCCATCTCTTTTTCGGGGCGGTCGAAGCTCGCCACCCCCACCAGCGTGTCGATGGCCTCGGTGGCGGTGGGCGGGGTGCCGACGACGTGCAGGTCGCAGGGCACCAGCCGGTCTTCGATTTCCATCAAGAAGCGGTAGATCAGGCCCACGAAAGCGTCGCGCGCGTCCAGGCTGCCCAGTTCGGGAATGGCCACGTCCTTATCGAGGTTGACCTGGCGCACCTTCTCGGCGATGGTCTCGCAGATGGTCACGCCGCGCTCACTCTCGCGCAGCTGCTTGTAGGAAGCCACCAGTTCCTGCAGCTCCTTGAGGCCCTTGTAGAGTCCGGCGTTCTCGGCGGGCGGAGTGAGGTAGCTGATGATCGACGCGTAGGAGCGGCGCTTGGCGATCGTCGCTTCGCTCGGATTGTTGACCGAGTAGTAGTACAGATTGGGCAAGGTGCCGATGAGTCGGTCGGGGTAGCAGTTGCCGGACATGCCCATCTGCTTGCCGGGCATAAATTCGAGCGCCCCGTGGGTGCCGAAGTGGAGCACCGCGTCCGCCCCCCAAACTTTTTCAATATAGGTGTAGTAGGCGGCGAAGCCGTGGTGGGGCGAGCAGGACTTGGAGAACATCAGGCGCATCGGGTCGCCTTCGTAGCCGAACGAGGGCTGCACGCCGATGAACAAATTGCCGTAGTGCTTGCCGTAGACCACCAGGTTGGTGCCGTCGTTGTTAAAAGGCCCCGGCGCCGGTCCCCAGTTTGCCTCCAGCCGGTCACTGAAGGGGGTGAGCGCTTCGTACTCGGTCACACTCAATTTGGCTGCGACATTGATGTCGCTGGAGCGGATCTGGGCGCTCACGTCGTGGAGCACTTCCATCAACAGCGCCTGCGGGTCGGCGGGCAGTCCCTCGACGTCGTAGCCGTTGTCGCCCAGCAGGCGCATGACGTTGTAGATCGAAGCGAACACATCCAGATAGGCGGCGGTGCCGACGTTGCCTTTATCCGGCGGGAAGGAGAAGACCGTGATCGCCACCTTTTTAGCGAGGCGCGGTTTTTTGCGCAGGTTCGCCCACTTGAGGGCGCGGGCCGCCACCAGTTCGATGCGGTCGGCCATCGGCATCGCTTTACCCGTAGCCCCGTCGCGGCCGGAAAGAATAATCGGCTCGATGGCCCCGTCCAACTCCGGCAGGGCCACCTGCAGGGCGACTTGCACCGGATGGAGACCCAGATCGGAGTTTTCCCATTGCTCAGTGGTCTGGAAGACCAGGGGCAGCGAGACCATATAGGGGCGGTTGAGCTTCTTCATCGCGGCGATCGCCGCTTCGGGGTCATTTTTGGCCGGACCGCCCACCAGCGAAAAACCGGTCAGCGACACGACCGCGTCTACCAGGGGCTGGTTGTTGATGGGGTTGTAGAAGTACTTCTCGACCGGCTTGGAGCAGTCGAGCCCACCGGCAAAAATCGGGATGATCCGCGCCCCGCGCGATTCGAGTTCTTCGACCATCGCCACGTAGTGGCCGTCGTCGCCGGTCACCAGGTGGGTCCGCTGCAAAATCAGGCCTACGGTGGGAGCGAGCGGGTCGCGCAACTCCTCGCTGACCTCGCGGCGGTTGTTGTACCAGGTCAGGTACTCGCGAATGTCCTCGAACATCTTGGGGGCGAGCGGGTGCCAGATGCCCAGGTCGGGATACTCGATGGGCGGCTTGAATTCGAGCTTGCGCAAATTCGGGAAGTAGTGATGCGAGAGCATCAGCAGCAAGTTGGCCATGTTGTCGGCGGAGCCCCCCAGCCAGTACTGGTAGCTGAGCATGAAGTTGCGGGCGTCCTGGGCCTTCTCCATGGGCAGGTACTTGAGGATCTTGGGCAGCGTCTGGACCATCTTGAGCATGCCTTCCTGGAAGCTGCCGCCTTTGTTGTTCTCCTTGCGCTTGCGCATGAAGGAGGCAATGGCACTTTTGGACTGGCCCATGTTGGCCATCGAAAACGAACCCACCTTCGAGAGGCGCATCACCTGCGGCATGCACGGGAAGATCACCGAGGCTTTGAGCTTGCCGATGTGCGGGCGCACCCCCGCCACGATCTTGTTGGCCAGATCCTCGATGAAGATCATCGAGGCAAAGAAAACGTCCGCCTGGGCAACATCGGCGCAAAATTCGGCGTAGCGCTCCGCTTCGCGCAGATCCTCGATGAGGTAGCCTTTGACTTCGACCGCGAGCACCGGGTTGGTCTGGTTGATGAGCTCGGCTCCCGCCGCCACCGCGCTCTGGTATTGGGGTTCAAGCACCACGTAGACAAGCTTTAGAAGTGTGCGACCGTTCAAGCTCTGAGGAACAATGCGGGCGAGCGATGGCGTGGGAAGATGGGCGAGCATAGGCTGCACGTATCCTTTCACGAGATTGTGATAACCTGCCAGTCAATAGCGCATCCTACACCCATACGGGATGGAGAGCGAGATGCACCGCACCCAGGCGGGCGTCTGGGTACATAAATCATGCAGGATCGTCCTTCTCCAGACGGGAAAAGCCCGGCATTGCGTAAAGATTCTTTATCAAGTTTGATGCCAGATACTCATGGGCACGCCAACAGTCCCCAGAAAGCTCCGGGGTGCATTGAGCAAAATGTAGATACTTTTGCTAAGTCAGGCCGTGCGGCTTCGGCCCGTAGCCCCCGGGAAAGAAATGTTTAGAATGAACACCTTTGCCTACGAACAGGCGCGGTGGCGGTACTGGAGAAAAGCGGTGGGCAGGGCAGAAACCCGTTAAATTCTGTTACATTACACTGCAGTACTCGCGCGGGCGGTCGTTAGCGAGCGATCCCGGGAGTCACCCTCGAAACGTGGGCTTGGGGCGTCCCGGATCCGCCTTGCGAGGGGTGAACGTTCAGTAGGAGCCCGCATGGTACAGCGACAGAGTTTCGAGGGGACAGGCCGCGACCTGGACCGCCAACGGATTGCCGCCCTGGAAAAACAGGCTACCCTCGGCGATGTCATCCGCACCATTCCCAAAGCGTGTTTTCAGGTCCACCCGGCGAAGGCCTGGGGAGGGCTGGTCATCAATGTGCTGGTGGTCGCGGCAGGTTATGCGGCTCTGGCTTTCAACCCGTGGTGGTGGCTGTTGCCGCCCTTGTGGATCTTCACCGGCACGGCGCTCACCGGCTTTTTTGTAATCGCCCACGACTGTGGCCACCGCAGCTTTTCAACCCGGCGGCGCATCAACGACATCGTCGGGCACGCGATGCTTTTGCCGCTGCTCTATCCGTTTCACGGCTGGCGCATCAAGCACAACCAGCACCACACCTTCACCAACCAGATCGAGATGGACAACGCCTGGCGGCCGATGTCGCCGGCGGAATACCGCGCCCTTTCGCCGGGGGTGCGGGCGGGCTACCGCTTCGCCCGCGGCCTGGGCTGGTGGTTCGCATCGGCGGTGCACCAAATCAACTTGCACTTCAAGCCGTCGCTGTTTAAGCCCAAGGAGCGCGCCGACATCCGGCTTTCGGCCGGGGTGGTGATCGCCTTTGCCTGCCTGCTGTTTCCGGTCCTGTTGTGGGTGGGCGGCCCCTGGGCGGTGATTCAGTTCTGGTTGATGCCCTGGCTGGTCTACCACTTCTGGATGAGTACGTTTACCCTCGTCCACCACACCCATCCGGACATTCCTTTTTATCCCGCCGCCACCTGGACGCCGGTGACCGGCCAGCTCTTTTCGACCGTCCACTGCACCTACCCGGCCTGGGTCGAATTTCTCTGCCACGACATCAATGTCCACATTCCGCACCACGTCTCGACGGCGATCCCGAGTTATCACCTTAGAAAGGCCCACACTGCCCTCAAAGCGCACTGGGCGGACTACATGCACGAGACCGAATTTTCCTGGTCGCTGATGCGCTCGATCGTCCGAGACTGCCACCTGCGCGACGAGACAGGTTACTACCTGCCCTGCCGAGACGCCAGCCGCTAATTGAGATGCGGACGCAAAGGATATCAGCGATGACTTAATAAAACAGCCATTGCTTGAGACGAAGCAACAATTTGTAAAGATTTGGAAACGAGACTTCGAACCACGGCGATGTCTAGCGGAAAAACGTTTCTATCGCGCAGCTTAATCCTGGAAGCAAGGGCGAGGTCAACTCATCGCCCGCCGAAAGCGAAGATATCAAAACCAGTTGAGCGTTCTGTCGGCGGTACACCTGCACTTGTCTGGCAAAGCGATCAACGATCCAGTACTCCACGACCCCGCGCGCCGAATAAAGCTTGAGTTTCGCCTCCCGGTCGCGGCGCGCATTATCGGTACCGGCTGAAAGCACCTCAATCACCAATTCCGGTGCACCGCACAGGTGGCCTGCCGCATCTTCCAGTTGGGTCAGCCGCGCGCGGCTGACCCAGACCACGTCGGGGATGACGCTGTCTTCGTCGGAGAAGATGATCCCAGGGTTGACAATCGATTCTCCCAAACCGGTGGCGTCGGACCAGCGGTTGAGCTGCTCAGCGATGCGCACACAAATTTGCTGATGCCTGCGGTGCGGCGCTCGGGTCACGAACAGTTCTCCGTCGATGACCTCATAGCGGGTCCACTCATTCTGGGGCATGACCTCCAGATCGCGCACATTCCAGCGGACACCCGAAGTACCCATCGCCGACTCTCCAGGGGACGGTTGGCACCATCATAGAGGCAATAAACAACCTGACGTTGAGCTTGCGCTAGAGCGCGGGAC
Source organism: Aphanocapsa lilacina HA4352-LM1 (assembly GCA_019359725.1). GTDB lineage: Bacteria > Cyanobacteriota > Cyanobacteriia > Gloeobacterales > Gloeobacteraceae > Gloeobacter > Gloeobacter lilacinus. The sequence goes on along the minus strand of JAHHGR010000029.1, from coordinate 12,501 downwards.
TCCTGCCACCGTCAGAACCTCGGGTTGCTTAGAAGGCCCGTACTCTGGGCGAGCTGCAGGAGGCGGTGGCGACTTTCACGGCCAAAGCCGCTCGCAAGCTACGCCGGGAGCGCCTGAGCGCAGCCCGCCTGACCGTGTTTGTCTCCTCCAGCCGCTTCGGAATGTGTCAATAAATTAGAGACAACTTTCTGAATTTGATACAGAGCTTTTCTCCTGAGTTTGCCCACAAGACGCTGTACTATCTGGTTTCGGCGGATGGAGCCACACCGCCACAGGCAGGGCCGGCGGCTCGGGGGCCTTGCGCACGAAGCGCTCCGGGTGTTCGGCCTAGGCCGCCACCAACACCTGCCGCCGTCGTTCTTGGCGTTGGTGCGCTTCGCCCGTGTGCAGGCTCGCAGGCGGTACCAACCCAATGCCCGAGTGGCAATGCTCGTGGTTATACCAGGCGAAAAAACGCTGCAGGAAGGTCCGCGCATCCTCCAGGCTGCCGAAGCGTTCAGGAAACTGCGGCTGGTACTTGAGGGTCTTGAACTGCGCTTCCCTGTAGGGGTTATCGTTGCTCACGTGCGGACGGGAGTGGCTTTTGGTGATGCCCAGGTCTGAGAACCACACCGCCACAGGGCGACGGGTCATCACCGCACCTCGGTCTGAGTGAATCGTCAGTTGCTCACGGCCAATCCCCTCCCTGGCGCAGCTTTCGGCTATCAGTTGCTCTGCCAGTTGGGCTGATTCATGCTCGGCCACCCACCAGCCGACCACGCAGCGGCTGTAGACATCCAGCAGCACATACAGATGATAATGCTGGCCTTTTTGCGGTCCTTTGAGTTTGGTGATATCCCAACGCCACAGTTGGTTGGCTGCGACCGCCAGCAACTCGGGCTTCTGATAGACCGGCTTTTGACGCTGGGAGCGCCGCTCGCTCACTTCCCCGGCTTCAGATAGCAGGCGGTACATCGTGCGCCAGGAGCACAAATAGCTGCCTTCATCGAGCAGCGTGGCGTAGAGCTGGCGCGGCGTCTGGTCGAGCAAGCGTTCCGAGCGCAGAAGGGAGAGCACCCGCTGTTGTTCTTGGGGCGTGAGCGACCGGGGCGGGGCCGGGTGGGGCTTTTTCGGTGCAGGCGGTTTGGGGGGGTGGGCGAAACGGTAGACCGCGGCGCGGTTGAGGTCGCGGGCACAGGCCACATCCTGGGGGTGATACTCCCCCACCAATTGCTTGGCGACGGCGTTCAGGGGGTCTCGCTTTCGGCGCTGCTGGAGACCTGGCTCAGGTCGACTTCCAGCAGCGCGGCAGCTTTTTTTGGGATCTCAAGGAGTAATTCGGCTCGCTTCAGTTGGGCCTGCAATTGCTGGTTTTGTTTATGGAGTCGGGCGTTCTCGGCTCTCAGAGCCGTGTCCGGTGACACTTTGGGTCCGGCAGGCTGGTCTTTGAGCGCCTGGAGGGTGGCCTTTTTGCGCTGTGTGCGCCATTCGGCGAGTAGCGAGGAGTAGAGTCCTTCGCGGCGGAGGATGGCGCCAATCTGTCCAGATTCGCTAGCTTTGTCGGTTGCTTCGAGGATCTTGAGCTTGTACTCGGCAGAGAAACGCCTGCGTTCGACTTGAGGTCGGACTTCGGTGCTGAGCTTGCTCAAGCCGTTGGTGGTTGAAGAATCTGCAGAAGGCATAGGCATAGTTCGGACTGCTGTGGTGAGTAGTCTTTCTCAGGAGTCATCTCTCTCTACACATTGGCACACAGGGCAGATTAACAAGCGCGTTGCAGCAGAGTGCCACAAAACTTCTGGCGCTTGTGGAGAGATTCACAATTGACGAATCAGCTGTCCTTGAAGATGACCCGAATACGGCGCAAAGCGATGGACTAGAGGGAGCCGGGCCTGCTTGTCGTTTCACGGTGCCTTTGCATGCTGCAGCACCGACAGCACCGACCGGACGTGATAGCGTCGGGGCGATTTGCACTTCTACAGATTGCCGCGCCCGGCAACGCGCTTCGAAGCGAAGGCATACCCGTGTACCGATTCCAGCTCATCGCCCACACCCAGATCGGCGAGTGCATCGGCCTCGTCGGTTCCGCCCCCGAACTGGGCCGGTGGGATGTCGCGAAATGCATCCGCCTGTGCACGAGCGATAAACTCTATCCGCTGTGGCGGACGGAGGCAGCGATCAAGTTCCAGTCGGCATCAAAGGGCACGCAGTCCCAGAGGGTCGAATATAAGTACATCCGCCTCGGCCCGGATGGCTGCGCGCAGTGGGAGGCCTTGGGCCCCAACCGTTGGGTGCCGGTTGCTTCCGGCCGCCGCTCCTGCGTCACGGTGGACGATGGTGCCTTTGGTTACCTGCAGCCCCATCCGTTCGGGTGCGCCAAGCTGCCCGCCGTCGCGCACCGCTCCGAACAGGGCGAGGGATTAAAGATTGTCGTCATCGGCAGTTCGGTTGCCCTGGGCTACAAAGCCTGGCTGCTGGAGGGCTGGGCCTCGCTGTTGGGGAAGACCCTGCGGCAGAAGTACGGGCACCGGTTGGTGAACGTGTCGGAGGCGGGCGCGAACGTCGGCACGACAGCGGCCCGGTTCACCGCGGCGGTGGCCCCGGAGCGACCCGATGTCGTCGTCATCTCCCTGTCGTTGGGCAACGAGGGATTCGCCCACTGTCCCCCCTCCGAACGGCGGACGGTGCAGCGCCGCTTCGAGAGCGGGTTGCGGCGGCTTGTGCAGCTGGCGCAGGATCTAGGAGCACTGGCCGTCCTGGGCGGGGTCTATCCCCACAGCGACTATTCCTCCGAACACCACCGGCTATTGTGGGAGACGCACCTGCGCATGGCCCAATGGGGTGTGCCGATGCTGGACTGGCTCGCGGCGGTGGACGACGGACGGGGGTGCTGGAAGCCGGGGATCAGCTTCGACCCGGCCCACCCCAACACCATCGGTCACCGCCTGATGTACGAGGCTATCGACCTGCGCCTGTTTTGCATCGGCAAAGACGAACTGGAAGAACAAAAACGGCGCTTTCGGCAGCGGCCCGAAACCCCAATCTATCTCGACGGCCTGGGATTTCGCGTCTCGGGCAGCAGCGGGCAGCAGCGCCTGTGGATCGCCAATGCGTCGCCCCACGTCTACACCGTCGACACCGGCTGGCAGGCACTGCAGACGGCCCTGCGCTGCAAGGCGGTATTGACACCGGGCGTCTATGTTGCGGAGGAGGCCGCTCAAGGAGAGCCCGCCTTCCTGGCGGTGGGGGACGACGGCGCGATCGAGACGACGATCGCCGTTCCGCCCGGCGCCGCACTGGAATACAGACACGCCCTCGAGCGGTGCCTGCAGGACGAACGGGCACTGCTGTTCCACGACGGGCACCTGTGGATTGTGCGGGAGGACGAATACCGCTTTCGGGTGATCAACGAATCGGACCACGAGTACAATATCCATCCGATGTGGCCGGAGGTGCGCGCCGCCTTCAAGGCCCTGCCGCCGGGCGTCTACGAGGACCCACTCGATCACCGCGCGCCGTTTCGGACCGCGATGATCGGCCACAACGGCCTGGAAAGCCGGGTCAAAGCGCCGCCCCGCTCCGCCGTGTCCTTCCGATACACCTGCGAGTTGTCCGCGCGCCGCCGCGTCGCGATCGTGCCGCTCGGCGACCGGTGTGCCGTCCGGATGCTGCTGTACAAGCTCGGGTACGACGGGCCGGCGTTTCCGTTCGATCTGACGCGCACAGCCTTCATCGCCGAAGTGGCAGACATGGTCGCCCGCCGCTTCGAAGGCATGTGGGACCCCGCCTTGCTGTGCTACAGCCCCGAGGCAGGCAGGATTTACCACACCCGCTGGACGGGGCTGTCCTTCGCCCACGAAGTCGAAGCCACGGACGATGCCCTGCACGATCTGTCTCCCGTCCACGAACGCATGCGCATCCGGTACACGGCGCGCTGCGAACGGTTCTGGTACACCTTGCGCAGTTGCGACGAAGTGCTCTTCGTGCGCACGGGCGTCGCCGATCGCGGCGGTGTGACGGACCTGATCGAAAAACTCGAACAAGCATGCGAGGGCAAGCCGTTTCACCTGTTGGTCCTCTCCGCGCAGCCCTCGCAGGAATTTTCGGGACTGCCAAAGGTGGTGCACTACGATCTGGAGTTCAATCCCGACCGCATGTACGAGGATCCAGGTTACTGGTTGTTCTGCACAGAGACGATGCGCGGCATCCTCAACGCGCTTGACGTCTCGAGCAGGAACCTGTTCTGGTGCCCACCCACTCCCCCTCAGCCCATCCCGCAAGGGCTTTGCACCATGGGGTGAAGCATTTCGCCGCTGCGGCATCACGTTTGGGACTCAGCAGAAAGTTGAATGCTCCACCAGCCAACCCCGTTCGGCCATCATTTCCTAAACTTTATAAAACCAAGGGGGTACAGTCGCTTAGACTATACCCCCTGCGCTTGTTGCAAAATAGACGCTAAATCACCAGCGAGGCGTGGTGGGCCGGGTCGAGGATGTGGACGGTGTCCACGAAGCGGACGGTATTGGATTGGCTGGAGATGACCATCGTCTCGGTGCGGGCGGAACCGGTGAAAAAGCGCACGCCCTTGATAAAATCGCCGTCGGTGATCCCGCAGGCGGCAAAGAGCACATTCTTGCCGGAAGCCAGTTCCTCGGCCTCCCAGACTTTGTCGGGCTGCTCGACGCCCTGGGCCTTGAGCTGCTCTTCGATTTCGGCTTTGGTGCCCTTCAACAGGCCGGTCTGGACCACACCGGGATCGTAGATGAGCTGGCCCTGGAAGTGCGAGCCTAAACAGCGCAGGGCGGCGGCGGAAATTACCCCCTCGGGGGCCGCGCCGATGCCCATCAGCGCGTGCACGCCGGTGCCGTTGATGCCCGCCGAAAGAGCCGCCGAGATGTCGCCGTCGTCGATAAAGCGCACCCGCGCCCCCGTCGAGCGGATCTCGCTAATCAGGTCTTTGTGGCGGTCGCGCTTCATGACGATTACCACCAGTTCTTCGATAGCGCGATCGAGGCACTCGGCGATAATTTGCAAATTCTTGGTGGCCGGGTAGTCGATGTGCACCTTGCCCTTGGCCTGGGGCGGGGCGGCGAGCTTCTTCATGTACAGGTCGGGCGCCCCCAAAAGGCCGCCTTTTTCGGAGATGGCCAGGACCGCCATTGAGCCCTGGCGGCCCTCGGCTACCAGGTTGGTGCCCTCGCAAGGATCCACGGCGATGTCGATTTCGATCAGTTCGTCGATGCTGCACATGTCGGCGGCGTTGGGCTGGGTGCAGATGCCCACCTGCTCGCCGATATAGAGCATCGGGGCGTCGTCGCGCTCGCCTTCGCCAATCACGATCCGCCCGCGCATGTAGATTTCGTTCATGCGATCGCGCATCGCCTTAACCGCGACGCCGTCCGCCTCGTTTCTAAGTCCTTTGCCCATCAAGCGGGCCGACGCGATCGCGGCCTGCTCGACTACCTCGATAATTTCCAAGCCAAGGGTCTTTTCCATGGCCGCATACCTCATCTACGTCCGCGGTCCTCAGTGTACCAGAACGCCCCGGACGCCTCGAAAGGAATTACCGGAAGCCTCCGGGGCTTCTGGCCAATCCCCCGAGTGCCCCATACACTGGACTGGTGGAGGGCTATCCACTTGCAGTGGGCGAGGAGGTATCTTGATGCGCGCAGTACTGATGGCGGGCGGTTCGGGCACACGGCTGAGGCCCCTGACGTGCGATTTGCCCAAGCCGATGGTTCCGATTCTCAACCGCCCGATCTCCGAGCACATTCTCAACTTGCTCAAGCGCCACAGTGTCGATGAAGTGATTGCGACGCTGTACTATCTGCCGGATGTAATGCGCGAATATTTTCGCGACGGCAGCGACTTCGGTCTGCGCATGACCTATGCGGTCGAAGAAGAAAAGCCGCTCGGCACCGCCGGTTGCGTCAAAAATATCGAAAACCTGCTGCACGAGACGTTCATCGTCATCTCGGGCGATTCGCTCACCGACATCGACCTTTCGGCGGCCGTCGCCTTTCATAAAGAACACGGCTCGAAGGCGACGCTGGTGCTCGCCCGGGTGCCCGATCCGATGGAATTCGGCGTGGTGATTACCGACGCGCATGGCCGGATCGTGCGCTTTTTAGAAAAGCCTTCCACCAGCGAAGTGTTCTCCGATACGGTCAACACCGGCACCTACATCCTAGAGCCGGAGGTGCTCGAATACCTGCCCGCCGACACCGAGGTCGATTTTTCCAAAGATCTCTTTCCGAAGTTGCTCGCCAAGGGCGAGCCGATGTACGGCTACGTGGCCGAGGGCTACTGGTGCGATGTGGGCAGCCTCGACACCTACCGCGAAGCCCAGTACGACGCCCTGGCGGGCAAGATTCGCCTGGAGCACGGCTACCGACAGGACGCCGAGGGCATCTGGATAGGCGACAACACAATCGTCGATCCGAGCGCCCACCTGGAGCCGCCGCTGATCATTGGCCACAACTGCCGCATCGGCCCGCGCGCCCGGCTCTCCGCAGGCACGCTCATCGGCGACAACGTCACGGTGGGGGCTGCGGCCGACCTCAAGCGCCCGGTGATCTGGAACGGCGCCATCATCGGCGAGGAAGTGCACCTGAGGGGTTGCACGATCGCCCGCGGGGCGCGGGTCGGCAGGCGTGCGCAATTGCTCGAAGGCTCGGTGGTCGGAGCGCTCACCACGGTGGGCGACGAGGCGGTGATCGCTCCTGAGGTGCGCCTCTGGCCTTCGAAGAAGGTCGAAGTGGGCGCCCATGTGACGATGAACCTGATCTGGGGCACCACAGCGATCCGCAATCTGTTTTCGCAACGCGGTGTGAGCGGTCTGGCGAACGTCGAGATCACCCCCGAATTCGCCGTCAAGCTGGGGGCCGCCTACGGCGCCACCCTCAAGCCCGGTGCCCAAGTGCAGGTGAGCCGCGACCAGCGCGCCATCTCGCGGATGATCTCGCGCTCGCTGGTCTCGGGATTGATGAGCGTCGGAGTGAACGTCCAGAACCTGGAGGCTACCGCCATCCCGATCGCCCGCTACGTCGCCCCGATGCTCGAAGTGAACGGCGGTATCCACGTGCGCGTCCACCCCGAGCACAACGACCGCACCCTGATCGAATTTTTCGATTCCCAGGGGATCAACCTCGGCAAGAGCCGCGAGAAAAAGATCGAATCGGCCTTCTTTAAAGAAGATTTTCGCCGCGCCCGCATCGACGAAATCGGCGAAATCACCTACCCCTCGCGCACGCTCGAATTCTACGGTGCCGGGTTTATCGACCACTTGAGCGCGGTCGCCTTGCGCAACAGCCCCGCCCGGGTGGTGATCGACTACGCCTACGGCGTATCCGGGGCGGTACTGCCGACTTTGCTGGGCAAACTGGGCTGCGAGGCGGTGGTCCTCAACGCCGCCCTCACCCCCAACGCCCCTCCCACCAGCAAGCAGCGCGAGAGTTTGCTCACCCAGTTGGGCAACGTCGTCGAAGCGCTGCAGGCCACCTTCGGGGTGCAGATTTTCGCCAACGGCGAGCGCTTCACGCTGGTAGACGAAGCCGGGGCCGCCATCAAAGACGAGCAGCTGACGGCGCTGTTGGTCGAACTGGTGCTCACCGACAGCCCGCGCGCGGTCGTGGTCGTTCCCACCGAGGTCGCCGGCGTCGTCGAGCAAATTGCCCACCGCCACGACGGCCGCGTAGTGCGCACCAAGGCGAGCCCGACCGCGCTGATGGAGGCGGCGGCGGCCACCAACAACGTCGCGCTGGCGGGTTCGGCGGAGATGGGTTTTATCTTTCCGCAGCTGCACCCGGGCTTCGATGCGATGTTCGCGGTGGCGCGTCTTATCGAGATGCTGGCCGAGCAGGAGCGCTCGCTCTCCCAGACCCGCCAGGATCTGCCGCGCATCCACCACCGCCACCACGTCATCCACTGCCCCTGGAACGCCAAAGGGGCGATGATGCGGCAGTTGGTCGAATCGCACCCCGAGGAGAGCCTGGAGTTGATGGACGGCGTGAAGGTGCACTTTTCTAAAGAAGACTGGGTGCTGATCCTGCCGGATGCGGGCGAGCCGCTGGTGCACATCTACAGCAACGGCCACAACCGCGAATCGGTCGAGCGCATGGCGCGCAAGTACCGCGAAGTGGTGCAGGAGTTCACCCGCGACCGCCGCTAGCTCGCTTGACAGCCTGTTCCCTAGCATCTTGCGCAATCGGTAGGAGCAGGATCATGGCGGATAACCCGGATTCGGAGTTGGAGCAGGTCGTCAAGCTGGGCATCGATATCGTCGGCACCTGCGCAGGCGGCAGCATTGGAATGACCGGCGGGTTTGCCGCTTTTGGTATGGGCGCGGTCGCAGGCACCTTTTTCGGGGCCGGCGTGGGCCTGGCCGGCGCCGAACTGGTGAATGCCGCCGTGGTCGATCCGCTCTTCGACATCTTCGACGGCGAAGAGCAGGCCGCCGCAGAGACCTGGCAGAGCGAGACGGATTGGACCGGTGAAGCGGCGACCTTTGCCGACGCCGATGCCGGTGAAATGCCGGAGGAAGACTGGGGCGAAGAGAGTTTGGTGTTCGCGGACGAACAGAGCGAGTGGGAAGCTGACTGAGCTTCGGCCTATCCAGTGCTGACGCGCGGGCCTATTCGCTCTCAGCTGTCATCGCCGCGAGCCGTGGTCGAGACTTCGGGGTGGGAGGGCGACGGGGGGTACCCAAGGGTGGCTCGGCTGTTCCCTGGACCTGGTCGCGCTGCAGCCTGCGCACTTGGGCCAGCGAGTCGATGTGCCGTTGCTGGTGTCGGTTGGGTTGGATGTCGCGTTTGAGTGCCATGGTCACCCAGGCGCTCACCCCGCGCCAGAAGGAGCCCGGCGCTTGGGCGTCGGCCATGCCGAGCACCCGGTCGATGCGTCGCAGTTCGTGTTTGTGGGCGACGATCTGGCGGATGCAGCGCTCGTCGAGGCGGGCGCTCACCTGTGGCCAGCGGTCGAGCACGGCCTGGAGCGCTTCGCTCGGCCGGGGTCGGCGCGGGAAGACGAGGTTTTTCTTTGGAGGATGGTCAATCTCGCTGCTGCCTGCTTGCCCGGGCGCCTCAAAACAGACATTCCCCCCCCGGAAGCTTTTCGGTTTCACGGCCGAGCGACGGAGGGCAAGGGCCGGAGCGTAGCGCAGGGCGAAGCGCACCCTTGCCTGGAGGAGTGGCCGTGGTATCGTCCGCGGTTTGGGGGGGGAATGTCTCGGGCTTGGCCAGCCGATCGGCTCCGCAACGTTGAATGTGTTGATCAGAGCTATCTAGACAATCGGGTGTGAAATTAAGACGGCTTTTTGCAGAAATGTCTCTTACTTTATGAGAATGCTGGTAGGAAGTGGAGCGTCCTAGCCAGCGGCGGTACTGCTGCCAAAAAATACTGTCAGGATTCTTTGACCAGCCGGGTGTTTCCAGCCGCTCCAGCATCCGGTCGATGAGCGCCGCGCCCAGGTAGTAGAAGTTCGGGCCACTCTGCCGCCGCTCGGCCACCAGCAGCCCCGCGAATTCGATCTCAGGCCACAGGCGGAAAAAAGTCGAGCGGTCACAACCGGCGTAGGAGGCAATCGTGGCGGCACTGGCGTAGCAACGGCCGTGCGCGTCCAACAGGCCGATCACCGCCTCCACGATCGCCCCAATTGTCCGCTTGCGCGTGCGGCTGAGGCGATCAATAACCCGGCCGCTCCAGCGCAACCCAGAGGCCAGCTCCTCGACCAGGGCGCGGGCCTGCCCGGCCGTCTGCACCCGCGCTTTCGCCAGGCCGCCAGAGTCGAAGGGCAGCGCGCGACCGGGGCGGCGGATCGGTCCTTGCGGCGCGGCGGGGGCCGGGGTGCTTTCGGTTTCGAGGATTTCTGCGTACACTGTCGGTAGAGTCCAAGCCAGGTTGTGTGGCTTGAGAGCTTTAGACCTTTCAGGGGGGTTAAACCCTGTTCGGTTCCCGCAGAGCTAAGGGAAACAAAGCTCTGTGTGAGCTTCTCAATTGCGAATAGCTTACCCCATCTTCGGCCACCACATGTGGTGCCAAAAAAGTTTTGGGCCGGATTTTTTCCCAAATCTGTTTTCGCCCGCCGCCGTTCGGTTACGATTTTGGACGTGAACCTCCGGTGGGGGAGCGACCCATGCCAGCACCGACCATGCCCGAGCCCGTGCCGGGGCGCCTGGACATCACCCTCAAAATCAGCCAGCTGCCCCAGGCCCAAAAGCTCAAGGACGGCTGGAAGCGCTTTTTCGTGCAGGCGGGCGACGTGCGGGTGATGGTCACCGTCCGACCCAAGGTCTTCGAGCGGCTCGTGCAGGCGCAGGCCCGCTACCCGCTGTGGATAGCCTTCATCACCGGGCAGATGGGCGTCTCCACCGGCGGCAGGCACTTCCAGCTGGAGCAGCCCAACCTCCAGGTCTTCGAGCGCAAGCCCAAGCCCGAGCAAACACCACAGCCCCAGGCCGCCGCCGCAGAATAGTCAACAATTCTGGTATTCTTGCTTTCTGGTATTCTGGCCCTTTAGAAGCTCGATGGATATGTGAAGATTCTGACTTTGACCGGCTACAAGGGCGGGGTGGGCAAATCGACCACCGCCGTCCACCTGGCGACCTTCTTCAGCGATCTCGGCCGCACCGTGCTGATCGACGGCGACCCCAACCGCACCTCGTTGCAATGGGCGCAACGGGGCAAGTTGCCCTTCTCTGTTGCAGACGAGCGGCAGGCGATGAAAGCCGTCGCCGGTGCCGAGTGGATCGTCATCGACACCCCGGCCCGGCCGGATGGCACCGACCTGCAGGAACTGGCAAAGGGTTGCGATCTACTCATCCTGCCCACTGCTCCTGATGTGCTGTCGCTGCGGCCGATGCTCGAAACCGCCCAGGCCCTCGGCCAGGCCCGCTACCGCGCCCTGGTGACCATCGTGCCGCCGCACCCCAGCAAGGAAGGTGCATCGATGCGCGACGAACTCGACAAAAACGGCGTGCCGGTGTTTCGGACGCTAATCCGGCGCAGTGCGGGTTTTGCCAAAGCCGCACTGGAAGGCGCCCCTGTGCGCGACGTGTCGGACTCGCGTGCCCGGTTGGCGTGGGCGGACTATGACGCTTTGGGAAGAGAAGTCCTTGAAATCCTGGAGACGACATGACCAGTAAGTTCGGCGACATCATCAAGGAAGCCAGAAATCAGGAAAACCAGAATGCCGTAAAGCCAGAAAGCCAGAAAGCCAGCAAACCAGAAGAAGCGGATTCCGTAGAGGGCAACCCCTACGTCAGTCTCTCGATTAAGGTCCGCCTTTCCCAGCGCTCACACTGGGTAGCAGAGGCGAAACGGAGACGAACCTCAATCACCGCAGATATCATCGAGGCTCTCACCAAGAAATACGGCGAGTCTGGTTAGGCGCAGGGTCATTTCGTTCTACAAGGTAGAATAGCTGAAGAACAGGCGTAGCAGGTTTTCCAGTGCGGGACTTTGCAATCCTTAGAGCCTTCGAGAATCTTACGGACCATCGGCGCGGGGAAGGACGCAGACACTCCTTAGCTTTATGCTTTACTATTTTTACCATGGCCGTTGTCGCGGGCAATCGTGGCTTCCTCGCCATTGATGACTGGGTGAAGGCTAACGCCGAAGCACTCATCGAACTATTCGACCTCGAAAAAGAGCGTCTACCCTCCTACAGTACGCTGCGGCGAGTGCTCATGCAAGTCGATTATCAGCAATATGCTACCTGCATCTCCCAATTTTTGAATGTCGAACCATTGCCTGGTGAGACGATTGCCCTGGATGGCAAAGTACTCAAGGGTTCTTACTGTGTACAACATAACAACCCAGAAGTGTTGAATCAGTGAACGCTTGCACACAGTTCGAGGGGCCAGACCCTGCGCCTCCAGCTGCCCAGCAATTTTCCCAGCCAATGCACATAACTGACTTCCTGACACATACAACATTGCAAGTAACGCAACTTATCCAACCGTTTACTACCCCATATTTTCGGCACAGCCACCAGTTCCAATAACAGGTGGGCAATCAGGGTTACGTAGACCTGCATCCGGATGCCATTCTCGTTTTTTGTCATCAAGCGTTTCAGCTTTAAATGCATTTTTAGAAACTTCCATAACAGCTCTATCTGCCAGCGTTGACGGTACAGTTCCATCACCTCTTCATCGCCGATTTTCCACTCGCCTTCGCTGGGCAAGTTCGTCACCAGTCGGTATTCCGCTCGGTTCTCGATATCGCAAAAACTGACCACACGATACAGCCCCGATTCTTTACTTGTTCCCACACGCACCAGACCTTCATCGCCTTCAAAAACCAACTTGTAATTGCTCTTGATACGCATCAAAAAATATTGCTTGGACGCCGCTGCGCTCTGGAGATGCTCCAGTCCCGCAAAGCCTCTATCGAAGATGCCGACGCCGATTCAAAAATGAAGTGCAACGCTTGAGAGCCTTCCGCTGAGGGACTCATAGAGGTATCCTGACGTTTACTACGACAACCAGGAACCCCTATGAGCTACAGCCAGCTTACCCTACAAGAGCG
>JAHHGR010000028.1 GCA_019359725.1 Aphanocapsa lilacina HA4352-LM1 | reverse complement strand
TTGCAATGTTGTATGTGTCAGGAAGTCAGTTATGTGCATTGGCTGGGAAAATTGCTGGGCAGCTGGAGGCGCAGGGTCTGGCCCCTCGAACTGTGTGCAAGCGTTCACTGATTCAACACTTCTGGTCAGTAGGCTTATGCTGACGGCGACACCTGTACCTGGACTGCCGGGTTATACTGCAGTGCTGATCAGGCTAGATTTTCAGGCAGATTACCTAATTTCTAGCTTTCCTATGGCGCCGCACTTGAGAAACCTGCCACCGGACTAGCCGGGATAGGGCAACTGCGCTCCGTTTCCTGCTTGCATCGGCAACTGCAGCGCACGTTTGTTGCGAGCATAATCGATTACCCTGCAGGGCGTTGCGGAGAGACCCACAGATGAACGCGCGCACACTCGTGTTTACATTGCATCAGATAGCCGGTCTGGTGTTCGGGCTGATTTTGCTGATCATTGGACTGACTGGCAGCGCCATTGTCTTCTGGCAGCCCATCGACCGCCAACTCCAACCGGAACTTTACCAGCCGTCCCTCCGCGCTGCTGCGTCGATAGATCGGGTTCTCGACGCCGCCCGTGCCCACTACCCCCACTCGCCGCCCACCGGGCTTTTTCTGCGCGAGGGCAACGTTCATATCGTCTACTTCACCACTGCCGGCGACAAGCGCCTGCAGGTGTTCGTCGATCCCGAGAGCTACCGGGTGCGCGGTTCGCGCTACTGGGAGGAGAGCCTGGTGGGGGTGCTCTACAAGTTGCACTACACACTTTTGGCCGGTGAATTCGGCAAATGGGTGACGGGCATCAGCGCCGTGGTGTTGCTGGGCCTTGGGATCACCGGCATGGTGCTCTGGCCGGGATGGAAGAAGTGGCAGGCGGGTACAAAGATGCGCTGGGGCGCCAACTTGCGGATTGTTGCCTACGACATGCACAAGCTGTCGGGCATCCTCACTTCACTTTTTCTGGCGATTTTGGGTTTGACCGGGGCATACTTCATGTTCTACGAGCCGTTTCGCTCGGCGGTCTACGCGCTCACGTTCACCTCCGAGCCGCCCAAGCCCGTCTCCACGCCGTCGGCTGGAGTTGCACCCTTGGGAGCGGACGCGGCGATCGCTTTGGCCCGCCCGCATCTGGATGGAGCAGAATTTCAAGGGATAAGCTTGCCTGCCAAACCTGACGCCGCTATGCAAGTGCGCGGTCGGTTTCCCGAAGAAGGCCCTGCCAGTCGCTACATCCGGGTGTTCATGGACCAGTACAGCGGTGCGGTGCTCCAGGTCAAAGACGGCCGTACACCAAATACGCCGGATTGGATATTGAACTGGATGGCGCCGTTGCACTTCGGCAATTACGGAGGACTTTTCACCCAGGTGATGTACCTTTTGGTGGGTCTGGCTCCGGGTGGCTTGTTTTTGACCGGTTTCTGGCTTTGGGTGAAGAAACTGCGGCGCTCACGACGCGTCGATGAGTCCAGGCAAAAGCTTCCTGTCTGAGGAGTAACAGATGCGTTTTCACTACCCGCGCTTGCTGCTGGTGGGCGGTTGTTGGTTGTTAAATTCCGGCGTTGCCCATGCCCAGGTAGGGGCCGCGGTGTCGGCTGAGGTGCCGCGCTTAGATGAGTTGGCACCGGCTTTGACGAGCGCCTCCTACCTGGCTCAGGGCGAACCCGAGGCCCCAGGCGTTCCGGCGGCGGCGCCACCGGCAGCGCCGGACGGCGAGGAACTCGACGAGGTGACCGTCTACGGCAGCGGCGGCTACCGGCGCAAGAACGCCTCCTCCGGCACCAAGACCGACACGCCGATTCTGCTCACCCCCCAATCGATCCAGGTCATCCCCCGCCAGGTCATCGAAGATCAAGGCGCCATCCGGCTCGATGAGGTGGTGCGCAACGTCAGCGGCGTCGCTCCGTCGAGTGCGGTGGGCGGACGGGTCGAGAATCTGACCATTCGCGGGTTCGCCGCCAATCAGTTTCAAAACGGTTTTCTGGACAATTTTTTTGCCAGTCGCGCCTTTCGGGAAACCGTCAACATCGAGCGCGTCGAGGTGGTCAAGGGACCGGCTTCGGTGCTGTACGGACGGGCAGAGCCTTCAGGGATCGTCAATATCGCCACCAAGCGCCCCCGGGACAAACCCTACTACGCCGTCGATTTCACCGCTGGCAGTTACAGCCTTTACCGTCCAACCCTGGACTTTTCCGGGCCGCTCACCGAGGACGGCAATCTGGGCTACAGGCTCAATCTTGCCTACGAAGACGCGGGGAGCTTCCGCGAGCGGGTCCAAACAAGCCGGGTTTTCTTCTCCCCGGTGCTGCAGTGGAAGATTGGCCCTGAGACCACCCTCACTTTTGAAGGGGAGCACCTGCGCGACTCGCGCCCGCTCGATCGCGGCCTGGTCGCCATCGGCACCGCTGTTGCCGACCTGCCGATCGGCCGCTTTTTGGGCAATCCGGAAAACCTCAGTTTCTTCAACCAGACGCGGCTTTACGCCATTTTGGATCACCGCTTCAATCGGGAACTCGCGTTGCGGACCGCCCTGCGCTACACGGCCGCCTCCGAGCGCAATTCCGCGGGCCAAGCCAACCCGAATCGGCTGCTGAGCGACAACCGCACGCTGTCGCTGTCGTCTTTTCAGGGCGATCAGTACTACGAGACTTACTTTTTGCAAAACGACCTGACCTGGAAATTCAATACCGGTTCGGTTGGCCACACCGCCTTGCTCGGGTTCGAGTTCGGCAAGCTATACAGCAAATTCACCTTCGACCGGACGGACGGCGGCCTGCTCGATATCTTCAATCCCGTCTACCCGGTCACCTTTCTCCAGCGGGCCGTTTCGCTCGGCGGCACCACCAGGATCGACAACTTCGGGATCTACCTACAAGATCAGATCTCGCTGTTTGAGAGCCTGCAACTGGTCCTGGCGGGCCGCTTCGATAATTTCAATTCCGAAGACATCAATTTGCTGAGCGGGGAAAGGACGCCCACCTACGCGGAGGCTTTCTCGCCGCGCGTCGGCTTGTTGTACCAGCCGGCGCCGACGGTCTCGCTGTTTGCCAATTTCGGCCAGTCCTTCGTACCGGTCACCGGCATCAGTGCCGCGGGCACGCCCTTTCTTCCCCAGCGCGGCACCGGTTACGAAGTCGGGGCCAAAGCGGACCTGGCGGGGGGCCGCCTTTTTGCCAACCTGGCGCTCTACAAGATCGCCAAGACCAACATCTTGACGTCGGATCTTCTCAATCCCGGATTTTCTGTTCAAATTGGCGAGCAACAAAGCCAGGGCATCGAGTTTGACATCAGCGGCGAAATTTTGCCGGGTTGGAATGTGATTGCCACCTACGCTTATACCGATGCGCGCATCAGCAAAGACAACGACCTGGCGGTCGGTAATCCCCTCAACACCGTGCCGCGCAACAGCGGTAGTCTGTGGATGACCTACCGGCTTCAGGAAGGCGCATTGCAAGGGTTGGGGATCGGGCTGGGGGTCTTTGCCGTCAGCGATCGGCCGGGCGATCTGGACAATACCTTCACCCTGCCGGGCTACACGCGCACCGACGCGGCGCTCTACTACACCCGGGACAACTTCAAATCGGCGATCAACTTCAAGAACCTGTTCGACATCCGTTACTTCGACGGTTCCCAGGGACGCGCCATTGTGGTTCCTGGACCGCCCTTCGCGGTGCAAGGGACGATCGGTCTGCAGTTTTGATGCGCGCCCCGGTGGCGAAGCTTCTTTCATCGGGTCCATCCTGCGCAAAGTCAAAGCTACAATGGCGCCAGTGCGACGGAGGGCCTGCCCATGCATCAGCTGCAGCCACCGGCCGACGTGATCTGGCCGCCCACCGACCTGTGGAGCGACGAGCCGCCGATGGAATCCGATTGGCACCGCAAGCAGATGCAGTTGCTCATCGATGCGCTCGAAGGCCACTGGCACGACCGGCAGGATTTTTATTGCTCCGGCAACCTGACGATTTACTACAGCCTCACCCAGCGCAAGTCCGAGGATTTTCGGGGGCCGGACTTTTTCGTGGTGCTCGGTTGCGAGCGGCGGGAGCGGCGCAGCTGGACGGTGTGGGAAGAAGGGGGCCGCCTGCCCAACGTGATCGCCGAGATCCTCTCCGACTCGACGGCCGATATCGATCGGGGGCTCAAAAAACAGATCTATCAAGACGTCTTGCGGGTGCCGGAGTATTTTTGGTTCGACCCGCAGAGCGGCGAATTGTGCGGTTTTCACCTGGTCGAAGGCTGGTACGAGCCGCTGGAGGCGGACGAGCGAGGTCGGCTGTGGAGCGCGCAGCTGGGGTTGTACTTCGGGGTGCACGAGGAGCGGCTGCGGCTTATCACCGGCGAAGGAGCGGTGATCCCGACCCCGGCGGAACGGGCGGAGCAGGAGCGAGAGCGCGCCGAAGTGGCCGAGCGACAGGTTCAGAGCGAAAGCTTACGCGCCGAAGTGGCCGAGCGACAGGCCCAGAGCGAAAGCTTACGCGCCGAGCAAGAACGACAGCGCGCCGAGCAGGCTGAAGCGCAAGCGCAACGCCTAGTAGAGCGTTTGCGCTCCCTGGGTGTCGATCCGCAGACCTGAACGGCCCCTGACACCTGCCCTACGCAGCCGAATCGCGCGCGGCACCGCCCGAGGAAACCTCCTCCAGCAGAAAACAGGCGGCCTGATGGCCACCGCCCGTATCGACGAGGGGCGGTTCCTCGGCGCGGCAGCGCTCCTGGGCGTAGGGGCAGCGGGTATGGAAGCGGCAACCGGTGGGCGGGTTGATGGGGCTGGGCACATCGCCTGTGAGCACAATGCGCCGACGGGTTTTCTCGACGGCCGGATCGGGAACGGGCACAGCCGAGATGAGTGCCTGGGTGTAGGGGTGCAAAGGGCGGCGGTAGATTTCGTGGCTGTCGGCCACCTCCACCAATTTGCCCAGGTACATCACTGCCACCCGATCGCTGATGTGGCGCACCGCCCGCAGGTCGTGGGAGATAAATAGCGTCGTCAAACCCAACTCGCGGCGCAACTGGCTCAGCAAATTGAGAATCTGCGCCTGGATGGAGACATCCAACGCGGCGATGGGCTCGTCGGCCACGATAAATTCCGGTCCCACCGCCAGGGCGCGGGCGATGCCGATGCGCTGGCGCTGGCCACCCGAAAATTCGTGGGGATAGCGTTTGACAAAAGCGGGGTTGAGGCTGACGGTGCGCATCAATTCCTGCACCCGCCGTCGGAGCGCTTCGCCGCGCAGGGGCTCGAAGATCTCGATGGGTTCGGCGATGATGTCCCCCACAGTCATGCGCGGATTGAGCGAGGCGTAGGGATCTTGAAAGACCATCTGCATCCGGCGGCGCATTTGCTGCAGCTGGCGGGCATTCAAGCCGGTCAGCTCGGTGCCTTTAAAGAAAATGCGGCCCGCCGTGGGGCGCACCAGTTGCAAGATGGCCCGGCCGAGGGTCGATTTGCCGCACCCGGATTCGCCCACCAGACCCAGCGTCTTCCCCGGCTGGATGTCGAGCGTCACGCCGTCGATCGCCTTGACCACCCGCGCGGGGGGGCGGCCCAACAGCCGCCCCAGGGAGCCCACCGAATCCAGGGGAAAGTGGACTTTTACATCGCGCACGGCAATCAGCGAAGAGACGTTTTCAGGCACGGGTCTCACTCCGAACGTTGAGCCAGCAGGCGGAGCGGTGGGCCGCTCCCACCGCCACGGTTTCAGGCGGTTGGCTGCACGGCTCGGCGGCGTGGGGACAGCGGGGGGCAAAGGCGCACCCCGGCGGCAGACGGGTCATATCGGGAGGCAAGCCGGGAATCTGGTACAACTCGGCCACCTCCTGCAGCGGATCCGGCATCGAGCGCAAAAGCCCCTGGGTGTAAGGATGGGCGGGCCGGGCAAAAAGGCTGTCCGTCGGGGCGGATTCGACGATTTTGCCCGCGTACATCACCGCCACCCGGTCGGCCATGCCCGCCACTACCCCCAGATCGTGGGTAATCAAGATCACGGCGGTCCCCAGCCGCTCGCGCAGGTCTTTGATCAGTTCCAGAATCTGCGCCTGGATGGTGACATCCAGGGCGGTGGTCGGTTCGTCAGCGATCAACAGCTGCGGGTCGCACGAAAGGGCCATGGCGATCATCACCCGCTGGCGCATGCCGCCGGAAAACTGGTGGGGATAGTCGTCGATGCGGCGGGCGGCGTCGGGGATGCCCACCAGTTCGAGCATTTCGATGGCCCGCCTGCGGGCGGCGCGCCGGTCGAGCCCCAGGTGCAGCTCGGAAATTTCGGTGAGTTGCCGGGCGATGCGCAAAAACGGATTCAGCGAACTCATCGGATCTTGAAAGATCATTGCGATGCGCTTGCCGCGGATGGCGCGCATCTGCCGGTCGCTGAGTTTGAGCAGATCCTGGCCGCCAAAGAGCACCTGACCACCCTTAATGCGCCCGGGCGGCGTCGGAATGAGGCGCATGATCGACAGGCTGGTCACCGATTTGCCGCTGCCCGATTCGCCCACGATCCCCAGCGTCTGGCCGGCTTCAAGATCAAAAGAGACGTCGTCGACCGACCTCACCTCGCCCTCGCGGGTAAAAAACGAGGTCTGCAGGTTGCGCACAGAAAGCAGCGGTGTACCCATCAGTCGGCCCGCGCTTGGGGATCGAGGGCGTCGCGCAGGCCGTCGCCCAAAAAGTTGAGGCTAAAGAGCGTCACCGTCATCATCAACCCCGGAAAGATAAGGTGCCACGGATAGACCGAAATCGCCCCCACCCCCTCCTGCACCAGCGTTCCCCAACTGGACAAAGGCGGCTGCACCCCGAGGCCCAGAAAGCTCAAGAACGCCTCGGTGAGCATGACGCTCGGAATGGTCAATGTCGTATAAACGATCACCGGCCCCAGGGTGTTGGGCACGATGTGCCGGAAGATGATTTTGGGGGTGCTCACCCCGATGGCACGGGCCGCTTCGACAAATTCGCGGTTTTTGATGGAGAGCACCTGGCCGCGAACGATCCGGGCCATGGTGAGCCAGGAAATCGCTCCCAGCATCGCAAAGAGGACGATCAGGTCTTTGCTGAAAAATGCGAGCAGCACGATGATGAGAAAAATGTCCGGCAGCGAATAGAGAATATCGACAAAGCGCATCATCGCCTCGTCCACCTTGCCACCGAGGTAGCCCGAGATGGCGCCGTAGGTGACGCCAATCAACAAACTGACCACCGAGGCCACCACCGCCACCAACAGCGAAATCTGACCGCCGATGAGCGAGCGGACCAGGATGTCGCGGCCCAGCTGGTCGGTGCCGAACCAGTGGGCAGCGCTGGGCGGCTGGTAGACGACCTCGGAATTGGTCATGTCGTAGGTGTAGCCCCAGGTGTTGGCGATTATCGCCGGGCCGACCAGAACGGCGAGCAAAATCACCGAAAATACGATCGCACTGGCTACAGCCAGTTTGTTTTTGACCAGTCGCCGCCGGGCATCCTGCCAGAGGCTGGTGCCCCGGACAAGTTCGAAGGATTCGGGAGCGAGGGCGGTGGAGGTGGGTTCTACCGGAGTTTGCATAGGCGTTTATTTATAGGCGATGCGCGGGTCAATCAGGGCATAAACAATATCGACCACCAGATTGAGGACGATAAGCAACGTGGCAACCACCAGCGTCACCCCCACGACGATGAAACTGTCGCGGGCGTTAGCCGCCTCGATAAAGAAGTTACCCAAGCCGGGGATCAAAAAAAGTTTCTCCACAACAATTGTGCCCCCCAGCAAAAAAGCGAGGGCCGGTCCCGAGTAGGAGACCACCGGCAGGAGGCTGCCTCTCAGGGCGTGGCGCAACAGTACGACGCTCTCGCGCAGGCCCTTGGCGCGGGCGGTGCGGATGTAGTCGGAGCGCAGCACCTCCACCAGGCCGCTGCGGGTGAGCCGGGCGATGTAGGCGGTGTAGAGGGCGCTGAGCGTGAGGGCGGGCAAAATCAGGTGCGACAGATCCCCCCAGCGCGCCGGGGGAAGCCAGTACAGGGTGAGCGAGAGGACGATGACCAGGAGCGGTCCCAGCACGAAGTTGGGAATCGATACCCCGAGCACCGCCACGGCCATCGCTCCGTAGTCCACCCCCGAGTTCTGGCGTAGAGCGGCAATGATCCCGGCTGCCATCCCCAGCACCAGGGCCGTCAGATAGGCGGTTCCCCCGAGGAGCATCGAATTGGGCAGCCCCTGGGCGATCACGTCCCCGACGGTGCGATCGAGGTAGCGCGTCGAAGGACCCAGATCCAGGTGCAAGATCACCCGCTGCATATAGTTGAAGTACTGCTCGTGCAGGGGCTTATCCAGGCCGTACTTGGCGTTGAGCTTTTCGATCACCGCGGGCGGGTAGGCGCGCTCCTCCATAAAGGGGCCGCCCGGCGCCAGCCGCACCAGAAAGAAGCTGATCGTCACCACGACAAGCAGCACGGGGATCGCAAGCAGCAGGCGGCGCAGAACGAACTTCAGCATTGGCGGGCGGATGGCTAGGGTTGGCGGGCAAGGCGGTGCTGGGGCCAGTCGCGGTCAATCGAAACGTACTTGAAGGGGTGCTGATCGAGCAAGTTGGGGTACCAGCCTGCCACCCAGGGCTTTTTCATGTAGGCCAGGGCGTAGAAATACACGGGGATCACAGGCATCTGGTCGATCAAGTAAGCTTCGGCTGCGCGCAGCAGGCGGTTGCGCTTTTGTTCGTCCGGTTCGGCGTTCGCCTGGCTCATCAGGCGGGTGTACTTCGGGTCCACCCAGCCGGGGTGGTTTTGGAGGGTATCGCGGGACAACAAGTCGAGATACGTGCTCGGGTCGATATAGTCGCCCACCCACGAGTCGCGGGCCACATCGAAGTCGCGCCGCTCGCGGCGGGCCTGGAAGGTCTGCCACTCTTCGTTTTGCAGATTGATGCGGATGCCCAATTGTTCCTTCCACATCCGCTGGACGGCCTGGGCCACCGTGCGGTGGTTCTCCTGGGTGTTGTAGTAGAGCGTGAGGACTGGAAATTCTTTGCCGCCCGGATAGCCCGCTTCGGCAAGCAAACGGCGCGCTGTTTCGGGGTCGTAGCCGGGGCCGGGGGGCGGCAGGTAGCCCGGTACACCGGGAGGCACAAAGGTTGTCGCCGGTTTCTCGCCGCGCCCGATGAAGCGCTCGGCAATCGCTTGTTTGTCTAGGGCCAGATTGAGGGCGCGGCGCACCCGCACGTCCTTGAGCGGACCGCGCTTGACGTTGAGGCTGTAGTAGTAGTTGGTGAATTGGGCGCCGCCTTGAAAGTCCCGGTAGGTGCGCAGTTTGCGGATGAACGGCGCCGGTAGATAGTTGCTGAAGACCACGTCGATTTCACCGGCGCGGTAGAGATTGGCGTTCTGGGACTCCTCCTGAGCGGGGATCAGCACCACTTTGTCGAGCCTGACCCGACCGCTATCCCAGTAGAGCGGATTTTTTTTGAGCACCACCTGGCTGTAGGGCACCGCCTCGGCGATCACAAACGGGCCATTGCCGACAAAGTTTTCCGGGCGCGTCCACAGATCACCGTGCTTTTCGATGGTGTGGCGCGGCAGGACGGTAAAGGCGTAGTGGGGCGTCATCTTGATAAAAAAGGCCGTGGGCTTCTCCATCTCGACGCGCAGCGTGTAGTCGTCCACGGCGCTCACCCCAAGCTTTTCAGGTGGGAGCTTGCCCTCGGCGATGGCCTGGCCGTTTTTGACGTAGTAGAGAAAACTCGCGTAGGGCGAGGCGGTCTCGGGGGTGACAATCCGGCGCCAGCTCCAGACAAAGTCGCGGGCGGTAATCGGCGTATCGTCGCTAAATCGGCCGTTGCGCCGCAGGGTAAACGTCCAGACCCCGGCGTTCGCGTCCGCACTCCAGCCCACCGCCAGGGCCGGCCGCGGCGCCAGGGTGCGCGGATCGTAGCCGGTGAGGCCCTCGTGGACGTTGTCGAAGATGTGCGATTCGGGGATGCCGGAGGATTTGTGCGGGTCGAACGAGCGCGGTTCAGCGCCGTTGCCTACCCGCAGCACATTTTCGGTGGGGGGAACGAGCTTGCCGAAGTACAGCGGCCCGGCGTCGGTGGAGGCGCAGCCGGCCAGGGCGAGCGCTGCGAGGGCGAGCAGGAATCTAGAGGGTTTGGCGTTCACGGAGGTTGTAGCGCAGCCCCTGGGCCATCACCGCGACGCGGAAATTGCCGACGCTGAGCGGCTGGTAGGACTGGATGTCGTTGATCGTGTTGTAGACCAGTTCGCTGCCGTCCACCACGGTGACGGTCCCCTCGCCGATCACCTCCAGGATGCCGTCGCTGTGCAGCACCACGGCGGTATTCTCGTCGATGCCGATGCCGATGCAGTGGGGTTGGAAGGCCACAGCGGTCATCAGCCTGGGTAGGCGGTTGCGGTTGTGAAAGTGCTGATCGACGATCACATCTTTAAGAAGGCCGAGTCCCTCGGAAAGTTCCACGATGTTGCGCTTGGGCGGCTCACCGCTGTAACCACGGGCGATCATGCACTCGCCTATGGCCGACGCCCCGGCGCTGGTGCCTGCAATCACCAGCCGCCCGGCGGTTGAAGCTAGTTGCATGGCGCGGGCCAGGGCCGTTCCGGCGACAAGCTTGCACAGGCGCACCTGATCGCCGCCGGTCATAAAGAGTCCCGTGCTGTTGTGCAGCCGCGCCACGTTTTCGTCCAGTTCGGCTTCGTAGCGGTTGGTGATGTTGAGCACCTCCACCGAAGCCGCCCCCAGCTGCACGAATAGCAGCCGGTAGACCTCCGCCAGAATTTCCGGCATGCTCGAAGCGCTCGGCACGAGGAGCAACCTCGCCTCAGAGCCGCCGGCCCATGCCAGAAAGGCTTTGAGAATACTTTTTTCGCGCTCTTTATCCTCTGCACCACCGATAATAATCAGTGGGCTGCCCTGATTGAGGGCATGCGTGTGCGCGTCGATCGTCGGCAACGGCTGAACCAAAAGACCTTCACTCTCCCATCCACAGCCCAACGGGCTCCCCACTCTAGACTACAGCACCTTCTCCCCCAAGCAGCCTTGAGCGCTCCACGCCGGATGGTAGGATGATGTCGCTCCCAGAGGAACAGGCATGGATGCAACGATGCGCCACCAGACGGTACTGGTGGTCGACGACGCCGAACTCATCCGCGAGACCGTGGGCATGGCCCTTGGCGAGGAAGGCTACAGCGTCGTGCTGGCCGAGGACGGCCGCCAGGCGCTCGATTTGGTCCGCAACTCCGACAAAGTCGATTTGATCGTGCTCGACCTAATGTTGCCCCATCTCAATGGCCTCGATCTGTGCCGTTTGCTGCGCCGCGAGGGCAATGCCGTGCCGATTTTGATGCTCACCGCCAAGGGCACCGAGACCGACCGGGTCGTGGGCCTCGAAGTGGGTGCCGACGACTACCTGCCCAAGCCTTTTGGGATGCGCGAACTGATCGCCCGCTGCCGGGCGGTGCTGCGCCGCCACACCCGTACCCAGACCCAGGACAACAGCGCTATCCTGCGCTGCGGCGAGCTGTGCATGAACACACAGGAATGCCGGGTGCGGGTGCGCGATGTCGAAGTGGATCTTTCTCCCAAAGAATTTCGTCTGCTGGAACTGTTCATGCGCAACCCGCGCCGGGTGTGGTCGCGCGAGCAGCTCATCGAGCGCGTCTGGGGACCGGATTTTATGGGCGACAGCAAAACCGTCGATGTCCATATCCGCTGGCTGCGCGAAAAACTCGAAGCCGATCCAAGCCACCCTGAATATCTGGTAACGGTGCGGGGTTTCGGCTACCGCTTCGGCTAGCGCCTCAGCCGCCGCGTAAACTACGGCTACCGCTTTGGTGAGAGCAGGTGTCAGGGTTGCAACCCTCTTTTTGTCTAAGCTGTCCAGACAACGGCCGGATAGCCGGGTAACCTGAATGCGCTCTGGCGCTGCCGCCGGGCAAACTGTCGGCAGCATGAACGTCTGCGCACGCGTGCGCAGATGCGACCATATATAGTGTTTTATAAAGATCGCCGTTTTTCGGGGCGCTATATTTATGAGCCTGCCGCTATCCGCCTCGCGCCTGGTCCGCTACGCCACCTGCCCGCGCGCCTACGCCTGGAAGTACCGCTATCACTATCCGGAGCCGGGGGGCGGCGGGCGGCGGCAGCGGCTGGGCATTCTGCTGCACGCGACGATCGCCCGCTTCTGGCGGGACTGGCTTGCCAGGCGGGGAGACCGCTCGCTCGGGCACCTGGAGCGGTTGTGGCGCCAGGGCGGGGGCGAGTTGGACAGGCCCGAGCAGACGAGCGGCTGGAGTGCCCTGGAAAGCTATTACCTGCAGGAGGTGCGCCGTCCGGAGCCGCCCAGACCCTTTGCCAGTGAAGGCCGACTGCGCCACAGCCTGGTGCTCGAGCGGGTGGATGTACAGTTCGAATCGCGCTACGACCTGCTTTTGTGGGGCGATCCCGACCGCCGGGGGGTAGCAGGTATCGATCTGGTCGAATTTAAGACCGCTCGCCAGGTGCGCTCGCTCAGCCAGTTGGAGGCGGACTTGCAGCTATCCTGCTACATCCTGGGCATTGGCGCCCAGTACGGGCAGACATTGCGCACGGTGAGCCATTACTACTTGCTGAGCGGCGAGAAGCTGACTTTTGGAGTGCAGCCCCACCACCAGCGCTACGCCCTGCAGACAGCCGAGCGGCTGGTGGCCAATTTGCTCGACGGCGGCGACTGGGAGCCCGAGCCCGGCAGTCACTGTCGCCGCTGCGGCTACCGTTCCCAGTGCGATCTGTCCAATCCCCGCCAGTTGCCCCCCGAGAGCGCCAGCTACGCCCGGCCCGAGCAACCGCTCGTCCTGACTTTGTTTTAAGCCTCTGGTTGGCTTCGGACACAGCCCTTTGAGAGTCATAGACCGCTTGCGCGAAGGCCATTTCCCTCCCCTCAGAGGAGATCAAGAATGGCAGTATTTTGTGCACATCACGCACTAGCGCGCCAGATCCTCAGACACTGCGGAAACCGCCGGACCGGACGGCACGGCGCTCGCCTGCCCGGGATCAGGCAGTTGGCGCACTAGTACCAGCAGCAAAACAAAAATCGCAGGCCCCAGGATAATGCCGATCGTTCCGAAGGCAAACAATCCCCCGAGCACCCCCAAAAAGACGAGCACAAACGGCAGGCCCGAACCCTTGCTGATAAACAGCGGTTTGATGACATTGTCGATCGACCCGACCACGAGCACGCTCCAGGCCAAAAGGGCGACGCTCTGCCAGCCCTGGCCGATGGCCGCCAGATACAGCACGCAGGGCAGCAGCACCAGCAGTACCGGCGCCTGCAGCAAAGCGAGCAGGGCGACCAGCACCCCAAACAGCAACGGAAAAGCGATCCCAGCCACCCACATTCCGAGGGCCGCAAGCCCTCCCTGCACCGCCGCCGTCACCACCAACCCCAGAAACACCGAGCGCACCGTGAGACCCAACGGTACCAGCAGCCGGGCGAGCGTCTCGCCCCCCAGCGCACCGAGAACCCGGCGCGTCTGCAACACCAGGTCCGGACCGCCCGTGTACATAAAAAACAAAAACACGATCGTGAGTAATATCGAGCCCAGGGCTACACCGGCGGCGGAGCTGAGGGCCAGTACCACTGCGAGCAATTGCCGCGCCCCGCCCGCCAGCCAGCCGCGCCCCTCCGCTTCACTCAGCTGTTCGATCCGCTCCTGCATCAGCTCGCCCACCAGCGGAACCTTGCCCGCCCACAGCTGCAGTTGCCCAGAGGCGCCCCGCAGAGCCTCCGGCCCCAGCAGGCGCTGGTCGCTGATCAGCTGGCTCAACCGCACCGCCTCGCCGAACCCACCACTGACCACCAACACCACCGGCAAAATGACCAGCAGCGCCAGCAGCAGCGTGATCCCCAGGGCCGCGACGGTCCTGCGTCCACCCAGCTGTGTGCAAATCCACTCGTAGACCGGCCAGCTCACCCAGGCAAGGATCGCCGCCCAGGCGAGCGCCACCAGGAAGTTGCTCAGCACCAGCAAAGTTCCCCAAGCAAGCAACAAGCCCATTGCGGCGACACCCCACTGTTGCCTGGTCATTGCCTAGCTCCTTAAGTGACCGTGCGTGTGCAACAGCGTAGATCCCCCAAGTTCGGACTTCAAGAGCGCTTTACCACACAGCAGAAGCGAGCCCGAACTTTAGGGCAGGATGGCAGGGGTGAGAATTGGAGTAAAGCCTAGCTGTGCGACTTGTGCGGCGGCAGGTTGGGCTTTTTTTCGGGTACTGTAAAGACCAATCTGCACATGGGGTTTGCCCCGGTGCTGACGGTAGAAAATTCCGCGATCGACGCGGCGCAACGTGGCCAGACCGGCTGGCCCCGGATCGACCACCAGCAGATACGTTCTTCCACGCCAGGCAGGCGGTGGCGGGGAGACAGCAGCGGCCGGCAGGGAAGCCATAGGCTGACTGACTGGCTGCGATTGCTGCGCCGGGGGCAGGGCAATCGGCACCGCCGACGGCGTATTTGCGCCGGGCCGGGGAGCTTGCAGCACAACTGTACCCGCCGCCAAAAGTCCGGCTGCCACCGCCGCAGGTCCCAGCCAACCCGGCAGCCGGGGAGGGCGCCCGGTGGGTGCCGGCACCGCCGCCTGGGTCTGCTGTTCTCGCTCCTGCTCTTCCCGTTCGCGCCGCCAGGACTCGAAGGCGGCCAGCTCCTCGTCCACCACCGGATAGAGACAGGGCACCAGGCTCAAACAGTCGAGCGCTTCGCTCAGGTACAGTCCGCGGACCTCCGGGGGCACCCCTGCCATCAACTTCTGCTGCGCCTGCTCGTAGCGGACGGCGACCTGGGCCGGATGGGTCGGCAGTTGCCGCTCGCTGAAAAACCGGGCGATCTCCTCTTCCGATCGCCGTTCTACTTCGACAAACAACAGCACCAACCGCATCGGCGGCGGCAACTCCCGCCAGGCGCGCCGCAGGTACCAGGCAAGCGGCGCCGGTAGAAAAACGTCGCCCGGCACAGGCAGGGCGCTCTCGGCCAGCCGCTCGGCCAGCCGCTCCAGCCACCCGGCCACCGGCAGCGGCCGCCCCGCCCCGGCCTCCAACTCAGCAAACGCGGCAAACCAGACCTGCTGATGGGCCTCCCGCCGCCGCCCCGGTTCCACCCCGGCAAGCAGTCTGCGCACCAGGCCGTCGAAGCGGCGGTGCAGCGCGCACAGGTGCAAAGGCGATGCGCTCGCCCCGGCAACCAACTGCTCGTCGCTACAATCGGCCAGCGGCCCCTCCGCCAGGATCTGCTCCTCACCGGAGACTGGAAGATTGCTCATACAATGGACCGGTCGTTGTGCGGCCCTATGCTAACAGAGCCTCGCCACGCACTTCGCAATGGGGCTGTAGTAGTATTTGTTACAGTTCCCAACTTCACACCGGCCAAAACGCAGGAGCACCCTATTCATGGATTTGCTGAGCGATAAGTATCTACGCTTGAGCAAGGCTTACATTCAACTGGACGAACGCCACACCGCGCTGGTAGACGAACACACCGAACTGAAGCGCAAATTTTTGCATTTGCTCGGCCAGTTTCAGCAGGTGCAACAGGCGCTGAGCAGCCTGCAGGGCGAACATGTCGCCCTTCGACACGAATATGCAGCTTTGAGTGAGTTTAAAAAACTGATGGAGCCCGCCAACGTGCAGGCGCTCGAAGAGGCCCTCCAGGCGGCGCAAGGGCTCGCAGCGCTCGCGGTGGCCGAGGCGGACAGCGAGCTTTCGGCGGCGGAGCAGGCGATTGCCGCTTACGACGTCAACTTGATCGACTCCGGGGCACAGTTGGATCTCTCGACATTCGCCGCCGGGGGCGCGTCCCGGCGCCTGGGCGAAGACCTGGTCTTCGAAGTGCCTTCTGAAAACGCCGCCTAAGACCCCAACAGACAATGCGCGCAGTGCCCGAAGCGAATTCGGGCACTGCTTTTGAACTGGAGAATGGACCATGCAAGAGGCTTTTGGCAACCTGACGCGCGAATACAAGCGGGCGCGGGCGTTGCTTGACGAACTGGACGACGCCATCGACGGCATCGAAAAGCAGCGCCATCCGGTCCTGCTCGATCAAAGCAAAAAACTCGGAAGACAGTTGCGCCTGGCGCGCGTGCTCCTGCACGACCTGGACGGATTGGCCGCCGACTATCCGATGAGCCCGGCCCTCAAAGAGCTGCTCATCGATGTGGACCGGCAACTCGACCGCTGCGACCGCCTCGAGGATTGCCTGGCGCGCTTGGCCCCGGCGACGGCGGTTCCGGCCGCCAACCTCGCCCCCCTGGTCGATAATTTGCCACCCGGCGACCTGTTCGTGGGGCGGGAGGCAGAAATGGCCCAGTGCCTGGAGGGACTCAGCCCCCAGGAGCGCGGCTGGGGGGTGGTGATCGACGGGCAGGGGGGACTGGGCAAGACTTCACTGGCGCTCGCGGTGGCCCACTTCTGCCGTCGCGAAGGCTGCTTCGGCGCCTACCTGTGGGTGAGTGCCAAGACGACGGTGCTCACCCCCCGCGGCGTCCAGAAGGATACCCTGGCTCCGACTTCCCTCGATGCGCTGCTCGACGAGTTGGGTCGGCTGCTGGGCACCGAAGTGCACCGGCTGAGTTCGACCTCACAAAAGCGCCAGCACCTGGAGCGCGCCTTGCAGGGCACCCGCGCCCTGCTGGTGCTCGACAATCTCGAAACACTGAGCGCTGAGGATCGCCAGGAGGTGGGCGAATTTCTCAGGCGCCTGCCGCGCGACTGCAAGGCGATCGTCACCAGCCGCCGACGCTCCGGTGAGAGTGCGGTGACTGTCCGCCTCGACCGGCTGCCCTGGCAGACGGCCCGCGAATTGTTCGGCCGCTTGGCTGAGGGCGATGCGGCTGTGCGCGAACTGATCGACACCCTGGGCGAAGTGGGCACCCAGAAACTGTACGAGGCGGCGGGCGGTTCACCGCTGGCCTTGCGCTGGACCGTGCGCCTGATCACCGAAAAAGACTACAGCTTTGCGCGGGTACTGGATCTGCTGGGTCAGGCCGCCATGACCAGCGATCTGCACGGCTTTGTCTTTGCTGAGGCGCTTGCGCAGACAAGCCCGGCCGATCAGTGGGTGTTTGCGGCTCTGGCGCTGTTTCGCGCCCCGGCGTCGCTCGATTTGCTCGCGGCGGCCAGCGGCCTGGACAGCGAAGCGGTGCGCGCCGCCTGCGAGCGGTTGGTGTTGTTGTCCCTCGCCGAGAGCGAAGCGGAGCACGAGCGCTTTCACCTGTTGCCCCTGACCCGTGCCCTCGCGCGCACCCGCGTCGACACCGAGACGGGCTTTCGCTACGCCCAGGCCTGTCTCGCCTTCGCCCGCGCCCACGGCGGCGACCATCCCGAGGATTTTGCCGGTTACGAGCGGCTGGAGGCGGAGTGGCCCAACCTCGAAGGTTGCCTGATGTGGTTGCAGGAGACGGGCGGCAACGGCTTCACGCCGCTGCAAAAGCGCGCCGCCGCGATGCTGCCGGAGCTGATTCGGGTGCTGCGCCGGTTTTTGTGGTTTCGCGGTTACTGGAACGAACTGGTGCAGATAGGCAAACAAAGTTTCGATATCGCCACCGCCACCGAGCAGTGGCTGGGGGCGGTGTGGGGTGCCCAGTGCCTGGTGTGGGTCTACGGCCCCTACGCGCGCAACGAACCGGAGGAGGCCGAGCGCTGGATGCAGCGGCTGCTGTACGCGGCGGCCCAGTGCGGCATCAAAGACGAGGTGGACATCTACCGGCAGCGCTGGGAGGGTCTGCGCGCCCGCGCCCGCGGCGACTTCGACCGCGCCGAGGTCCACCTGCAGGCGGTGCTCTATTACTGCCGCGCCCAGGGCAGCGTGCGCCAGCTGGCCACCGTCCTCAACGACCTGGGCGGCGTCGCCTGCGACCGCAAAGATTACGATCGCGCCCACACTTATTACCAGCAGGCCTACGCCCAGGCCCACAAGCTGCAGGAGGAGCGCGCGAGCATCGCCCTCAACCTGGGCCTGGTCGCCCTGCACCGGCAGGATCTGCCCCTGGCGCAGCGCTGGCTGCAAGAAGGACTGGGATTGGCCGAGGCCATCCACCGCCGCGACCTGGTGGCAGAGGGCCAGTTTCGGCTTGCCCGGGTCCTGGCCCGCCTCGAGCGCCGCCCCGAGGCGCGGGATCTAGCCGAGCAGGCCCTCTCCACCTTCGAGCGTCTGCGGCACACCAGCCTGGAAGCGGCGCGCGCACTGAGCCGGGAACTGACCCAGGAGCGGGCCGACTAGGAGCGACAAAAAATAGACCGCTTGACGCCCAGCGGGATCGACGCGATCTTAGGGCACCCCGCCTCACACTGCAGCCAGTCTGACGGGGAGGGGGCTCGCCAGTGTGGGTGCCGACACTGCGCAGTACTTCGAGAGGCATACGACGATGGACGTATCGACAGAAATCCACTTGAGTCTATGCTGGATGTGAACCTCTCTGGTGTCGAACCATGGACTACAAAGGCTGGGAAATTCTTATTCGAGAGGAGTGGAATGGTATAGCAGTTGATTGCATCGCTCCCGACGGCCGGTTCCACCCGAGCTTCTTCTGTTTCTCCAGCGAAGAGGCGGCTGTGGACCACGCCCGCGACTGCATCGACTCGAAAATCCGGGCCGTTCCTGAAGCGATCGCTTCTTGAGCACAGCCTGCGGACCTACCGGTCGCCCACCGTTCCCACCCGCAAAGTGAGCGGGATCAGACGGCCGACCATGTAAGCGGTGACGGCCAGCCACAACAATGGCTTCGAGTGCTGCTGCCAGGCGAGCGCGGCAAGGGGCGCAAAACCCACGGCGGCCCCCATAGCCGAGGTGCGCAGGATCTTGCTTTCGGTGAGGCCCAGAAAGTAGCCGTCCAGCATCCAGGTGAGCGAACCGACCGCGAGCACCGGCAGCAGCCAGATGGCATGGCGGGCGAGCCGTTTGATCCGTTCCGCCACCAGCAACACCCGGTCGCGGTCGCCCTGCCCGGCCGCCTGGGCGGTGAGCCCCGTGGTACCCATGCGCAAAAAGCCGAAGGTCCAGTAGATATAGTTGAACAGCACCGTGGCCAGGGCCACCCCCGCCAGGGAACTCACCTGCGGGAGGTGCCCCAGAAAAGCCGTGCTGATCAGCCCCGCCAGGGGCACCATCAGGTTGGAGAGCACACTGACCACGGACAACCGCCAGAAGCGGCCGACTAGCGGCGGGGCAGCAGGCACAGGTTGGGTGCTCACACAAAGCGATAGGTAAATTGCGAGATGAGATCGACGCGCCCCTTGCGCAGCACCGCCGGGTCGAGGCGCTCGGTGGTGTTGCAGGTGAGGACGACCACCAGCTTCTGCCGGGCATACAGACCCGACTCGTCGACGACACTCCTGTAGAGCGTGCCGTCGAGCAGACCCAGGATGTGCTCGGTCTTGCCGCTGGCCTGGGCGACTTCGCTCGCGCGATTTTGGGCGAGGTTGTCCGCTTCGTTGACAATCAGGCAGACGCGCTCCAGGTAAGCGGGCGGAGCGAAGTTTTCGACCGCGTCGTGGTCGAGGATGAACGTTACAAACCCGAGCGGCTGCAGAATTTCTTTGGCCACCGCCTGCGCCCAGGCGGTTTTGCCAGTCCCGGGTTCGCCGTGCACCAGCACCGCCAGATGATCCCCATCCAGCACCGCCTGCTGCACCGCGTCGGTAAACGCCTGCACCTGCGGCGGAAACGAGCGAATCGGATAGGGGCTCGCCAGCCGGCCGATGCGGCTCTGGTAACCGCTCAGCATCACCGCCAGGTTGTAGGCGGTCTTGTTGATCAGCGGCAAAAGCTCGATGGCGATGAGGCTGTACTGCTGCTTGCCCTGCTGCTGGGAGAGGCAAATTTTGAGCCACACCTGGTGCCCGCTCCAGTAGGCAAACAGCGTCCCCGGCACCAGCATCCGGTCCCAGTCGACAAATTGCTCCACCGGAAACTCGAAGTGGCGATCGAGATAGTACTGGGTGATCGAATCGGGGCGGCCCAACAGAGCGAGAATGCGCAGAATCACCGTCTCCTGCAGCCGATTGAGCACATAGTCGATCGGAATGCTCTCGCGGCCCACCGCCTGCACCACCGGCCGATCGATGCTCAGAGTGTCTTTGAAACGGTAGTCGGGCGCGGTGGGCTCTGGCGTGATGTAGTCCCAATATTCGTCCAGTTCGTACTGCATGTTCTCAGAGAACACGTTCAGCAGGTTGGCCCACCAGGGATGGTCGCGGCGGCTGAGGGCATCGGCCAGATCGCTTGCGATATCGAGGGTCTTCTGGCTGAGCTTCCAGGTATCGCGCAGGGCCAGATGCCCCAGGTACTCCCA
Source organism: Aphanocapsa lilacina HA4352-LM1 (assembly GCA_019359725.1). GTDB lineage: Bacteria > Cyanobacteriota > Cyanobacteriia > Gloeobacterales > Gloeobacteraceae > Gloeobacter > Gloeobacter lilacinus. The sequence continues at coordinate 31,452 of JAHHGR010000028.1, read as the reverse complement.
GTCCAGCGAGCGGCCCAGGGGACGCCAGCCTGCCCCGAGCAAACCCTTTGCCAGCGGGTTGTTCGCGTTACTGCTCACTCGGGCGAGGTTCCAAAATCAAACATTCTGCCCATACTACGGATATGTTACAAGCTTGTCAACTCCCTCGTCCACCCCCGGGAGTGACCGCAGCGGGAACCGCGTTCGGTATAATTTCTTCTTGGAAGAAGCGGACATACACCACAGGATTTTTCCCATGGCCGATATCAGGTTCCGTCCGTTGTGGCCCGGCCTCCTGGCCGGTGCGCTGCTGATCACCGGTGCCGCCGGGCTTGCCGTCTGTCGCCCGGCGGCGGTGGGCGCCGAGCAGGTGGCAACCGCCGCCATCGAGCAGCAGATCCGCTCGGCGATGGCAAACCCCGTGCGCACCGAGCAGCAGCGCGCCCGCGACACCTATCGCCATCCCCTGGAGACGCTCACGTTTTTTGGGCTGCGCCCGGAGATGACCGTGGTCGAATTGTGGCCCGGCGGCGGCTGGTACACGACGATCCTCGCCCCGGTGGTCGCCGAGCGCGGCAAGCTGGTGGTGAGCACCTTCGATGCCAACGGCCCCAAAGAGTCGGGCATGACCCGCAGCGCCCGCGCCCTCAACGAAAGGCTCGCCTCCGACCCCAAGACCTACGGCAAAGTACAGACCGTCCTCGTCGCTCCCCCCGACAACCTCACCCTCGGTCCCGACAATTCGGCGGATCTGGTGCTCACCTTCCGCAACATCCACAATTGGGCGGCGGCGGGCTACGAGGACAAAGTCTACGCTGCCGCCTTTAAAGTGCTCAAAAAAGGCGGCACCTTCGGCGTCGAGGAGCACCGTGCCCGGCCGGGGGTGAGCGTCGCCGAGAGCATCAAGACCGGCTATATGCCCGAAGACTATGTGATCAAAAAGATCGAAGCCGCCGGTTTCAAGCTGACCTCCAAGTCCGAGATCAACGCCAACCCCAGGGACACCCGTGATCACGTCGGCGGCGTCTGGACCTTGCCGCCCACCCTCAGCCAGGGCGAGAAGGACCGCGAGAAATACCTGGCCATCGGCGAGAGCGACCGGATGACCCTCAAGTTCACCAAGCCTTGAGTGCATTTGCATCAGTTCTTGTGAGTCGGCAATTATTACATTTTCTGACACATTTCAGGCAAGTCCTTGGGCGTTTCGCGGGCGGGAGTCGCGGGACTCCCGCGCGTTTGCCTGGGCCAGGATGTAGATCCGGCGGGGGTTGGGCGGAGTTGCTCGTCCAGGTGTACGCTGGATGGGCCTTGAGAAGCCAGTTCAAATAGTGTCCACTTTTTGTTCACTGGTTGGAGGGGGACCGGGACTATCGCTAGCTGCGCCCGCCGGGCGCCTGTTAGCCTGGCTATGGTGGCAACGAGTGGGAGCAGACCAGAATGGCGACATCCCAGCTGAACGCTGAGTTCAAATGGCCGGCGCTGTGGCGCTGGTTGCTTGTGGGCATTGGTGTGGTCGGCGTAGCGGTGGCGATCTTTACGTTTGCCATTGCCCGCCCCGATCCGGCAGCCAAGTTCGAGAAATTTCTGACCGCCGCGGAGCGCATCAGCACCGACGTGCGCATCACCTCCGCGGGCCAGGTGGCTCCCAACCGCAAGGTCAACGTCGGCCCCAAGGAGGCGGGCCTGTTGACGAAGCTCTACGTCGATCAAGGCGACGCGGTCCGCCAGGGGCAGGTGCTCGCTCAGATGGATGCCAGTCGGATCGTCAGCGAAGTGGCGGCAGCCAAAGCGGCGCGCGATCTGGCCGCGGCGCAGTACCAGGAGGCGCGCAACGGTTTTCGGCCCCAGGAGATAGACCAGGTACGGGCGGATCTGCGCGCCGCCCAGGCCAACGTCGACATTGCCGGCAACAACCTGGTGCGCGAGGAGCGGCTTTTCACCGAGCGGGCGATCGCCGAGACCCAGGTGATCAACCGCCGTCTAGAATTCTCCCGCGCCCAGGACGCCCTCAAGGCGGCCCAGGAAAAATTCAACCTCTACAAAGCCGGCACCCGCAACGAACAGGTGCTCGCGGCCAAGGCCCGGCTCGACCAGGCCGAGGCGACCTACCGCAACAACCGGACGCGCCTTGCGGATCTGACCATCCGGGCGCCCTTCTCGGGCATCATCTCCCAGCGCTACGCCCAGCCGGGGGCGTTCGTCTCGCCCACGGTCAACACCTCGGGCGATTCGGCCAACTCCAGTTCGATCTTGCTGCTGATTGACCGGCTGGAGGTGCTCGCCACCGTGGCCGAGTCGGACATCGCCCGCATCAAGGTGGGCCAGCCGGTGCAAATTACCACCTCGGCTTACCCGGGTACCGTCTTTAAGGGCACCGTGCGGCTGGTGGCCCCCGAGGCGGTCACCGAAAGCGGCATCACCCAGTTTCAGGTGCGCGTGCGCCTGGATGACGAAGCGGCCCGCACCCTCAAATCGCGCCTGAACGTGACGGTCAACTTCGTCGCGGGCCGGGTGAGCGGCGTGCTGGTGGTACCGACGACAGCACTGATCACCCGCGACGGCAAAACCGGCGTGCTGGTCCCCGACGCCCAAAAAGGCCCGACCTACCGCGAGGTGGGCACCGGTGTGAGCCTGGGGGACAAAACCCAGATCCTGAGCGGCCTGAGCGATGGCGAGAAACTCTTTGCCAAGTTGCCTCCCGATGTCAACATCGAGGAAGTCCTGGGCAAGAGCAACGACTTTAGATAAGCCCCAGCGCAATACTCGGAGATCCGGCCTTGGACTGGTACGAGAATCTCAAACTGGCCGCCGCGACCCTCTGGGCCAATCGACTGCGGACAGTCCTGACGATGGTGGGCCTGATCATCGGCGTCGGGGCGGTCATCCTGGTGATTGCCCTCGGGGTGGGGGCTCAGAACTTCGTCAAAGATCAGTTTCGGGGCCTGGGCACCAACGTCGTAGGCGTCTACGACGGCGGTCCGCGCACCAAGGGCCGCCGCCCCCTCACCCTCGCCGACGTCGAGGCGGTGCGCACCCAGGCGCCCGCGGTGGAAGCGGTGGCTCCGCTGGCTCTGGGCAACGCCTCGGTCTCCTGGGGAGCGCGCAAGTCCCAGGCGCAATTGACCGGGGTTCCCCCCAATCTCGAGCGCGTCACGCGCCTCAGTTACTCCAGAGGCCGCTTCTTCAGCCCGAGCGAGGTCGAAAGCCGGGCGCGGGTGGCCATCCTGGGCGAGACCCTCGCCAAGAAGCTCTTTAGCTTTGAAGATCCCGTCGGCAAGACGATCGTCGTCAACAATCGCCAGCTCACCGTCGTAGGGGTCACCCGTCCGAGTTTCGGCGGCTGGATCGACGTGGATCGCGGGGTGCTGGTGCCGTTGCCCCTGGCGCTGGAGAGCTTGATCCCGAGCGATTCGCCTTTCGGCAAAAAAGTGGGCGGTTTTCTGGCGGCGACCAAAGCCGACTCGACTATCGACCAGGTCACCTTTGAGATCAAAAACCTGCTCCGGTTGCGCCACGACGTCACCGACAAAGACGATTTTTTGATCGGCAACATCCAGGAGACGCTCGATCTGTTTAACAACATCGCCCTTGGGGTGACGGTGGTGCTGGGGCTGACGGCGGCCATCTCACTGGTGGTGAGCGGCATCGGGATCATGAATATCATGCTCGTCTCGGTGACCGAGCGCACCCGCGAGATTGGCCTGAGAAAAGCCCTGGGCGCGAGCGAAGAAGTGATCCTCGCCCAGTTTGTCACCGAGGCGGTGCTCCTGTCGGTGCTGGGCGGTCTGATCGGTCTGGCCTGGGGCCTGGCGGCGGCGGTGGGCATCGGCCAGTTCTCGCCCTTTAAGCCCGAGATCACCCCCTGGTCGGTGGTGCTCGCCCTCGGGGTCTCGGTGGCGACGGGCTTGTTTTTTGGGGTCTTCCCGGCCCGCCGCGCCGCCCGGCTCGATCCGATTGTCGCCCTTCGAACCGAATAGCGCCTACAAGGAGTTTGCCGATGTCGTGGCTTGAGAACCTGAAAATCGCGGCGGTGGCTCTGTGGGCCAACTGGTTGCGCTCGGTGCTCACGATGCTGGGGCTGATCATCGGCGTCGGTTCGGTGGTGCTCATCGTGGCGATTGGCGTGGGCACCCAAAAATTTGTCAAAGACCAGTTCCGCAGCTTCGGCACCAACGTCGTGGTGGTGAGCGAGGACCGCCCTCCCGACGGCCTCACCCAGAACACCGACCGCCGCATCAAGCCCCTCACCGTCGAGGACATGGAGGCCCTGCGCACCCAGATTGGCGCCATCAGCCGGGCGTCGGGCATTCTGTCTGAGAACGGGCGCGTCGTCTGGAACAACAAAGACGCCGACGGCCGCATCTACGGCATGGAGCCCGAACTGGCGCGCATCCTCAACTGGTCAATCCGCAAGGGACGGTTTTTTACCGACCAAGAGGTACAGCAGCGCGCCCGGGTGGCGGTCCTGGGCGAGGAGATCGCCGATGAACTCTTTGGCGCCGAGCAGCCGGTGGGCAAACAAATTCTGGTCAACGGCCGGACGATGACCGTAATTGGTGTGCTGGAGAAGCGCTCGGGGGCTTTTCGAGGCTATTTGCAATTTCTGGAGCGCGGCGCCATCATGCCCTTCACCGTCGTGGAGGAATCGCTCATCGCCAATGTCACCCCCTTCGGTCGGCGGGTCAGGATCATTTTTCTGGAGACCAAGCCGGGCGAAACCATCGAAGCGGTCACCTTTCAGGTGACCAACCTGCTGCGCGCCCGCCACCAGATCACCGCTGAGGACGACTTTTTTGTCGGCAACGCCCAGGAAATTCTCAACGTGTTCAATGCCATCGCCGCCGGGCTCACGGTCATGCTGGGGTTGATTGCCGCGATTGCCCTGCTGGTGGGCGGCATCAATATCATGAACATCATGCTGGTCTCGGTGACCGAGCGCACCCGCGAGATTGGCCTCAGAAAAGCCCTCGGCGCCAGCGAAGGCGTGATCCTCGCCCAGTTTGTGATCGAAGCGGTGCTCATCTCGGTGTTGGGCGGCCTGATTGGTCTGGGCCTCGGCTGGGGAACCGCCGCCCTGGTGGGGGCGCTGAGCCCCATTAAGCCTGAGGTGACGCCCATGGCCGTCTTTTTAGCCGTGGGTGTGGCCACCGGCATCGGTCTATTTTTTGGAGTTTTCCCGGCCCGCCGGGCTGCCCGGCTCGACCCGATCGTCGCCCTTCGCACGGAGTAACCCGCATGCTCATTCGTCTGGAGAATATCCGCAAGTCCTACAAATTGGGCAACAACGAGGTGCCCGTGCTTCGGGGCATCGATCTTGACATCGATAGCGGCGAGTACGTGGCAATCATGGGTCCGTCGGGCTCGGGCAAATCGACCTTGATGAACATCATCGGCTGCCTGGACCGGCCCACCTCCGGCAACTATTATCTCAACGGCAACAACGTCGCCACCCTCGATCGCAAGGCCCTCGCCCAGATCCGCAACCGCGAAATCGGCTTTGTCTTTCAGCAGTTCAACTTGATGGCCCGCTCCGACGCCCTCGAAAACGTGATGCTGCCGGCGCTGTATGCCGGGACGCCCGCGAAGGAGCGCAAAGTGCGCGCAACGGAACTGTTGGAGCGCGTCGGTCTGGCTGCCCAGATTCAGCAGCGGCCCAATCAGCTCTCCGGCGGCCAGCAGCAGCGCGTCGCCATCGCCCGCGCCCTGATGAACCGGCCGAGTATTCTGCTGGCGGACGAACCGACCGGCGCCCTCGATACGCGCACCGGCGAGGAGGTGCTGGCGCTCTTTGAAGAGCTGAATGCCGAGGGGATCACCGTGCTAGTGATCACCCACGATCAAGAAGTGGGTAATCGCGCCCGCCGGTTGGTGCGCCTGCGCGACGGGCTTTTAGAAACCGAAACCAGCCAGGTGATGAGCGCTCAGTAGCCCACTTCGACCGCCGCGTTGACAATAATCACTAGATCTTTGCTGTCGCCGTGCTCCGGCAGCACAATGCCGCTCGCGCACAGCATACCGCCTGGAACAATCTGCACCGTCACCTGGCCGTAGGGGAAGACCTGCTTGACCTGCTCGGCATCCACCCGCTCCGCCGCGACCGTCGCGTTCTGACCGTGCAGGTCGAGACCCATGCCGTACTCGATAAACATCACGCGCATCGCTTAACCAGGAAATAAAGGGGCATTAATGGTCGGCTTCTACAATCGGCTCGCCTTGTATTCTCGCGAGTCGTAAGAGGTTTGAACAGATGCCCAACTCCCGGCCTGCTCTCGAAAGCTTTGCCCGCAAGTCTTTGAACCGTCGCCGGTTTCTGGCGGTCTCGGGCACCCTCGCCGGTGCTTTTGCCCTGGCGCTCACCAGCGGCGAGGACGCCCGCTCCGCCCCCAGCCTCGGAGCGACACCCTTTACCCTAGGCGTCGCCTCCGGCGATCCGCTGCCCACCAGCATCGTGCTCTGGACGCGGCTGGCCCCCAATCCGCTGGCGGCCGACGGCGGCATGCCGACCCGTCGGGTGAGCGTCGAGTGGTTCGTAGCCACCGACGCCGGGATGCGCCGCATTGTCCGGCGCGGCACGGCCCTCGCTTCGCCCGAGTTGGCCCACTCGGTGCACGTCGAAGTCTTTGGTCTGGAACCCAGCCGGGAGTACTTCTATCAGTTTCGCTACCGCAGCGAATATAGCCCCGTCGGTCGCACCAAAACGGCCCCGGCCGCGGGTTCGCGCCTCGAGAGCCTCGCCTTCGCCATCGCCACCTGCCAGAAGTGGGACGACGGCTTCTACTCGCCCTACCGGCGCATGGTCGAAGAGGATCTCGACCTGGTGGTGCACCTGGGCGATTACACCTACGAGTACGGTATCGCCTCCGGCGGGGTGCGGGGCGCCACTCTACCCGACACCTTCGCCCCCGAAACCGTCACCCTCGATCGCTACCGCCTCCAGCACGCCCTCTACAAGACCGACCCGGACCTGCAGGCGGCCCACGCCCGCTTCCCCTGGGTGGTTACCTGGGACGATCACGAAGTCGAAAACGACTACACCGACGCCATCTCCGAAAATTTCGAGCCGGTGGAGACATTCTTGATGCGCCGGGCCGCCGCCTACAAGGCTTACTACGAACACCTGCCCCTGCGCCGTCTTTCGATTCCCGACGGGCCGAACCTGCGCCTCTATCGCCGCCTCGCCTTTGGAGATCTGGCCGAATTTAGTGTGCTGGACACCCGCCAGTACCGCAGCGACCAGCCCTGCGGCGACGGCGAATCGGATCGCTGCGCAGCGGCCCTGGACCCCACCAAGACGATGGCCGGTTTCGATCAGGAGCGCTGGCTGCGCCAAGGTCTCGAACGCTCCGGGGCGCTCTGGAATGTGCTCGCTCAGCAGGTGCTGATGGCCGAACTCAACCATGACTTAGAAGGTGGCACCCGCTACTGGAACGACGGCTGGGACGGCTATCCGGTGGCCCGCCAGCGCCTTTTGCGCCATATCGCCATCGAGCGCATCGCCAACCCGGTAGTGATCACGGGTGACTGGCACTCGACTTTTGTCAGCGATCTGAAGCTTGACTTTAAGAACCCCGATTCGCCGACGGTCGCGTCCGAATTTGTCACCCCATCGATCACCACCAACGGCGATGCGATCGTCTACGGACCCTACTACGGCCCCATGATCCCGCAGAACCCCCACATCAAGTTCTTCGACGGCGACCGGCGCGGTTACATCCGCTGCCACCTCAACCGCGAGCGCTGGCTCGCGGACATCCGCTACGTCGAGTCGGTGAGCACCCCGGATTCTCCCATCGAGACTTTTGCCTCGTTTGTGATTGAAAACGGCCGAGCGGGGGTTCAGTCCGCCTAACCACCGTGGTTTGAAGCTCTGACAAGGACCGTCCTGGTGCACCCGGAATCCCCCTTGCCGGATTTGGTATGCAGTGATGCCGAACCCGGAAGAATCGGCAGGGCGCCAATCGGACGGTCCGCCTCCAACAGCCGCAGGGGACTCAGTACCTGCGGCGCTCGCTGCCCAGGTGTTTTCACAAGGTGCGCTCGCTGGGTTTGTGCACGAAGCCATACTTGAGCAAGTAAGCCCCCAGATCGAGTTCTTCTTCGATCAGTGCGGCGTGACCACTGTAGGGCAAGATTTCGACGTGCGCATCCGGCAGCCGCTCAGCCAGCCACTGCACCTCCTGTACCGAGGGCAGCAACCGGTCCATCCGTCCCCCCAACAGCAGCGTCGGCATCGAAAGCCGGTGCAGTTGCCCGTCGCAGTCGCATTGCTGCATCAGTTCGAGGCGGTGGAGAATCGTGTCGCGCGAGACCAGGCGCACCGTGGTCAGCAGCGTGCGACGGTCCTCCGGGGTCAGGCGGTTGGTAGCGCTCAAAAACGGCAAAAACACCACAGCAGCGACCTGCAGCGACACCGTCGGCAGCAGGGCCAACCAGCGCGCGCCCTGGTTCAGCCAGGTCTGCCGCCGCCAGGAGGTGGCCGGGTTGACCAGCACCAGGCGATCGAAAGCCTCCGGCCGCGCGATGGCGGCGATCATCGCCAGGCAACCGCCGAAAGATTCGCCGCACAGAATCACCCGGCGGCCGGGGTGAGCGGCAATCAGCTCGTCTACCCGGTCAATCAGGTCGGGCCACTCGCCGCGGTCGTCCACCGGAATCGACAGGGCAATGACGTCGCAGTAGGCAGCGAGTTTAAATTCCTGCTGAAAAAAGAGCTTGCCCGTGCCGTCGAGGCCCGGCAAATAAACCAGCAAAGGCCGCTCGCTCAGCATGGATAGCGACCTCCAGTCAGGGTCAACTCGCGCGCGGCATCTTCTAGCTCGGCTGCCAGGGCGGCGGTGACGACAGCTGCCTGCCCGCCGCGGTAGCGGGCGACCTCCTCCGGGCGGAGCCGGCGCGGCGCCCCGACGCGCAATTCGACCTGTTCGTAGAGCACATAGGGATGCCAGCCCGCCTTCTGGAACATCGGTTCGCTGCCGTCGAAGAGGCTCAGAAGCCGCAGGGGCACCAGAGGACCGCTCGCTTCGCGCTCGGAGACGATGGCCACCGGCACAATCGGCAGATGCTCGATGCCGCTGCGCAAAGCCAGGTGGGCAAAGCCCCGCCTGAAGGTCGCCACCTGGCCCGGCCGGCTGTGGGCGGCAATCAGCTGCGCTCCTTCCGGGAAGATGGCTACGTGGGTCCCGCTCAGCAAATAGCGGCTCGCCTGGCGAAACAGCGTCGACCAGCCCTGCCCCGCCGGACCGAGGTGAAAACCACCCAACTGACGGACCAGTTCGTTGACCACCGGTACCTGGCCCAGGTAGTGGTGGCAGACCAGGCGGACGGGTGAGCCCATCGATCGCACCAACAGCGGCGCGTCCAAGAAACTGCGGTGGCTGCTGACCACCAGCAGACAGCCTTCGCCCGCGGGCAAGGGTCGCTCGTAGCGCACGCGCAGCTGGGTACCGAACGCTTCGAGCATCCACTGGGCCAGATCGACAGGGGACAGGGTGGGCAGGGAAAGCATGGCTAAACACCGGGTCTGCGGACGTGCGTTCATCCTAGAAAACCGCCGTGGAGGGCGGTTAGCTGCGGTAGATGGAGATCTATTCTTCATATCTATTCTAAAATTGATACCAACGGTGGTTTTACCGGGAGGGATCATGGTCATTTTTTGGGCTTTGCTGGCCGTCGGCTTCGTGGCGTGCGTGACCATCGGTTCGGTTGCCTGGTATAGCTCCAAGCGCCCGGCAGGTTGGGAAGGCAGCGAGGCCCCCGGTTGGGTGAACAAGATCACCCCCAAGAACCTGCGCGACAGCGGCGACGGCAACGGCTAGCCTGAGACGACCGACGTTAAGCGAGCGAAGAGCGATGTCGAGCGCTACTGTCACTGCGACCAAGCCGGAAACCATCGTCAAGGCCCTCAAGCCCTGGAAGGTCATCGTCCTCAACGACGACTTCAATACTTTCCAGCACGTGGCCAACTGCCTGATCAAGTACATTCCCCACATGCACCCCGATCGCGCCTGGAAGCTGACTCAACAGGTGCACAGCGAGGGGCGGGCGATCGTCTGGGTGGGTCCGCTCGAACAGGCGGAACTTTACCACGAGCAACTGTCGCGCGAGGGGCTGACGATGGCCCCCCTGGAGCAGGCTTAACGGCTGTCCGCCGCCAGAAACGGCAGCAATCCCAACGCGAGGGTCTCCGCATCGACACCCAGGACGGTGTGTCGGTCGGCAAGCCACTCTCCCGCCGCCGCGTGCCACCAGACAGCACCGAGCACGGCCGGTTCTGGATTCTCGCACTGGGCGAGCAGGGCACCGAGAAGCCCGGCGAGCACATCGCCTGAACCGCCGCGGGCGAGGGCGGGTGAGCCGCCAGGATTGACCCATACCTGGCCGCTTGGGGAGGCGACCACCGTGCGCGCCCCCTTAAGCACGATCCAGGCGTGGGAGCGAAGGGCGGCGGTGCGGGCGGCCCCCTGGCGATCGGCAAGGGCAATGTCCGGAAAAAGCCGCTTGAATTCCCCCGGGTGCGGGGTGAGCACTGTTGGGGCCGCGCGCTGCGCAAGCACCTCCAGCTGACCTGCGATCAAATTGAGACCGTCGGCGTCGAGCACCAGGGCGCCCGCTGCTTCGCGCGCCAGGCGAAGCACCAGGGCCTGGTCGGCTTTGCCCAAGCCCGGGCCGCAAACCACCGCGTCGAACTTTTTGAGGTCCACACCCGCCAAATCGGCGAGGGCACCATTTTCGGCTTGTGGGCAGGAATAGACAATCGCCTCCGGCAGCCGCGCCGCCACCCGGTCCGCCAGCGATTCGGGCAGGGCCAGATAGAGCATGCCGGGACCGCCCGAGCGGGCCCCCAGCGCCACCAGCGTTGCAGCACCCCCGTACTGGCGCGATCCCGCCACCGCGAGCAGCGTGCCGACGCTGTACTTGTGGGCCGTAGCCGGGCGCGCCAGCGGCAGCCCGGCGCGGGCCGCATCGGGCAACAACAGCCGAGCTGACCGGTGATCCTCCCCCAGAACCGAGCGCACCTGCGCTTCGGCAAATCCAATATCGAGGCGCACAGGCACCCCGAGCCAATCGAGCGCCGCATCCTGCCACAGCCCCCGCTTCCACAGACCTAGGCAGTAGGTGCGCGCCGCGCGCACCGCGAGGCCGCCCAGAGCCTCACCGGTCTCGCTCGAAAGCCCCGAGGGCAGATCGACGGCGGCTACCGGCACCCCCGAGGCATTCACCTGCGCCATCAGCCCGGCGTAGGGTTCGGCGACGGACCGCTCCAGACCAAAGCCGAACAGGCCGTCGACCCACAAATCCACCCCCGGTTCCTCAGGGACTGCACCGGTGTGCACCTTGCCCCCCAGCGACTGAAAGTAATCAAGGTGCGTCCGGGCGAGGGGCTTGGTGGGCGGTCTCGGGCAGAACACCTGCACCGCTCGCCCGGCCAGCCACAGTTCGCGCGCCACCACCAGGGCATCGCCGCCGTTGTGGCCGGGACCGACAAGCACCCCCACCCGCGGATACCTCCCGGCCGGATAGTCAGCGGCAATCGCCGCCGCCAGCCGCAGGCCCGCTTTTTCCATCAAGGCTTCGACGGGCATCCCCGCGGCAAACAGCGCCGCCTCGACTTGCTGCACCTGGGCGGCACTGACGAGAGTGCAGGCGCAAAGCCCGCTCACGGGTTAGGGGATGCGGGCGATGGCGGAGACCAGCGGGAAAAACTGCAAAATCGCAAACGCGAAGATGGCCCCCCCGACGCCACCCACCAGAAAGCCGCCGGCAAGCCGACTCCAGCCCTTGCGGTCGAATTCGGTCGGTACGTCCTGGACCAGCGAGGCGTAGCCCGAAAGCCCGATGGTCGAGATGAGCAGCAAACCGATAGTCGAGACCAGCCCGGCCACCAGACCCAGTTCGGTGTTGCGCAAAGGACCGAGCAGCGCAAAAGGACCGATGAGCCAGTAACCGTGGGCCATGCCGATTTCCAGCCCGCGGGTAAACTCATCCATCCCCACCCGGTTGATGGGCAGGTTGTCGATGAACCAGCGGATCGCTGTGGAATTGTTCACCGGGGTGAGCAGCGTCCCCTCCTGCGGATCCGGTGTGTAGACATAGCGTGCCAGGGTCATAGCTTCAGTTCCTTGAGCGTCCCGATGATCCTACGCCTTTGCCTGGCACTGGCCCCATGGGCGCAACACTCCTTAACAGGTTTCAGGTGTCAGATGCGCAGGCGGGGCACCAGGCACCTTGCCTGGTGCCCCGCCTGCGCATCTCCTGCTGAATGGCGCCCAGCACGGCGAGTTTGTGGCGCGACCACTCCGGGGCGATGAGCAGGTGCGGCAGGGCGTCGCCCGTAAGGCGGTGGATTTTGATCTGCCAGGGCAAGCGCTCCAGCGAGTCGCACACCCACTGCACATATTCGGCCTGACTCATCAGCGGGATCTCGCCGCGCAGGTACTGCCCTGCCATGACCGAGCCTTTGACAATATGCAGCGAGTGGATCTTGATGCCTTCGACCGCAAGGGAAGCGAGCAAATCCACCGACTGGAGCATCATCTCCGGGGTGTCGCCGGGCAGGCCGTGGATCAGGTGGGCGCAGACTTCGATGCCCCGCCCCCGGGTGCGCCGCACCGCATCGACGAATTCGGCGACGGTGTGGGCGCGGTTGATGCGTGCCAGAGTCCGGTCGTGGGCGCTTTGCAGGCCGTACTCGACCCAGAGGTATTTGCGGGAGGCCATTTCAGCCAGCAGATCGAGCACCGGCTCCCCCACGCAGTCGGGGCGGGTGCCGATGGCGACGCCCACGCAGTCGGGATGCTCCATGCCGACCCGGTAGACTTCGCGCAGCCGGTCTACCGGCGCGTGGGTGTTGGTGAACGCCTGGTAGTAGGCGATGAATTTGCGGGCCTTCTGGCCAAACTTGCGCCGCCAGCCCGCCATGCCGAGGTGCAGCTGCACATCTAGAGGGGTGGTCGGAGGGCTCACCTGGGCTGAGGAACCGGAGGCGTCGCAGAAGGTGCAGCCCCCGCGCGCCCGGGTGCCGTCGCGGTTGGGGCAGTCAAAACCGGCATCGAGGGTGACTTTGAAGACTTTTTCGCCAAAGCGCTCCTGCAGATGGCGACTGAACAAGTTGTAGGGCAGCAGATCGACACTTGCCATCGCGCGCACCGGCAACAGACACTCAACCATCGTGGCACGCCCGGTGGGGACGCGTTGGGTCCCATTGTTGGCTATGAAGAAAAAAAACTCCCCTGGGGGGAGTGTCAGAGTATAAGGAGAACCAGTACAAATGCTTACGCATTGCGACAGATACTAATGTTCCGCAGAATACCATTTGCCCACGCCTGGGGATGATTTAAGGAAAGCTTCCAGATCAAGCTTTGGACAAGTCCAGGCTATTGCGCGAGCTGTTCGAGGGCAGAACGGGCTGTGGAACTGACTGCATCGCTGGGATCGTGGGTAAGAACTTGCAGTGCAGAACGCGCTTCTTCGCCGCCCAACTCCCCGAGGGCCTGGGCGATGCGAAAGCGCAGCTGCCAGTCTTCATCGTCGATGTAGGCGACTAGTTCGCCCACCGCCCGCCGGTCGCCCAGCTGCCCAAGGGCTCCGGCCGCGACGGTGCGGATGAGCGGGTCGCCCTTGAGGGCCGTCACCAGCAGGTCCACCGCCCGCCGGTCGCCCAGTTCGCCGAGGGCGGCCAGGATGCTGAATTTGACCAGCCACTCGTTGTCCTGGGCAAAGGCGGCGGCTAAATCTTCGTAGGCTTCCTGGGCGTGCAAATCACCCAGGGCGGCGGCGGCGGCGGCGCGCACGTCGAATTCCGGGTCCGAGGTGAGCAAGGTTCGCAGCAAGCCCAGGACAGAAGGGTCCTCTTTTTGACCCAGCAGGCTGACGGCGGCGTAGCGCACGCGGGCATTGTCGTCCTGGGCCGCTTTGACCAGCAGCGCCACCGAGCGCTCGGCGGGTACGTCCCGCAGTGAACCTACCGCGCTGAGCCGATCGCCCAGGTTCGGGCTTGCCAGTTTCTCTTCTGGAGTTTCCATGCGTTGTGATCCCCGCCGGCGCCATTTTGCTGGAATCCACCTTACCAGAGCGGGGGAGGCGGCGGATCAGCCCAGCTCTTCGCGCAGACGGGCGAGAGCAGACCAGCGCCGGTCGAGGCTTGGCTCCTGGGGTTGAGTGGTCTGGACCCCCTGGCACTGCTCGGAGCACAGGTTGCGCACGGGCAACTCCAGGCACAGATGCTGGTAGATGAGATAGACCGGGTCGAGCCGACCGTCGCGCGGCAATAGCTCGTCGAGGTGGGCGGGGGGTACCTCCAGTTCGAGGGGCACCTCCACAGGCGCGTCCTCCAGCCAGATTACCTCTTCGAAGTTGGTCGCGAGGCGATGGTTAAATTGCTGCAGGCAGCGGTCACAGGCGAGGGTGACGATCGTCTGGGCGTGGCCGGCGACTTCTAGAAAATCGCCGCGGTGGGCGACGGCCAGTTCGCCCTGCACGGGGGTGAGGCTCGGCAGCGCCGCAATCGGCTCGTCGATGACGACGCTCACAGAGCGCGTCGGGCTCGCTGCGAGGGCGCGCAGCTCAATCGAGCGCAGCATCGGGGCTCTCCTCGGCGGCGTCTGCGGTGCGCGGGCGCACCACCAGGCGGCGTTCGGGTTCTTTGCCGCGGCTAAACGTCGATAGATCCGGCTCGTCCTGCAAAAGCATGTGGATCTGGCGGCGCTCGGCGGCAGTAAGCGCTCCAAAGACAAATTCCTCACCGCTGGAGCGCGCCTGGGCGGCAGCTTCCCAGGCCATCTCGGCCAATTGCTGCTGCCGCTTGAGGCGATGGCCGGCCAGTTCGACGGTGTAGGGCTGGTTGCTGTCGGTCTGCAGATGCATCGTCGTGTTGAGCAAAAACTGCAGCGCATCGAGCCCTTCGCCTTCGCGGCTCAGCAGCAGTTCCTTTTGGGCGGGACTGAGCGCTTGTTCGGCAATCTCCAGCCAGCGCTGGCCGCCGGGGTCGTCCGGAGCTTCGACCACCTGCACGCCGTCGGGAAATCCCATCAGCTGCAGCGCAGACTGCAGCCAGGTGCGGGCGTCGTCGGTCTGGGTGTCTATCATGCTTTTTTCTTGTTGCGGCGCTGCTTATTCTCAAAGGGCAGGGGCTTGTCGGTCTCCTCTTTGCGCTTGGCCTGATCGAGGATGCGCTGGATGTTCTCCGGCAGCGGCTCGCGGTAGAGCAAATAGGTCTGGACGATCTGAAAGAGGTTCGACAGCAAAATGTACAGTAGCACACCCGCGGGCAGCGGGAAGAACACGAACATGCCTGAGAAGATAAACGGCGTGATTTTGTTGATTTGCTTCTGCTGGTCGGTCATGCTCGGGTTGTGCTTGGTGGTCAGGTTCTGGGAGAAATAGAGCGAGACGCCAAACAGGACGATCATCAGCAGGCTGTCCCAGTAGATGCCGTCTTTGCCCGAGATACCCGAGCGGCCCAGCTTCTCGACGAATAAGAAGCCTTTTTCAGCGGCGATGCCCGGTACAACGACGTGGACGTTCACATCGCCGGGGGCGAGCGCTTCGAGGGTGCCGTTCGCCAGAAACTTGCCCTTGTCGGCGCCGCCCACGATCTCGAAGCGGGGCGGCAGGGCGGTGAAAGGTTGGCCGTTGAGCTGATCGACCTTAAATTGCACCGATTGACCCACCGGCACCCGCGCGAAGTTGGGGCTGAAGGTGATCCTCTGCCGCTCCTGCATGCCGTCGGTGAGGTAGATTGTGTATTCCCAGGACTTGCCCTCGGTCTCGACGCGGGTTAGTTCGCTGGTGGGCTTCACCTGGACTGTGGCCATGTGCACGGTGTCGGCGAAGGGCGACCCGCGCAAGGTGGCAAATAGCGCAAACAAAATCGGCATCTGCACCACCAGCGGCAGACAGCCCGCCAGCGGGTTGCCGTACTCTTTGTAGAGGCCGGCCATCTCCTGCTGCATGCGCTCGGGCTCGTTTTTGTATTTTTCTTGAATTTCTTTGGTGCGCCGCTGCATCTCCGGTTGCACCACCTGCATCTTGCGCATGCTGCGGATCGAGCCGGCCGTCAGCGGCCACAATAGCCCCTTGACGATCAGCGTCAGCAGCACGATACCCACGCCGTAGTTAGGGACAATCCGGTACAGAAAGTCCAGGATGGGCAGCATGACGCTGTTTGTGAGAAAACCGACTCCGAAATCCATTCCGGCTCCCAAGATTGGTGAAGCAGTGTTGCGACACTCCTTCAATTCTACTGTCCTCCCTGCGCCGGTTGACAAAGAGGATGGCCAGCGGCCGAAAGCTATAGCAACTCGGCGCGCCAGTGCTCCGCTCGACACGCTGTCTACTGCCCGGCGCGTGCAGCGCCGCCGAGCCGCCGACCACCACGCCGCACCTAAGTGCAGACGCCGCCTAAAAATCACCGGGCGATGGTCGTAGCCAGGATTCTTCGGCGGTTTACAGATTCTCCCCCAACCGTGGGATGGCAAATTGCTGTTCAACCTGCGTTGTCCACGGCAAAAAGCCGGACGCAGGGGGCGGGCGCCTCTCTGCCAAAGGGCTTCTAAGAAGACAGTACAAGATTTGCGACGAAAGGGCTCTATAGCAGCCGTCCGAGCGCATAGAATAAGCCCGTACCTCACCTCGGATCGTTGCGCGTGCGAGGGGGCAGACAGGGTTATGTTCAGACTCTTTAACCGTTCGGCCTGTGAAATTGGGATCGATCTCGGTTCGGCAAACACGCTCATCTACCGCAACGGTCAGGGAATTGTGCTTGCGGAGCCTTCGGTGGTCGCCCTCGAATGCCGGGGAGACCGGCTGATCGCCGCAGGCGAGGAGGCATCGCAACTGATTGGTCGCTCTCCGACCAACATGGTGCTCTCGCGGCCTCTGCGCGAGGGGGTGATCGCCGATTTTGAATCGGCGGCGGTGATGCTCAAGCACTTTGTACGCAAGGCAATGGGCACCTCCTCCTCGGTGTCGCGCATGGTGGTGGGCATCCCCAGCGGGGTGACCGAGGTCGAGCGGCGGGCGGTGATCGAAACGGCCACCCACGCCGGGGCGCGGGCGGTGCACCTTATCGACGAGCCGCTCGCTGCCGCCATCGGTGCCGGGCTGCCGGTCACCGCCCCGGTAGGCGGGATGATCGTCGACATCGGCGGCGGTACCACCGAGGTGGCGGTTCTGTGCCACCAGGGCTGTGTGGCTTCCCAGTCGGTGCGGGTGGCGGGCGATGCGATGAACGACTGTATCATCCAGTACCTGCGCAAGCATTACGACCTTATCGTCGGCGAGCACACCGCCGAGCAACTGAAAATCGACCTGGGTTCCGCCGCCGGGTCCGGCGGGGAGCGCAGCATCGAGGTGTGCGGCCAGGATTTGCTGAGCAGCCTGCCGCGCATCCACATGGTGCACGAGAGCGAGGTGCGCGAGTGCATTCGCGAACCGATCCGCACGATTGTCGATGCGGTGCGGCGTACCCTCGAACTTACCCCGCCCCAACTGGTGGCCGACATCTACCGGCGCGGCATTGTGCTGTGCGGGGGCGGCGCCCTGCTGCGCAGCCTCGACGAACTGATTGCCGCCGAGACGGGCATCTGCGTGCACATCGCCGAATCGCCCCTGGCCTGTGTTGCCCTCGGTACCGGCCAGGTGCTGGAAAATCCCCAGAAGTGGAGCCGGGTGCTGAGCGCTCAGGCACTGGCGGTCTAAAGGCCGATCCCAGCGGCCGTCGTCAGAAGATCAAGGGTGCCATAATAAACTTATTGAGCTTCTAAGCGTATCGATGGCCAATCAACTGCAGGTGCCCAAGCAAAAGCTAGCCAAGCCGCCCCTGGCGATTCATACCCTGGGGGACCGGGTCTTGCGCCAGGGCAGCAAACAAATCTCGGGCATCAACGACGAAGTGCGCAAGCTCGCCCAGCAGATGCTCCAGACGATGTACAGCGCCGACGGTGTCGGCCTTGCCGCTCCCCAGGTAGGCGTCAACAAGCGTCTGATCGTCGTCGACATCGACCCGGAGAATGCCGCCCGGCCGCCGCTGGTGCTCGTCAACCCGCTTATCAAGCAATTCAGCAGCGATCTGGCCGTCGATCAAGAAGGTTGCTTGAGCGTGCCCAGCATTTACGCCGATGTGCGCCGTCCCGAGCGCGTCGTGGCTACCTATCGCGATCTAAACGGCCGGCCGGTCACCCTCGAAGCGACCGGCCTGCTCGCCCGCTGCATCCAGCACGAGATCGATCACCTTGACGGTGTCCTGTTTGTCGATCGCGTCGAGAACCAGATTGCCCTCGCTCCCCAACTGGTCGAAAAAGGATTTGCCGTCCGGGACGTACAGGTGCGCGCCTGAGCAAGTTTGGGCCATGGCAGATATAAAAAACCAGGCTTCGAGCCTGGTTTTTTATGGGATATGGGCTGAGGTGCTACTGCAACTCGGCGGTCTCTGTCCACAGCCAGCAGCCCAGGACCGAGGTGCACGCCAGCAGCACCAGCGGCAGGATGCCGGTGGCAAAGACAGGCATCTGGCCGGTGGTCGCCGCGTGCACCATCGTCGCGCAGGCGATAAGAGGAACGGCGGTGCCCACGGCAGCACCGAGAATTTGAAGGGCGTGGAGGCGGTTGAGGCGTTGGCTGGTCACGGGCGTACTCCGGTTGTCTGGATTGCTGGGGGATTGTGCTCCTATTGTTCTTTTGGAACGGGGGGTACCACAGGGTCGTCCCCGGTACAGGCGGGTGCGCTTGGGCGCACAGGGTAGAGCCCACCTGCGCACCCGATAGCCCCCTACGCTTGGGCGCACGCAGCGGTGCGCAGGTGGGCAACCGGCCGTACGGCAAAGGTGGTCGCCGGCTCCGGTATCGGTGCCTACGATGGACACAGTTTTGTGATGGTAGCTGGCGGACCGGGGCGACCCGGTCCTTTTTTATCGGTACACCCCTCCACTGCGCGGGGAATTGAAGGTCTTCCGAGCAATGTAGGCAGCGCGCCTGAAAATAATAACAATACATATTTTTTTGCGATTTCGTTCGAAGTTGCGTGTTCTAATCGATACCATCATTCTCGGTAGCGAGGATTTATGCTGGTCTCCACCGGTATAAACGGTGTTCTTTGCGTCGGCGGTGGACTGGGGATGCCATGGGGAATCTGAACATCATCTCTAAAATAGAGCTACACTTGTCCAACTTGTTTGCCTGTCGGTGGGTGCATGTCTTCAATCTGGCATTGGCGCTTGGATTGTGCCTATCTACTGCCTGGCCCCTGATCGCTCCCGCGTCCGCGGCGGCACCGATAGCCGGAGATCTGGCGGAGGCCGAGCGGTTGCACCAACGGAGCTTGCAGTTGTGGCAGCAGGGGGACTACGCGCAAGCGCTCGAACCGGCTGAGCAGGCCATGGCGGTTCGCGAGTGCCTGCTGGGACCGGAAAATCCCGATGTGGCCGCGAGCCTCAACCACCTCGGAAACCTGCTTGCGGATCGGGGGGATTACGGGCGATCGGAGCTTCTGTATGAGCGGGCCCTGGCCATTCGCCAAAAAGTCTTCGGCTCGAAGCACCCCAGTGTGGCCGCGAGCCTCAACAACCAGGCTGTCTTGCAGACAAAGCAGGGCCGCTACCGGGAGGCGGAGCCGCTGTACGAGCGGGCCCTGGCCATTCACCAAAAAGTCCTCGGTCCTGATCACCCCGAGGTGGCAGCGAACCTCAACAACCTGGCTTTACTGTACGTCGATCAAGGCAAATATCTGGAGGCGGAACCGCTTCTCAAGCACGCTCTGGTCATCCATCACAAAACTCTCGGTCTGGAGCACCCCGATGAGGCTCGAGTACTCCACAGTTTGGCTGTGCTGTACACCAGCTTGGGCCGCTACCGGGAGGCGGAGCCGCTGCTTGAGCAAGCCCTTGCAATCCACCAAAAGGCTTTCAGGCTGCAGCACCCCATAATCGTCAGTATTCTCCAGACATTCGCCAGCCTGCGGCTGAAGCAAGCGCGGCCAGCGGAGGCCCTTGGTCTGCTGCAGGAGCGCCTGGACGTTCAGGAGCGCCTACTGGATCTTAATCTGGCTGCGGGCGACGAGGCGCGCAAGCGCGATTACCTGGACACCCTTGCAGAAGGTGTCAACTTGAGTGTCTCTGCCCACCTGCGCTATGTCCCCGCGGATCCCACCGCCGCCCGGTTGGCTCTGAATGCTGTGCTACAAACAAAAGGTCGCCTGCTCGACGAGTTGGCCGTTACACTCGCCCGGCTGCGCGCTCGACTCGCTCCCGGCGAGCAGGGGCTGCTCGACCAGCTCACCCAGACGCGTTCGGCGCTCGCAGCGCTGGTCTTCCAAGGGCTGAAGCAGGACACGCCGCAGCGGTACAGAGAACAGCTGGAGGCTCTGGAGCTAAAGACCCGGCAATTGGAGGCCGACCTAGCCGCCAGGGGCGCCGTGTTGGGGACGCCTTCCCGGCCCGTGAGCGTCGAGGCGGTGCAACAGCAATTGCCCGCGGGTACCGCGCTGGTCGAACTTGTGCGCTACCGGCCCTACAATCCTGCAGCCACTTTCAATGCCAACCGGTCCGCCCCCGAGCACTACGCCGCCTATCTGCTGCCTGCCGACGGCCCGGTCCGGGCTGTTGACCTAGCGGAGGCCGCCACCATTGACCGGATGGTGCTTGATTGGCGCGCGCTTCTGGACCGAGCAGAGACTCCCACCACCGCCGTGCGCGCCCTGGCGCGTCAACTGGACAGCTTGCTGATGCAGCCGCTGCGCGCACGGCTGGGGGATGCGCACGCGCTGTATATAGCACCCGACGCCCAGCTCAATCTGCTGCCGTTCGGCGCGTTGGTCGATGAGCAGGGTCGCTACCTGTTGGAGCAATTCGAACTTGTGTATTTGGCCTCCGGCCGAGATCTAGTGCGGCTTGCCAAGCCGCCCGTTCGGCCTCGCAGCGAACCGTTGCTGGTGGCTGCTCCCGACTTTGAAAGTGCCCTTCCCCCGGCTGGGGCCGCCGCCCAGCGTTCCGCTCACTCTGTGCGCTCGGCGGACTTGGCCGAGCTGCGGGTGCAAGGGCTGCCGAGGACGGCGGACGAAGCCGCCGCCATCCTGGCGCTGCTGCCCGGTGCCCGCTCGCTCATCGGGGCCGCGGCCACCGAGAGCGCCCTCAAGGAGGCCTACGGTCCGCTGCTGTTGCACATGGCCACCCACGGCTTTTTTCTCGCACCCTCCGCGGGGGGGGGCGAGAACCCGCTGCTGCGCTCGGGGTTGGCTCTGGCCGGGTTCAACAAGCGGACCAGCGGCGGCGAAGACGGGGTGCTCACGGCGCTGGAGGCGATGGGCCTCGACTTGGAGGGCACCGAACTGGTGGTGCTGTCCGCTTGCGACACGGGACTGGGGATGGTGGCCGGCGGTGAAGGGGTCTACGGTCTGAGGCGGGCAATATCGATCGCCGGAGCCAGAAGCCAAGTCTTCAGTCTGTGGAAAGTCGGAGATGCGGCCACGGCAGAACTGATGGTCGCGTACTACCGTCAGCTGTTGGCTGGTCGGGGCCGCGGCGAAGCGCTGCGGCGGGTCCAGTTGGAGCTGTTGCGGGGAAGTGAGCGCGCCCATCCGTACTGGTGGGCGGCGTTTGTCGCCAGCGGCGATCCGGGGGCTTTGGCCCTCGGTGGATCCGCCTCGGCGGAATCTTCGCCCAGATAACTTTCAATTCGCTCGCGCCTCAGGGTATGTTCCCTACTTGACTGGTAGCTGCCGTACAAGCCAAAGGTTATCCGATGCCCAAACGCAGTCCTGCTCTTCTTCCGATGGTCCAGTCGCTCAGGCGCTCCAAGGCGGAGGTGCTCGAAGAACTGGCGCTGCAACTGCAGCCGCTGCTGCACCAATGGCACCAGCTGCACCGCAGCGTGCACCTCGATGAGCGACATCGGGCCGAGCGGCTGCACCGGCTGGAGTCGCGGATGCGCCAGATCGGGCTTCCCCGTTTCCATCGGTTGCTGCGCGATCTATGCGATGTTTATTGCAAGAACCGCCGGACCCACGGTGCGGGAGCCGGTTTCGAGGCGGAGGTCTTCGCAGAAGAGGTTCTGCTGCTGATACTCGAGCGCTTGCCCCAGTTTGATCCGCATTTGGCGAGCTTTTCGACCTGGCTGGCGAAGCACGTTTTTTTGAGCGTTTACCGGGATTTGCAGCGCGGTTGCAATCCAACCTGGGCGCAGGCGAGACCGACCACGGCGGCCGGGCTGCGCCAGCACCGGGAGGCGTTTGCCATCGCCCGCGCCCAATCGCTCGACGCCCCGGCCCGTTCGGATGCCGACAACGACCCTTTCACCTGGCACGAGGTGCTCGGTTCGGTGGATAACGCCGCAGAGAAGGCCTTGCTGGAGGAGTACTGCCGGAAGCGGTTCCTGCAAGCGGTGCTCGGGTTGAGCGAGGCGGACCAGCTGCTGCTTGAGCGCGTGCATCTGCGCGGGGAAGCCAAACAGGATGTGGCCCGCTCCCTGGGACGCACACCGGGGCGTATCTCCCAGAAGCTGGGCGAGATTTACCGGCGCTTAGCGGGGACGTTGGGAGCCCAGTTTCTCGAGGAATGCGACGGCACCGACTTTTGCAACGCCTTGCACCAGCGGGTAGCCGGTGGGTCTGCGGTCGGTTGCCAAGCGCGGCTGGAGCGGTTGTCCCGGGATGTGCCGCGGCTGCTCGCCAGCAGCGGCTGGCTGGGGGCGATCGAAGGACCGCCGGTCGAATTGGATGCTGCGGAGGAACGGCTGTGGACCCACCTGATGGCACCGCCAGCCCCGTTCCGGCTGCTGGCGCTGGCCGGGGTCGGAGTCGCCGCGGCGGCCGCAGTCGCCCTGGTCAACCTGTGGCTGCGGGCGGTAGTGCCACCGCCACCGCCCGAACTGGCTACCCGGTCGCCCGAACCGTCGCCCGCTGCCACCGCAGCGAAGGCGCCGGCTGAAGCACCGCGCCCGATGCGCAAACCGGCCGCCCCCGCTCGGCCGGCTCGCAGCGCCAGCGGGACCGCCCGCCCGCCTCAAGCCCCACCGGCACCCCAAAGCGCACCGAAGCCCGTGCCACCGCCGACACTGCCCGTTCCCACGCCGCTGCTGGCGGATAAACCGCCCTCCGAGGCCGGCCCTGCCCCCGGCTTACCCGCAACCCCCGATTCGCAAATTTTGCCCTCCCCCCAAGAACATCTCCTCCGGGGCAGCCAAAGCAGCGATGACCTCGCCGTGGCCAGCTACAGCCGCGAACTATGTCAGGCGCTGCAGGAGGCCGGCCACTGGCCGCCCGATGGCGCGGAGCCGGCGGTAGTGGAAATCGCGCTGGGCGTTGGGCGAGTGGGTACGCGCCTGCTCCAGCCACCGCGTACGGTCGTCGCGGGTGGTTCGGTCATCGATGCGGCCTTGGTCGCTGCGATCGAGGCGCTCGCGGGCAAAGGGTGGCCCATCTGGTCGGAGGCGAGCGATCGGCAGTTGCGCATTTTGGTGATTTACGACAGCGACAGCCAACGGCTCTACTGCCGGGCGGAGGCACTGCCGTAGGCGGTGCAGGGAAGCCATCGGCAAAAAGGTGGCCGACAGGCTAAAGTGCCGCCCAATTCCAGGCATTGTAGGAGTAGTAAACAGGGTGACGATCAGGACAACACGCTTTAGACTGCCCCTTTTCTGTCAACACGGATGGAATGTTGATTTTCCGCGGACTCGAACGCGACGGTTTCGTTGAAAAGTCCCAATTAACAGAATCAGGGCTATGTAAAGACAGAACTTCCAAAAGCGTATCGTGCAGGCATCTTTCGAGCGCGGGTTGGCTCGTAGGAATGGTTGATGCATGTCAATATCTGCGCAGTGTCAAGTCGCTAAGGCTTCCGCTGTGGCTATTACTGGAAAATTTTTGCCGTTGTAAGGAGCGTGGAATTGTGTATACTCTGGGTGGCCCTCTGGATTTAAGCTTCAGCGCGTCGCTTCGCCTGCGTCGCCTCCATGCTGAGCAATCGCTTTACCAGCTAAACCTTTCTGCCGGCGAGCGAAACGATCTGGCGGCCCTTGGCAGGGAGTTGGCCCGCCGCTTCCGCTCGCTCGAGGAACCTGCCTTTCTCGAACACGCCTCCGCGCTGGCCCAACTGTTGCCGTTGTCTCTCAGGCTCGGCCTGACCAAATTGAAGACGTCGGGAACCGGTCCGGATGTGCTCATCATCTCAGGGATGCCCTTCGACGAGCAAAAGCTTGGCAAGACGCCGTCTCACTGGCGCCACATCCACATACAAAGCTCTCCAACCCGCCAGGAGGAGCTGGTTTTTGCCTTGATCGCCTCTTTTGTGGGCGATCTCTTCAGTTGGGCAACGGAGCAGAACGGCCATTTGATCAACGACATTCTGCCTATTGAGGAGCACGAGCGCCAGCAGATCGGCACCGGCAGCCTGCAGGAGATCGAGTGGCACACCGAGGACAGCAACTTTCAGGTGCGTCCTGGCTATTTGGCCCTGATGTGTTTGCGCAATCCGGATCGGCTGCCCACGACGGTGGCGACCGCCGCGGCGGTCGAAAAATTGGCGGACTGGCAGCGCGAACTGCTTAGGGAAAAGCGCTACCGGATCGGCAGCGATCTTGCACACACCGGCGCCGCCGAGAGCAGGCATCCGCGCATCTACTCCCCCGCGCTCGAAGCGCAAAAAATCGCCGTGCTCAGCGGCGAAGGCGCATGGCCGCTGTTGCGAATCGACCGCTACTTTGTGGAGCGTGCACGCACCGACAAGCTCGGCCGGATGGCCCTGGACGCCCTGGTGGAGAGGTTCGACACCGATTTGTGGGAATTGGTGCTTGAGCCGGGCGACGTCTGCTTGCTAGACAACTATCGGGTGGTGCATGGCCGACGGTCTTTTGCACCCCGTTACGATGGCACCGACCGCTGGCTGAAGCGCTTGCGGATCGCCCGAAATCAACCAAATACACCTCGCGCGAACGAAAAGGAGGGTAGCCCGGCTGCGCCAAGGCGTCGTAGGTAAGACCAACCCGATTGCTTATAGTCTGGATTGGGCCGGTGTGCCGCTGTTTTATCGACGAATGTCGCTGGTCGCCGCTGCCCACTGAGGACATCGTCAACCGCCTAAGTTAGAAGCAGTAAATCCCCGCAGCTTTCTGAAGTTGCGTGGTTTTATTGCGCAACTTACTTGGTCAGCTACTACCAAGAAATTTCAACAACTAATCCACGCAGAAATCGAAAACTATGGGAATTTGCCCAATTGATTTAAGTATTTTTCTGCTGCTATGTATTCAAGATTTTTGCACAGCAAAGGTAGCTTGCGCGCCAGGAAAACTCGTTAAATTCCATCCGGGCATTGGTTGACTAATTAGTAAAATAACCATAGTATAAAAATGTCTTCCCTCAAAAAGAAAACGGCTCGACCCTTAAAAGGGAGAGGCATTCTATGCATTGATGCAGTGGAGTAGATTTTTTGTTGCGGACAGTATTGTTTCCTGTGCATTCCAAAGATGCATTGAAAAATAGGTCCGTAGAAGAAAATCCATGATGGATTTTCTTCAAATCTTTAGCCGCTGTATCTCCTTCCGATTCGCATTACTCTTGCTTGGGGTTTTGTGACTCTGCAAGGTTCGCTTACTCCGCAAAGAATTCGAACTATTGTTACTTCCTAGGGGGGTACCCAACGCCATGTCTTTCTTAACGGCACGATCTTTCGACGATCGTTTTGATTTTCTTGGTCTCGACCGCCTTGTCGAGCAGACCTGCCGCGTTGCACTTGGACATCCGGAAGCGCTCTATTTGTTCATGCAGCGCTATACCTATTTCAATAGCTACGCCGGCTCCTGGGTTGCCAGGCTTGCCAGTTCGATTGGTCTTTCGCGAGAGCTTTTCGTGGATAGAGATTGCGGGGTTTACGACGAAGCGGATCGCGGCCTTAAGGTTGCAGCCAGGGTGTTTGCCGCTGCTATCGACGAGCATGGTGATCGCCACATGAAAGGTCTACCTCACCGAGCCCTGGCCCAGGCAACCTTAAAGGCGATAGGCGACTACGGGCGCTTGACCAACGATCGGAGAAACGCGTTTGCGGCCATCCCCAGCTGGCTTGCCGCGATCGTTGCAGAAACGGCCCAAGGATATCAGGGTGTGCCAGGAAACCTCCGCGAACTGATCTTCTCGATGGGTTTTCACGCCGCTTCGGAGCTTCTAGCCGACCGCGAATATGCGACGATCGATCGCGTCGTCCGGCACGAATATGGCGACTCCGGCTTCGCGAAATACCTCAAAACGGCCCGGGGCACCGTCGAGATCGATGGAGATAGGATAAGTTCGTGGTACTGGATCGCGGTGCACGGTCATCACGGCGGTTCCGGCGTCGAGAAGGACCATTTTGACGACGCTACTGCAGCCCTTAACCTGGCCATTCAGTATCGCACCGAACCAGCGGCAACGCTCCAGGAGTGGTTTTTCGAGGGTTTCGGCGCCTTCGTCAATATTCAGCAGCGGCTGTTTGAGCACATGCGCGGAGAATGCGCCAGTGTGGACACAAAAGCAATGCAGACTCCTGAGGCGTTACCCGCTTGATAATTGAGTTGGGTTTCCGTTTGTATTTTCAGGGTTGCAGCAGGTATTGAGTGTCTGGTTATACCATCCTGTTGCCAGGCACTCCTGCCCTTAACACTACCAAACCGAAATCGATACGAAGCCGAAAAATTGGCCACTTGATTTTTGCGAGGTTGTGAGAGTATGAGCAGTACGGTTCGTCCCCTGGCGATGGTGCTTGGGGCCGGTGTGAGTGGGTTGACGACGGCGTATCTGCTGCAAAAGCGCGGCATCGATGTGTTGTTGGTGGCCGAGCAGTTCGGTCGGCGTACCACCTCCGTGGTGGCAGGTGCGCTGTGGGAATGGCAGCCGGCGGTATGCGGATTTTACGAAGTACCCTCGCAGGCAGTGCTCCAGCGCGAGAAGCGCTGGAGCGTCGCCTCTTACGAGCGATTTTTACAGCTGTTGGGCGAGCGGGCGGCAGGGGTGTACCTGCGGCGGGTGACGTTTTACCTGGACACTGCGGCGGAGGAGAACCCCTTCGAGTGGCAGAAGATGGTCGAGATGCGCCCCTGCGTGCGGGAGTTTTGCCACGACGCGGCCTTGATTGGCCGCAACGGTATCAATCCTGCCATGGGTTTTGTGGACGCTTACGCCTATCTGGCGCCGGTGATCGACACGGACATGTACATGGGCTGGCTTTTGGGGGAGGTGCTCTGCGGTGGCGCGGTGCTTAAGCCGCAGCGGCTGGAGAGCCGCTCAGCGCCGCAGCTGTGCGAATTCGCCCGGCGCCACCGAGCCGATGTCGTCTTCAACTGCACCGGGCTGGGGGCGCTGGACTTAGTTGGCGATGAGCTGATTGCGGTGCGCGGTGCCTGGTATCTGGTGCGCAACGACGGCACGGACTTTGCGGCGGTCAAAGAAGCCCACTGCACGGCGCTTCAGTCGGCGGCGGGAGGGGGAGAATTCATCTTCATCGTGCCGCGCGGTGGGGACCGGCTGATTTTGGGAGGCATCGCCCAACCCCACCAGTGGCAGCAGGAGTTTGACGAGCAGACCGCTCCCGCTCTCGAACACATGCTGGAGCAATGCCGGTTGTTCATGCCTGCGCTGCGCCAGGCCGAAATCTGTGAATTGAGCGAGTTGCGGGTTGGGTTGCGGCCTTTTCGCCGACGCGGGGCGCGGGTGGAACTCGAATCCGGGGCGGTGCCGCTCATCCACAACTACGGCCACGGCGGCTCCGGGGTGACCCTTTCTTGGGGAGCGGCCGACGAAGCGGTGCAACTGGCGCAGCAGGCGTTGGGCCTGTCTGCGGCGGCCGTCGCGGTATAGACCATGGCCGAGGGTTTCGCCGGGCAGCCGGCACTGCTGGAGTACGCCCTGGTCGTGCTTGCGGGCTGTTTGGCGGTGGCGATCAACACATTGGCCGGCGGCGGATCGCTGCTGTCATTCCCGGTGCTGCTGTTTTTGGGGATGCCCCCGATCGCGGCCAATGCCACCAACGCCGTCGGGTTGACCGTAGGCGGCATCTCGGCGGTGCTCGGATTTGGGCACTACTACCCGCGTTGCCGCCGCCGCTTCTGGTTGCTGGTGGTGCCGACGGTGCCCGGGGCGCTGTGCGGGGCGTGGCTTCTGGCGCATACGAGCGAGGAGTTGTTCGGGCAGCTGGTGCCGGTGTTGATAGCGGCAGCGACGGTACTGCTGGCGCTGCAAGAGCAGATCAAGCGCTGGAGCGTCAGGCGTTGGGGAGCATTCCCGGGGTTTTTGGGGTTGCCGGTGCAGTTTGTGGTAGCCGTGTACGGCGGTTACTTCGGAGCGGGGATGGGCATTTTAATCGTGGCTTGCCTGGGGCTGTATCTCGGGGGCACCCTGCACGAGCACAACGCCATCAAGACCTGGCTGCAATGGGGGATCAACGGTGCGGCCTCGGTGCTGTTTGTCGCAAGCGGGTTGGTGGAACCGGCAGCGGCGGCTTGCTTGATTGCGGGGGGACTGGGCGGTGGCTGGGCGGCGGCGCGATTGGCGGAGCGGATCGAACCGCGGCAGCTGCGGCGGCTCATCGTCGGGTTGGGTGCCATGCTTTGCCTCTGGTTCGTCGTGCGCCCGTAAAGCTGCGCTCAGCGGCCAAGGCGTTTTTCCAGCAGCAGTTTGCGCGGGCCAAAAAATGGCCATTCCTGCTCGCTGCGCTCCAGCCGGTAGCCCAGCGAGCGGTAGAGCCGCAGAGCGCCCTGGTTATGCTCCATGACGTGCAGATTGACCGTGGCCTGGTTCCAGCGGCGCACGAGATGTTCGACTTCGATGAGTAGGCTGCGGGCAACCCCTTTGCGCCGAAAAGCGTTGCTCACGGCCAGATTGGAGACGTAGGCCAGGCGATCGCGCATCCCGAAGCCGGGCATCCACCACGGTTGGGGCAGGCCGCGCATGGCTACTTCGATAGTTCCTACCGGCTGTTCATCGACCGTGGCGATCAGGCAGTTGTAGAAAGCGGGCGGCGTGCGCAGACGATTGGCCAGTTCGCCTTTGAGGCTCGCCTGGATCCAGGGCTGCAAAAAGCCCACCAGCCCCTCGGCCGGGTGGAAGCACTCGGCCAGGATGGCCGCCACCCGCCCGGCATCCTCGGCACTAGCCGGACGGACAGTTAGTGGTACCCCGCTTGCCTGCTCGCTACTGATCTCGAAACTCTTCATACCAGGCCATCTGGATTGCTTCGAGTATGCCTTCGTTCGATTGTTTTGGGTCGTCGCCAAAATCCGCAAGTCCGGTGACCCAGCGGTGCAGGTCGGTAAAGCGCACCGTGAGCGGGTCGACTTTGGGATGGGCCGCCAAAAGAGCGAGGGCGATCTCTTCACTGTCTTGCCAGGTGAGCTTCATGGGCGCGCGGTAGCCACTGCTAGTTATTCTACGCCCAGGTCAAACCCGTGGCCCGGGGCAGAAATTCAGAGGAAAAACTGGTAGCTTGCCCGGGGCATTAACTTAGAATCGATCCGAATCTTCCGGGGGTGGAGTGTATGTGCGGAATCGTGGGCTACATCGGCGGGCGGACGGCTTTACCTTTTCTGGTCGATGGTTTGAAACGGCTGGAGTACCGCGGCTACGACTCGGCAGGAATCGCCACGGTCGGCGAGTCGGGCCTGGAGTTGGTGCGCGCCAAGGGCAAACTGCACAATCTCAAAGAAAAACTCAACGGTGCGGCGCACTCCACCGGCACCGTCGGCATCGGCCACACCCGCTGGGCCACCCACGGCAAGCCCGAGGAGCACAACGCCCACCCCCACACCGACGCGAGCGGCCGGCTTGCGGTCATCCAGAACGGCATCATCGAGAACTACGCCGAGTTGCGCCTGCACCTTAAAGAGCGCGGCTGTCTGTTTAAATCCGAAACCGACACCGAGGTGATCCCGCACCTGATTGCCTGCCACCTGGCCGGGCACAGCCTTTTGGAGGCAGTGCTCGCGGCGGTGGGCAAATTGAAGGGCGCTTTTGCGATCGCCGTGGTGAGCGCCGATTTTCCAGACGAACTGATCGTCGTCCGCCAGCAGGCGCCTCTAGTGATTGGTTTTGGCGAGGGGGAGAACTATTTTGCCAGCGACGTTCCGGCGATTGTCTCTCACACCACCCGCGTGCTTACCCTCCAGGACGGCGAATGTGCCCGCCTCACCCGCGACGAGGTCCAGATCCACGACTTTTCGGGAGCACGGCTGCGCCGCACCCCGCGCTCGCTCAACTGGAACCCGAGCCTGGTTGAAAAGCGCGGCTTTCGCCACTTCATGCTCAAAGAAATTCACGAGCAACCCGGCGTCATCCGCGACACGCTCGAAGACCGCATCGGTGACGCGACCGGTCCCATCCGCCTGGGCCTGTCGAGCGACCTGTTTGCCGACCTGGAGCGCATCTATATCATCGCCTGCGGCACCAGCTGGCACGCTTCGCTGGTGGGCAAATATCTCATCGAAGAACTGGCGGGCATTCCAACCGAGGTCAACTACGCCTCGGAGTTTCGCTACTGCCCGCCGCCTCTGAACCTTCGCACCCTGGTCATCGGTGTGAGCCAATCGGGCGAGACGGGCGACACCAACGCGGCCTTGACGGCGGCAAAGGCCAGGGGTGTGCGCCTTCTGGGCATCACCAACCGACCCGAGAGTTCTCTAGGCGCGCTGGTGGGCGAACTTATCGACACCCGCGCCGGTATGGAAATCGGCGTAGCCGCCACCAAGACCTTTACAGCTCAACTGGTCGCTTTCTATTTGCTGGCCCTGCATCTGGCTCACCTGCGGGGCACCCGTTCAGGCGAGCGCATTCGGGAAATTCTGGTCGGCCTCCAGCAGTTGCCGGCCCAGATCGAAGGGATTCTCGACACCCAGGAGCGCTATATCACCGAGCTTGCCCGCGAATTCGATGCGACCCGCGATTTTATCTTCATCGGCCGCGGCCTCAATTACCCCATCGCCCTCGAAGGTGCCCTCAAGCTCAAAGAAATTTCCTACATTCACGCTGAGGGTTACCCGGCGGGCGAGATGAAGCATGGTCCGATCGCCCTGCTCGATAGCGAAGTGCCGGTGGTGGCCGTCGCCGTGCCGGGCAAAGTCTACGAAAAAACCCTCTCCAACGCCCAGGAAGCCAAAGCCCGCGACGCGCGGCTGATCGGTGTGGCTCCCTTGGACGAACCGGCGGCGGTGGAGACGTTCGATCAGATTTTGCCGGTGCCGGTGGTCGATGAAATTCTCTCGCCAATTTTGACGGTTGTGCCTTTGCAGTTGCTCGCCTACCACATCGCTGCCCGCCGCGGCCTGGACGTCGATCAGCCCAGAAATCTGGCAAAGTCGGTCACCGTGGAATAAATCACTCCGTTGGCCTTATTTTGCTGTAGAAAGGCCCATTCAAGTTTGAAGTGCAACAGCACCTGACTGAGCTAAGAATACCTCCCGTGGTGTCCGATAACCAAGCACTTTTCGCGGGCGGTCATTGATCATGTCCATTGCCCTTTGCACCTGCTC